>JAEUJY010000141.1 GCA_016794525.1 Myxococcales bacterium
TCGAAGAACGTCGCGAACCCCAGGTGGCGATGCACGCCGGCCGCCCGCGCGCGCCGCAGCCACCCGGCCTCCTCGACGTCGAGCGCCGCCCGCCGCCGCGCCAGGCCGCGCAGCGTCCGGTCGACCTCGCGCCAGTCGTCCTTGTCCGCCGCCGCGCCGGCTGCCGCTGCCCCCGCCTTCTCTCCGCCCTCACCGCCGTCCAGCATGCCCGACACCTCAGCAAGCCGCGCGCCAGCCGCAACCCCGCGACGCCACGCGCCGGATGTCCGAATCTCGGACACGACGTCCGGTTTCGTCCGGCTTCCGGCCGGACACCGGACACGCGCGCGTGTCCGGCCCCGGACACCCGGCCCTAGCCGGCGACCGTCACCACCTTCGACGCGAGCATCGCGCCATCGGTCATCCGCGCCACCGTGAGGACGTGGCGATCGCGGTCCGCGCTGGCGATGCCCGCGATGATGTTGTCGTCGCTGAACGTCGTATCGGGCTGGCCGTATCCGGCGTACTCGGCGTGGCTGGCAAAGATCGCGCTGGTGACGGCCTCGGGAAAGAACAGCTGCGACACCCGGTAGCTGGTCGCGCCCTGCTTGACCTGGAAGTGGATGTGGACCGCGCGCCCGCGGTACCAGCCGGGGAAGCAGGTGTCGAACCCGACCACGCCGCTGGCGTCAGTGGTCTGCACGCCGCGGAAGAAGTCGGCGCTGCTGTACGACTGGTTCGTCAAGCACATCGTCGGGTTGGGGGTCTCGCCCGAGTAGCTGCCGGCCAGGTTGGTGTGCCAGATCTTGACGGTCACGCCGGCCAGCGGCGCGCACGCGCTGTCGACCACCTTCAGCAGCAGCCGCACCGGCAGCCCGGTCCAGCCCTCGGAGACGTCCTCGCGCACCTGATCGTCGCTGGTGGTGCACGGCCCCTCGGTCGTGGTCGCGACCAGCGCGCACGACGTCAGCGCCGCGGTGAACGGGTCGGGGTACGACGCCTTGCCGGTCATCGCCGCCGTCCCGCCGCTGGCCCAGTCGGTGACCGCCGCCCCGTCGCCGGTGCTCGCGGCGTCGGGGCCGGCCGCGACGTCGCTGTCGGTGCACGCCGCCGCCTGGACCAGCGGGATCGCCGCGAGCCCCCAGCCGAGGCGACGCAAGAAGTCGCGGCGGGCCAGGTCGCTGCCCCGCGGGCGCGACTCCGGGCGGCCGAGCATCGTGAAGCGATCGAGCGGCGAACGACGGGGTGGCTTGGTCATGACCTGATTCGACGGCCGCGATCTGGCGGGGCGCTGAAGCCGGCCTGACGCACGCCTGAACCCGGTCGATTTGTCGCGCCCGCCGGCCCCGCCGCCCGCCACGCCAGCGTTGACAGCCGCGGCGTCGCGACCGAGGATGCGCCAGCTTCACCGCCGAGGACCCATGACGCTCCGCTTCGCTTCGTTCGCCCTTCTCGCGGCCCTGGCCGCCGCCGGCTGCTCCAAGGGCCCCAAGGCCGACGCCAACGCCAAGCCGGCCGCAGCGCCCACCGCGGCCGCCAAGCCCGAGGGCGCCGGCGCCGCCGCGGCCAAGCCCGAGGGCACCGGCGCGGCCACCGCCGCCGGCCAGTCGTTCGGCGCCGGCGTCAAGCTGCCCGACTCGACGCCGATCGCCACGATCCTCGCCAACCCCAAGGACTTCGCCGGCAAGACCGTGCGCGCCGAGGGCATGATCGTCGACGTGTGCCCCAAGCGCGGCTGCTGGTTCGAGATGGCCGGCCCCAACCCGGGCGAGAAGCTCCGCTTCAAGGTCGTCGACGGCGAGATGGTCTTCCCGCTCGACGCCAAGGGCAAGTGGGCGGTCGCCGAGGGCGTGCTGTCGGTCAAGGACATGTCGCTCGAGGACTCGGTCGCGTACGCGAAGTACCAGGCCGAGGAGAAGGGCGAGCCCTTCGACCCCGCGTCGGTGACCGCGCCGATCAGCGTCGTGCGCATCGACGGCACCGGCGCGCTCATCCGCGACAAGCAGTGAGCGCCTCCGACGCGCCCGCGGCCACCGCGCCCGACGCGCCCGACGCCGCATCCCCCGCCCCCGCCGCGCCGCCCACGGCCAAGCCCCGCCGCGCGCGCGACGGGATCATGTGGCGCAAGTGGCTCCGCGTCCTGCACCGCGACGTCGGCTACGTCGCGGTCGCGCTGATCATCGCGTACGGGGTCTCGGGCCTCGCGGTCAACCACATCGAGGACTGGAACCCCAGCTACACGTTCGCCGAGCGCGGCTTCGACATCGGGCCGCTGCCGGCCGGCGAGCCGGCGGTCATGGCCGACGCGGTGATCGACCGGCTCCGCCTCGATCGCGCCAGCGTCCGCGGCCACTTCCTCGAGACCGCCCGCGAGCTGCGGGTGTTCCTCACCGACGGGCAGGAGGCCCGGCTCGACGTCACCACCGGCAAGGGCAAGCTCAAGCTGGTGGCGCGGCGGCCGGTGCTGTTCCAGCTCAACGCGCTGCACCTCAACAACCTCAAGGGCGCGTGGACCTACGTCGCCGACGTGTTCGCGGTGGCGCTGATCTTCCTCGCGCTGACCGGCATGACGATGATGAAGGGCGACCGCGGGCTGTTCGGCCGCGGCAAGTACTTCGTGCTGGCCGGCCTCGCGGTGCCGGTCGGCTTCATCGCCTACGTGTTCGCGTAGCCGAGCGCCAGCGAGGCTATTCTCGGGGTCTACGAGGCCGGGCCGTTCGCACGTCACGCGCCGCGCGCGGCGGCGCCCGGCCACCACGCGGCGATCCACTCGACCTCGCCGTAGCGGAACGTGCACTGCTCGACGCCGGGCATCGCGTCGACGTGGACCGCGACCTTGCGCGCCGCCGGCGCGAAGTAGGTCACCAGGCACGCGTGGCCCAGCCGGTCCATCGTCCGCAGGAACCGCGGCATGTCGCTCATGTAGTAGATGACCTCGCACGCGGTCACCAGGTCGAACCGGCCGCGCTCCTCGGCCCATGGCTGGGCGTGGACGTCGCCGACGGCGAACTCGGCGTCGGGCAGCCGGCGCCGCGCCCGCTCGATCGCGGTGGCCGACACGTCGAGCCCGGTCACCCGCTCGGCCAGCGCCGCGAGGTGCTCGGTCTGGTGGCCCTCGCCGCAGCCGATCTCGAGCAGCGAGCCGAAGTGGTCGCCCAGCTCGCGCTCGATGACCGCGTTGGTCTCGGCGAAGCGCGCCTGCTCCTGCGCCGACGCCATGTGCCACGGGTCGGGCATCTTGTAGGCGAGGTCGAGGCGATCGTGGGCGTCGTTCTGGCGGACCGTGCGCAGCGCGTACTTCATCCACGCCCGCCGCACCGTCTGCTCGGCGCGCTCGCGGGCCGCGGCGGCGCGGGTCGGGAGGTCGAGCTCGACCAGCGCGGCGCGGAGGTCGCCGTTGCGCAGGTGTTGGTAGGCGGCCAGCAGATCGTCTTTGGTGCTCATGCGGTCTCGGGGCGGGTATACGCGAAGCCGGGGGCGGCCAGCTGCGCGAAGAACATCGCGTCGGTCAGATCGCGGTCGACCGCGACCCGCGCCAGGTTGAGGCGGTCGAGCCCGGCCGGCCGACGCACGTCGAGCTTGCCGCTGGCGTTGGTGAAGCCGAGCCGGTAGCCGGCGTCGGCGACCGCCGCCTTGACCGCCGGGTAGCGGGCGATCGTGCGCCCCACGGGGTACGCGATCGCGCGGCTGTCGACGCCGACCTCCCGCGCCAGGTCGGCCCGGGCGCCGGCCAGGTCCTCGGCCAGCGCCGCCGCCGGCATCGTCTCGAGGACGCGGTGATCGCGGGTGTGCGACTCGATCGTCATGCCGGCGGCGCGCATCGCCCGCACCTCGTCCCAGGTCATGATCAGCTCCTCGGCCAGCGCCCGCTCGCGCGCCGCGTCCCACGGCACCGCCGCCGCGACCGCCAGCTCGTCGAGGAAGCGCGCCAGGTCGAGGTCCTTGGTGTTCTTGACCAGCTTGACCAGCGCCGACCGCGCCGCGCCGCGATCGGCCAGCGCCAGCTCGATGGGCGACGGGTAGGTCAGGCGCAGCCGCGGGCCCGCCGCCTGGTGCACGACGTAGGCGATGCGGTCCCACCAGTACAGCCGGCGGTGCGTCGTGAAGCCGGTGGTGATGAAGAACGTCGCGGTGGCGCCGGCCGCCCGCAGCGCCGGCAGCGCCTCGGTGTAGTTCGAGCGGTAGCCGTCGTCGAAGGTGATCAGGCACGGGTTGCGCGGCAGCGGCCCGCCGTCGAGCCCGCGGGTCAAGGTCGGCAGGTCGATCACCGTGAAGTGCCGGGTCAGGATCGCCAGCTGGCGGCGGAACTGCGCCGGCGTCACGTCGGCGACGTCGGGATCGAAGCGGTAGTCGCGGCCGGGATCGCAGACGTGGTGGTAGGTCAGGATCGCCACCGACCGCGGCGGCAGCAGCGTGCGCGCGCGCATCGCCGCCCCCAGCGCGCCGCTGGCGTGGAGCACGCGGGCGGCGCGATCGCGCAGCCCCATCACCGACCTCCCAGCGCGCGGCGGACCCGGACCACCGCGTTCTTCGACACCAGCGCGCCGGTCTTCGCCAGCTCGCGGGCCTCGGCCGGGGTGCGGGCGAAGCGCGCGGCCTGCACGGTCAGCCGCGCGGCGTCGGACAGCGTGCCGACGGTCAGCGCGCCGCGGACGTTGCGCAGGTACGCCCAGAACAGCGCCGCGGCGCGATCGGCCGGCGCGATCTGCGCGGCGTGGGTGTCGACGAAGCGCTCGATCGCGTCGAGGTAGTCGCGGTTGGTGCGGGCTAGCGCCGACAGCCCCTGGTGGCCGCGCATCGCGCGAGTCAGCGGCTCGGCGATCACCGCAATCTGGAACCGCGCCGCCACCCGCAGGTGGAAGTCGAGATCCTCGGCGGTGCGCAGCGTCGTGTCGAAGCCGCCGGTCGCGGCGAAGACCTCGCGGCGCAGCATCGCCGACGCCGGCGCCAGCGCCGGGTTGCGCAGCACGTGCGGCAGCACCCAGCCGTCGACGGGGATGAACTCGCGGCGGCGGAAGATCTCGAACCCGACGCGGTCGGCGTCCATGCGCTCGACGTCGGTGATGACCATGCCGATCTCGGGCCGGCGCGTCAGCAGCTCGACCTGGCGCGCGATCTTGGCCGGGCGCCACTCGTCGTCGTCGTCGAGCAGCGCCAGGTACTCGCCGGTGGCCGCGGCCATGCCGTGGTTGCGCGCCGCCGACACCCCGCCGTTGGGCTTCTTCAGGTAGCGGACCCGCGCGCCGAGCTCGGCGCACACCCGGGCGGCGCCGTCGTCGGCGCTGCCGTCGTCGACGACGATGATCTCGAGCGCCTCGGCCGGGTAGGTCTGGGCCACGACCGAGGCCAGCGCCAGGCGCAGGTCAGCCGGGCGCTGGTAGGTCGGGATGATCGCGGACACCCGCGGCGGAGCCACGCGGCATTGTTGCTGGCGCGCCGAGATCGGTCAACTCGCGGCGGCGCTGACGACGGCTCGGGCATGGACCGACCGCTGCCGGTGCGGTACGACAGGCCGGTGACCGCCCGCGCTCGTCTGTCTCAGCTCGCCAAGTCCGCCGCGGTCCAGCGCGCGCTCTACCGCTCGGGGGCCCTCGACGCGTGGCACCGGCGGCGCAACCGCGATCGGCTGACGGTGATTATGTTCCACCGGGTCCTGGCCCCCAGCGATCCGCGCTGGGCCACCGCCGATCCCGAGTACAGCCTGCGCGACGACCTGTTCGCCGACTGCCTGGCGTTCTTCAAGCGCCACTACCACGTCGTCGCGCTCGACGACGTCCTGGCGGCGCGCGCCGGCGGCCCGCCGCTGCCGCCGCGCCCGCTGCTGATCACCTTCGACGACGGCTGGAGCGACAACGAGGAGTTCGCGCTGCGCCACCTGCGGCGCGCGGGGCTGCCGGCGCTGCTGTTCGTCGTGGCCGACGTCGTCGGCCGCAAGGAGCCGTTCTACCAGGAGCGCCTCGTCGGGGCCTGGCTGGCCGGTCGCCTCGACGCCGCCCGCGCCACGGCGCTGTGGCAGGCGACCGGCGGCGCGGCCGAGGCGGCGCCGCGGTTCGGCGCGCGCGACGACCTCGAGCCGCTGCGCGCGGTGATCGCGCGGGTCGAGGCGCTCGATCCCGACGCCCGCGCCCGCGTGCTGGCCGAGCTGGCGCCGGTCCTCGACGACGGCGTCCGCTACATGGTCACCGGCGATCAGCTGCGCAACCTGGCCGGCCACTTCGTCGCGATCGGCGCCCACGGCAAGACCCACACGCCGCTGACCCGCGCGCCGGACCTGGGCGCCGAGCTGACCGGGGCGCGCACCGCGCTGGCGACCCACGTCGGCGCCACCCCGGTGACGATGTCGTGCCCGCACGGCGCCCACGATCCGCGGGTGGTCGCCGCCGCGCACGCGGCTGGCTACCGGCTGGTCTTCACCAGCGTGCCCGAGCTGCCGGCCGCGCGCGGCGACGGCCCGGGCGTGCTCGGCCGCGTCGGCTTCACCGGCGAGACCATCACCGACGCCAGCGGCCGGTTCGCCCCCGAGCGCCTCGCGCTGCACCTGTTCCGCAAGCCGCACGCCGCGGGCTGAATCCCTGGGAGGGTTTGTCGACAAACCTTCCCCCGCGGGGTCATGCCCCCGCGGGTCCCCTTCCGATACGCGAGATCCGCCCTCGCGGATCCGCGTGCCGATCAACCCCGCCGAACGATCGTGAGGCTCTGCCGATGCCCCTGACCCTGGCCACCGACTACCTCTGGTTCGAGAAGGTCGACTGCTCGCAGCAGTCGCTCACCGCGACGATGACCCGCGGCGCGGCGGTGCTCACGCCCAACCTGATCGCGATGATCCCGGTGCAGAGCATGGGCAGCGTCTTCGTCGCCACCGTGCTCACCCGCTACGGCGGCGATCCGGTCGGCGCGGTCAAGGCGCTGCTCGCCGATCCGGCGACGACGGTGGCCTCCCTCGAGGACGCGCTGCGCGCGATGTACGCCACCGCCAGCACCCGCTGGCTGTTCCCGGTGAGCGAGCTCGACACCTTCAAGGTCACCACCGGCTTCTTCGGGATGATCTCGCTGAAGATGCGCGGCGAGTCGGTGCGGCGGATGGTCATCCGCGACAAGGGCGGCAAGGCCGCGGCCAAGGCGTTCTACGCCGCCGCGCTGGCCGCCCGCGGCTGACCCGCGGCCACCCCGCCGCCGCCCACCGACCGCTACGCCCGCGGCCGGCGGCGACGCCACCAGCCGAGCGCCGCGCCGATCACCAGCAGCGTCGACGCCGGCGGCGCGCCGCTGCCGGTCTGGCAGCAGCCGCCCGACTCGTCGCCCTTGCCGGGGTCGGCCGCGTCGGGACCGACCGCCGCGTCGATCGGATCGACGCTGCCGTCGACCGGCGGCGGGGGCGCGTCGATCACCGGCGCCGCGTCGATCACCGGCGCCGCGTCGATCGCCGGCGCCGCGTCGATCGCGGCCGCGGCGTCGATCGGCTGGGCGGCGTCGATCGGCTGGACGCCGCCCATCGCCTCGATGCGATCGATGCGGTAGCCGGCGCGCTGGCCGGTGCGGTTGGTGACCAGCCGCGCGCGGATCGTGTCGCCCGGCACCTGCACGCTGGTGACGTCGGTCATCGTGCCCGACAGGATCTGGAACAGGTCGCCGTTGGCGTCGAACAGGTAGACGCTGTCGCACGCGCCGGCGAAGCAGCTGGCGGCGGTCTCGGTGGCGAGCGACGCGAAGTGCACCCGCACCGCGGTCGCGCCGGCCAGCGTCACGGTCTGGGTGTCGTCGGCGTTGTTGGCGTACAGGCCGCCGGTGACCGGGTTGCCGACGTTGACCGTCTGCGTGTTGACCACCGTCGGGAACGCCGGGCCCGGCACCAGCGTGCGCAGGAGGCCGTGGTGGTACAGCGCGCGGCGCAGCGCCAGCCGGTTGGCGCCGGCGAAGAGCATGTCGTCGGCGGTCAGGATCGCGTTGGCCGCCTGATCGAAGGTCGCGGTGGTGCCGAGCAGCTCGTGGGCCTCGATGATCACCCGGTCGGCGACGTCGGCGCCGACCGCGGTGCGCGCGCGCCACAGGCCGGCCGACCACATCTCGCCGTCGTCGTGGACCTCGCCGTCGGCGTCCTCGGGGTAGTGCTTCGGCTCGTCGAGGCGGCGCAGGCACGGCGGGTTGCGCGTGTCGTAGGAGACGGCGTCCCAGTCGGCGACGCACGCCGGATCCGCCGGCTGCGGGTGGCCGGCGGCCGGCGCCTGCACCTGCTCGAACGACCCGGCCAGGTAGTCGCCGAAGCCCTCGCCCATCGCGCCCTCCATGCCGCCGCCCCAGCCCGGCACCTGGTTGTCCTGGATCGAGTGGCCGTACTCGTGCAGCACGACCTCGCCGTCCTCGGCGTCGTCGACGCCGCCGGCGCCGAACGACAGCTGCTTGTTGGCGGGGCTGTAGAACGAGTTGTCCTGGTTGCCGTCGTTGACGACCGCGACCTGGACCCGGTTGTTCACCGCGGTGAAGCCCAGCGCCTGGATCCGGGTCTGGGCGCGATCGAGGTGGTAGTAGGCCATCACCTCCTCGAAGCGGTTGTCGGCGCGATCGTAGTTGAAGGTCAGGGTCGCGCTGGTCGCGCGCTGGCCGGCGTTGGTCGGGCGGGCGTCGGCGTAGGTGCCGCGCAAGACGCCGCTGCCGTCGAGGTTGGGCAGCGTGACGGTGAAGCGCGCGGCGTCGAGCGCGGCGCTGGTCGCGTCGTTGTTGTCGGTGAGCGCGGTGTTGCCGGTCGAGGCCACCGCGTTGGTGTCGAACACCATGCCGGTGCCGTTGGCGTTGACGTTGCGGTCGCGGGTCCACACCACCGCGCCGGTGGCCGCGTCGACGCCGACCTCCCAGGTCGCCCGCGCCGCGGCGACGGTGACCCGGTACGCCTGGCGGGGGGCGCCGTGATCGAGATCGACGCCGCGCTCGACGGTGGGCGCCATGATCTCGGCCGGCGCGCCGACCTGGGCCCGGGCCCGCGCCAGCGCCGCGGCGTCGCCGATCGGCCGCGGCACCGCCGGCGCCGCCACCGCCTCGTGGTTGAGCTGCACCGCGCGCACCCGATCGCCGGCCGGCGACAGCGTCACGACCACCTGGCGGTCGAACACCGGCAGGCCGTCGACCCGCTGCTGGAACCGCAGGTGGGTGCCGGTCAGGCCGCGCCGCGTGGTCACGAGCGCCAGGTCCTTGGCCTCGGGGGCGATCCGGAACAGCGCGGCGTGGGTGCGCAGGAAGCCGCGGGCCGCCGCCTCGGGCGCGCCGGTCACCGCGAACTCGCCGGTCACCGCGGCCGGCCGGTCGCGCGCGACGTCCCACCGCACCTGGACCGGCCCGCGGGCCGCGGCGTCGAGCGCGGCGACCGAGCGGTAGGCCGCCGGCGCGGGGACCGCGGTGGCGGTGTCCGAGGTGAGATCGTCCCCGGTGCAGGCGACGAAGGCGACGGCAGCAGCGAGCCAGGTGAAGCGCGACATCTGGGCCATGCTACGCCAGGCTCGGCGCGGCCGGCGCGCATTCACCCTAACCTGCGCTACCTTCGGTCGATGCCTCGGGCTTGCATCGCCGCCGCGCTGGCGTTGACGCTGGTCGCCTGCGCGCCGGCGGCGCGCTGCCCGGTCGAGCCGCTGGCCCCGGAGGCGCCGTTCCTGTGGCGAGTCGCACACGGCGACGGGCCGCCGGTCTGGCTGTACGGGACGATCCACAACGCCGGCGCCGCCGAGGTGCCGGCGGCGGCGTGGACCGCGCTGGCCGCGGCGCCGCGCTACGCGTCGGAGCTGGGCGACGCGGCGCCCGACCCCGACGAGGTGGGCGAGCTGGCCCGCCTGCCGCGGGGCAAGGGCCTCGACGCGCTGCTGCCGGCCGACGACTGGTGGGATCTCGAGGGCGAGCTGCGCGGCCGGATCAAGCCCGACGATCTGCGCCGCGCCCGCCCGTGGTACGCGATGTCGCTGCTCACCGCGAAGGTGGCGCCGGGGCCGTCGCCGACGATGGACGAGGCGCTGACCCGCCGGGCCCGCGCGCTGCATCACCCGATCGACGCGCTCGAGACGTGGCGCGCGCAGCTGACGACGGTCGCCGACGCGGTGACCATCGCCGACCTGCAGGACGCGCTGCGCGCGCGCGCGACGATGCGCTGCGACCTCGACGCGATGAAGCAGTCGTACGTCGCCGGCATCGCCGCGCGGATGGCGCGCCACCTGAACGTCGCCGGCGCGGGCCGGCTGTTGCACGATCGCAACGCCGCCTGGTTGCCGACGATCGAGGGCTACCTCGCGGCCGACGGCGCGTTCGTCGCGGTCGGCTTGAGCCACCTGCTCGGCGACGATGGCCTGCCGGCCCAGCTCGCGGCCCGCGGCTACACCGTCGAGCGGCAGCGCTGGTGAGCGCCGCCGCGTCGGACGCGGATCAGCAGGACTCGAGCGCCGCGCACTCGGCCGGCAGCATGAACGTGCCCGCGCACAGCTCGGCGTCGGTCGCGCCGGAGATGCCGCCGATGCACGCGCGGGCGTCGCCGACCGTGGCGGTGCACGCCGCCGGCGGGGTGGTGATGTTGGCGCAGTCGGCGGCCGACTGACCGACGGTGAGCGTCTGGCCCCCGCCGCAATCGACGGTGCGCTCGGGGAAGTCGGCGGCGAGCTCCTCGCAGACCGACTTGATGTCGGCGGCCGAGAGGCTGGTCAGCTTGGTGCTGTCCGACGGGCCGTCGTCACCGCCACAGGCGATCAGGCCGACGGTGAACAGCGCCGCACACAGGAGCGAGGTCAGGTTTTGCATGGCCCCGAGATAACACGGCGGCCGGCGGCTGTGACCTTTTCTGTCGCGGCGACGAGCGCCTGGAATATTCCGCGCTCACCGCAACGCGCCGACGCCGCGGGCCTCAGCGGATCTCGATGGTCAGCGTCGTCGGCCGCCCCCGGCGCGTCAGCTCGATGTCGAGCCGGGTGGCGTTGCGCAGCTTGGTGTAGACCTCGAGCGCGCGATCCATCGAGTCGAGCGACTCGCCGTTGATCCGGTGGATGGTGTCGCCGTTGGCGAAGCCCAGCGCCGCGAACATCGAGCTGGGCCGGATCGCGTACAGCTTGAAGCCGTCGGGTTCGCCGTCGTGGATCGACGGCACCACCCGCACGCCCTTGGCCGTCGCCATCGGGTTGGCGAACAGCTGATCGACGGCGGCCCGCGTGATCACCGCGTGGGTGTCGTCGATCTTGGTGATGCCGGCGGCCGGATCGGCGCTGGGATCGGCGCTCGGATCCGCGCTCGGATCCGCGGGGGGGACGGCGGGCGGCGACAGGAACCGATCGGCGTCGGGCCCGGCCAGCGCGCCGAGATCCGGCCGCGCGGTCAGCGCGGCGCGGTCGCCGTCGATCGCCACCCGGACGACGACGATCGCCCCGCCCCGCTCGACCTCGAGCAACAGCGTCTCGGGGCGCGCCCGCAAGAGCCGGCGCAGCTGGGCGCGGCCGGCCGCGGCGCTCTCGACCGGCGCGCCGCCGATCGTCCGCACCAGGTCGCCGGGGGCCAGCCCCAGCGCCGCCGGATCGGTGGCCAGCATCCGGCCGCCGTCGAGGTGCAGCGGCGTCCCGGCCACCGCCGCCGCGAGCGCGGGCGCCGTGGTCCGGGCCTCGACGAGGCGCACCGCGCCGCCCGGCTCGCCGCCGCGGTCGCGCCCGAGCACGACGACCGCGGTCACCGCGGCCAGCACCAGCGCGAGGCCCGCGAGGCCTCCGGCGATCAGCGGCCCACGCGAACGAGCGACCGGCGGCGACGTCTCCATGCCGCCGGTTCTAGCACTACCACGGCCCCCGCCGCGGCGATCAGTCCATCGGCGCGGCGGCGCCGGCCAGCGTCTGATCGATCACCTGCGCCGGCACCGCCAGCGCCTCGGCGACCCGCGCCATCTCGGCGTACTCCTCGTCGGCGACGTGGCCGTCGACGCCGGCGATCACGGTCAGGTGCTGCACCAGCTGGGCCCGGCGCGCCAGGCTGGCCGAGGCCAGCCCCGCCAGCAGGCCGTCGAGCTCGCCGCGCAGCTTGGCCACGTCGTCGACCGCCGGCGCCTGCTTGGCGCCCAGGAGCGCGCGCAGCGCCGCCAGCTCGGCGTCGGACACCCCGCCGTGGGCGTCGGCGACGCACACGCCGGCGCAGTACAGCGCGCGCCGCATCTGCTCGGCCTCGGCGCCGCGATCCTCGAGGTACGACGGCTCCATCAGCGCCAGGTCGCGCTCGACGATCGCCTCGACGTCGTCGAGCGACAGGTCGCCCCGGCCGGCGCCGACCCGCTCGGCGAACGCCGCCGAGCGGCCGAACGCCAAGAGCGCCCGCACCCGCACCGGCGTGTACGGGTGGGTCGAGAAGCAGTCGAGCGTGTCGTCGTCGTCGCGCACCTCGTGGGCCGCGCTCGGCGCCGACGCCAGCGACTCGACCTGCGACGCGAACGCCTCGAGGTCGGTCTTGATGATCGGCCGCGACAGCCCGCTGGTCATCTTGAAGAACGCGGTGGCCGCGACCTCGGGATCGCCGGCGCACAGCACGCCGGCGCGATCGGCCGACACCTCGGCGGCGCGGCACCACACGAACAGCTTGAGCTGCACCGGGCGCGACACCAGCGTGCCGCCGATGTCCTCGATCGTCGCGGTGATCGGCATCGGGATGCCGAAGTGGTCGTAGAGCGCGTGGCCCAGCTCGTGGCCGATCACGAAGCGCAGCTCGGTCGGCGAGAACTCCTCGAGGAGCCGCGACGACAGGCCGAGCACGATCGGCCCCGAGCGCCCCTTCGACACGAACGCCGAGTAGACCGGCTTGGGCTCGAGGAACACCTCGATCGGCGCGGTCACCCCGAGCCGCTCGCGGCAGTCGGCAAGGGCCTCGGCCACCTGCGGCGCCATCCGCCGGTTGAGGCGGATCGCCTCCGCCAGCAGGCTGCGCCGGTGGCGGAAGCCGTACCCCGACGCGCGGTGCTCGAACTTCTCGAGCGCCTTCTTGACGCCGCGGTCGGCGCTCAGCTCGTCGCGCAGCGCCCGATCGCGCCGCGCCTGGACTCCCGGGGCGTCGAGGGCGGCCATCTTACTTGGCGTACTTGAGGGCGAGGATCGAGATCGCCGTGTTGGCCAGGTTGTCGTCGATGCCCATCACGCGCTGCATCGCCTCGAGCAGCTCCTCCTCGGCCTCGTCGACGTCGCCGCTCGACAGCGCGATGTCGGCGGCCAGGATGAACGCCTTCTTGCGCACGGCCTCGCTCGAGATCTCGCCCAGCGCCTTGACCGCCTCCTGCACGCTGTTGAACTTGGCGCGCAGCTTCTTGGCGTCGGCCATCTGCTTGTCGAAGTCGGCCTCCTTGAACTCGGGCAGCGTGTTGATGAACGCCTCGAGCGTCTCGATCTCCGAGCCCTCCATGTAGCCGTCGGCCGAGGCCATCAGCAGCATCGCGTGCAGGAGCAGGACGTCGTCGCTGGCCTTCTTGGCGGGCTGCGAGCCGAGAATCTTTCCGAACAGACCCATGGGAGCCTCCTTCTCGAACGGTTGCGAGGTTGCGTGCCGACCGAGGTTCGGACCACGGTCCCGGCGCCGTCAATCGACCGGGCTGGCAATCGCCGCACTCCCGCCCGCGGCCCGGTGTCACCGCCATCACACCGCGGCCGGCGCCGGCCCCGCGCGCCGGGCGGACGCGGTACGCTCGACGAGCCGCCCGTCCATGTCGTGGAGTCCCCCGTGAATCGATCCGTCGCCCTCGTCGTCCTGACCCTCGCCGGCGCTGCCGAGCTCGCCAGCGCTGGCACCGTCGAAGGGACCGTCGTGGTCCAGGGCAGCGCCCAGGTGCAGCCGATCGCGTCCCAGCCGCGGCGCTACCGCCGGCGCCCCGGCCCGCGGCTGATGGCCCCGCTGCGCATCGACCTCGGCGCGATCGGCGCCGCCTCGGATCACGGCACGCTGGGCGGCGCCGAGGCGTCGATCGGCATCCACTGGGCGTCGCTGTCGCCGCAGCCGACCAACTTCGACATCGGCCTCGGCGTCTTCGCCGGCACGATGAGCAACAGCCGCCTGCCCGACGACGCCAGCGGCAACCCCGAGTCGCTCGACTACGGCGGCCTGTACGGCGAGTTCGGCAAGACGCTGTCGGGCGGCGACTTCTGGCGCACCTGGGCGCTGGGCCGCGCCGAGTACCTGACCAGCGAGGGCCGCCTCGACACCACCGGCGGCACCGAGCGCCACACCGGCGTCGGCGTCAGCGCCAAGCTCGAGGCCGAGCTGTACCTGTCGGGCGTCGGCATCTCGCCCGACGGCATCTTCCTCGGCACCTACGCGATCGGCCTGTACGTCGAGGGCGCGGTGCGGCGCCTGCACGACGACGTCAGCGATCTGCAGCTCGGCGTCGGCCTGACGATCCGCACGCCGATGGTCTGGACCTGGTAGCGCGGACCGCGCGCGCGACGCCGGCCGCGCGCGGCGCGGGTACACTCGGCGCATGCTGACTGGCATCGTCATCGCCGTGGTCGTGACCATCACCCTCGGGCTGGTGAACCAGCGCAACGCGCGCAAGGGGACCGGCCTGCCCGGCCAGCTCGAGCAGGTGCTGCGCACGCGCGGCCCGGCGACGCTGCGCGAGCTGGCGGGCGCGGTCGGCAAGGACACCTTCCTCGGCCGCGGCGACGTGAGCCAGGCGCTCGCCGCGCTGCAGGCCACCAAGAAGGTGCGGATGATCCCGGCGCCGCCCGGCACGCCGGGCAGCAAGGCCGAGACCACGCGCTACGAGCTGATCGCGCCCTGACTCACTCGCAGGCGAGCGCGACCGGCGCAGGCGTGGCGCCGGTGAGGCCGAGCCCGAGGGCGCCGCGGCTGCCGGCGCCGGCGCAGGCCAGCGCGCCCGCGGCGTCGATCGCGCACTGCACCGCGAACGCGCCGGCGACGACGGTGGCGCCGCTGACCGCGCCGAACGGCGCCGGCGTCGGGCCGCTGCCCTCGTCGCCGGTGCCGCGCGAGCCGTAGGCGTTGGCGCCCCAGCACAGCGTCTGGCCGTCGGTCAGCGTCGCGCACGTGCTGTCGTAACGCGCGAACACCGCGACCGCGGCGGCGGGCAGCGCGACCGCGTGGGGCGCGACCTGATCGGAGCCGGCGAAGCCGAGCTGGCCCGACTCGTTCTCGCCCCAGCAGTAGACGATCTGATCGGCGCCCAGCGCGCAGGTGTGCACGCGCGCCGCGGCGATGGCGCGCACGGTCGTCGCCGGCAGCGTCACCTGCACCGGCGTGCGCACCGGCATGCCGCCGCTGTCGGTGCCGACCTGGCCGCGCGCGTTCTCGCCCCAGCACCACAGCGCGCCGACGTCGGTGCGCGCGCAGGCGTGGCTCGCGCCGGCCGCCAGCTCGACGACGCCGGTCGGCATCGCGACGTCGACCGGCGTCAGCGCCTCGCCGGTGCCGCCGTCGCCGAGCTGGCCGACGTCGCCGCCGCCCCAGCACCGCGCGACCCCGCCGACGCTCGCGCACGCGAAGTCGAAGCCGACCGCGACGTCGGTGATCGCCGGCGACGCGAGCACCCGCGCCGGCGTCGGGTCGACGCCGTAGCCGCGCCCGTCGCCGGGGTAGCCGACGCCCCAGCACCACGCGCCGGCGGCGTCCCACGCGCAGACCTGGCCGCCGGCGGCGGACAGGCCGCGCGCGCCCGCCGGCAACGCGCGCACCGGGGCGGTCGTGCCGGTGATGGCCCCGCCGCCGAGCTGGCCCAGCTCGCCGTCGCCCCAGCACCACACCGCGCCGTCGCTGGCGGTCGCCGCGCAGACGCTGTGCAGCGTCACCGCCACGTCGCGCAGCGGGCCCAGCGCGGCGGCGACCGGCACCGGCACGGTCGTGACCGAGCGGGTGCCGCGCCCGAGCTGGCCGCTGTCGTTCTCGCCCCAGCACCAGATCGCGCCGGCGCGCTCGACGCAGACGTGGTGCGCGCCGGCGGCCAGCGCGCGCACGCCCGCCAGCGTCGCGATCGCCGTCGGCGTTGCGCGCGGCGCGAGGTCGCCGGCGCCCAGCTCGCCGGCGCGGTTCTGGCCGAAGCACGCGACGGTGCCGGTGGCGTCGAGCGCGCAGGTCGCGCGCGCGGCGGTCGCCACCGCGGCCACGCCGCCGCGGATCACCGGCCCCGGCGTCGCGCGGCTGCCGTCGCTGTCGCCGAGCTCGCCGCGATCGTTGCGGCCCCAGCAGCGCAGGCCGCCGGCGTCGACGCCGCAGGCGTGGCGGCCGCCGATCGCGAGCGCGAAGCCGGCCAGCGCCGGCGCGGCGGTCGGCGCCGTCGCGATCTCGGTGACGCCGAGGCCGAGCTGCCCGGCGTCGTCGTGGCCCCAGCACCGCACGCGGCCGTCGCCGCGGCGCGCGCACACGGCGCGGTGGCCGACGGTCAGCGCGACCGTGCCGGCGGTGTCGGCCACCACCTGCGGCGCGGCGATCGGCTCGGACGGCGGCACGCCGAGCTGGCCCTTGAGGTTGTCGCCCCAGCACGCGACGTGATCGTCGGGGCCGACCACCGCGCACATGTGGCGGAGGCCGCCGGCCAGGCCATGCACCGGCCCGCCGACGTCGAGCGCGACCACCGCCCCGAGCGTGCTGCTCGAGCCGCCCTCGCGCCCGCCCCAGCACCACGCGGCGCCGTCGGCGGCGCGCGCGCAGGTCGCGTCGGAGCCGGCCGCCACCTCGACCACCGCCGCCGGCACCGGCACGCGGACCGGGGTCAGCGCCGGCGGCCCGTCGCCGCCGCCGCGGGTCATGCCCGCGCGATCGTCCCCCCAGCACCACACCGCGCCGGCGGAGTCGACCGCGCACGCGTGATCGCGGCCCAGGCTGAGCGATCGGAACCGGCAGGTGGCGGCGGCGTCGATCGCGCCGCCGTCGCCGTCGACCGGGTCGTAGCCGATGCGCCCGCAGGCGGCCGCGAGCGCGAGCGCGAGGGCGAAGCGGCGCGTCATCGCCGCCGATGGTAGCCGAACTCGCCCGCCGCGCGCGTCAGCGCCGGCCGCGCGGGCGGCCCAGCGCGCCCTCGACCACCGGCCGCATCGCGTCGACCAGCTCGGGCGCGCAGATCAGCCGGATCGTCGCCATCGGCTGGCCCAGCGGCATGTCCTCGAGCAGCCGGCCGAGCGTGACCGCCCCGTAGCGCGGGTGATCGACGACGTGCAGCTCCTCGTCGTCGGCCGCGGCGTAGCCGACCTGCCGCGTCGTGTCGATCGCGACGTACGACGCCGCCGCGCTGCCGAAGCGGGTCTCGGCCACCGCCAGCGCCGGCGCGCGCACGCGCTCGACGACGCGCGGGTCGTCGCCCAGATCGAAGGTCTTGAACAGCTTGCGATCGACCAGCCGCGCCGCGAGGTCGGCCAGCACGTGATCGCTGGCGGCCGGGCCGAAGCCGCGGCCGGCCCAGGCGTCGAGCGCCGCGGTCACCGAGGTGTCGTGCAGCCGCAGGTAGTCGTCGACCGGCAGCGCCGCGCCGCGGGCCAGCTGCGCGGCGGCCGGCAACCCGGGCGGCTCGGCGCTGGCGCGGGCCAGCTGCGCGTAGCGCTCGAACACCTTGATCAGCATCCACTCGGCCGCGCGCACGGTCTTGTGGTGATAGACCTGCGCGTACATGTACGAGCGCGCGAACAGGTACTGCTCGACCGCGTACATGCCGCGGCGGTAGTCGATGACCAGGTCGCGCGGATCGTCGGCGCCGACCCGCACGTCCTCGACGGCGAGCGCGTGCAGGATCCAGTCGAGGTCGTAGGTGGCGTAGCCGGCGCCCGAGTAGTGGCCGTCGCGCAGCAGGTAGTCGAGGCGGTCGACGTCGAGCTGCGACGACACCAGCTTGCGCACGAACGCCGGCTGGTACTGCTTGCTCCAGAACCGGCCCAGCGTGTCGGCCAGCCCCGGGGCCAGCGCGTCGAGCGCGCCCCGCAGCTCGCCGTCCTCGCCGACGATCCGCCCGCCCCACGCCTCGTGATCGGCGCCGGGGAAGACGTGCTCCCACGCGTGCGAGAACGGGCCGTGGCCGACGTCGTGGCACAGCGCCGCGACCTTGACGTGCAGCGCCAGGTCGGGCTCGAGCTTGAGCTGCCGGCTCACCCGCTGCGCGATGTGCAGCGCGCCCAGCGCGTGCGAGAAGCGCGAGTGCTCGGCGCCGGGGTAGACCAGCCAGGCCAGGCCCATCTGCCGGATGCGGCGCAGCCGCTGCATCGCCCGGGTCTCGAGCAGCTCGGCGATGGGACGCTCGGGCCCGCGCAGCTCGATGAGCCCGTGGACCGGATCGCGGAAGACGCGGTCGCGCACGTCGGGAACGTCGGCTGGCCGGGGCCTGGTGTCAACTTTGCGGTGGCGGCCCGCC
The DNA here is from genome assembly GCA_016794525.1 of Myxococcales bacterium. GTDB lineage: Bacteria > Myxococcota_A > Polyangia > Haliangiales > Haliangiaceae > UBA2376. The sequence goes on from JAEUJY010000141.1 coordinate 18,308, forward strand.
GACGTATACAGGGGCGTGCCCCAGCGCCGCGTCGACCGCCTCGACCTCGCCACCGGCGCCCGGGCCGGCGTCGACGACGACGTCGCCGACGAGGCCGCGCTGGTCGTGACCGCGCGCGGCCAGGCCATCGCGACGCTGATGCGCACCCCCGGCGACGACGTCGCGCTGGTGCGCGGGCTCTTGTACGCCGAGGCCGGCCCGGAGGTGGCCGCCCGGGCCATGACCCAGGCCGGGCCGCACCAGGTCGACGTCGACGCCGACCCGGCCGAGCTGCCGGCCCGCGCGGTGCTGGCGTCAGCGGCGTGCGGCGTGTGCGGCCGGATCGAGGTGGCCGCGCTCGAGGGCCGGGCCCGGGCGGTGGCCGCCGACTGGCAGCTGCCGGCCGCGGTGATCGCCGCGATCCCCGCGGCGGTGCGCGCCGAGCAGCCGACCTTCGCCACCACCGGCGGGCTGCACGCCGCGGCGCTGTGCGATCGCGCCGGCCGGGTGCTGGCGGTGGCCGAGGACGTCGGCCGCCACAACGCCGTCGACAAGCTGGTCGGCGCCGCGGTCGCCGCGGGCGGCCTGCCGTGGCGCGACCAGGTGCTGGCGCTCACCGGCCGCGCCGGCTACGAGCTGCTCGAGAAGGCGGTGCTGGCCGGCGTGCCGGTGGTGGTCGCGGTGTCGGCGCCCAGCCGGCTCGCGATCGACGTCGCCGAGCGCTTCGGCATCACGCTGTGCGGGTTCGTGCGGCCGCCGCGGCTCAACGTCTACAGCCACGGCTGGCGCGTCGTCGGGCCGTGACCGCGCGGCGCGCAGCCGATCACGGCTTGACCGATCGCCCGGAGCTGCCATACACCGCGCGCAATACGCCGCGCCCGGCGCGCGTTGCCGCACGACGTCGGTAAGTTGCCCACCGCTCCACCTCATGCCTAGGGTTCCGCGATGACCTCTCTGCCCCGCGCGACGACGCTGGTCGCGCTCGTCCCGTCGCTCCTGATCGCCTGCAAGGGCGGCGGCGACAAGAAGCCCCCGCCCACCACTGGCACCGGCACCGGCACCAGCGCCGGCACCGCCGCGCCGACCAAGACGCCGACCAAGGCCCCGTCGCGCGGCCCCGAGCACGCGGTCTACTCGCTGGTCGACAACCGCCTCGCCGCGCACCTGCACCGCAAGGGCAACCTGGTGCTGGCCGGCGGCTCGGCCGGGTTTGCCAAGTACACCCGCTTCGGCAACACCGAGAAGATCAAGACGCCGACCTGGCAGCTGCGCCAGACCCAGGACACCACCAAGGTGGCGATCATGTCCGGCGCGTCGGCCCGCGTCGACGTGCCGCTGTCGCCGGCCGAGCTGCCCGGCGAGCCGGTGGTGCGAGTCCGCACCTTCAGCACCACGGCGCGCGCGTTCTCGGTGCGCGTCAACGGCAACAAGGACGTCGCCGGCGAGGCCCCCGAGGGCTGGGGCGTGGTCGAGTTCAAGCCGCCGGCCGGCCAGTTCAAGGAGGGCGAGAACGAGCTCCTGTTCTTCACCCGCGGCCCCGGCCTCGCGGTCGACTGGATCTCGGTCGGCAGCGGCCAGCCCACCGAGGCCACCATGACGACGTTCTACGACGCCGGCGCCAAGGCGCTGGTGCTGCCCGAGGGCGGCGGCATGTCGTACTTCGTGCAGGTGCCCGAGGGCGCGCGGGTCACCGGCGATCTCGCCGACGGCGCGTGCGCGGTGCAGGTCAAGGCGGTCGCCGCCGACGGCGCCGGCACCGACGGCACGCTCAGCGGGCTCGGCTCGGCGGTCGACCTCGGCACGCTGGCCGGCAAGGCGGTGCGCCTGGATCTCGTCGCCACCGGCTGCCCGTCGGCCAAGCTCACCAACGCCGCGCTGGTGGTCGCCGGCGAGGCGCCCAAGCCGGCGCGCGGCACGCCGCCCAAGTACGTCGTCATGTTCGTGATGGACTCGCTGCGCGCCGATCGCGTGCGAGTGTTCAACCCCGGCGCCCGCCCCGAGGTGCCGACCTGGGAGAAGCTGGCCGAGACCTCGGCCGTGTTCACGCAGCACTACGTCCAGGGCAACGAGTCGCGGGTCTCGCACGCGTCGCTGTGGTCGTCGCTGTACCCGATCAAGCACTCGATGATCGGCGCCAGCGAGAAGCTCGACCTCAAGTGGACGACGATCGACGAGGTGGCCAAGGCCGGCGGCAAGTTCGTCGCCGGCGCCAGCGCCAACGGCTACGTCGATCCCAAGCGCTGGGGCTTCGGCCAGGCGTGGGACGCGTACTCCAACCACATCCACGAGGCGCTCGGGCTCAAGGCCGAGGACATCGTCGCCAAGGGCCTGAAGTTCGTCGGCGACAAGAAGGAGCCGTGGTTCCTGTACATCGGCACCGTCGACACCCACGTGTCGTGGCGGGCCAAGGAGCCGTGGCTGGCCAAGTACGACCCGGGCTACACCGGCCGCTACAAGGACGTCTTCTCGGGGGCCGACGCCGCCGCCGCCGCCAGCGGCGCGGCGCTGACCGACGCCGAGATGAAGCACGTCCGCGCGCTCTACGACTCGAACGTCAGCTACCAGGACAAGGTGCTCGGCGACCTGATCGCCAAGCTCGAGGCCGCCGGCATCTGGAACGAGACGATGCTGATCATCACCGCCGACCACGGCGACGAGCAGTGGGAGGACGGCCGCGTCGGCCACGGCGCGTCGTCGCGCGACATGCTGGTCCACGTGCCGCTGCTCATCCACTACCCGCCGATGTTCCCGGCCGGCAAGCACACCGAGGGCACCGAGCTGGTCGACATCGTGCCGACGGTCGCCGACGCGCTCGGCGTGCAGACCGACCCCGAGTGGCAGGGCCAGTCGCTGGTCCCGCTGGCCAACGGCGTCGGCGCCGGCTACGGGCGGATGTCGTTCTCGTCGATGTACGAGGACAGCCACGGCGCGCGGCTCGGCGACTGGAAGGTCCGCATCTCGGGCGGCGCCAACCTGCGCGTCTACGACCTCGCGACCGACGCCGACGAGATGAAGTCGCTGACCGGCGACGCCGCCGCGGCGATCGGCGGCCGCACCGTGCTCGACCCGCTGTGGCTGTTCCGCACCTTCAACAAGGAGTGGAAGAAGTCGGTGTGGGGCAACGCGGCCAACGTCAGCGCGCGGTTCGCCGAAGACATGGGCGAGTGATGGCGATCGCCGACGCCGAGCGGCGGCGGATGGTGCCGGCGACCGGCGCCCGGCTGTTGCTGGATCGGCTAGCCGATCATGGGGCCCGCGCCGACTACGCCGCGTGGGTGCTGACCGCCGCTGGCGAGCACGCCTACGCGGCGGTGCTGGCTGACGACGGTGAGGTCACGCTGACGCCGGTGGCGGCGCCGGCCGACGCCGACGCCGAGGCCGACCTGCGGATGCTCGCGAAGCTCACCGCGCGCGCCGCGCCCAAGCGGGTCGCCGACGGCCTGCCGGCGTGGCCGCCGCGGGTGCTGCGGTGGCGCGGCGCCGGCCGCGGCGCGTGACGGCCGGGCCTGCGACACCGTGAGGCGCCGCGACCACGGCGGGCGATGGCATGTCAGGGCGGGCCGCGCCCGATCCGTGCGCGCGCCGGTAGCATGCTCGGCGTGCGACCCCTGACGACGCTCGCGATCCTCGGCGCGGTGGCCGGCGGCGCCGGCGCGAGCAACGGCTGCGGCTGCGGGCCGGTCGACGGCGCGTACCTGACGCCGCAGGTGGTGGCGCTCGACGGCGACGCCTGGCGGCCCGGCCCGACGCTGGCGACCCCGCGGGCCTTCGCGGTGGCGCTGCCGGTCGACGGCGCGCGGTTCGTCGTCGCCGGCGGGTTCACCGCCGATCAGCCGGGCGACGTCGCGTACCGCGCCACCAGCGTCGAGCTGTGCACGGCCGGCGCGGGCTGCGCGCCGCTGGCGCAGGCGCTCGACGACCGCGCGCTCGACCCGCCGCTGCCGTTCGCGGTCGGCGTGCTGCCCGACGGCACCGCGGTGAGCAGCGCCGGGATCGTGCGCGACGTCGGCGGCGCGCCGCAGGTGCAGCTGCGCCGTCAGCGCGTCGTCCAGGTCGGCGCCGAGGTCGTGGCCGAGGTCCCGGCGGCGCTGGCGGTCTGGTCGCGCGGCGACGCGGCGCCCCGCGCGATCGCCCTGGCGCCGGGCGCGCGGCTGGTGGGCGCGGTCGACGATCACCGCGTGCTCGTGGTCACCGACGCCGACCACGCCACGCTGGTCGACGTCCGCGACGGGACCGCGACGCCGATCGCCGGCCCCGGGGTCGCGCCGACCGCGGTCGTGGCCCTCGGCGAGGGCGCCGGGCTGGTGTTCGGCCCGCGCGCGGTCCGCCGCTACGACGTCGCCGCCGCCGCGTGGCGCGACGTCGCCGCGCTGGCCGGCGGTGGCTTCACCCCGCTGGGGACGCTGGCCGACGGCGCGCTGGTCGCGACCGGCGATCCGGACGTGCCGATCGACGCGCCGGCCCCATCGACCTACCGGCTGTACCGCTACCGCGCCGCCGACGACGCGCTGGTGCCGTTGCCCGCGACCGACGGCTACGACGTCGGCGCCACCTGGCTCGAGCTGCCCGGCGGCGCGGTGCTCCGCGTCGGCGGCGCCCACGGCCACTTCGACGACGAGGAGACGCTGGCGGCGGGCTGACGCGCCTCCTCGAAGTCAGTCGTCGTCGTCGTCGAAGTAGACCGGCTCCCACCGCTCCTGCGACGCCGGGCACAGCGAGCGGTAGGCGCAGCGATCGCACCACGGGCCGGGGTTGGTGCGCGGGCCGTCGTCGATCGCCAGCGCCGCGGCCTCGATGTTGTCGAGCACCGACGGCGCCAGCCGATCGGTGATCTCGGCGGCGGCCACCGGCGGCGACCACTCGACGGCGCGCTCGGCCACCCAGTGCAGGCCCAGCCAGAACGTGCGCGCCGACTTCCACCACGCCGCCGACAGCACCAGGTAGCCCTCGAGCTGGTCGCGCATCGACGTGCCCGGCACCCGGCGCCCGGTCTTGTGATCGACGACCGCGAGGTGCTCGTCGTCGTACAGGTAGGCCGCGTCGACGACGCCGCGGTAGAACGCGTCGCCGCTGTAGAACTGGGTCGGGGTCAGGTCCTCGCGCACCGCCAGCGAGTACTCGACGAACTGCCGCAGCACGCGCCGCTGCCGGCGGAAGCGGTTGATGCGCTCGGTGAACGGCGCCACGCCGGCGGTCAGCGCGTCGTAGCGGTGCAGCTCGTGCTCGTCGCTGAGGTCGGCGCGGGCCTTGGCCGCGGCCTCGGTCGGCGGCGTGCCTTGCAGCGCGTGCTCGAGCGCGACGTGGATGGCCTTGCCGATCCGCGCCTCGGGCATGACCTCGGGCTCGGGCACCTTCTCGACGTAGCGGAAGTGGAACAGCCGCGGGCAGCGCAGCGCGGTCGACACCTTGGAGGCGGACCACGGAGCGTGGATGAGCGCGCGCGTCGACGGCAAGGGACCCCGTCGACGACGGTAGCACGCCGCCACGAACACCGAAAACTTGCCCGGCCACCCGGCGGGCCGTACCACCGATCCCACGATGGTACCGCCGGCCCACGAGTGCGATGTCTGCCACGCCAAGGTCCACGAGCTGCGCCGCGGCCGCTGCTGGGGCTGCTACGCCCGGTGGGTCGACAGCCGGCCGGTGGGCGCCGGCGCCCGCTGCGTCACCTGCCTCGAGCGACGCCGGCGCTTGCTGCGCTCGGTCGAGCTCCTCGGCGGGTGGCACCCGATGTGCTTCTCGTGCCACGGCCAGGTCCAGACCCTCGAGCCGATGCCGACCACGGTCGCCGACCTGCGGATCGCGCTGACCCGCGAGCGCCGCGCCAACGATCGCCGCGTCGGCAAGACCGACACCCGGGTGTTCCAGTACGAGCGCCGCGTCGGCCAGCGCCGCGAGCTGCGCGACGGCGAGTGGGTGTCGATCGACGACGAGATGATCGTCGAGATGAGCGTCGAGGGCGACGACCTCGGGCCGGTCAAGCCGGTCGCGGTGATCGCGGCGATGCCGATGGCCGGCGCCAGCGACAACGACTTCGAGGACCTCACCCGGATCCTCGAGCGCGTCGCGCTGTAGCGCGCCGGGCGGCGCAGCGCCTGGGAGGGCTCGGCGACACGCCCTCTGAACCCAGAGGGTTGATCTAAATACCGATCCGCGCGGGTGGGCTCTCGCGTATCGGGAGGGGGACCCACGGGGGCATGACCCCGTGGGGGAGGGTTTGTCGACAAACCCTCCCCGTAGTTCAGCGCGTCGGCGCCGGCGTCGGCGCGGGGCGGGGCGCCGGCCGCGGGGTCGGCTTGGGCGTCGACGGACGCGCCGGCGGCTGCATCATCGGCGGCCGCGGGCTGACGGTCGCGGCCTTGGGCTTCGCGCCCAGCAGCACGGCGCTCGCCACGCCGAGGCCGACCACGCCGACCGGCAGCACGTCGGACAGCCGGCGGCCCTTGGTGATCACCGTGACCAGGTTGCCCTTCTGCGTCACCGTCGCGGTGAACTTGCCGTCGCCGGTCAGCTCGTCGACCGCGGCCAGGATCTTGTCCTTGTGCTTGATCGCGTCGTCGATCTCCGACGACGTGCCGGCGTAGCTGGGCAGCGCGGCGACCGCCAGCTCGACCATCCCGCGCGGCGACAGGTGGGCGGCGCGCATCAGCTCGATCCAGCCCTCGGACGCCAGCTTGATCCGCGCCGCGAACGCCGCGTCCTTGGCCTGGTACACCCAGCCGACGCCGGTGGCGCTGGCGCTGACGATCGCCAGCTGGTGCTGCGCGATCAGATCGCGGCCGAAGCTGGCGTTGACCTGGGCCGCCAGCGCGGTCGCCGCGGCCGCCGACGGCTTCGACGCCAGCACGAAGAACGGCCGCTGGTCGAGCACCGTCGCGATCTGCGCCCACGCCGAGCCCTTGGCCCGCGGCGCCGGCTTCCACGCGTCGGCGAGGCGCGGCGCGACCAGGTCGCGCTGCCCGGCCAGGAGCGTGCCGTCCTTGGTGAGGCCGATCAGCATGCCGTCGGGGGTCGCGCCCGCGACCCGGCCGTCGATCGTCTCGGGCTTGCCGCCCATCGGCTGCACCAGCCGCTGCGGCAGGTCGGCGGCGAACTTGCCGCGCACGACCACGACGAAGTCCGGCACGCCGGCGCCGCGCATCCGGGCGAAGCCGGTGAGCGACGTCAGGTCGGCGGTGAGGTCGATGCCGATCAGGTTCTTGACCATCGCGCGCCCGCCCTCGACCTGGGTCTGGACGGTGCGCAGCCCGGCGGCCAGCTCGGCGTTCTGCTTGATCAGCGGATCGTCGGCCAGCTTCTGCCACGTCGGGTAGTTGTCGATGAGCGTCGGCTGCAGGTCGACGTGCACCACCACGTCGGCGTCGTCCACCGCGTAGACGAGCGCGGCGTCAGCCGTCGGCGCCTTGGGGTTGGGCTTGATGGTGAAGCTGGTGAGCGCCATGATCATGGCGAGGATCGGTTCCCACAGGTTCATCGAGGTCTCCTTGACCGACGGTGTAACACCTCGCCGCGATCGGATCGATCGAGGAAAAATTGCAACCGCGGTCGTCGATCATTTGCGCCGCCGTCCTCGACGATTTTTTTCCAGCATGTCAAGACTGGTAGCGACGGGCGACTTGGCTAGGATGACGAAGCTCGGGCGCTGGGCTCGAGCGAGCGACGACGACGACCGAAACGGCCAGGGGGAATGGCCACCGCCATCACGCGGGGGATTCTTCCCAGGGGGACTCACGATGAGCACGCTAACCGTGGTTGAGGAGATTCTCAGGACCTCGGGCGCGCCGATCTCGGTGCGCGAGATCGTGGAGCGCGCCGGCGCGCGGCTCCCGAGCAAGTCCAAGACTCCCGACACCGTGGTGGCGCGCGACCTCGCGATGGACATCAAGCGCCAGGGCGACCAGTCGCGCTTCGTGCGCACCTCGCCCGGCCGCTACACGCTGCGCGAGCTGGTCGCGCCGGCCGCCCCGGTGGCGACCCCGATCGCCGCCACCGCGCTCAAGCAGGAGCGCGCCGCGACGCTGCCGGCCAAGCGCAGCGACCGCCCGGGCACGTCGACCGCCAGCTCGGCTAGCTGAGAGGGGCTTTCGCAAAGCCCAGGTGGCGGCAGGTGGCTCACCGGCCCGCGTGAACGACCACGGGTCGACGGGGACGTCGACGCCCCCACCCGAAACGCGAGAATCCGCCTCGGGACTTCGGGCGCGTACCCAGCCCCTACCCGCCGGCGAGCGGCGCCAGCAGGTAGAGCGTGTCGCCGTCGGCCAGCGTGCGGCCGCCGTGCTCGTCGACCGGGCAGCGCTCGCCGTTCCACATCAGCGTGTGGGCCAGGTGCGGGCTGTGGGCCAGCGCCGCGGCCAGCGGCAGGCGGTAGCGATCGCCGTCGGCGACCAGCTGCGCCAGCGTCGTGCCCGGCGGCAGCGCGACCCGCTCGTCGACGTCGTACCAACCGTCGCCGATGCGCCCGCGGATCAGCACGTGGACGGTGATCGTGGCCTTGCGCTTGCCGAACCACATCGCGTCAGGCGACGAACTCGCCGAGCAGCTCGGCGATGCCCAGCTCCTGCGCCCGCGCCTTGCTCACCCGCCCGCTGGTGGTGTCCCAGTGCATGTGCCGGTAGTAGTCGTCGCGCAGGACCGGCAGCGCGACCCGCACGCCCTTGAGCGGGCCGGCGGTGAGGTTGCCGTCGCCCTCGCCCATCATCCGCGGGTGCGCGGTGAAGTCGCCGGGGCGCAGGCCCTCGCGCCAGTTGAACGCGGCGCGCAGGTTCTGGATCCGCTCGCCCGCGCGCAACAGCTCGGCCTCGTCGATGCCCCAGCCGGTGACGGTGTTGACCAGCTCGAGCCACGGCAGCCGGCCGGTGAGCATCGTGAACATGCACAGCCCCAGGCCGTTCATCGCCTGGTGCGCGTTCGAGAAGTGCGCCTGGGCCTGGCCCTTGCCCTTGTCGCTCTTCCACTTCACCTCGACCTCGCCCTTCGGCGCGCCGGCCGGCAGGGAGAAGCCGACGCCGAAGGTCTCGTTCCACGACGCCGAGCCGGCGGTGTGGCGGCCCGGCGTCGGATCGGCGGTGTAGGTCACGCCCATCAGCGAGGTGAAGCGCGGGTCGTGGTAGGCGGGCTCGGAGCCGTGGACGTGGACCGCGAACTGCTCGGAGCCCTTGCCGAGGTGCTTGGCCGCGCGCTCGACGCCGTGGGCCAGCCACGCGCCGCAGCCGCTGCCCTCGCCCATCTTGATCGTCAGCGCCAGCGCCGCGGCGCCGTTGCCCCAGCGCAGGTCGACGCCGTCGAGGTCGTCCTTGGTGAGCAGGCCGCGCTCGACCGCCTCGCACACCCAGCCCAGCGTCGCCGACGAGCTCACCGCGTCCATGCCGTAGCGGTTGCACGCGTCGTGGCACGCCGTGACCAGCTCGAGATCGTCGTTGAGCAGGTTGGCGCCGAAGCCGCAGATCGTCTCGTAGTCGGGGCGGCGCACGTCCTCGAGCCCCTTGTCCTTGACCCGGACGATGCCCTTGCACGGCATCGGGCAGTCGCCGCACGACAGCTTCTTGGTGACGTACTTGTCGACCTCCTTGCCGTCGAGCTTGTAGCCCTGCTTGCCGAGCGGGAAGTCGCGGCTGCCGACGCCCTTCCAGTTCATCACCGGCGCGTCGCCGTTCTCGACCGACAGGCTGACCGCGCCGGTGGTGCCGCGATCGGCCCACAGCTGCCGCATCGCCGCGACCGGCGCCTGGATCTTCATGCCCCGCCGCGGGAACAGCCGGTACAGCCACGCCAGCCACCGCTTGGGCTTGCCCATCCACACGAAGAACCGCATGAACACGCCGATCGAGCTCTTGTACTCGTCGGTGATGCGCTTGGCGACCGCCTTCCACTCCTTGGGCTGGGCGATCGGCACCTCGCCCGAGCCGCCCACGACGATCGCCTTCAGGTTCTTCGAGCCGTAGATCGCGCCGAAGCCCTGGCGGCCGAACGCGTGGTAGCGGTCGTTCATCACCGAGGCGATGCGCGCCTGGCGCTCGCCGGCCGGGCCGATCGCGCTGACGCCGACCTCGCGCTTGCCGCCGAACCGGCGCTTGAGCTCGTCGAACACCGGCGGGATCTGCTGGCCCCACAGCTCGTCGGCGGGCGCGAAGCTGACCTCGTCGTCCTTGATCACCAAGAGCGTCGGCCGCGCCGCCTTGCCGCGCACGACCAGCGCGTCGAAGCCGGCGTGGCGCAGGTGCGACGCCACCGAGCCGCCCGAGTTGGAGTCGGCCCAGGTGTTGGTCAGCGGCGACTTGCCGACGATCTGGATGCGCCCGGAGAACGGCGTCGCGGTGCCGGTCAGGAGCCCCGAGCAGATCGCGAAGCACGCCTCGGGGGCGAGCGGATCGGTGCCGGCCGGGTAGTGCTTCCACATCAGCCACGCGCCGAGGCCGTAGCCGCCGAGGAACTGCTTGTAGACGGCCTCGTCGACCTCCTCGACCCAGTGGCGCTCGGTCGACAGATCGACGTGGAGGACGCGGCCGAGAGAGCCGAAACGCGAGACGGTCGCCGGTGCGGGGTCGGTCACGCGCCTATTGTGTGCGCTGGTCCGCCGGGTGGGAAGCGGCCACGGTCTGGCATATGCTGAGCGCCATGTTGCGGTCCGTCCTCGCCTTGTCGCTGCTGTCGGCGGCGGGATGCACGTTCTCGCCGGCCGGCGGCGACGACGGCGTCTGTACGCCGGGCTGCGACGGCGCCGCCCTCACCACCTGCCCCGGCGGCGCGACCGGCGAGCCGGTGGTCGAGACCTGCGCCGAGGTGTGCGTCGCGTCGCCCGCGCCGCACTGCGGGCGGTGGATGCCGTCGAACCTCGACGCCGCGGCGCTCGACCCGCTCTTGACCGAGGCCACCGCGTCGCTGGCGCTCGCGCCCGGCGCGGACTACGCGATCAACACCGACACCGGCGCGATCACGGTCGCCGGCACCGGCGTCGCGGTGCCGCGGCTCGGCACCGCGTTCGCGCTGCGCGAGCCCAAGATGGCGGTGCTGGTGGTGGACGACTTCACGCTGCCGGCCGGCGTCACGCTGACCGGCACCGGCACCCGCGCGCTGATCGTCGTCGCCGAGGGCGACATCGAGCTCGACGGCGTCCTCGATTTCGGGCCCGGCTGCGTGATCGGCGCCGAGGGCGACACCAAGCGCTGCGCCGGCCCCGGCGGCGGCAACGGCGGCAAGATGGGCACCGTCGCGCAGGGCTGCGCCGGCGGCCACAACGGCGCCGGCGAGGGCGGCGGCGCCGGCGGCGGCTTCGGCACCAAGGGCGGCCTCGGCGGCCTGGGCTCGAGCGCGGCCACCGCCGACGAGCTCGACAACTGCGGCAACACCGCGGCCAACCCGCTGGTGCCGCTGATCGGTGGCAGCGGCGGCGGCGCCGGCGCGATGATGAGCATGGCCAGCGGCGGCGGCGGCGGCGGCGCGGTGCAGCTGTCGGCGTTCGGGCGGCTGCGGCTGGCCGGGACCGCGACCGATCGCGCGACGATCTACGTCGGCGGCGCCGGCGGCCAGGGCTCGAGCGGCAACCACGGCGGCGGCGGCGGCGGCGCGGGCGGCGGCATCTTGCTCGAGGGCGCCACCGTCGAGCTGGTCGAGGCGGCGCTGATCGCCAGCGGCGGCGGCGGCGGCGGCGGGCGCGGCGGGCAGCCCGGCAGCGACGGGCGCTTCGACGGCGGCGTGGCGCCGGGCGGCACCAGCACCGGCGGCGCGGGCGACGGCGGCGACGGCGCGGTCAACGCGAGCCCCGCCGAGAACGGCGCGGCGGGCGGCGGCGGCGGCGGCACCGACGGCGGCGGCGGTGGCGGCGGCGGGCTGGGCCGGATCCGGATCAACACCACGTCGGGTCAGTTCACGGTGCCGACGTCGACGCTGACCCAGGGCGTGCTGTCGACCGGACGCGTCCCGGGCGTGTGATCGGCGCCGCGGCGGCGCGATCAACTCGTCACGGCGCGGGCGCGAGCTCGATGCGCGCCGCCTTGCGCAGCGCGGTCAGCGCCTGGGCCCGCGCGACCTGCGCGGCCTCGTCGCCGAGCCGCAGCTCGATCGCCGGCCGGGCTCGCTCGAAGGTCTGCTCGTCGTCGCGCTGGCGATCGATCACGCGGATGATCCAGAAGCGCCCGCCGGGCCCGGCGATGACGCCGCTGGTGCCGCCGACCGCGAGCCCCGGCAGCGTCGTCGACCACGCCGGCGGCAGCTGGTTCCACGCCAGGTAGCCGACGTCCCACGGCGTCGTGCCCGGGGGCGCGTTGAGCACGCGCTGCGCGACCGCCTCGAACGTCGCGCCGCCGGCCAGCTCGGCCGCCGCCGCCGTGGCCTTGGCGCGATCGCGGAACAAGATCTGCCAGACGTGGACCCGCGTGCGGATCTCGTCGACGTGCTGGTCGTAGAACGCCTGCACCGCGGCGGGCGTCACCGCCGCGCGCGCCGCGACGTCCTTGTCGAACAGCGACGCCAGCCGCTGGCGCCGCACGCTGGCCAGCTGCGCCTCGAGCTTGGCCTGCTCCTCCTTGAACCCGGGGTCGGCGTCGAGCCCGAGCGCCACCGCGCGCTGCGCCGCCAGCTCCTGATCGATCAGCCCCGCCAGCACCTGCGCGCGATCGGGCGCCACGCCGGAGCCGCCGCCGTGCGGGTTCTCGGCGCGCGCCGCGGTCCCCATCGCCAGCGCCAGCTCGGCCGCGCTGATCGCCGCGCCGTTCACGGTCGCCGGCGCCACCGTCGCGGTGGGCGTGGCGGTCGTCGCAGCCCCACCATGGCTCGCCCATTTCGGCGCCGGCTCGTCACAGCCCGCCGCCATCGCCACCACCAGCATCAACGGGATCCCTCGTCTGGTCAGGTCGTGCACGCCGCCAACCTGCCACGCCGCCACCACGACCGGCAACACCCCCGCCGCCGCCACTCCGAAACGCAGCGAGGCCGCCTCCCGGCGACCTCGCACTCATTCTTGCCATCCGATCGTGCTGGCTTGCTCCCCATCCTCGCGACACCCGCACGGGGTGCGCGGGAATCCGGTCCCCGATGTGCGCTCTCGCGTTTCCGGTGGGGGCCCCACGTCTTGTGGGGGAGGGTCTTTGCGAAAGACCCTCCTAATGACAGGTCTTGCAGGCCTCGTTCTCGTCGCCGCTCCACGGATCGGCCGGGGTCGGGTCGTCGGTGTTGAGCTTCATGTGGGTCATCGCGGCGTCGCTGTCGTGGCAGCCCGAGCACGGCAGGCGGCTCGGCTCGCTGGCCCAGGTGCCGCTGGTGTCGCCGTCGACGTGGCACGACTGGCAGTTGCGCACGTCCTGCGGGAACGTGATGTCCCAGTTGCGGCCGGTGGTCGGGTCGCCGTTCGAGTAGTCGACCGTGCGCAGCGGGTAGTTGAGGCTCGAGCCGTAGTGGATGGCGTGGACGCGGCGGTTGATCGGCTTGGCGCCGACCCAGGCGCCGAGGCCGGTGGCGTCGGTGGCGGCCTGCGGCAGGTAGTCGTGGCAGGCCACGCACTGGTCGATCGCGGTCTGATCGAAGATCTTGTTGTGGCGCGACGGGTCGAGGATGAAGCCGTCGAAGTCACCGGCGGTGCCCGCCGTGGTCTGGTGGCACGAGTCGCAGTTGTTGGCGACCTGCTTCTCCTCGGTGGCGCTCTTCACCTTGAACGTGACCTTCTTGACCGACGGGGTGACGTAGTCGGTGGCGCTGACGCGACCGAGCTGGCCGACCTCGAGGTTGATCACGTAGGTGCCGGCCGGCGCGTCGGTCACGGGGTCGAGCGCGTACTCGATGTGATCGGCGAAGCGCGTGATCTTGCTGTCGGTCGTCGCCGTGAGCTGGTTACCGGCGGTGAAGCCCGACGGCATCTTCACGGTCAGGTCGCCGGCGAACACGTTGGTCGCGACCACGCTGGCCTGCAGCTGGATGCCGCGGACCTTGCCGAGGTTGCGGCTGCGGATGGCGAGCTTGCCGGCCTCGCTCCAGGCGATGGCGCGCGCGGTGAAGGCGGCGTTGGCGTTGAGCCAGGTCACCAGCTCGGCGGTGGTGCACGCGGCGAGGCTGGCGCAGGTGGCCGCCGCGACCGGCACGGTGATGACGCCCGAGAGCCGCGTGCCCCAGTCGTCGGCGAGCGTGACCGCCACGCCCTGGTCGACCTTGAGCACGAGGTTGGCGCCAGCCGCGCTGAGGTCCCACGGCCCGGTGGTCGCGCTGATGATCTGCGCGCGGGCGGCGGTGGTGAGCTGCGGCTGGGCGCGGCCGCGCGGGCCGGTGACGAAGAAGCCCGAGTTGGCGAACTTGCCGTCGGTGTCGGCGTCGCACAGCACCGGCGAGACCGTGTGCTTGCAGCCCTGGGCGGTGCCCGACTGGATCAGGTGGTTGATCGGCGTGCCGTTGCGCTTGATGACGATCGACACCACCGGCGCCTCGGTGCCGCGGTAGTCGGTGCCGTTGGCCGGCGGGGTCATCGACACGTCGAACGTGAACTCGGGGACGTTGCGCGCGTCGAACAGCGGCGCGTTGACGTCGGTGGTGGTGCGGTCGTGGATGCGCTCGAGCGGCACCAGCGAGCCGGTCGCCGGGTGGCAGACCTGGCAGGCGTTGTCGGGTTCGGGGCCCGGCTGGTGGTTGGCGCCGGTGACGAAGTTGACGTTGTCGTGGCACGAGCCGCACGCCTCGGCGCCCGGGGTGGTCTTCCACACGTCGGAGTCGGCGCCGGTGCCGTCGTGGCACTTGGTGCAGTTGTTGACCTGCGCCGGGAACCCGACCTTGTGCCACTCCAGCTTGGCGTTGCCGAAGCCCCAGATCGCGTACTCGCCGTTGTCGGCGGTCGCCCACGGGTTGCCGTCGGGACCGGCCACGGTCGGCAGCTCACCGCCGGCGTGGATCTTGTGGATCATCACCTTGAAGTCGAGGGTCTGGCCGCCCTGCGCGTCCTTCGAGCCGGGCGCGTGGCAGGTCACGCAGTTGTCGACGCTCAGGCGGTCGCCACCGTGGCCGTGGAAGTCGGCGCCGTGGCACTGCTTGCAGGCGGTGGTGCGGACGATGTCGCGGGTCGCGGCGACGGTGGTGCCGTCGGGCACGAAGTCGAAGGTCGCGGTGGCGGTGGCGCCGGCGTGGCCGCCCATCATCACCGACACGCGGTGCTTCTTGCCGCGCTCGTAGGTCACCGGGTTGCCGGCGACGACGATGTTCGAGATGTTGGTGGCGAACCGGTAGGTGTAGGTGCCGTCACCGTGGTTGGTGAACGTGCCGTTGCCCTCGCGGTAGGCCTGCGCGGCCTGGGTGCCGGCCGGGTTCGGGAAGCCGGCGCCGCTCACGGTCTCGGTGCGGTAGATGTACGGCTCCCACTTGGTCCGGTTGCCGCTGCCCGGCGCCGGGATCGGCGTGACGGTCAGCTTGGCGATGTTGGCGGTGACGGCCGCGATGTCGGTGACGGCGGTGCCGCCCGCGCGGGTGACCCGGAAGTCGACGGTGACGACGCCGGCCGCGTCGGCCGTCGCGCCGGTGATCACCGCGTTGGCGATGTACTTGCCGTTGGCGTACTCGCCGGTCGACTGCATGAAGTCTTCGCCGTGGCGGTCGGTGATGAGCGCGCTGGCCGCGTTCTGACCGTCGCGGACGGTGACGTGCGTGCCGTCCTCGCAGGTGATGGTCTTGGTGCCGTCGCCGTTGTCGGCGACCGTGCACGACGTGCCGGCTGTGCCATTGTTGACGGTGACCGTCGTGCCGTCCTCGCACGCGATGGTCTTGGTGCCATCCGGATTGTCGGTGACCGTGCACGACGATCCCGGCGTGCCGGGCGTGCCGGGCGTGCCGGGCGTGCCCGGGGGCAGCGTCACCGAGGTGCCGTCGTCACAGCGCACCGTGGCGCTGCCGTCGGCGTTGGCCGTGACGGAACACGAGCTGCCGTCCTCTCCGGAACACGCTGTGGCGAGCAGCGCAGCCGAGGCCACGAAGAGTGTTGCGAGTGCCAGCCGGATGGAGCGCATGGAGCCGTCCTTGGAGAGAAGCGTAACCTTGCGCTAGGCACGTCCCGTGCCAGCGCGCGTCGCCCGTACGGGCGCGGGTGAAGATTCACCGAAATGCGCAGTCGGTGCAATCCCCTCGCAAGGGGCGCAGCTTGTGCGCGAAAGCCGCGTCGCCGCGGCGCTCGATCTGCGCCCTGGGTGGCGGTGCTCAGGACAGCGCGATCGCCGCCGCGACGGCGACGGCGACCAGCACCAGCGCGACCAGCGCGATCACCATGCCCGTGCGCGTGTCGCCGCCGCTGGACGGGCGTTCACCCGCGGCGGGTGACGGCATCGGCGGCGCCGGCGCCACCGGCGCCCCGCCACCGCGGACAGTGGCCACGACCTCGGCCAGCGAGCCGACCCGGCGCTCGCGCTCCTTCTCGAGCATGCGGCCGATCAGCGGCCCGACGAACGGCGGCAGGGTCGCGGGCAACCGCTCGAGCGGCGGCGGCTGCGTGAGGTGCGCCTGCATCTGCTCGAACAGGTTGCGCCCGCTGAACGGCGGCTGGCCGACGCACAGCTCGAAGAACACGCAGCCGAGCGCGTAGACGTCGGCGCGGTGGTCGACCAGCTTGGCGTTGCGGAACTGCTCGGGCGCCATGTACGTCGCGGTGCCCATCTGGGTGCCGGTCGCGGTCTTGACCGAGCCGTCCTCGACCTTGGCGATGCCGAAATCGAGCACGCGCACGCGCGGCCGCTGCGGATCGAGCGGGTCGGGCACGAGGAACACGTTCTCGGGCTTGAGGTCGCGGTGGATGATCCGCTCGGCGTGGGCCGCGGCGACGGTGTCGGCCAGCTGATCCATCACCGCCAGCGCGGTGGGCGCCGGCAGCGGGCCGCGCTTCCACAACACCTCGCGCAGCGTCTCGCCCACCACCAGCTCCATGATGATGCACAGCTCGCCGGTCGGCGCGACCATCACCTCGAAGACGTCGACGACGCCGGGGTGGCGGATCCGCCCCATCGCCTTGGCCTCGTTCATGAAGCGCTCGACGATGCCGGGCGAGCTCGAGAACTCGGGGAGCAGGACCTTGATCGCGACCTGGCGGCCGACGTTGGTGTCCTCGGCGGCGTAGACCCGGGCCATGCCGCCCTCGCCGAGCGGACGCAGCACGCGGTAGCGCCCGATCATCTGCCCGACCATGGCCGCTACCGCTCCGACGGCTGCGCCAGGTCGGCCAGCGCCCGCAGCGCGTCGCGCGCGCGCTCGATCTCCTCGACCGCCTGCGAGAGCGCCGTCGACACCACCTGCACCGAGTCGGTCTGATCCATCATCGCCGCCTCGTCGCTGGCGGCGCGCATCGACGCGCGCAGCGACGCGAACGCGTCCTGCAAGACCGAGATCTGCTCGCCGGCGGCGACCATCGGCGACGCGCCGATCGCGGTCGACTCGTCGGGCCGCGGCGAGGTCTGGGTCGTGACCCGCTCGTTCAGGCGATCGTACAGCTCGCTGGCCTGCTGCTCGGCGGCGGCGCGGCGGGCGCGCTCGTCGGTGAGCGCCTTCTCGGCGGCCTCGGCCTCGCCGCGCGCCGACTCGACGCGGGTGCGCAGGCGCTCGACCTCGCCGGCCAGCTCCTCGGCCATCGCCGCCTCGCCCTCGAGGCGCGCCACCCGCTCGGCCAGCGCGTCGCGCTCGCCGGCGCCCGCGGCGGCGGTCGCCAGCTGGGCCTCGAGCGCGGCCAGGCGCTGCTGCGCCGCGGCCAGCTGCGCGGCCAGCTCGTCGCCGCGCAGATCGGCCTCGCGGGCCTCGGTCTCGGCGCTGCGCACCGCCTGCGCCGCGGTGGCGGCGGCTTGCTCGGCGGCGGCGGCGGCCTGCTCGGCGGTGGCGGCGGTCTGCTCGGCGGCGGCGGCGGTCTGCTCGGCGGTGATCGCGGCGCGCTCGGCGGCCTGGGTCCGGGCGTGGCTCTCGTCGAGGCGGGCCCGCAGCGTGTCGAGCTCGGCGAGCAGCGGCGCCTGGGCGCGGGCGGTGTCCGACGCGGCCTGGCCCTGCGCCGCGGCCAGATCGTCGGCGAAGCGCGCGGCGGCGGCGGTGAGCTCGACGATGCGCTGATCGCTGGCGGCCAGCGCGGCCTCGAGCTCGCTCAGCCGCTGCGCGGCGGCGCGGCGCTCGCCGTCGACCGCGGCGGTGGCGGCGGCGGCGGCGGCGGTGGCGGCGGCCAGCTGCTGCTTGAGCTGGCCGGCCTCCTGCGCGAGCGCGGCGCTCCGCTCGTCGCCAGCGTTGGCGGCGGCGCCCGCCGCGGCGGTGGCGGTGGCCAGCTCGCCGGTCAGGTCGGCGACCGCGGCCTCGAGCCGATCGATCTCGGCGGCGGCCTCGCTGGCGGCGGCGGCGCGCGCCGCGGCCTCGCGGGTCGCCTCGGCGCGCAGCGCGGCCAGCTCGGCGGTCAGCCCGTCGGCGCGCGCCGCGAGCGCGGCGGCCTCGGCCTCGTGGCGGCGCAGCGCCTCGGCGGCGGCGGCGGCCTCGGCGGTCAGCGCCGCGACGCGCTCCTCGGCGGCCTTGGCCGCGGCCTCGGCGGCGAGCCGGCGATCGGTCGCCTCGCGCAGCTCGATGTCGGCGCTGGCCTGGCCGCTCGACTTGGCCCGCATCGCGGTCTCGGCGAACGCCAGCTTGGCCAGCGCCTCGTCGAGCTGCCGGCTGACCGCGGCGTGCTTGCCGATCGCCAGATCGGCGGCGTCGGCCTTGGCCTCGAGCGCGGCGCGCTCCTCGGCGGCGGCGGCGATCGCGGCCTTGGCCTCGGCCAGCTGGCGCTCGACCTCGTCGGCGCGCTGCTCGGCGGCCCGGGCCGACGACGACGCGGCGGCCAGCTGGGCCTCGACGTCCCCGGCGCGCTCGCCCGAGCTGGCGATCTGCGCCTCGATCTCGGCGACCCGGCCCTCGGCGGCGAACGCGCGCTCGAGCGCCGAGGTGATGCGCTCGTCGGCGGCGATCGCGCGCTGATCGGCCTCGGCGGCGCGGCGCTCGGCCTCGGCGGCCTTGGCCTTGGCGTCGGCGGCCTGCGCGGTGAGCTCGGCGATCCGCGCCTCGAGCGCGGCCAGCTTCTCGGTGGCCTCGGCCAGCCGCTCGGCGCCGCCCTGGCGCTTGGCGGCGTTGAGCTCGGTCTCGAGCGAGGCGATCCGCCGCTCGGCCGCCGCCTGCTTCTCGGCGACCATCACGCCGGCCTGGGTCTCGGCGACCAGGAGCTCGTCGTTGAGGCGGGCCAGCTCCTTCTTGAGCTGCGCCTGCTCGGCCTCGTGGCGGGCCTTCTGCTCGGCCAGCGCGCGATCGCGGGCCCCGGTGGCCTCGGCGGTCAGCTTGTCGCGCTCGAGCGCCGCGGCCTTGGTCAGCTTGTCGCGCTCGGCGGCGGCCTCGGCGATCAGCCGCTCGCGCTCGGTCGCGGCGTCGGCCAGGAGCCGGACCCGCTCGGCCTCGGCCTCGGCCAGCACGCGGTCGCGCTCGGCGCCGACGGCGATCGCCACCGCCTCGGCCTTGACCCCGGTGACCGCGGTGACCTGCTCGCTGGCGATCCGCTCGTGCTCGGCGCGCAGCGCCTCGAGCGCCGCGGCCAGGCGGTCGCGCTCGGCGGCGGCGCCCTCGAACTCCTCGCGGACCCGGTCGCGCTCCGCCGCGGCCTCGCCGAACCGCTCCTCGGCGTCGTCGGCGTCCTGGGTCAGCTGCTTGACGCGATCCTTGAGCTGCGCCAGCTCCAGCTGGACGCCGGCGAGCCGCTCCTTGGTCGCCTTGTCGTCCGCCGTCGGCCGCGGCGCGGCCCGGGCCACGACCAGGTCGTCCTCGAGCTTGCCGACCTGCTCCTCGAGGCGCTCGGCCCGGCTCATCGCCTCGTCGCGCTGCAGCAGCACCGCGGTCAGCTCGTTCGAGGCGGCCCGCGCCTGGGTGTTCATCTCGCCGATCAGCTCGCCGACCCGCTTGGCCAGCGCGCCGCGCTCGTCCTCGATCGACGCCCGCGCCTTGCGCTCCATCGCCAGCCAGTGCGACAGCTGGGCGTGGACGCCGCCGGTCGGCGGCAGCGCGCCCTGCGGCCCGAGCACCTGGATCAGCAGGCTGCCGACCAGCGCGACCTCGCCCGCGGGCAGCGGCGCGACGCTGACGCGATCGCGCCCGACGAACACGCCGTTGGCGCTGCCGAGGTCCTCGACCCAGATCGCGTTGCCGTCGAACGACACCCGCGCATGCTGGCGCGACATCCGCGGATCGTCGCTGCGGATCGCGCAGTCCGCGGCCCGGCCGATGATCGCTGGCTGCGGGCCGAGCTCGTACGTGCGGTCGACGCCATCGACGTCGCAATAGAGCAAGGTGGGCATGCCCGGACGCGAGGCTACCATGGGGCAAATCCGCTCGCGCGGGGCGGCGGCGCCGATCTAGACGACCGGCGCGGTCACGACTGCAGCGCGGCCAGCAGCTCGTCGACGGACGCCAGCGCCCGATCGGGGTCGTCGTCCAGGAGCAGCACGTGCCCCATCTTGCGAGCGCGGGCCGGCGACAGCTTGCCGTAGAGGTGCAAGCGCGCGTGTGGTCGGGCCAGCACGTGCTGCCAGCGCGGATCGCCGTCGGCCCACAGGTCGCCGATCAGGTTGATCATCACCGCAGCGGTGAGCTGGCGCGGATCGCCGAGCGGCAGGCCACACACCGCGCGCACGTGCTGTTCGAACTGCGAGGTCGCGCACGCGCCGTACGTGTAGTGACCGCTGTTGTGGGTGCGCGGCGCGATCTCGTTGACCAGCAGCGTCCCGTCGGGCAGCTCGAACATCTCGACCGCCATCACGCCGACGTGGTCGAGGGCCGCGGCGATCGTCGTCGCGATCCGCTCGGCGGCGGCGCGCTGGGCCGGGGCCATCGGCGCCGGCGCCCGGGTCGTGTGCAGGACGTGGTGGCGGTGGACGTTCTCGGCGATCGGGTAGATCGCGATCGCGCCGTCGACGCCGCGGGCCAGCACCACCGAGATCTCGCGCGCGAACCGCACCAGCGCCTCGACCGTCGCCGGCTGGCTGCCGATCCGGTGCCACGCCGCCGGCGCGTCGGCCGCGTGCTCGACGCGGGCCTGGCCCTTGCCGTCGTAGCCCGCGCGCCGCGCCTTGATGATCGCCGGCGCGCCGATCCGGGTCAGCGCCGCGGCCAGCTCGGCGTCGTCGGCGAACGTCGACCACGCCGCCTGCGGCAGGCCGAGGCGGTCGAGGAACTGCTTCTGCACGGCGCGATCCTGGATCGTCGCCAGCACCCGCGGCCCGGGCCGCACCGGCGCCACCTCGCTGATCGCCGTCAGCACCTCGGCCGGCACGTGCTCGGTGTCGAGCGTCACCACCGCCGAGCGCTCGGCGACGCAGCGCGCGCTCTCGAGATCGTCGAGCGTGCCGACGACGACGTCGTCGGCGAACTGGCCGGTCGGGCACCGCGTGTCGCGGTCGAGCACGCAGATGCGGTAGCCCATGCGCCGGGCCTCCATCGCCATCATGCGCCCGAGCTGGCCGCCGCCGAGCACGCCGATCGTGGCGCCGGGGAGCAGCGGCAGCGACCGGTTCACAGCGGATCCTCGAGGACGCGCTGGGTCTGCGCGGCGCGGTAGGCCGCGACCTTGGCCCGCACCGTCGCGTCGCCGCGGGCGACGATCGCCGCCGCCAGCAGCGCGGCGTTGACCGCGCCGGCCTCGCCGATCGCGAGCGTGCCGACCGGGATGCCCTTGGGCATCTGCACGATCGACAACAGCGAGTCGAGCCCCGACAGCGCCTTGGACTGCACCGGCACGCCCAGCACCGGCAGCGCGGTCTTGCTGGCGCACATGCCGGGCAGGTGCGCCGCGCCGCCGGCGCCGGCGATGATCACTTGCAGGCCGCGGTCCTCGGCGGACTCGGCGTAGTCGAACAAGAGGTCGGGCGTCCGGTGGGCGGACACCACCTTGCACTCGTGGGCGACGCCCAGCTCGGTCAGCGTCTCGCTGGCCAGGCGCATCGTCGCCCAGTCGCTCTTGCTGCCCATGATGATCCCGACCACGGGCTCAGTCGTCATACTCGCCTCCCGGGCTGCGCGGTCCGCCGGCGCGGTGCAGGCGATCGGCGATCGCCTCGCCGAGGCCGACCGACTCGGGGACCGCGGCGACGATCGTCGCGACGCCGAGCGCGTCGAGCTCGCGCAGCGCGGCGTACAGCCGCGCCGCCATCGCCGCCGGATCGTCGGGCAGCTCGATCGCGCTGATCGCCGGCGGCAGCGCGGCGGCGGCCAGCACCGACGCCGGGGCCAGCGCGCCGACCGGGCCGGGCGCCAGCGCGCAGGCGCCGCCGAGATCGCCGGGCGCCACCGGCACGACCCGCGCGCTCGGCGCGTAGTGCGAGGCCAGCGTGCCGGGCGCCGGGGTCGCCGACGGCGCGGCCAGCGGCCGGCCGAGGAACGCCTCGATCGCCTCGCGCGGCACGCCGCCCGGGCGCAGCAGCGCCGGGTGCGGGCCGGACACGTCGACGATCGTCGACTCGACGCCGATCGCGCAGGCGCCGCCATCGAGGATGTAGTCGACCGCGTCGCCGAGATCCTGGACGACGTGGGTGGCGGTGGTGGCGCTGACCGAGCCGAAGCGGTTGGCGCTGGGCGCCGCGACGCCGCGGCCGAACGCCTTGAGCAGCGCCAGCGCCATCGGGTGCGACGGCACGCGCAGGCCGACGGTGGGCGCGCCGCCGGTCACCGCGTCGAGCACCTTGGGGCCGCGGCGGGCGATCAGCGTCAGCGGGCCCGGCCAGAACCGCGCCGCCAGCGCCCGCGCCGCGTCGGACAGCTCGGCGGTCCACGCGCCCAGCTCGTCGGCCGACGCCAGGTGGACGATCACCGGGTGCGTGGTCGGGCGGCCCTTGGCGGCGTAGATGCGCGCCACCGCCGCGGCGCTGGTGGCGTCGGCGCCAAGGCCGTAGACCGTCTCGGTCGGGAACGCGACCAGACCGCCGTCGGCGAGGACGCGCGCGGCGTGGGCGATGTCGGCTCCGAGGCGCATGGGGGCGGCAGTTTCGCCGGACCGGGGCCCCGCCGCAATGGCTGAGCTGGCTTCGCGCACCGGGACGCCGCGGGGCGAAACGCGAGCCGAGTGCGAGTCCGCGCCGGCCCGGCGCCGCGCCATAGTCGCCGCCATGACCACCGCCGCCCTGCGCGTCGAGCCCGGCCTGCCGCTGATCGGGAACCTGCTGGAGTTCCGCCGCGATCGGCTCGGCTTCCAGATGCGGGTGGCCGACAGCGGCATCACCCGCACCCGGATCGCGTGGCGCACCGTATATATCGTCACCGATCACGAGCTGGCGCACGAGGTGCTGGTCGAGAAGGACGACGCCTTCATCAAGGGGCCCGGGCTGTCGGTCGTGGCCAAGCCGCTCCTGGGCGAGGGGCTGCTCACCGCCGAGAAGGACTTCCACCGCCGCTCGCGCAAGCTGCTGGCCCCGGCGTTCACGCCGAAGCGGATGGCCGGCTACGGCGCGGTGATGGCCGATCGCGCGGTGGCCCACGCCGCCCAGGTCCGCCCCGGCGCGATGATCGACATCGCCGAGCGCATGATGGCGACGACGCTCGACATCGTCGGCCGGACGCTGTTCGACGCCGACCTCGCCGGCGACGCCCGCGCCGTCGGCGACGCGCTGACCGAGGCGATGGAGTACGTGCTCGCGGCGGTGCTGTCGGCGGTGCCGCTGGGCTGGCCGACGCCGCGGCGCAAGCGCGGCATGGCGGCGATCGCCCAGCTCGACGAGATCGTCCTGCGGATCATCGCCGAGCGGCGCGCCGCCGGCGGCGATCGCGGCGACGTGCTGTCGACGATCCTGGCCGCCCGCGACGACGACGGCACCGGCTTCACCGATCGCCACGTCCGCGACGAGATCATGACGCTGATGCTGGCCGGCCACGAGACCACGGCCAACCTGCTAGCGTGGGTGTGGTACGCGCTGGCGACCGAGCCGGCGGCGCAGGCCCGGCTCGACGCCGAGCTGGCCGAGGTGCTGGGCGGCCGCCCGCCGACCTACGAGGACCTGCCGCGGCTGCCGGTGACGCTGGCGATCCTCGAGGAGGCGCTGCGGCTGTACCCGCCGGCGCACACGATCGCCCGCCAGGCCGATCGCGACGTCGCGATCGGCGGCGTGCCGATCGCCAAGGGCGCGATCGTGACGGTGTCGGTGGCCGCGATGCAGCGGCGCGCCGCGTACTGGGACGAGCCGCTGGCGTTCCGGCTCGAGCGGTTCCTCGGCGGCGATCGCAAGGCGCGGCGGGTCGGCTACCTGCCGTTCGGCGCCGGGCCGCGGGTGTGCATCGGCAACCACTTCGCGCTGGTCGAGGCGCAGCTGATCCTCGCCGCCTGGGCCCAGCGCTTCCACTTCCGGCTGGCCCAGCCGGCGCCGGTCGCGCTCGAGCCGCTGATGACGCTGCGGCCCAAGGGCGGCGTCTGGGTCGAGCCGATCGCGCGCTAGCCCGAGGTCGAGCGCCCCGCGGCGACCTCGGCCAGCCGGGCGAGGAAGTCGTCGGCCCAGCTGGTCGCGGTGGGCGACGTCGCGGCGGTGATCAGCCGGGCGTGGCGGGCGCGGCGCTCGTCGAGCTCCATCCGCAGCGCGCGGTCGAGATCGGCGGCCACGCCGTCGACGTGGTACGGGTTGGTCAGCAGCGCGGCGTCGAGCGCCTCGGCGGCGCCGGCGAACCGCGACAGCAGCAAGACGCCGGGATCGTCGTCGCGCTGCGCGGCCACGAACTCCTTCGCGACCAGGTTCATGCCGTCGCGCAGCGGCGTCACCATGCCGACCGCGGCCAGCCGGTACAGGGGCGCCAGCACCGCCGGCGGGTACGAGCGGTACAGGTAGCGCACCGGCACCCAGTCGGCCTCGCCGAACTCGCCGTTGATGCGCCCGACCAGCTCCTCGACGCGCCGCCGCAGCTCGGCGTACTCGGGGACCTCGGCGCGCGACGGCACCGACACCTGCACGAACGACACCTGCCGGCGCCACGCCGGGAACAGCTGCAGCAGGCGGCGGAACGCCTCGAGCCGCTCGGGGATGCCCTTCGAGTAGTCGAGGCGGTCGACGCCGAGCACCAGCTTGCGCCCGGCCAGCAGCGCGCGCAGCCCGTCGAGATCGTCGGCGGGATCGCCGGCGGGCGGCGGCCGAAACCCGGCCGGCTCGATGCCGATCGGGAACACGCCGACGGTGGTGGCCCGCCCGTCGCGCACCAGCCGATCGCCGTCGCGGCGCAGCCCGGCGACGCCGTGGGGCGCCGCGGCCAGGAAGTTGTCGGCCCAGCGGCGGGTGTGGAAGCCGATCAGGTCGCACGCGAGCAGCGCGTCGATCACCTCGCGGTGCCACGGCAGCGTCTCCCACACGTCGCGCGGCGGGAACGGCACGTGGAGGAACAGCCCGATCGGCCCGGCGTGGCCGAGCTGACGCAGCGCCGCGGCGGCCAGCAGCAGGTGGTAGTCGTGGATCCACACCGTGCCGGTCGGCGGCGTGAGCCGCGCCGCGAGCCGCGCGTAGGCCGCGTTGGCGGTGACGTAGGTCGTCCACTCCTCGTCGACGTAGCGCACCCGCCCCGGGAAGCCGTGGAGCAGCGGCCACAGGCTCTGGTTGCAGAAGCCGCCGTAGAACGCCTCGCGCCAGCCGGGCGGGTAGTCGAAGGTCGCCAGCGCCGGCGGCGGCTCGGGGTCGAACGCCAGCGCCAGGCCGGGCGCGCGCTCGGCGCCGCTCCAGCCCAGCCACACGCCGCCGGTGCGCTCGACGATCGGCGTCAGCGCCGAGACCAGCCCGCCGACCTCCTTGCCGCGGCCGCTGCCGACGGTCGGCGTGCGGTTCGACATGATCACCAGCGGGTGCTGTGGCCGCGCCGCGCGGGCGCGGGTCCACGGCCGCACCGGCGCCGGCGGCGGCGGGCCAGGCGCGACCCGGGCCTCGACCAGCCAGCGCAGCAGCGCGCGGGCGCCGTCGGGATCGGGGACCCACCAGTCGGCGTGGCTGCGACGGTCGGGCGCGCCGACCAGCACCGCGGCGTCGTCGTCGGTCAGCGCCGCGAAGGTGTCCTCGTCGGTGGCGTCGTCGCCCAGCGCGATCAGGCGCGCGTCGGCCGGCAGCCGGGCCCGCACCCACGCGACCGCGGTGCCCTTGTGCGCGGCGCGGTGGCGGACCTCGAGCACGGCGGCGCCGTCGAGCCGCTCGAACGCCGGCTGCGCCTCGAGCCACTCGTCGACCAGCTGCTCGGCGCCGGCGATCAGCGCCGGACGATCGGCCTCGGCGACGCGGCGCCAGTGCAGCCCGACCGCCAGCGACTTCTGCTCGAGGCGCGCGCCCGGCACCCGCTCGGCCAGCGACGCCAGCCGCCGCGCCAGGTCGCCGAGCTCGGCGGCGACCGTCGGCGCCTGCCAGCGGCCGTCGGTGTGGCGCCACGCGCCGTGCTCGGCGAACCACCACGCCGCCGGCACCGCGTCGCGCAGCGGGTCGATCGCCGCCCGCGGCCGCCCCGACACGACGACGACGTGGGCGCCGACCGCGGCCAGCCCGCGCAGCACGCCGGCCGCCGCGTCGTCGAGGCCGGCCTCCTCGACCGTCGGCGCGAACGGCAGCAGCGTGCCATCGAGATCGACCAGCACCGCCAGCGCCGGCGCGCGGGCCAGGCGGAACCAGGTCGTGGGGATATCGGACGCAACGGGCGCGGCCTCGCTCATGGAACTCCGAGCGTGCTGGCGGCCCGACCAGCGCGTGCACCTGCGACCGACCTGGTCGCACCCTTGTTTCTTTTGAGGTCAAACGAATATCATGCGGGGCGCGGCCGGGCAAGCCGCCGTTGTGCCTCCGCCCGCGGCGTGCTACATCGCGGGCGGGTGCAGCGACGTCCGCTGCAGGCATCGCGACGGTCGGGCCGCCGTCGCATCGGTCGCACCCATGGCGTCAGTCCCTCCCGATCGTTCGTTGCCCCCCGAGGCCTGGGGGCGCGCCCGCCGCGCCGCGGTCCGGCTGGTGTCCCCGCTGCAGCGGTTCCTCGCGGTCGAGGCCGCCAGCGGCGTCGTCTTGATCGTCGCGGCGCTGATCGCGCTGGGCTGGGCCAACTCGCCGTGGCGCGACGCCTACGCCTGGCTGTGGCACCAGCCGATCGGCGTCGTGATCGGCGACTGGGGCTTCGTGCGCCCCCTGCACTTCTGGGTCAACGACGGCCTGATGACGGTGTTCTTCTTCGTCGTCGGGCTCGAGATCCGCCGCGAGGTGTACGAGGGCGAGCTGGCCGAGCCGCGGCGGGCGGCGGTGCCGTTCGCCGCCGCGCTCGGCGGCATGCTGGTGCCGGCGGCGATCTACCTCGCGCTCAACCTCGGCCACGCCGGCGCCGACGGCTGGGGCGTGCCGATGGCCACCGACATCGCCTTCGCGGTCGGCGTGCTGGCGTTGCTCGGGGCCCGCGTCAGCGCCGGCCAGCGCGTCTTGCTGCTGGCGCTGGCGGTCATCGACGACATCGGCGCGATCGTGGTGATCGCGCTGTTCTACAGCGCCGGCATCGACGGCGTCGGCCTGCTGGTGATGGTCGGCGCGATGGTCGGCGTGCTGGCGCTGCGCTGGTTGGGCGTGCGCTCGCCGCTGGCCTACGTGGCGCCGGCGGTGGCGATGTGGGCCGGCCTGCTGGTCGCCGGCGTGCACCCGACGCTCGCAGGCGTCGTGCTCGGGCTCCTGACCCCGGCCCGCTCGTGGTTCGGCCCGGCCGGCTTCGCCGAGGCCACCGCCGCGCACCTCGACGAGCTGGCCGAGGCGTCGCGCCACGACCTCTTGACCCGCCTCGACGCCATCGAGCGCGCGCGCCGCGAGGCGGTGTCGCCGGTCGAGCACCTGTTGCACGCGCTGCACCCGGTGGTCGCGTTCGGGATCATGCCGCTGTTCGCGCTGGCCAACGCCGGGGTCGCGCTCGACGGCGCCGACCTGTCGGGCGCGCCGCTGCGGGTGTTCCTGGGCGTGCTCGCCGGCCTGGTCGTCGGCAAGCCGCTCGGCATCGTGCTCGCGACCAAGGCCGCGCGCGCCCTCGGCGGCGGCGCGGCCGGCGCGCCGCCGGTGCTGGTGGTCGGCCTGGTCGGCGGCATCGGCTTCACGATGTCGATCTTCATCGCCCAGCTGGCGTTCCCGCCGGGCCCGCTGCTCGAGACCGCCAAGCTGGCGGTGCTGGTGGCGTCGGGCACCGCCAGCCTCGCCGGCCTCGCGGTCGGACGCTGGGGTAGCGGCGCGGCGCCGGCGGTCGCCGCTGCGACCACCGAGGATCATGGCTGACCCGCGGCCGTCACCCACTCGGGGGCTCGGGCGCAGCCTCGAGAACGCCGCCGCGCTGGTGCTGCGCCCGATGCGCTCGCTCCTGAGCGTCGTCATGGGCGAGGAGCCCCCGCTCGATCTGCGGCTGGTCGGCCGCACCGTCCTCGAGGCCATCGTCGTCGGCCTCACCGTCGGCGCCGCCGGCTGCCTGATGCTGATCGCGCTGGAGTTCCTCGAGACGCTGGTGCTCGAGCACCTGCTGGCCTACCCGCACCTGCGCGCGGTCGGCGAGTCGCGCACCCCGTTCGTCGACGCCGGCGGCGTGCGCCTGGCGCTGGTGGCGCTGGCGCCGATGGTCGGCGGGCTGATCGCCGGGCTGCTGGCGCGGCTGGCGCCCGAAATCCGCGGCGGCGGCGGCGACGCGATGATCGAGGCCTTCCACCATCGCGGCGGCGCGATCCGTCGCCGGGTGATCGCGCTCAAGCCGCTGGCGTCGATCGCGACCCTGGCCAGCGGCGGCGCCGGCGGCCGCGAAGGGCCGACGATGCACCTCGGCGGCGCGATCGGCGCGTGGATCGGTACGATCCTGCCGGCCACCGAGCGCGAACGGCGCGTGCTGATGGTGGCCGGGGTCGCGGCCGGCATCTCGGCGGTGTTCCGCACGCCGCTCGGCGCCGCGCTGCTGGCGATCGAGGTCCTGTACCGCGACGACTTCGAGTCGGAGGCGCTGATCCCGGCGGTGCTGGCCTCGGTGGTCGCGTACTCGCTGTCGGCGTCGGTGCTGTCGACCGCGCCGATGTTCGGCGCGCTGCCGCGGTTCCCGTTCCGCTGGGAGCACCTGCCGTTCTACGGCCTGACCGCGGTGGTGGTCGCGCTGGCCGCGTCGGCGTTCGTCAAGCTGCTGGCCGCGGTGCGCCGCGCCGCGGCCCGGCTGCCCGGCCCGGCCTGGGCCCGGCCCGCGCTGGGCGGGCTGGCGCTCGGCGGCCTCGCGGTCGCCGTGTTCGTGACGATCCCCGGCTGGCTCGAGGTCCCGGCCGCGCACGTGGCCACGCTCGGCGGCGGCTACGGCTCGGGCCAGCTCGCGATCACCGGCGACCCGGCGCTCGGCGTCGGCTCGGCCGCGGTGCTGGCGCTGGTCACGATCGCCGCGATCCGCGCGCTGGCCACGGCGCTCACGATCGGCACCGGTGGCTCGGCCGGCGACTTCGCGCCGTCGCTGGCGATCGGCGCGGCGCTGGGCGGCGCGGTCGGCCACGCCGCGTCGGCGTGGTTCGGGGTCAGCGGCGTGGCGCCCGGCGCGTTCGCGCTGGTCGGCATGGCTGCGTTCTACGGCGGCGCCGCCAACGTGCCGCTGGCGGCCACGATCATGGTGTGCGAGATGGCCGGCAGCTACGATCTGCTGGTGCCGCTGATGCTGGCGCAGGGCGTCGCGTTCGTCGCGTTGCGCCGGGTGGCGCTGTATCCCGCGCAGGTGCCCAACCAGCGGTCGTCGCCGGCCCACGCCGCCGCTTGGGGGCGCCACGCGGTCGCGACGATCCGCGCCGGCGAGCTGGTGGTGGCCGGCCGGCCGGTGATCACGCTGGCGCCCGGCGACCCGGCCGACGTGGTGCTGCGGGTCATGGCCGACGCCGATCAGCAGGCCGTGTTCCCGGTGCTCGACGCCGCCGGCCAGCTGTGCGGGCTGGTCACCGGCCCCGGCACCCGCGAGATCGCCGCCGAGGACGACACCCGGTGGGCGGTCGCTGCCGACCTGATGGTGGCGCCGGTGGCGGTGCGCGAGGACGTCGCGCTGGGCGAGATCGCCCGCGCGCTGGTCCAGCACGACCTGCGCGCGGTGCCGGTGATCGACGCCGCCGGGCGCATCGTCGGGTTGGTCGACGAGCACGACGTGTCGCGCGCCTACGCCGGCGCGATCGACGCCGGCGGGCGCCGCTCGACGCAGCTCGACGCCGTCGCCCCGCCGCCGTGACGCGGCGACCGGGTTTGCCGCATATCGTTTGACGTCATACGATATCGCGATGACCTCGACCCCGACCCCGCGCTGGTTCCAGCAGGCGGTGATCTACGAGCTGCACCTGCGCGGCTTCCGCGACGGCAACGGCGACGGCATCGGCGACCTACCCGGGCTGATCGACCGGCTCGACTACCTGCAGGACCTCGGCGTCACGGCGCTGTGGCTGTTGCCGTTCTACCCGTCGCCGATGCGCGACGGCGGCTACGACATCGCCGACTACACCGCGGTCCACCCCGACTACGGCACGCTGGCCGACTTCGAGCGGCTGCTCGCCGAGGCGCACCGCCGCGGCCTCAAGGTGATCACCGAGCTGGTCATCAACCACACGTCGATCGACCACCCGTGGTTCCAGGCGGCGCGGCGCGCCCCGCCCGGCAGCCCGGCGCGCGCGCGCTACGTGTGGAGCGACCGCCCCGATCGCTACGCCGACGCCCGGGTCATCTTCAAGGACTTCGAGGCCGGCAACTGGACCTGGGATCCCGTCGCGCAGGCCTACTACTGGCACCGGTTCTACGCCCACCAGCCCGACCTCAACTTCGACGAGCCGGCCGTCCACGCCGCGGTGCTGGCCGCGCTCGACTTCTGGCTCAGCCGCGGCGTCGACGGCGTCCGGCTCGACGCCATCCCGTACCTCTACGAGCGCGACGGGACGACCTGCGAGAACCTGGCCGAGACCCACGCGTTCCTGCGCACGCTGCGGGCCCACGTCGACGCCCGCTACGACGATCGGATGCTGCTGGCGGAGGCCAACCAGTGGCCGGTCGACGCCGCCGCCTACTTCGGCGCCGGCGACGAGTGCCACATGAACTTCCACTTCCCGCTGATGCCCCGGCTGTTCCTGGCGCTGCAGCAGGAGGACCGCTTCCCGATCGTCGACGTCATGCGCCAGACGCCGCCGCTGCCGCCGGGCACGCAGTGGGCCACGTTCCTGCGCAACCACGACGAGCTGACGCTGGAGATGGTCACCGAGGAGGAGCGCGATCAGATGTACCGCGCGTACGCGGCCGACCCGACCGCGCGGCTCAACCTGGGCATCCGCCGGCGGCTGGCGCCGCTCTTGCGCTCGCGGCGCAAGCTGGAGCTGGCCAACGCGCTCCTGTTCTCGCTGCCCGGCAGCCCGGTCCTGTACTACGGCGACGAGCTGGGCATGGGCGACAACATCTACCTGGGCGACCGCGACGGCGTGCGCACCCCGATGCAGTGGTCGAGCGACCGCAACGCCGGCTTCTCGCGCGCCCACCCCCACCGGCTGTTCGCGCCGGTCGTCGTCGACCCCGAGTTCCACTACGCGGCGATCAACGTCGAGGCCCAGCAGCAGAACCCGTCGTCGCACCTGTGGTGGATGAAGCGGCTGATCGCGCTGTGGCGCCAGCACCCGGTGCTGGCGATCGGCGGGCTCACCTTCGTCGAGCACGCCAACCCGCACGTGCTGGCGCTGGTGCGCGACGACGGCGCCGAGCGGGTGCTGGTGGTGGCCAACCTGTCGCGGTTCGCGCAGCACACCGAGCTCGAGCTCGAGGCGTACGCCGGGCAGGTGCCGGTCGAGCTGTTCGGCGGGGCGCCGTTCCCGCCGATCGGCGCGCGGCCGTACCCGCTGTCGTTCGGGCCGCACACGTTCATGTGGTTCCGGCTCGAGGCCGGCGCAGCGCCGGGGCGGACGCCGCCGCCGCTGAGCGCCGCCGCGCACTGGACCGCGGTGTGCGCGGCGCCGCGCGCGCTGGTCGACGCGGTCGCGAGCTACGCCGCGCGGCAGGGCTGGTTCCGGGGCGATCCCGAGCGCCGCGCCGGCGGCGCGCTGCGCGATCGCATCCCGCTCGGCGACGCGCTGGGCCTGGTGGTCGAGCTGCGCTCGGGCGACCGCGAGCCGCAGCGCTACCTGGTGCCGGTGGCCTACGCGGCGGGCGCCGCCGCCATCGAGCTCGAGGCGCGCGCGCCCGACGCGGTGATCGCGCGGCTGACCGTCACCGGCGCCGCGCCGACCGCCGGCGTGCTGTACGACGCGCTGGCCACCGGCGAGGCTGCGGCCACGCTCGCCGCGCTCCTGGCGCGCGGCGCCGCGGTGGCCGGCGCCCGCGGGCGCCTGGTGTGCGCGCCGGCCGACGCCGAGCTGGGCGGCGAGCTCGCGCCGCGACCGATCGCGACGGCCGGCCACGCGACGGTCGTGCGGCTCGGCGACCGCGCGGTGCTCAAGGCGTTCCGCCTGCTCGAGCCCGGCGTCAACGCCGAGATCGAGCTGGGCCGGCACCTCACGCCGGGCGCGCCGACCGGCCGCCCGGCCGCGCCGGTCGCGCCGCTGCTGGGCGCGATCGACTACGTCGCCGACGACGGCGAGCCGGCGGCGGTGGCCGTGGTGCACCGCTACGTCGCCCACCAGGGCACGGCGCGCGAGCTGGTGCGCGGCGAGCTCGCCCACGCGCTGGCGCAGCAGCTGTCGGTGCCGACGCCGCTGCCGCCGCCCGATCCCCGCGACGCGACGGTGCCGGCCGCGGTCGAGCACGCGATCGGCGGCCACCTGCGGACCGCGCGCGCGCTGGCCACCCGGGTCGCCGCGCTGCACCTGCG
This sequence comes from Myxococcales bacterium, assembly GCA_016794525.1. Classification (GTDB taxonomy): domain Bacteria; phylum Myxococcota_A; class Polyangia; order Haliangiales; family Haliangiaceae; genus UBA2376. Next base: position 51,062 of record JAEUJY010000141.1, read on the forward strand.
CCTGGCCGACGGCGACGACCTGGCGCTGCGCCCCGAGCCGTTCACGCCGATGCACCAGCAGTCGATCTACCAGACCGCGCGGGCCCGGCTGGCGCGCGTGCTCGACCAGCTCCGCCGCGGCGACGCCGGGTGGCCCGACGAGACCCGCGCCCTGGCGGCGGCGGCGGTGGCGGCGGCGCCGACCCTCGAGGCGGCGCTGGGCCAGATCCAGGCGCGCCCGATCCGCGCGGTCCGGATCCGCTGCCACGGCGACCTGCACCTGGGGCAGGTGCTGCACGCCGGCGACGACTTCGTCGTGATCGACCTCGAGGGCGAGCCGGCGCGACCGCTCGGCGCGCGGCGGTACAAGCGCTCGCCGTTGCGCGACGTCGCGACGCTGATCCGGTCGCTGGCCGAGGTCGCCGCGGGCGCGCTCGACGCCGCGCCGCTGCGGCCGACCGACCGCGAGGCGCTGGCGCCGTGGGTCGCGGCCTGGGCCGCGTGGATGGCCCACGCCGTCGAGACGGCCTACGTCGCGGCGGCCGCGGCGGTGGTGCCGCCGGCGCTCGACGATCGCGCGGCGCTGCTGCGGTTCTTCGATCTCGAGCTGGCGGTGCTCGAGGTCGACCACGCCCTGCGCCGGGCGCCGCCCCAGCTCGCCCGGGCGCTGGGCCGGCTGCGCGCGCCGCCCGTCGCCTGAGCCGCTACTCCGGGCGCTCGAGCTCGACGACCAGCGTCGCCAGCAGCGCGCGCACCTGCGTCGCGGTGCGGTCGGGCACCTTGGCCAGCGCGCGGCGCACCGCGGCCTCGACCGTGCCCTTCTGCTCGCGATCGGCGCGCCGGCCGGCCGCGGTCAGCGTGAAGCGCGCGCGGCGGCGATCGCCGGGATCGACGTGGCGCGCCAGCATGCCGCGCTCCTCGAGCCGCGCCAGCACGCCGGTCAGCGTGCTGGCGTGCAGGTCGAGCATCCGCGCGATCTCGCCGGCGGTGGCGTCGGGCCGCTGCCCGATCACCCGCAGCACCAGCCGCTGCGGGCCGGTCACGCCCAGCGTGCGGCTCATCCGCTTCGAGCGCACCTCGAGCGCGTGCACCAGCGCCCACAGCCCCTGCATGAAGCGCAGGGTCTCGCTGGCCGGGGTCCAGGCCGGCTCGTCGGGGACGCTGGGGGGCACGGGCGGCGCGGCGCGGCGGGCGCGGGGCATGGAGCCACCACGCTACCAGCGGCGCGGCGCCGACGCACCGGCCGCGGTCACTCGTTGGAGGCGCAACGATCGGTCGGCTGCCACGGGATCTCGGTCGGCAGGTCCCAGTAGACGTCGACCACGACGTCGGCGGCGTCGAGCCGGACCGCGAGGTAGTGGATGACGTCGTCCTCGCCGATGATCCAGCTGAGGATGCGGGCGTCGCCCAGCCGGCCGTCGCGGGTCGGCGGGCCCAGCGCCTCGCGCAGCGCGGCGCCGGTGGTGCGGCACAGCGCGATCGCGTCGATGACCGGGCGCGGATCGGCGCGGCGTGGGGCGCGCGCCGGCGCGGCGTGGCAGGCGGCCACGGCGAGCGCGGCGAGCGAGGTGGTCAGGCGCATCGCCGGACCATAGCCTGCCCCGGCGCCCGCCTCGTCCGCAATCACGGAACTCCATCTGCTATGTTGACAGATGGCCGCCGGACGGGTATCCGTTATAGCAGATGGCCGCGATCGCCACCACCCGCCTGCCCGACCCGACGCCCCAACCGGCCCGGCTGTCCCACCTGCGCCAGCTCGAGGCCGAGAGCATCCACGTGCTGCGCGAGGTCGTCGCCGAGTTCGAGCGGCCGGTCATGCTGTACTCGATCGGCAAGGACTCGGCGGTGCTGGTGCGGCTGGCGCAGAAGGCGTTCGCGCCGGCGCCGCTGCCGTTCCCGCTCTTGCACATCGACACCACGTGGAAGTTCCGCGCGATGTACGAGTTCCGCGACGCGTTCGTCGCGCGCGGCGGCTTCGACCTGCGGGTGTGGCAGAATCAGGCCGGCCTCGCCGCCGGCGTCAACCCGTTCGATCACGGGTCGAACCAGTACACCCGGGTGATGAAGACCGAGGCGCTCTTGGCCGCGCTGGCCGCCGGCGGCTACGACGCCGCCTTCGGCGGCGCCCGCCGCGACGAGGAGCGATCGCGGGCCAAGGAGCGCATCTACTCGTTCCGCGATCGCCACGGCGGCTGGGAGCCGCGGCGCCAGCGCCCCGAGCTGTGGAACCTCTACAACGGCAAGCTCGGCCCCGGCGAGACGATCCGCGCGTTCCCGCTGTCGAACTGGACCGAGCTCGACGTCTGGCAGTACATCCTCGTCGAGCAGATCCCGATCGTGCCGCTGTATTTCGCGGCGCCGCGGCCGGTGGTCGAGCGCGACGGCACGCTGATCATGGTCGACGACGATCGCCTGCGGCTGCGCCCCGGCGAGCAGGTCCGCACCGAGACCGTCCGCTTCCGCACGCTCGGCTGCTACCCGCTGTCGGGCGCGATCCGCTCGGCCGCCACCGACGTGCCGGCGATCATCGCCGAGACGCTGGCGACCCGGCACAGCGAGCGCCAGGGCCGGCTGATCGATCACGACCAGGACGGCTCGATGGAGCAGAAGAAGCGCGAGGGGTACTTCTGATGTGGGCCGAGGCGGTGCCCGACGCCGGCGACGTCGACGCGTTCCTGCGCGCCCACGACGCCAAGGATCTGCTGCGGCTGGTGGTGATCGGCTCGGTCGACGACGGCAAGTCGACGCTGATCGGCCGGCTGCTCTACGACAGCGGCCGGGTCTACGACGACCAGCTGGCCGCCGCCGAGAAGGCCAGCGCCCGCGGCTCGACCCGCGGCCACGGCTCGACCGCGGCGATCGACCTGTCGCTGCTCACCGACGGCCTGCGCGCCGAGCGCGAGCAGGGCATCACGATCGACGTCGCCTACCGCTACTTCACGACCGCGCGCCGCAAGTTCATCGTCGCCGACACCCCCGGCCACGTGCAGTACACGCGCAACATGGCCACCGGCGCGTCGACCGCCGACGTCGCCGTGATCCTGGTCGACGCGCGGCTGGGCGTGCTGGCCCAGACCCGCCGCCACGCGTACCTCGCGGCGCTGCTCGGCCTGTCGCACCTGGTGGTGTGCGTCAACAAGATGGACCTGGTCGGCTGGGATCCGGCGCGCTTCGAGGCGATCCGCGCCGAGATCACCGCCCACGCCAGCGCGCTCGGCATCGCCCACGTCCACGCGCTGCCGGTGTCGGCGCTGCACGGCGACGGCGTCGTCCGCCCGGGCGCCGGCGCGCCGTGGTACGCGGGGCCGACCCTGCTCGAGCTGCTCGAGACCGTGCCGGTGGTCGTCGCCGACGGCCCGGCGCTGCGGTTGCCGGTGCAGCTGGTGGTGCGCCCCGGCCTCGGCTACCGCGGCTTCGCCGGCCAGCTCGCCGCCGGCGGGCTGGCGGTCGGCGACGAGATCGCGGTGCTGCCGTCGGGGCGCCGCACCCGGGTCGCCGGCATCGACGTCGGCAGCGAGAGCCGCGCCGCCGCCGCGGCGCCCGAGAGCGTCACCGTGCGGCTGGCCGACGAGGTCGACGTCGCGCGCGGCGACATGCTGGTCCGCCCCGACGATCTGCCGACGACGACGACGCGGCTCGACGCGCGGCTGGTGTGGATGGCCGAGGCGCCGCTCGATCCGACGCGGACCTACCTGCTCAAGCACACCACCCGCGCCACCCGGGTCGACGTCGAGCGGCTGGTCGCGGTGATCGATCCCGAGACGCTGGCCGAGACGCCGGCGGCGCGGCTCGAGCTCAACGATCTGGGCCGGGTCGTGCTGCGCGCGCACCGGCCGCTGTTCGTCGACGCCTACGCCCGCTGCCGGGCCACCGGCGCGTTCATCCTGATCGACGCGCTCAGCCACGACACCGTCGCCGCCGGCATGATCGATCCGCCGCGCGCCGACGACGCGCCCGAGGTCGAGCGGGTGACCGCGGTCGATCGCCGGGCCCGCCTGGGCCAGGCCGGCGCGGTGGTCGAGCTGGGCGGCGGCGACGCGATCGGCCGCGCGTTCGCGCTCGAGCGGGCGCTGTTCGAGGCCGGCCGGATCGCGATCGTCGTGGCCGCCGCGCACGCCACCGCGATCGCCGCCGCCGCGGTGATCGCGATCGTGCCGCGCGCCGATCTGCCCGACGGCGCCACCATCGACGGCGCCGCGGTCGAGGGCGACCTCACCCGCGCGGTGCTGATCGCCGCCGGCAAGCTCGACGCCGGCCGCGCCGATCGGCGCTGACCGCGGCTACTCGCCGAGGCGGGCGCGATCGCGGCACGCCACGTAGGCGGCGCAGTCGATCGGCTGCTGGGCCGCGCAGGCCAGCTCGGCCTCCATCTGCGCGACGGCGCGCGGCCCGAACACCTGCGGGTTCTTGCCGTTGAGCGCCTTCTGGCACATGTCGCCGACCAGCGTCAGCGCGTGCCGGGTCTCGGCGTCGGCGCAGGCCAGCTCGCGCGCGCGGTGCGGCTTGCACCGCGCGGCGGTCGGATCGGCCGGCGCGCCGCTGCCGCACGCGGCGACGACGAGCGCCAGGCCGACCCAGCGGTTACTCATTCACGGTGACCTTGATCATCTTGACCGGCGTGCGCGGGCGGTCGCGCTGGTCGGTCGGCGTGGTCTCGATCTTCTTGACGACGTCCATGCCGGCGGTGACCTTGCCGAAGACCGGATGCTTCGACTGGCCGGGGGTGAACCAGTCGAGGAAGCTGTTGTGCTTGGTGTTGACGAAGAACTGGCCGCCGCCCGAGTTGGGCTGGCCGGTGTTGGCCATCGACAGCGTGCCGATCTCGTTCGACAGCTTGTAGGCGGGCGGGTGCTCGTCCTGGATGCGGCCGAACGGCGAGTTGCCGGTGCCGGCGCGCGGGCTGTTCGGGTCCTTGGAGAACTCGCAGCCAAACTGGATCATGAAGTCGGCGATGACGCGGTGGAAGTGCAGCCCGTCGTAGAAGCCGCTCTTGGCCAGCTTGATGAAGTTGCCGGCGGTGATGGGCATCTGCTCGAGGTAGATCTCGGCGGTGAAGGAGCCCAGGGACGTCTCGAAGGTCGCGGTCGGGTTCGCCATGGGCCGTTGGTAACACGGCTCCTGGCGAAAGACAGCGGTCGGTCGGTGGGTTAGATATCCGGGATGAAGCTCACCGTCCTCGCCGCGTCCCTCGCCCTCGCCCTCGCCGCCTGCGGCGGCAAGTCGGCCCCCACCACGCCCACCAACACCGGCGGCGAGGGCGGCCGCGTCGCCGCGCCGGGCACCGTGCTCGGCGACCCGGCGGTCTACGCCAAGGCCAAGGCGTCGACGATCGCGCTGCCGGCCGGCTACGACCAGACCATGCTGTGCGAGGGCGCGGCCACGCTCGGCGAGCTGATGACCAAGTGGGAGGCCGACCTCGGCGGCGCGATCAACGCCAGCTGCGACGGCGCCAAGTGCCGGGTCGACGTGGCGTCGAAGCCCGACCCCGCGTGCGACACCGCGACCGACGTCGAGGGCTGCGACGGCTCGGCGATGATGCTCGAGTTCGAGGTCGACGACGCCGGCGCGATCGTCCCGACCTCGCTGATGTGCATGGCCGCGGGCTGAGCGGATCCAGGGGCAGGCCCCCGCCGGTACGCTCGCCCACGCGCGACGCCGGGCGTCGATCGTCGCGCGCGGCCACCACGCCGCGGCGTGTTACCAACGCGCCATGGACGGTCGGTTGTTCATGGGGCTCTTCTTCGCGATCGGCGCGATCGCGGTGTTCGTCGTGATGCCGGGGCTGGTCATCGCCAGCCGCTGGCGGCGGTGGGAGCCCGGCATGCGCCGCGGCATGCTGACGATCTACGTCGCGCTGCTGGTCGGCTGCGGCCTGGTCGCGCTGCTGCTCCGCCGGCTGACCGACGGGCCGCTCTGACCGCGGCCGGCGGCTCCGCGCCCGTACCTCTTTCGGTCGAGCACCGACCCACGGACCAGGTGTTTCGCGTCTCGGGAGGGGGCCCCGTCGGGGCATGACCCGACGGGGAGGGCGTGGCGACACGCCCTCGAGGAACTCAGCGATCGAAGGCCAGCGCGATCAGCGCCAGGATGCGCCGGGCCTCGGGGTCGGTGACGTTCTCGTCGATGAAGCCGTGGACGAACGGCTGCACCTGGCCCAGCAGCGCCAGCGAGTCGCCGCCGGCGGCGCGATCGAGATCGTCGAAGCTGACGACCCGCGGCGAGCGGCCGGTGCCGCGCTGGAAGAACTGCCCGATCAGCGCGGCGTGGAAGACGACGTTGACGATCGCGTCGGCGCCGCCCAGCTCGACGTCGTGCGCGCTGATGTACTGGGTGATCGCGGACTGGGTCTGGACGAAGCCGCCCACCAGCACCGCCGCGTAGTTGGGGTCGCTCATCTTCTTCGACGCCTCGGCGACGACCGCGGTGACGGCTTCTTTCGGTAGCGGCATCAGGGCTCCTCGGGGATGGCGGTGATCGGGGGCGGCGTGGCGGCGAAGCGGCACAGCGCCTCGGCGGTGAGCGCCGCGACCTGCGCGGCGAGGCTGGTGCAGAAGGCCAGGCGGCGCGGGCCGGCGAAGTCGCCGAGCGGGCGCACCAGGTTGTTGCAGATGACGTCGGGGGAGGCGCCGCGATCGATCGTCGCGGCGGCCGCCTGATACCACGTGATCGCGGCGCGCAGCGCGGCCGTCACCGCGCCGGTGGGGTCGGGATCGCCGAGCAGCTCGCCCAGCACGTGCTCGCCGGCGCGCAGCGCGCCGCACGTGCCGGCGCCGGTGATGCCGCCGCGGCGCAGCACCTGGTACGGCGCGGTCGGGCGGCCGAAGACCTCGGCCACCGCGATGCCGCAGCTGCGGTGGGCGACGCGGACGCCCTCGTACAGCGTGTGCGCGGTCGCACGCGCGCGCGCGACGTAGGCCTGCTCGTCGGGGTCGAGCGGCCGGGTCGCGGGGTCCTGCCTGGACTCGACCATGGGGTGATGCTACTGCCGAGGCGAGCCTTGATGGAACCCGCGATGCCTCGAGACCGCGCCCGCTTCGTCCGGCGCGCCGCGTTCGTCTCGCTGGCGCTGCACGGCCTGGCGCTGTACGGGCTGGCGTCGAGCGGGCGGTCGCGGCCGGCGCACCGGCCGCCGGCGTTCGCGGTCGATCTGGCCCCGCCCCCGCCCAAGGCCGAGAAGCTCGCGCCGGAGATCGAGGACCAGCCGGCGGCGGCCGCGACCGCCGCCGCGACCGATCCCGGGCCGCCGCTGCCGACCGAGCCGGCGCCGCCGCTCACCGGCATCGGGCTGGCCGACGCCGGCGTCGACGCCGAGCCGGCCATCGACGCCGGGCGCCGCCGCCGCGACGCCGGGCTCGACGCGGCCGAGCCGTGGGACGCCGGGGTCGACGCCGACCTGGCCGACGCCGGGGTCGGGCCGGGCGGCGCCGCGGGCGAGGGCGACGCCGGCGGGGTCGCCGCGCTCGACGACGGCGGCCTCGGCGACGGCCCGCAGGTCGTGACCGCCGCGACCGACGGCGGCAGCGGCACCGTCCACGCCGACCCCGCCGGCGACCCGAACGCCAAGCCGTCGCCGGGCACCGCCTCGGACCTGCGGCGGTTCTTCCCGCCCGGCCACCAGGTCAGCGTGCTGGTGCGGCTCGATCGGCTGCGCGACACCGAGTGGGCGCCGCGGGTCGACGCGATCTTCGCGCCGATGCCCGACTACCGCGCGCTGGTCGGCGGCACCGGCGTCGCGCTGACCGACACCTTCGAGACGCTGGGGATCTCGACGCCCGAGCCGGCCGACGCCACCGCGACGACGCTGGTGGTGCGGGCCCGGCCGGCGCCGGCCGCGCTGCGCGACCTGCTCGACGCCGACGACGGCCCGGTGGCGTGGTCGCCGGTGGTCGGCGGCGCGCTCGGCCGCCGCGCCCCGTCGCCGCGGCTGTTCCCCGGCGATCACCGCGTGTTCCTGCAGTGGCGACCGGGCTGGACCGCGCTGGCGCAGCCGATCGATCTGCGCGGCCTGCTCGCGCCGCGCAGCGGGCCGCTCGACGTCGACACGCCGACCGCGACCCTGCCGGTGTGGCTGCAGCGGGTGGCGGACCTCGAGGCGGAGGCCGGCGAGCCCACCGGCCCGGCGCTGATGGCCACCGCGTCGGGCATCTTCCCGCGCTCGCTGCCCATCCCCTACGGCAGCGGCGGCGACCTGCCGGGCCCCGACCGCGCCACCGTCACCCTCGAGCTCGATCCCCAGGGCTTCCTGGTCCGCGGCAACGTCCGGTTTCCGGACGAATCGGCGGCGGCGACCGCGGCCGACCTGATCATGCGGCTGCGGCTGCAGATCCTCGACGACCGGGTCACCGCGTTCGCGCTCGGCCAGGCCGGCGCGCTCAACGCCATCAAGGGGCTGACGATCGAGCGCACCGGCCGGCGGCTGGCGTTCGCGACCTCGATCAGCGTCGCCGACGCCCGCAACTTCCTGACCGTGGTCGCGACGATGGTCGACGGCTACTTCGCCAGTCGCCGCGCGCCGCCTTGAATCAGGGGCGACGACGACGCACACTCGAGGCGTGCGCAGCGCCTCGGAGCCCGGGCCGGGCCGTCCCTCGCGGGGCGGGGTTCGCGCCGCGGGCCGCCTCGCCGCCGGCTGCCTGAGCGGGCTCGCCGCCGCGCTCGCGCTGGCCGCCGCCTGCCGCCCGGTCGGCACCCCGCCGCTGGCGCCGGCCGGCGACCCGCGCGACGACGGCGTCGGCGTGCTCGCGCGGATGTCGCACCAGGTGCGGCTCGAGGGCGCCGGCGACGAGGCGTCCGACTCGGGGTACCGCGACGACCGCGTGGATCGCGACCTGTCCGAGGACAGCGACCCGCTGGCCTACGCCGGCTACGGCTACGGCGGCTTCGGCTACGGCGGCTTCGGCTATGGCGGCGCCGGCTACGGCGGCCTCGGCGGGCTCGCGCTCGGCTACGGCCCGCCGCCGCCACCGCCCCCGTCGACGTACGAGGCGGTCGGCTTCGGCGACCTCGGCCGCATCGAGGGCACGCTGACGTGGGCCGCGAACGGCGGCGTGGCGTGGCCCGCCGACTGCCCGCTGGCGCGGACCGCGGTGCGCGGCGCGCCGGTCGCCGGGGCGGTGGCGTACCTCGACAAGCTCGAGCGCGGCCGCGCCGGCATCGTGCAGTCGACGGCCGTCCTGACCGCGACCCCGTGCGGCCTCGCGCCGGCCGTGCAGCTGGTCAGCCCGGTGCCCGCGGTCGTCACGATCGAGAGCCACCGCAGCGCGGGCCTGATCCTCACCGCGCGGGCGATCAGCGACGAACTGGTCGAGCTCGACCCCGGCGGCCGCGTCGAGCTGGCGCTGGATCGCCCCGGGCCGACGCGGGTGTCGGCGCCCGGCCTGGCGCCGGCGTGGCTGTGGGCGCTGCCGCACCCGTACTACGCCGTGACCGACGCCGGGGGCCGCTTCGTGCTCGACGACGTCCCGCCCGGCAGCTACACGCTCGTCGTGTGGGCCGCGCCGCTGGCCGCGGCGGTCGGCGCCGACGGGCCGACCTGGTCGGCGCCGATCAGCGAGAAGCACACGGTCGTCGTGCGCGCGAGCGGGACGGCCGCCGTCAGCTACGCGCTGACGCCGCCGTGAGCTGAGGGGCAGTCCTGCCGCGCGGCCGGGCGCGGGCGCGGGCGCGACCCGCGACGCGCCATGCGGGCGCCGGCGGCTGAGGCGCAGGCCCAGGCGCGGAGGGCGTGCGGCGGCGCCCGATCACGGCGGGAGTGGACGGAACCGGACAGTCCGGCGTGGACGGGTCGTGGCCGGATCCCGGACATTTGTCCGGGATCCGGACGGATTTCGTCCGAGATTCGGACGCGGACCACGAGAGATCGCGGGGTTGGCGTAGGCACGCAGGTTGAAAGGGGCCGGCGCACACCCGGCGGCATCTGCCGTCATCTCAACCAGGAGGCAACGTCATGAGTTTCGCGACCGCAGGCAGTGGGTTTGGCAACAAGGGGCGCATGTTCAAGGTGCTGTGCCCGATCGAGCGGAAGGACGGGAGCACGCACTGGCTGCGGATCGGCTCCGGCTTCCCCAACAAGGACCAGTCGGTCAACATCTACCTCGACGTCCTGCCCGTCAACCTCAAGCTCCAGCTGCGCGAGCTCGACGAGGAGGACCTGCAGCCGCGCGCCAAGCGGGCCAGCGCGGCCGGCGGGGACGCGCCGAACCGCCAGGGCGAGGCGCTGCCGTTCTGAGTTCCAGGAGGTGCGTCGCCGCACCTCCCTCGGCGGGGCCAGGTCCCGCCGAGCCTCCCACCAGGACGCGAGACGCCCGCGCGCCGACGCTCCGCTGAGCGGACCGCGTCGCCGCGCCGTGGCGCCCGCGCACCATCCACGTTTCAACGACCAGGAGACTTCCATGACCACGATCGTTTCTCGTTCGCTCGCTCCCGCGCGCCGGCTCGCCGGCCGCACGCTCCCGGCGCTCGTCCTCGCGGCGTGCGCGTTCTTGTGGCTCCAGCCGCGACCCGCGCTGGCGGCGCCGCCCGCGGTGGCCGCCGCCGCGGCCGACGACGGCGACGACGCGCCGCCCGGGCGCAAGGCGACCAGCGGCAAGCTCAACCTCAACACCGCCACCGCCGAGCAGCTCGAGCTGCTGCCCGGCGTCGGCCCGGCGAAGGCCGAGCGCATCATCGCGTTCCGCCAGAAGCACGGCGCGTTCAAGCGGGTCGCCGACCTGCGGCGGGTGAAGGGCTTCGGCCGCAAGACGCTCAAGAAGCTCGAGCCGTTCCTCGACATCAAGGGCGAGACCACGCTCGTCGCGCCGAGCGACTGACGGCGGGCGTCGCGGCGCGCGGGTCGGACGCTCCCGGGAGCGCCGCCCGCTCGCCCGCGGACGCTTGGCCGCGCGCGGCGTCGCACCATGTGGGTGCGGCTGCGCGCGAATCACGTGGCCGCCGCACCGCGCGAGCGGCGGCGCCACGCGATATGATCGCCACATGAGCGACTCTGTGGGCATGCGGGTGGTTGGCACCATCCGGACCATCGAGTTGTACGCGGCGATGGCGAAGTTCCACAGCGTCGCGCCGCGGCAGGTCGCACGGATCGTCCTCGAGATCGAGCAAGCCAACGACGAGGACGGCATCGAGATCAACGTCGAGAACCTGGCCGGCATGCACTTCCAGGGGCCGCCCGAGCTGGTCCCGCTGTTCGTGCCCGGCCAGCGCGTCCAGATCGTGACGACCACGCCGAGCGGCATGCACATCGCCAGCATCAAGCCTGCGCCGCTGTCGTGACCGCGCGCGCAGCGCGGCCACGATCCGCGGCCCACGCGCGCGCGTGACGCGGCACCAGACAGATCACAGCGGGAGGCGGGGATGGGCGAGCGGGGATGCGAGACAGACGCGACGACGGCGGCGGCGAGCGCCGACCGCGCGACGGCCGGCGAGGCCGAGTGGCAGGTCGTGGACCGGACGTTGCGGCACCTCGCGCGGCGGCGCGCCGCGCTCGACGTCGAGGAGGCCACGTGGCTGCGGCGCGCGCGCAGCGCGGGCGTGCATCGGCACCTCGGCTACGGCTCGTTCACCGAGTACGTCGAGCGCGTCCTCGGCTATGCCCCCGGTCCGGCGCGCGAGCGGCTCCGGGTCGCCGACGCGCTGACCGTCCTGCCGAAGCTGCGCGCGGCGATGAACGCTGGCGACGTCGCGTACAGCGCCGTCCGCGAGCTCACGCGCGTCGCCACCGCCGACACCGAGGCCGCGTGGCTCAAGGCGGCCGCCAACCACACCGTGCGCGACATCGAGGCGATGGTCCGCGGCCGGCACCGCGGCGATCACCCGGACGACGCGCCCGACCCCGCGGCGCGCCTCCACGAGGTCCGGCTCCTCTTGACGTCGGCCACGCTCGCGCTGTTCACCGAGTCGCGGCGGGTCCGCGAGGCCGCGTGCGGCCACCCGCTCACCGACGAGGAGCGCGTCGCCGAGTGGTGCCGGCGCGATCTCGCGGGCGCGGCTACGGACGATCCCGCCGACCACCGCCCGCCGCACCAGATCGTCATCACCACCTGCGACGACTGCCGCCACGCCTGGCAGGACGCCGACGGGCGGGCGATCGAGATCAGCGAGACCGAGCTGGCCCAGGCGGCGTGCGACGCCGAGCTGCTCGGACGCGTCGACGGCGATCGCCCGGCGCGGGCGACGCGCTCGGTCCCGCCCCGGACCCGGCGGACCGTGCTGCGGCGCGACCGCGGGCGCTGCGTCGTGCCTGGCTGCCGCAACGCGCGTTACGTCGACGTCCACCACCTCGTGCCACGCGCGCGCGGCGGCGACCACGCCACCGCGCGCCTCGCCACGCTGTGCTACGCCCACCACCGCGCGGCCCACGACGGCCGCTTGAAGATCGACGGCCGCGCGCCGCACGCGCTCCGGTTCAGCCACGCGGACGGCCGCCCCTACGGCGTCCCGCCGTCCCACGTGGAACGCGCCGACGCGCCGGTCGGCGCCGCAGGCGGACGGCCCCGATCGGCCACGTCCGACCTGCCGGAGCCCGCTGGCGATCGCGCGCGCGGCGCCAGCGCGCCGTCAACCGCGCAGCAGCCAGACGCCGCGGGCCACGATCATCAACCCGACCGCGCCGAGCGCCAGCGGCGCCAGCCAGCCGCGCCCCGGCCGCGCCGGCCGCGCGCGTCGGGCCCGAGCCGCGAGGGCCGCCAGGGCCGCGAAGTAGGCCGCGGAGCCAAGCGCGACGCCGAGGGCCGCCGCGACCGCCGCGGCCAGGGACGACAGCGCCAGCGCCGCCGCGACGGCGAGCCACGCCGTCAGGGCCGCCGGGTTCGGCAGCGTCAGCGCGAGGCCAAACCAGAACGGCCGGGTCGGGACACCCGGCGCGGTCGGGGCGGCCGCCCGCCCCCGTCGTAGCGCCGCGATCGCCGCGAGGATGAGCACCGCGCCCGCCCCCAGCGACAGCGCCGCGCCGAGCCGCGGCCGGTGCGCGACGATCGCCGCGAGGCCGGTGAAGGCGCAGGCGGCGTGGATCCCGTCAGCGACCGCGCCGCCCAGCCCGATCTTGGTCGCGGGCGCGCGGCCCGCGGTCGCGGCCGTGGCGACGACCGCGACGTTGACGACGCCGAGCGGGAGGCCGGTGACGACGCCGAGCGCGAGGCCGAGCGCCGCGGCGTACGCGACCTCGCTCACCACTCGATGACACCGAGGTCGACGTCCTTGGTCGCCTCGATGATGATGTCCCAGCGCTTGGTCTTGCCCTTGGGGCCGACGGCCTTGATCTGGTGGGGCCCCGGCTCGAGGAGGTAGCGGATGAGAGGTGCTTCCTTGATGCGCTGGTGATCGATGTAGATCACGGCCTTCTTGTCGGAACCGATCGAGAAGAACCCGTAGCGCGCCAGCGCCGCGATGTCGGCGCGGGTCTGGTCGGCGTCGACCTCGGCGTCGGGCAGATCGGCGTCGGGCAGCTCCACCCCCGCGTCGACCACCAGGCCGGTCGCGATGGCCGGGGCGGCCGGCGGCGCGGCGCCGGAGCCTCGGCCGAGGACGTACGCCACGGCCGCGATCGCCAGCACCGCCACGATCGCCACCGTCAGCCGCACGGCGCGACGGCGGCGATCGCGCAAGAGGTCCGTCGACGGATCGCCGAGGTCGACCATCGCGATGCCGGCCGGCGCGGTCGCCAGGCTCGAGGGCGGCGGCGTGATGAACACCGACGCCGACGGCCCTGGCGCGACCGCTCGACCCCCCTTGGCCACCGGCGTCCGATCGAGGAAGTCGCCGTCGTCGCTCGCCAGCTCGCGGATGTTGGCGACCGGCGTCGGCGCGTGGCTCGCGCCGGGGCCGGTGAGCGGTGCGGCGTCGACGTCGAGCCGCTCGGCCTCCTTCACCAGCGCGTCCTTGGCGGCCAGCTCGTCGGCGAAGTCCCGCGCGAGCATCGCCTTGATCTCCGCCGGCGCCGCGGGCCCACCGATGCCCGCCGAGGCGGCGATGATCGCCTCCTTCATCGCCGCCGCGGTGGCGTACCGCGCGGCCGGATCGCGCGCCAGCGCGCGGGTCAGCACGGCCACCATGGGCGCGGGCAGGTCGGCGCGCCGCTCGCGGATGTCGGGGATCGGCTCCTCGGTGATCGCCTTGAAGGTGAGGAAGTCGCTGTCGCGGTGGAACAGCCGCCGCACCGAGAGCAGCTCGTACATCACCGCGGCCAGCGCGAACACGTCGCTGCGCCGGTCGAGCGGCTTGCCGAGGATCTGCTCGGGCGACATGTACGCGTTCTTGCCCTTGACCGTCCCGGTGCGGGTCTTGGAGTTCGCGCCGCGGGCCTTCGCGATGCCGAAGTCGAGCAGCTTCACGGTGCCGTCGGCGGTCAGCAGGATGTTCGGCGGCGACACGTCGCGGTGGACGACGCCGAGCGGGTGGCCATCGGCGCCGCGGGCCTCGTGCGCTGCCTCGAGGCCATCGCACGCCTGCACCATCAGGCCCGCGACGATGCGCGCGTCGAGGAACTGCCGCCGCTTGGCGAGCTGCGACAGCATCCGCGAGAGCGCGACGCCGTGCAGGTACTCCATGACGATGAACCACACGTCGCCGACGTGGCCGAGCTCGTGGACCTTGCAGATGTTCGGGTGGGCCAGCTGCGACGCGAGGTTGGCCTCGTCGCGGAACATCGTGACGAAGTGCTCGTCGTCCGCGAGGTGGGTGAGGATCCGCTTGACCACCTGGATCGGCTGCCCGGCCCCCTGCTTCCGCGCCAGGAAGATCTCGGCCATGCCGCCGGTGGCCAGCTTGGCCAGCAGCTGGAACTCGCCGAGGACGCGGTCCCGCGGGGCCGTGACCGGCGCGGTCACGGCGAGCCCCACGCTGGCGCGACCGGGCAGATCACGGTGGCAGTATATCCCGCCGGGGGCCGATCCGCGCGCGCGGCGCCGGTCACGCCGGACCTCGGCGGTCGAGGTAGGCCTGGGTGAGGGCCGCCGCCGCCGCCAGCGAGCGCCCCAGATCGTCGACGATCACCCGCTCGATGCGGCCGCCGATCAGGCGCACCTCGACGTCGACGGTCCCGTCGTAGGTCCGCAGCACCTCGCCCGGCCCGGTGGCGGTCAGCTGGTAGCGGGCGGCGATCCGCGCCCGGCCATCGAGCAGGCGCGGGCGGATGTCGAAGTCGATCCGATCGGCGGCCTTCACCCAGACGATGGTCTCGTCGAACGACAGGTCGCCGCGCACGACGGCCCGCACGACGGCGGGCAGCTGGCGCCGCGGGAACACCCGGCTGACCCGGCGCCGTGCGTCGGGGCCGTCGACGTCCTCGACCACGTCCCGCCGGGCGATGTCGGTGGCCCGATCTTGCTCGTCGCGGTGCGCGTCATCGAAGTACGCGGCCAGCACGGCCGCTGGCGACACCGCGCGGAAGCGGTGCTCGAAATGGAACGGGGTCCCCATCGCGTGACGCCGGGTCATAACACTGCCCGCGCCCCACGGCAGCCCGGCGCGCGACACCGCCGCGACTGGTCCGGCCGGTCGGAGCGCCCTGTCACGATCCGGTCACGCCACCCCCGGGTCGTATGCCCGATCGCTGTTCGGGTCGTGGCGCACTGCCCCGTCCGGGCCACGTAGCCTCGGCGCTCGATGTCGTCTGCCCCTTCATCCGCGCCCCAGGCCGAGCTCGACCGCGTCCGCTGGATCGACACCATCCCGTACTGGAGCGTGCACCTGGTCGCGGTGGTCGGGATCGCGCTGCTCGGGTTCTCGTGGTCGGGCGTCGCGCTCGCCGCGGGCTCGTACGCGGTGCGCATGTTCGGCATCACCGCCGGCTACCACCGCTACTTCTCGCACCGCACGTTCAAGACCAGCCGCGTCGGCCAGCTGGGCTTCGCGCTGCTGGGCGTGATCTCGACGCAGAAGGGCCCGCTGTGGTGGGCCGCGCACCACCGCAACCACCACAAGTACAGCGACCAGCCCGAGGATCTGCACTCGCCGCGGCAGCGCGGCTTCTGGTGGTCCCACATGTTCTGGATCCTGGTGCGCCGCCACCAGTACGCCGACCACACCAAGGTCAAGGACCTCGCCGGGTTCCCGGAGCTGCGCTTCATCGACCGCTTCGAGATCCTGTTCACGATCGCCTACGCGGCCGCGCTGTACCTGATCGGCGGCAGCCACGCGCTGGTCTGGGGCTACTTCGTCTCGACGGTGGTGCTGTGGCACCTGACCTTCACGATCAACTCGCTGGCCCACGTCTGGGGCGCGCGCCGCTACCCGACGTCCGACGACAGCCGCAACAACCCGCTGCTGGCGATCCTCACGCTGGGCGAGGGCTGGCACAACAACCACCACCACTACCAGCGGTCGGCGCGCCAGGGCTTCTACTGGTGGGAGGTCGATCTGTCGTTCTACGCGCTCAAGCTGCTGGAGCTGTTCCGCATCGTCTGGGACGTGCAGGGCGTGCCCCGCCACGTGCGCGACCAGACCGCGGCGCCCGGCCGCGCGCGGCTGGACGTCGAGGTCGACGCCGAGGACGGCACCAGCGCGGCGGCCTGACCGCCCGGCCCGGTCGTTCGGGCAGGCTTGACGGGGGCCCCGCGGATGGTTCTGTTGGCCCCCATGACCGATCCAACGCTCACCTCCGACGACGCGGCCGACGACGTCGTGGCGATGCGCGCCCTGCTCGAAGGCGCCGCGTCCGCCAGCCTGACGGCCGAGGTCTCGCTCGACGACTTCATGCGGGCCGCATGGCTCGCCTACACCGACGCGCGCCCCGGCATGCGCGACGCGCTCGAGGTCGAGGCGATGCGGACGCGGCTCGCCGAGCTCCGCGCCCGCGGCCAGCTCGCCCTCGCGTGACCGCCACTCCGCCGCCAGCGGCGGCGCCGGACGCTCACGTGTCGCCGAGCACCTTGCGGATGGCCGCGGACAGCGCCTGCAGGTCGAACGGCTTGGCCACGAAGACGTAGCGCCCCGACGCGCCCAGGTCGTCGTGGAGGTCGCTGCCGCTGTTGCCGCTCATGAGCACGACGGGCACGTCGGGCCGGAGCCGCCGCATGCCGACGTAGGTCTCGACGCCGCCCAGCCTGGGCATGCTGAGATCGACCAGCACCAGCGCGTAGGCCATGGGGTCCTCCTCGAACTGCGCGAGGCCGACGTCGCCGTCGCTCGCGAGATCGACCGAGAAGCCGAGGCGCTCGAGCGCGGCCTGGCACAGCGTCCGCACCGCCGGCTCGTCGTCGATCACCAGGCACCGCCCGTGGCCGCGCCAGGCCAGGTTGGCGCCGCGCGCACCCACGACCCGCGGCATCGGCGCCAGCGCCGGCAGGCAGACCCGGAAGCGGCTGCCGCGGCCAGGCTCGGAGTCGAGGAACAGGACGCCGCGGTGGGTGCGGAGGATGCCGCGCACGGCGGCGAGGCCCAGCCCGCGCCCGGTGAACTTGGTGCTGTAGAACGGCTCGAAGATCCGCGGCTGGTCGGCGTGCGCGATCCCGGCGCCGGTGTCGACCACCTCGACGTACGCGAACCGCCCGGGCTCGGCGTCCTCGGCCAGCGCGGCCGTGGCGAGCTCGGCAGCCCCCAGCTCGACGGTGCCGGTGCTGACGGTGATCTCGCCGTCGGCAGCGCCGATCGCCTCGCCGGCGTTGATCACCAGGTTCATGACGACCTGTCGCAGCTGCACCGCGTCGGCGTTGACCGAGGCCCCGCCGCTGGCGAGCTGGAGGCGCAGCGCCGCGCGCTTGTTCACCGACGACGCGATCAGCTGGGAGGTCTCCCGCACCAGCTGGCTGAGGTCGATCCGCGCGACCAGCGTCGTGCCGCGCCCGGCGTACGCGAGCAGCTGCCGGCACAGCTCGGCGGCCCGCTCGGCGGCGGTGCGGATCCCCATCACCAGCGACAGGTCGCTCGCGTCGACGGTCTCGAGCAGCAGGCTGGCCGAGCCGAGCACGCCGGTCAGCAGGTTGTTGAAGTCGTGCGCGATGCCCCCGGCCAGCACCCCGAGGCTCTCGGTGTGCTGCGCGCTGGTCAGCTTGCGCGCCACCTCGGCCCGCTCCTGCTGCAGCCGCATGCGCTCGGAGATGTCGGCGATGTGGGCCAGCACCTGGAGGCCGTCGGCGGTCTCGCTGGTCGACAGCGCGACCTCGATCGGGAAGGTCGACCCGTCGGCCCGTCGCCCGAACACCTCGCGGCCCTGCCCCATCCGCCGTGGCACCATCGTGTCCAGGTAGCTGGCGCGGTGCGCCGCGTGCCCGCCGCGGCCCTCCTCGGGGACCAGCGCCTCGATCGGCATCCCGACCAGGCTGCCCGGTGGATACCCGAACATCCGCGCGGCCCCGTCGTTGGCCAGCGTGATCTGCCCGGCGACGTCGGCGGCCAGCACCGCCAGCGGGGCGCCCTCGATCATCGACCGGAACTGCCGCTCGCGGCGGGCGAGCTCGGCGCCGGCGCGGTGGCGCTCGGTGACGTCGACGCCGACCGCGACCACGCCGCGGACCTCGCCGTCGACGGCGTGGGGCACCAGCGACACCTGGTAGATCCGGGTGCCGTCGCGCGTCACGACCTCGCGCTCGTAGTCTTGCCGCGTGCCGCCCAGCGCGGCGCGCAGGGCCACCTCGGCGGTGCCGGCGTGCGACGCCGCGATCAGCTCGTGCAGCCCGCCCCCCTCGGGCGCCTCCGCGCGCAGCATCTCGCGCGTGACGCGGTTGGCGAACCGACACCGCAGGTCGCGATCCCAGTACGCGAGCGACGTCGGCACGTTGTCGGCGATCGCGCGGACGAACGCCTCGCTGGCCGCCAGCTCGGCGGTGCGCGCCGCGACCCGCGCCGTCAGCTCGACGTTCTCGTCGCTGGCCGTGCGGCGAGCCTGCTCGAAGGTCGACACGTCGTAGACCACCGTCACCACGCCGACCACGTCACCATCGACGGCGTGCGGCACCGACGTGACCTCCATCATGCGGTGCACACCGTCGGGGCCGACGCCCTTCCGCGAGAACCGCCGCGGCTGGCCCGCCAGCACGTCGCGCATCAGCGCCTCGCCGACCGCGAGGCGGTCGCCGTCGAGGATGTCGCGCAGCCGCTTGCCCCGGACCGGCTGCCCACCGAACAGCCAGGCGTCGTAGGCGCGGTTGGAGAAGCGACAGACCCCGTCGCGCCCCCAGTAGGAAACCATCACGGGCAGGTGATCGGCGATCACCTGCAGCAACTGCCGTTCGCCGTCAGACTCCACCGATCGCCTCCCGCAGTGAAGGTTACAAGCCGGCGCGGCTCCTGACCCACCAGACGACGTCGGCCAGCGCCTGCTTCTCGAGCTTCTCGAGCAACGACCGCACCTGGCTCTTCACCGTGTTCTCGCTGATGCCCATCACGTCGGACAGGCGGCTGCGCGGGATGCCCTCGCTGGCGAAGGCGAGGATCTGGCTCTCGCGCAGCGACAGCTTGTACTGGCTCGAGACCTCGTTCACCACGACGGCGAGCTTCTCGCGATCACCGTACTGGCTGCCCGACAGCGTGCGCTGGACGAACTGCGCCAGGTTCTCGGAGAAGAACGGCTTGCACACGAACTCGACCCGCAGCGCGTGCGCGCGGTTGATCGTCGCCGGATCGTTGGAGCCGGTGAGGATCAGCACCGGCAGGTTGCGATCGCGCTGGCGCAGCGACTCGACCACGTCGAAGCCGGTGCCATCGGGCAGGTTGATGTCGACCACCGCCGCCGCGATCTCGACGCGGTTGTCGATCACCTCGAACGCGGCGTCGAGCGACGTCGTCATGACGACGTCGAAGTAGGCGCGCGTGCCGCGCTGCAGTGAACGCCCGAGCGCCGGATCGTCCTCGACGATCAGCAGCTTGGGTTTGCCCGTCGCGCCCGGAGTCGCCTGCGAAGCCTCGGCGTTCATGCACACCCTTTGTGCCACAGGTCGGCCAAATGGTCGATGTATGTGTAGACAACCTCATGCCACCCCGGCGGGGTGATGCCGTCGAGAATCACGAGAGGAGCGCGGCGATCAGCACGCCATAGAGCCGCAGCAGCGCCGAGACGTCGGGATCGCGGAACCGCAGCTCCAAGCCGAGCACCGCGTCACGCCCGTAGTGAAGCCCCGAGAACGTGTGCGGTTCCGGGCTGCTCGCCCCGATCGGCAGGTCGGTGCTGGGGTTGAGCGCGTCGTCGATCCCGGCGGTCACGTACATCGCCCGGAACACCTGCAATGCGGCGATCAGCTTGATTCGCGGCAGGCTGGAAAAATCCGACTGCATCGCATCGAGCGACATCCGCAGGCGGCCCTCGCCCAGCACGGCGTCGATGCCGACCCCGAACACCGATTCGCGCAGGCCGGCCCGCACCGCCAGCGGTCCAAACCGGCGCCCCCATTGGGCCGTGAACCGCGAGTCGTCGGTGATGGTCGCGGTCCGCGTGAACGACCCATCGGGCGCGGCGGTGAGCGTCGTCAGCGGCGTGCCGCCCCACGGCCCCTTCTCGATCTCGATGAGATAGAAGGTGTCGCGCTTGGTGCCGATCTCGGCCGACACCACGAACCGCGACGACGCGCCGAGCAGGTTCCACTCGGCCCGCACCCCCATCAGCGCCTGCAGGCGATCCAGGTCACGGGTGGCCTCGGCCAGCGCGGCGGTGGTCTCCTCGAGGTCGTCGGCCAGCGTCGGATCGTCGACCAGCCGCCCCAGCCGCCCCTGTCGCCCCGGTTCGGCCGGTGCCACCTCGTCCATCAGCTCCTGGGCGGTCGCCGCGTAGCCGTCGACCTGATCGAGGCCGTCGCGCGCGGCCGCCATGCCGGCGCCGAGCTCTCGCCGTAGCTGGGCGATCCGATCCCGCGCCGCCGCGGTGTCGCCGACCAGCGAGGTCAGGCGCGCGTCGACCATCGGCACGGTCGCGCGCACCCGCGCCTGGGCCCGGGCCAGCGCGTCGTCGAACGCCTGGGCCTGGGCCGCCGCTGACTCGAGCGGCTCGGCCAGCGCGCCGTGGTTGAGCTGGTGATCGAGCAGGGCGAGCCGCTCGGACAGCGGCCCGGCGACCCACTGCCGGGCGCTGTCGGTCAGCTGATCGGCGGCGACCACGCGATCGATCGCGCGCGGGATCGACCGCTCGAGCCCGCGCAGCACGCGATCGGTGGTGGCGGTCTCGAGCACGCGGGCGATCGGCTCGCCCGAGCGCAGCCGGCGGTGCTCGCCGACCGGCTGGTCGGGCTCGGGGCCGCCTGGCGAGATCTCGACGTAGTTGTCGGCGAGCGGCGACGCCGCCTTCTTCTCGATCCAGGCGTCGTCCCACAAGACGACGTCGTCGCGCAGCCGCAGGCTGACCTTGGCCTGCCCGTTCTCGATGCCGAGCGCGTCGATCTCGCCGACGACGATGCCGGCGATCTTGACCCGCGAGCCGACCGGCAGGCCGTTGGCGTCGCGCAGGTACGCGTAGGTGTGGAAGCCCTGGCCGTGCTTGGCCGGGCGCGCGCCGCGATAGATCACCGCCGCGCCGCCGGCGGCGACGCCGAGCAGCACGATCAGCGTGGTCGCGCGCGCGACGTGGCTCACGCATCGGAGCTTAGGGCGCCCGCGTGAACAAGTCGATCGATGATCGCGGTCGAGGCGCCCGGTTGGCAAGGCGCCGGCGAGGACCGGAAGGGCGCGTCCTCGTTGGACGTGACCCGAGGACCGGAGCCGGCAACGCCGCCAGCCGGGATGGATCGGCCGCGAGCACGACCGAGTTGTTCACGCGGGCGCGCGCTGCACCGGGGCCCGGGCCTGGCGCACCAGCTCGACGGTGAACACCGCCAGCGCCACCCAGATGAACCCGAACGCCACCAGCTTGCGCCGCGACAGGTGCTCGCCGAGCGCGGCCAGCGCGGTGACGAACTGGCCGGTCGGCGCGAGGTATTGCAGGAACCCGATCGTCGACAGCGGCAGCCGGCGCGCCGCGGCGGTGAACCACGCCAGCGGCACCGCGGTGACGAAGCCGGTCGCGACCAGGAGCAGGTGGGTGCGAACGCCGCTGTGACCGAGCGCACCCTCGCCGCGGTGCGCGAGCCACGCCAGGTAGCCGATCGCCACCGGCGCCAGCACCGCGGTCTCGAGCGTCGAGCCGACCAGCGCCGGCACCGCGATGACCTTGCGGATCAGGCCGTAGGCGCCGAACGAGCCGGCCAGCGCCAGCGCCACCCACGGCACGCCGCCGCCGGTGATCGCCAGCCACACGACGCCGACCGTCGCCAGCGCGATCGCGAGCAGCGTGCGCCGCGACAGCCGCTCGCCGAGGAAGCCGACGCCCAGCGCCACCGACACCAGCGGGTTGATGAAGTAGCCGAGGCTGGCCTGCAAGAGGTGGCCCGACAGCGTCGCCCAGATGAACAGGCCCCAGTTGGCGGCGAGCAACAGCCCCGACCCGGCGAGGATCGCCATCGCCCGCGGCTGGCGGGCCGTCGCGAGCAGCGCCGGCACCTGCCGGGTCGCGACGACGAACAGCGCGAACGCCAGCAGCCCCCAGGCCGCGCGGTGGGCCAGGATCTCGATCGCGTCGAGGCCCTGCAGCTGGCGCCAGAACAGCGGCACCGCGCCCCAGGTGGCGTAGGCGCCGACCCCGAGGACGAACCCCAGCCGCCGCTCGCGGGCCGGATCAGCCAATCGGCTTGTACTTGATGCGGTGGGGCGTGTCGGCGTCGGTGCCGAGCCGGCGGTGGCGGTCGGCCTCGTAGTCGAGGAAGTTGCCCTCGAACCACTCGACGTGGCTGTCGCCCTCGAACGCCAGGATGTGGGTCGCGATGCGATCGAGGAACCAGCGATCGTGGCTGATGACGACCGCGCAGCCGGGGAAGTTGAGCAGGCCGTCCTCGAGCGCGCGCAGCGTGTCGACGTCGAGGTCGTTCGACGGCTCGTCGAGGAGCAGCAGGTTGCCGGCGGTGCGGATCATCTTGGCGAGGTGGACGCGGTTGCGCTCGCCGCCCGACAGCACGCCGACCTGCTTCTGCTGATCGACGCCGCGGAAGTTGAACGACGACACGTACGCGCGCGACGCGACCTTGATGTCGCCGAGCATGATCTGCTCGAGGCCGTCGGAGATCTCCTCCCAGACGGTGTGCTTGGCGTCGAGCGCGTCGCGGCTCTGGTCGACGTAGCCCAGCTTGACGGTCTCGCCGACCTTGATCGTGCCCTTGTCGGGCTTCTCGAGGCCCATGATCATCCGGAACAGCGTCGTCTTGCCGGCACCGTTGGGGCCGATCACGCCGACGATGCCGCCGCGCGGCAGCTTGAACGACAGGTCGTCGATCAACAGCCGGTCGCCGTAGCCCTTGCTGACGTGGTCGAAGATCACCGCGTCGTTGCCGAGGCGCGGCCCGGGCGGGATGACGATCTCGAGCGTCGGGTCGCGCTGCTCGCGCTGCGACTCCGACACCATCTCGTCGTAGCGCTGCATGCGGGCCTTGGACTTGGCCTGGCGCGCCTTGGGCGAGCTGCGCACCCACTCGAGCTCGCGGGCCAGCATGCGCTCGCGGGCGTTGGCGGCCTTCTCCTCCTGCTGCAGCCGCTTGGCCTTGGCCTCGAGCCACGCCGAGTAGTTGCCCTGGAACGGGTGGCCCTCGCCGCGGTCGAGCTCGAGGATCCACTCGGCGACGTTCTCGAGGAAGTAGCGGTCGTGGGTGATCGCCACCACCGTGCCCGGGAAGTCCTCGAGGGTCTTCTCCAGCCACTGCACGCTCTCGGCGTCGAGGTGGTTGGTGGGCTCGTCGAGCAGCAGCATGTCGGGCTTGCTCAGCAGCAGCCGGCACAGCGCGACCCGGCGCCGCTCGCCGCCCGAGATCTTGGTGACGTCGGCGTCGTCGGGCGGCAGCTGCAGCGCGTCCATCGCCATGTCGATGGCGTGGTCGAGCTCCCAGCCGTTGCAGGCGTCGATCTTGTCCTGCAGGGTCGACTGCTCGTCGAGCAGCTTGGTCATCTCGGCCTCCGAGATGTCCTCGCCCATCTTCATCGACACCTCCTCGAACCGGGCCAGGAGCGCCCGGGTCGTGGCGACGCCGTCGAGGACGTTCTCGCGGACGTTCTTGGTGGGGTCGAGCTGCGGCTCCTGGGCCAGGTAGCCGACCTTGAGCCCGGGCGCCGGCATCGCCTCGCCGACGATGTCCTTGTCGAGCCCGGCCATGATCTTCAGCAGCGTCGACTTGCCGGCGCCGTTGGAGCCGATGACGCCGATCTTGGCGCCTGGCAAGAACGACAGCCAGATGCCCTTGAGGATCTCGCGCTTGGGGGGCACCACCTTGCGGAGGTCCTTCATCACGAACACGTATTGCTGCGCCATGGCGGCGGCAGTCTACGCCGGGGCGGCGCTGGCGTCGATCGCGACGCTGCTATAGTGGCCCCCCATGTCAGATGCCAAGGGCGGCATGTCCCGCCGCAAGCTCCTCATCGGCGCCGGCGCCGCCGCCGGTCTCGCCGGTGCCACCTGGGTCATGCGCAACCGCATCCGCACCTTCATCGATCGCAAGACCGTGGTGCCGTCGTTCTCGGCGACGCCGCCGCTGTTGGCCCACGACCCGGTCAAGGACAAGACCACGGTCCACGTCGGCAAGGGCGGCGGGCCGGCGGCCAACGTCGACGCCGTCGTCGGCGCGCTCGGCGGCATGGGCAAGGTGATCGGCGTCGACGACGTCGTCGTGATCAAGGTGTCGGCCCAGTGGTGGAACCAGGGCATGACCAACGTCGCCGCGGTCAAGCGGACGATCGAGCACATCCTCGAGCTGCCCGGGTGGAAGGGCGAGATCGTCGTCATCGAGAACACCCACTTCCGGTTCCTCGACAAGGCGGTCGACGACCCCAGCCGCGGCCTGACCCGGGCCTGGACCGCGCCGAGCGTCCGCAACGTCGACGTGCCGGGCTGGACCAAGCTGGGCGATCTGATCCCGCACTTCGCCGGGCTGAAGGCGCCGGTCAGCTTCGTCGGGCTGGTCGACGGCGGCGGCAGCTCGCTGGCCGGCGACCCGTGGTTCGACCCGAGCCACGCCCACGGCGTCTACGGCGGCGACGATCGCGGCCCGATCCGGGCCGGCGAGGTCCGAGACGGCTACCACTGGGACTTCGACCGCGTCTTCCGGCTGCGCCGCAGCCGGGTCGGCCACGCCCAGACCCCGCTGACCTGGCCCCGCTTCACCAGCCCGCGGACCGGCGCGGTGATCGATCTCAAGGACGGCGTGCTGCGCAAGGACGGCGACAAGCTCGTCGCCGACGGCCGGCAGCTGCGCTTCATCAACATGACCACCGGCAACGAGCACGGCTCGACCGGCTTCACCGGCGCGTGCAAGTCGCCGATGGGCCTGGTCGACATGAGCGCCGGCGCGCTCGGCACCCACCCGAAGGCGCGGGGCTACCAGTCGGTCCACTACTTCGGCCGCACCGGCCGGCCGCACCCCGAGCGCGACCCCACCTGGCGCATGGCCGGCCCGCTCGCCTACTGGAACAACCAGGTGCGGCGCGCCGATCTGTACCTGACCTGCTGCGAGTGGGTCGCGGTCACGCCCAAGGACGGCTACGACGAGTCCGACGACATGCGCCACCACGCCGCGTGCGCGCAGCAGGTCGGCCACATCGTCGCCGGCGTCGATCCGGTCGCGATCGACGCGTGGTGCCTGCGCAACCTGATGAGCCAGTTCGACGGCAAGCACGCCGCGATGATGAAGCTCGACGATCCCGACTCGAAGGCGTCGAAGTTCCTGCGCTACTTCCGGCAGACCGCCGGGTGGGGCACGCTCGATCCGGCGCTGGTGACGGTGGCCTGAGCGCCGCGGCGCGCGGCGAACCCGCAGCCCGCGCGCCGCCGAGGGCGGCTCACGCGGTCAGGTGCTCGACGAGGATCTTGGCGCCGATCGCGATCAGCGCGAGGCCGCCGACGATCTCGAGCTTGGCGCCCAGCCGGGCGCCGACGGCGCGCCCGAGCCAGACGCCGGCGCCGGCCAGCACCGCGGTGACGCCGCCGACCACGCCGATCACCAGCCCGCCGGGCGCGGCCATCAGCGGCACGGTGACCCCGGCGGCCAGCGCGTCGATGCTGGTCGCCACCGCCAGCACCACCAGCCCGCGCCACGCGAACGGCGCGGCGGCGGTCGGCGCGTCGGCGTCGTCGGGGTGGAACGCCGCCCACAGCGCCTTGCCGCCGAGCGCGGCGAGGATCGCGAAGGCGATCCAGTGATCGAAGCGCGCGACCACCGAGCCGAAGCGATCGCCGGCGGCCCAGCCCAGCGCCAGCATGCCGCTCTGGAAGCCGCCGGCCAGGAGCGCCACCCGCGCCACGTCGCGCGCCCGCACCCGATCCGCGGTCATGCCGCGCACCGCCGCCGCGGCGACGGCGTCCATGGCCAGGCCGACGGCCAACAGCAGGGCGGCGAGCATCGGGGCGCGGACTGTACTCCAAGTCACGTGATCCACGCCGCGACATCCGGTCGCGCGCGCCTCGCGCGGCGGCGGAATGCTGGCAATATCGCGCGGTGGCGACGCCCCTGGTCATCGCCGAGCGCTTCGAGCTCGAAGAGCTGGCCGAGTCCGGCGGCATGGGCTCGGTGTATCGCGCGCGCGATCGGCTGACCGGCAAGCGGGTGGCGGTGAAGCTCCTGGCCAAGGCCAACCAGCGCTGGGCCGAGCGGTTCCGCCGCGAGGCGCTGGCGCTGTCGGAGCTCGCCCACCCGGCGATCGTCCGCTACGTGGCCCACGGCCTGACCCCGGTCGGCGAGCCGTACCTGGCGATGGAGTGGTTGAACGGCGAGCCGCTGTCGGCGCGGCTGCGGCGCGGCCGGCTGTCGCTGCCCGAGGCGTGCGACCTCGGCATCCGCATCGCCGACGCGCTGACCTTCGCCCACGCGGCCGGCGTGATCCACCGCGACCTCAAGCCGGCCAACGTGTTCCTGGTCGACGCCGACTGCCGCGGCGCGACGCTGCTCGACTTCGGCGTGGCGCGGATGCGCACGCTGCACTCCGACACCACCCGCACCGGCGATCGCGTCGGCACGCCGCGCTACATGGCGCCCGAGCAGGTGCGCGCCGCGCGCGCGGTCGACTGGCGCTGCGATCTGTGGAGCCTGGGCTGCGTGCTCTACACCTGCCTGGCCGGCCGCCCGCCGTTCTCGGCGCCGGACGAGATGGCGACCTGGGGCAAGATCCTCCTCGAGGAGGCCCCGGTCCTGTCGGTGGCGCGGCCCGACGCGCCGCCGCCGCTGGTGGCGCTGGTGCGCCGCCTGCTCGAGAAGGAGCCGACGCTGCGGCCGGCGTCGGCGGCGGTGGTGGCCAACGAGCTGCGGCGGATCGAGCGGCCCGAGGGCCCCGACTCGACCGGCATCACGTCGGTCGGCGTGTCGCTGGCGACGTCGGGCGAGCACCGCCGCGTCGCGCTGGTGATGATCGGCCCGCTGCGGGCGGCCACCGACGACGACGACGGCGACGACAGCGCCGAGACCCGCCCCGGCGAGCTGCCGCACGTCGAGCTGGCGGCGTCGGCCGATCGCCACGGCGGCACGTTCGAGCCGCTGGCCCACGGCGGCGCGATCATCACCTTCGCCGGCTCGCCGGCGGCCACCGACCTGGTGGCGCGGGCGGCCCGCTGCGCGCTCGAGGCGCGCGCGGCGTGCGGCGCGGCGATCGCGCTGGCGTCGGGCCGCGGCAGCGCCGGCAACCTGTCGGTCGGCGAGGCGATCGAGCGCGCGGCCGGGCTGCTGCGCCGGGCGCCGGCGTCGAGCGATCGCGAGCGGGCGGTGATCGTCGACGAGGTCAGCGCGGCGCTCCTGGGCCCGCGGTTCGAGGTCACCGCCGACGGCGCGCTGCGCGCCGAGCGCCCCGACGACGGCGTCCGGACGATCCTCGGCCGCGCGACGCCGACGGTCGGCCGCGAGCGCGAGCTCAACCTGCTGGTGCAGGCGTGCCGCGACAGCGCCGACGAGCCGGCCGCCGCGGCGATGGTGGTGGTCGGCGACGCCGGCGTCGGCAAGTCGCGGCTGCGCCACGAGCTGATCGCCCGGCTCGGCGGCAGCGCGCGGGTGTGGTCGGGGCGCGGCGACCCGGTGCGCGCCGGCTCGCCGTTCTCGCTGCTCGGCTCGGCGCTGCGCCGGCGGCTGGGCGTCGACGACATCGCCACCGCGGCGGCCCGCACCGCGGCGGTGCGCCGGGTGCAGGTCGCGGTCGAGGACGTCGGCCTCGACGACGCCGAGCGGGTCACCGCGTTCCTGGCCGAGCTGATCGGCGCGCCGCCGGTCGGGCTGGCCACCGCGCAGCTCGCCGCCGCGCGCCGCCAGCCGCGGCTGATGAACGATCAGCTGCGGCGGGCCTTCCTCGAGCTGGTCGCCGCCGAGCTGGCGCGCGGGCCGATCGTGTGGACCTTCGACGACCTGCACTGGGGCGACGCGCCGTCGATCGAGCTGGTCGACGAGGCGCTGCGCGCGTTCGCCGATCGGCCGCTGGCGGTGATCGGCTTCGCGCGGCCCGAGGTCGAGGGCCTGTTCCCGCGGCTGTGGGCGCAGCGCGGCGCGACGCAGGTGCGGCTGGGGCCGCTGGCGAAGAAGGCCGCGACCCGTCTCGCCGAGGGCGTGCTGGGCGCCGCCGCGACGCCGGCGACGATCGCCGCCGTCGTCGAGCGCGCCGGCGGCAACGCGTTCTTCCTCGAGGAGCTGCTGCGCGCGGCGGCCGGCGGCGAGGTCGAGCGCCTGCCCGAGACCGTCGTCGCGATGGTGCAGGTGCGCCTCGAGGCGCTGGCGGCGCCGGCGCGGCAGGTGCTGCGGGCCGCCGCGGTGCTGGGCAGCCGGTTCGCGGTGACGCCGCTGGCGGCGCTGCTCGGCAGCGAGCTGCCCGAGCGCGAGCTCGATCAGCTGCTGGCCGATCTGGTCGCGCGCGAGCTGCTGGTCGCCGAGGACATCGATCGCCGCGAGCTGTCGTTCCGCCACGACACGATCCGCGAGGCGGCGTACGGCATGCTGCTCGACAGCGATCGCCAGCTGGCCCACCGCACCGCCGGGCTGTGGCTCGAGGCGCAGCACGAGCGCGACGCGCTGACCGTGGCCCAGCACCTCGAGGCCGGCGGCGAGGAGGCCCGCGCGGCGCTGTGGTACCGCTACGCCGCCGAGCACGCGCTCGAGGCCGGCGACCCGCACGCGGTGATCGATCGCGCGGCGCGGGGCCTCGAGTGCGGCGCCGTCGAGCACGAGCGCGGCGCGCTGTTGCTGCTGGCGTGCATCGCCCACGACTGGCTGGGCGAGACCGAGGCCACCGAGCGCTGCGCGCTGGGCGCCCTCGACGCCGCCCGCGAGGGCTCGGCGGTGTGGCTGCGCGCCGCCGCCGAGCTGGCGGTGGTGGCCGGCCGCCTCGGCAACCACCACCTGCTGGTGGGCGTGGCCCGCGACCTGGCCCGGGCCCGCGCCGGCGAGGCCCGCCGCGAGCGGGTGGTCGCGCTGGCGATCGTCGCCTCCGAGCTGCTGCTGGTCGGCCACGTCGATCAGGCGCGGCGCCTGCTCGAGCGCGTCGAGGACCTCCACGACGCGTGGTCGACCGACGGCGTCGCCGGCGCGTGGCGGCTGCGCGCGCGCGGCATCGCGGCGCTGGTCGGCGGCGACAGCGTCGCGGCGTTGACGTTGATGCAGGCGTCGACGACGCAGATGGAGGAGGTCGGCGCCCGGCGCGACCTGGCCAGCGGCCTGACCAACATCGGCTTCCTCGAGATCATGGTGGGCCGGTTCGGCGAGGCCGAGGCGACGCTGCGGCGCGGCCTGGCGCTGGCCAACGAGCTGGGCGCGGTGCGGATCACGACGGTCGCCACCCAGAACCTGGCGCTCGCGCTGTACTACCGCGGCAAGCCCGGCGAGGGCCTGCGCACGGCGGTGCTGGCCGAGCAGCGCGCCCGCGATCAGGACTCGCTGCGCATCGCCGGCGCGGCGATGGTGTACCAGGCGCGCTGCCTGCTCGCGCTCGATCGCGCGGCCGAGGCGCGGGCGGTCGCGACCCGCGCGCTCGAGGTGCTGGCGGCGATGCCGCCGACGCTGGCCTACGCCTACGGCGCGGTCGCCGCGGCGGCGCTGGCCGAGCACGACGTCGCGGCCGCCACCACCGCCGCCACCACCGCCGACCGCCTGCTCGAGGAGCTGGGCGCGATCGAGGAGGGCGACGCGTTCGTGCGGCTGGTGCTGGCCCAGGTGCGGGTCGCGCTCGGCGAGCCGCGCGAGGCCGCGCGCATCGCCCGCGGCGCGCTGGCCCGCATCGAGGCCGCGGCCGAGGGCCTGTCGGATCCGTCGGCCCGGGCCAGCTTCGCCGCCCTGCCCGAGCACGTCGCGCTGGCCGAGCTGGCGACGCTGACGTAGCGCGCGCGGCCCGCCGCCCGACGCCGCGCGGCTAGCGGAAGACGATCGGCAGGATCGCGATCGCCTGGACGTGCTCGTCCTGGAACCGCGCCACCTGCGCCAGCGTCGACCGCACCACCGCCGCCACCTCGGGCGACAGCTGCGTCGCGACGTCGGCCAGCGCGGCGGAGGTCGCGGCGCCGCCGAGCGCGCCGATCGACACCTCGCCGATCCGCCCGACCAGATCGTGCAACGTCAGCTCCGGCGGGTAGACCTCGACCTCGGCGCCGGCGTCGACCTTGCCCAGCTCGCGCGCGGCGGCCAGCGCGGCCTCGAGGCCGCCCAGCTCGTCGACCAGCCCGAGCTGCTTGGCCTGGACGCCGGTCCACACCCGGCCCTGCGCGATCGGCTCGATCTCCGCCGGCGTCTTGCCGCGGCCGGCGGCGACGCGGCCGACGAACACCTGGTAGGTCGCCTGCATCATCGCCTGCACCGCGGCCTTCTCGTCGGCGCTCCACGGATCGAGGCTGGCGAACATCGTCGCGCGCTTGCCGCGGCCCATCGGGTAGGTGGTGACGCCGAGCTTGGCCAGCGCGGGGCCCAGCGCCAGCTTGCCGCCGACCACGCCGATCGAGCCGGTCAGCGTGTCGGGCTCGGCGTAGATCTTGGTCGCGCCGGCGGCGATGTAGTAGCCGCCCGACGCCGCGACGTCGCTCATCGACACGACGACCGGCTTCTTGGCCTTGACCGCGGCGACCGCGTGCCAGATCAGCTCGGAGGCCAGCGCGCT
This sequence comes from Myxococcales bacterium, assembly GCA_016794525.1. Lineage (GTDB taxonomy): Bacteria > Myxococcota_A > Polyangia > Haliangiales > Haliangiaceae > UBA2376. The sequence goes on from JAEUJY010000141.1 coordinate 82,079, forward strand.
GCCGCCGCCGGAGTCGATGCGCAGCACGACCGCCTTGACGTGATCGTCGGCGGCCAGCACCCGCAGCGTCGGCACCAGCGTGCGCGACGCGATCTGCTGGCGCGCGCCCATGACGCCGTCGCCGCTGCCATCGACGACGTCGCCCAGCGCGTACACCAGCGCGACGTGATCGCCGGTCGGCCGGGTCGCCGGCACCGCGCCGAAGAACCGCGCCAGCTTCATCATCGCGGCGCTGCCGTCGTCGGAGGGCGCGACGGCGACCTTCGTCCACGGCTGGCCCAGCTGATCGCGGAACGCCTCGAACGGCGCGACCTCGTCGACCAGGCCGGCGGCCAGCGCGCGCTCGGCGGGGAACAGCCCCTCGTCGATCCGCGCCTTGACGACGTCGGGGGTGAGCGCCGGCCGGCCCTCGCTGACCATCGCCACCATCGTCGCGTAGCGCTGGTCGAGGATCGCGCCCAGCACCTCCTCCATCTCCTTCGACGGACGATCGCGGGTCAGCGGCTCGGCCGCGCCCTTGTACGCGCCGACGTGCAGGAAGTCGGCGGTGACGCCGAGGCGATCGAGCAGGCCCTTGAGGTGGACCGGCATCGCCGACGGCCCGGCCAGCATGACGTCGCCGGTCGGCGCCAGCCCGATGCGCTCGCACGCCGCCAGCAGCAGGTAGGTCGCGTTGGCCGCGCCCTCGGTGTGGCAGTACAGGTGCTTGCCCTTGGCGCGCCACGCCGCGAGCGACGCGCGCAGCTCGGCGAGATCGGGCAGCGACGCGCCGACGCCGTCGACCCGGACCACCAGCCCGGTCAGGCTGGCGTCGGCGGCCAGCTCGTCGAGGCGCGCCGCGAACGCGCGCAGCGGCAGCGTGTCGTCGCCGCCGGTCCACGAGTACGCCTCGAGCTCGCCGAACGAGCCGGCCAGCGTCATCACGCCGAGGTGCGGCTTGCCGGCGGCGTAGTCGGCGCTGGCGTCGGGCGCGTCGTAGGGGCCCGGCCGCTTGAGGTTCTCGACGACGTTCTTGACCAGCGTCATCGGGTCGCCGAGCCCGGGCAGCCCGGGGCTGCCGACGCTGCTGGGCGGCGCGGCGCCGGTCCCGCCGCCGGCCGGCGCGGCCCACGGATCGTCGGACGGCGGCGGCGACTGCGACCAGCGGGGCGGGTCGTCGGACTTGCACGCCGCGGCCAGCGGCAGCAGCGCGGCGGCGAGGAGGAGCGAGCGGAGACGGATCGCCATGGCGGCGGCAGCGTAGCGGAAATCGCGCGCGCCGCGGCGAGCCGCTACGGCGAGGTCGGCGGCGTGTCGCTGCCGCCCGACGGCGGCGGATCGGCCGGCTTGTCGGGCGGCGGGCTGCTGCCGCTGCCGCTGCTGCCGGTGCCGCTGCCACCGCCGTTCTCGGGCGGCGTCGGGCCGGCGCCGCCGCCGGTCAGGCGATCGAGCTGGCGCTTGATGCGCTCGTCGTCGGGATAGACGTCGAGGTAGCGCTTGTACGCCTCGATCGCGAGGTCGGCGCGGCCCTGCTGCTGGTAGGCCTCGGCGACGCCGCGCAGCGCGTCCTTGTTGCGCGGCGACAGCGCGAGCGCGGTGCGGAACTTCGACTGCGCCGACGCGAACTGCTTGGCGTCGATGTGGCAGTAGCCCATGCCGATCAGCGCCTCGACGCCGGCCGGCCGCTCCTCGAGCGCCTTGCTGTAGTACGGCATCGCCTGGCCGCAGTCGACCTCGGCCAGCTTGTCGGCCTTGGCCACCAGCTTGTCGTACGGATCGCCGGAGCCGCTCGGCACGCTGACCGAGCCGGAGCCGCCGCTGCTGCCCGAGCCGCTGCCGCTGCCCGAGCCGCTGCCGCCGCCCACGCCCGCGTCGACCTCGGGCGGCATCGGATCGGTGCCGTCGACGCCGCTGACCTTGGCGAGCAGCGCCTTGGCGCCGGCGTGATCGGCGGCGATCGCCAGGATCGACTCGCACGCCGTGCGCGCGTCGTCGGGCTTGTTGGTGGCGGCGGCCAGCCGGGCCGCGAGCCAGCGCCCGCGCACGTCGCCCGAGGTCTCGAGCGCGCCGACGCCGCTGTCGGCGGCGGCGACCAGCGTGGCCGCGCGGGCCAGATCCTTGTCGCGCAGCGCGACCTGCGCCTCGACCAGCGCCAGCTCGTGGGCGTCGTCGTCGCTGGGCTTGCCGGCGCGCGCCGCGTCGAGGTACCGCGTCAGATCGCGCAGCGCCTTGCCCTGCAGGCGCAGCACGTCGGCCATCGCGATGTTGCCGAGCACCGCCGCCGCCGCGTCGGCGCCGGCGCCCTTGATCGCGCGCTGGGCCAGGGCCAGCGCGGCGAGGGTCAGCCGCTTGCGATCCTCGCGCACCTTCTCGGCGGTCTTGGGGTCGGCCGCGGTCGCGGCCTCGTCCTCGAGCACCTGGGCCTGCGCCGTGATGAGCCGCGCGCGCATGCCGAGCGTCGCCGGCGTCTCGGCGGCCGCCGCCAGCGCCTTCTCCGCGGCGATCAGCCCGGGCGCGGCGTCGAGCCCGAGCTGGGTGCGGGCGTTGTCGAGCAGGTCGGCCGCCACCGCGGCGCCGCCGTCGGGGCTGGTGCCGCCGTCGAGCGCGACCACCGCGGCGCCGCCGTCGAGCGTCGCGGCCTCGCTGCCGGTGCCGCCGCCCGCCGCCGGCTTCTTCGGCGCGCGCAGGAACGCGACGTAGACGATCGCCGCGGCCGCGCCGATCACGACCAGCGAGCCGAGGGCGATCCACAGCCCGGCGCCGCTCTTGCGCGGCGGCGCGTCGCCGAACGGATCGAACGCGCCCTCGACGTCGGACACCATCGGCCGCCGGCCACCGGCGGCGAAGGCGACCTCGTCGGTCGGGACCGGGCCGACCTTGCCGCTGAAGCCGGGGCCGCCGGCGTTGGAGGCCGCGCGGACGCTGCCGCCCATCGGGCCCTGCTGGCCGGTGTCGTGCGACGCCAGCGGCGCGACGCCCTCGCTCGCCCACGCGCCGGTGGCGCGGTCCGACGGTGGCACGGGCGGCGGCAGCGGCGGCGCCTGGGGCGGCGCGCTCGGCGGCGGCGGCGGGATCGGCGGGCCCTGCACCACCGGCCCGGCGACCATCGTCGGCGCGGTGGCCACGGGCGCGGGCGCGCGCAGCGGCATCACCGGCGGTGGCGGCGGCGGGGTCGCCGGCGCTGGCGGGCGCGGCGGCGGGGCCGCGCGCAGCGGCTCGACGACGGTCTCGCGCTCGGGCGCCTTGACCGCGCCCATGCCGGCGACGGTCGGGCGCGGCTCGGCGACCGCCTGCCCGCGCGGCGGCGTGATCTGGCCGGAGTCGCTGCGCTGGACCCGGGCCTGCTCGGCCACGACGAAGAACGACGCCAGGTCGGGGATGTCGCCGAGGCGCTTCCAGGTCTTGCCGCTGCGCGAGATCATCGACTCGCGCGACACGCTGCCGGCGATGATCCACTGCTGCAGCGTCGCCAGCTCGCGGCAGGTCCGGGTCTCGCCGTTGTCGAGCCGGATGATCCACTGGCGCTCTTCACCGCCGGTGACCGGGCCCGACCCGGTCTGGGCGCGGGGCTCCGGCACCGCCTGGCGCGCCGTCGGCGGCGGCTGGCTCGGGCCGGGCGCGCGCGTGGTCGGGATCCCGCTCTGGGTCGCGGCCCGCTTGCGGATCTTGAACATGTGCCCGCACGTCGTGCACTTGACCGTGACGCCGCCCGGCTTCAGCCGCGCCTCGTCGAGCTCGTATTCGGTCTGGCACTTCTCGCAGCGAACGTCCATCGCGGGCTTGGGCTCCGTCTCGTTCCTAACACGGCGCCGACGGCAATTCTACGGCACCGGGTCGGCCGTCGCGGCCCACGGCCGGCGGCGGCGGTGCTACCCTCGCGCGGTGACCGCGCCCTCCCACCGCGACGGCGAGCGCGTCGCGCTCGACGCCTTCGTCAAGGCCGCCGCCGGCGACACCGAGCTGGTGTTCCGGGTGCGCGATCTGTCGCGCTCGGGCCTGTTCCTCTACACCCGGGTGGCCCGCAGCTACCCGTTCCGCCCCGGCACGACGCTGGCGATCGAGCTGTTCGACTTCGACCAGACGCTCACGCTCAAGGTGGTCGTGGCCCGCGTCGTCGAGCCGGGCAGCCCCGAGGCCGACCACTCGCCCACCGGCTTCGGCGTGCGCATCGTCGACGCCGACCCGGCGACCCGGGCCCGCCTCGAGGCGCTGATCGAGCGGGTCAAGGCCAGCGGCGCGAGCTATTAAGAGGGGCTTTCGCAAAGCCCAGGTGGAGGTAGGTGGTCCACCGGGCCTCATGATGCCCGATGTCTCGACGGGGACGTCGAACAGGCCCCCACCCGAAACGCGAGATCCGCTCTCGGACACTCGCCTCGACACCTCCGCATTCCGATGCGCGCCGATCAGCGGGCGACCAGCGCCGCCGGCTCGCCGCGCAGCCGCCGCGCGGCCTCGATCAGCCCGACCAGCTCGCGGCGGTCGGCGTCGCCGCCGGCGGTGGCGCGGGCCACCTCGGCGATCTGCGCCAGCGACCAGCGCTGCGCGTCCTCGGCGCCGCGCAGCACGTCGGCGAACCCGGCCACCGCGGTCGCGAACCGCAGATCGGCCGGCGCGCTGGCGAACGTCGCGGCCGGCCCCGACGCCATCGCGAACGTCGCCTCGCGCGCGGCGTCGGCGTCGCCGGCGCGCGGCGCCTTGTAGCGGATCCGCACCGCGCCCAGCGGCGTGGTCTGCGACGCGCGGTCGGTCAGCGCCACCTCGTACAGCGCGGTCACCTGGTGGCCCACGCCGACCTCGCCGGCGTCGACGGTGTCGACCCGGAAGTCGGCGTCGGCGATCGCCCGGTTCTCGTAGCCGAGCAGGCGGTAGCGCGCGACCACCGCCGGGTCGAAGTCGACCTGCAGCTTGACGTCCTTGGCCGCGACCTCGAGCATCGCCACCAGGTCGGTCGTGAACAGCTTGGTCGCCGCGCGGGCGCTGTCGACGTAGTAGTTGTTGCCGTTGCCGCGATCGCCCAGCTGCTCCATCAGCTCGGCGCGGTAGTTGCCCATGCCGAAGCCGATCGTCGACAGCGTCACGCCGTCATGGCGGCCGCGGTCGATGATGCGCAGCATCTCGTCGAGCGAGCTGGGCCCGACGTTGGCGTCGCCGTCGGACAGCACGATCACCCGGCTGGCGGCCTTGGCCGACAACCGCGCCCGCGCCTGCTCGTACGCGAGCTCGAGGCCCGAGCCCATCGCCGTCGAGCCGTCGGCGCGCAGCCGATCGATCGCCGCCAGGATCTGGCCGTGCGCGGCGCCGCTGACCGCCGGCAAGACGACCTCGGTCGAGCCGGCGTAGGTCACCAGCGCCACCGAGTCGGCCGGGCCCAGCGACGTCACCAGCTCGCGCAGCGCCTGCTTGGCCAGGCCCAGCTTGTCGGCCTGATCCATCGAGCCCGACACGTCGACCAGGAACACCAGGTTCATCGGCGCGCGCTGGCTGAGCGCCTTGCCCGGCGTGGCGACGCCGACCCGCACGACGTGGTGGCGCGGATCGAACGGCGACGGCGCGGCGTCCATGATCACCGCGAACGGCGAGCCCGCGGTCGGGGCGCCGAAGCGGTACTTGAACGCGTTGACGAACTCCTCGACCCGCACCGCGGCGGCCGACGGCAGCGCCCCGCCGTCGAGGGCGCGCCGGCTGTAGGTGTACGACGCGGTGTCGACGTCGGCGGCGAAGGTCGACAGGTGATCGCGCGCGGTCTCGACCCACGGGTTGGGCGCGTACGCCGCGTGGGTGTCGCCGCTCGCGGCCTCGGGGGCGGCCACCGCCACCGGGGTCGGCGTCGACGTGGCCACCGCGATCGCCGGCGGCGTGGTCGGGGTCGGGGTCGGGGTCGGGGCGGGCGGCGCGGGCGGCGGCGGCGGCGCCAGCTCGGCGGCGACCTCGGTCGGCATCGGCGGCGGCGGCGGCGGCCCGCCCGCGACGTACGTCATCCGGGTGGCGCGGGGCGCCATCGCCGAGCAGGCGGTGGCGAGGAGCGTGGTGGCGGCGGTGAGGGTGAACAGGCGGGAGCGCATGGCGGGAGGGACCTCCGGCGAGGATGGGGGCGCGCACGGCGGCGCGCGGGGCGACCGCGACCGGGTCGCGACCGACACACGCCCTCGAAACGCCGACCCACGCCGCGACTTACGGTCGCGCCGGTCGCGGCTCGAATCCCCGAGAACGATCTCGCGTTTCGGGTGGGGGCGTCCCCGCCGAGACGAGCGAGGTGCATGCGGCCTGGAGCGCCACCAGCCTCCGCCTGGGTCTTCTCGAAAGACCCTCGCTGGCTACACGTGGCCGAGCTTGATGCTGCTCGCGTGCGCGGTCGCCGCGGCGCTGCCGCGGGCGGCGGTGATCGCCGCGGCGATCATCGCGTCCTGCTCGGCCGGCACCTTCCACCGCGCCTGGATCTCGGGCGCCAGCGTGTCGATCGGATCGTAGTAGAGGAAGTACCCGGGCTTCACCGACGGCGCGGCGTAGACCGAGATGCCGGTGTCGCGATCGTAGTGCTCGAAGCTGTGCACGACGCGCTTGCCGCCGCCGCCCGGCGCGTCGCACACGAACGTCGGCGTGTGGAAGCCGGCGGTCGAGCCGCGCACGCACTTCTCGAGATCGACCGCGGTCTGGACGGTCGTGCGCAGGTCCTCGACGCCCTTCACCAGGTCGTGGACGTAGACGTAGTACGGGTGCACGTTGCAGTAGCCCAGCCGCTTGACCAGCGTCTGCATCGTCGCGACCGCGTCGTTGACCCCGCGCTGCAGCACCGCCTGGTTGCGCACGATCACGCCGCGCTCGAACAGCCGGTTGAGGCCGCGCCGGGTGATCGCGGTCAGCTCGCGCGGGTGGTTGAAGTGGGTGTGCAGCACCACCTCCTTGTGCAGCGTCCGGCCGCGCTCGACGATCGCGGTCAGCGCGTCGACCCACTCGTCGTCGGTGATCAGCTTCATCGGCATGACCGCCGGGCCCTTGGTGGCGAAGCGGATGCGCCGGACGTTGTCGCAGTCGAGCAGTGCGTTGCCGATCAGCGTGATCTGCCGCGCCTTGAGCTGGTAGCTGTCGCCGCCCGACACGACGATGTCCTCGAGCTCGGGCCGCGACCGGATGTACGTGAACGCGCGCTGCCAGCGCTCCTCGGTGGCCTTGAGCGAGACCTTCTCGACCTCGTCGGTGTCGACGCCCACCGCGTAGCTGCGGGTGCAGAACCGGCAGTAGACCGGGCAGGTGTCGAGCGCCAGGAACAGCGCCTTGTCGGGGTAGCGGTGGGTCAGGCCCGGCACCGGCGCGTCGGCCTGCTCGTGCAGCGAGTCGAGCGTCAGCTTGGGGTGGTCGGGCAGCAGCTTCGACGCCACCGGCACGAACTGCCGGCGCAGCGGATCGGCGTACGGGTCCTCCCACTCGATCAGCGACAGCAGGTACGGCGACACCCGCAGCGACATCGGCGCGCGGCGGAAGCCCTCGGCGACGTCGTCGATGAAGCTCTGCGGGACCAGGTCCTGCACCGCCGCCAGCAGCTTGGCCGGGTTGGTGATGCTGTTCTTGGCCTGCCACTGGTGATCGAGGAACGTGGCCTCGTCGACGCCGCGGTAGGCGGGGATGCGCTGCCAGAACGGTCCGTCGAGCAGCTGCTTGTAGGCCAGCGTCGCGGGATCGACGGCGGGCTTCAGGTGAACGATGTCATCGGCGGGCTTGGCCTGGCCGATCGTGACGAGCGAGTCCATGGGGGCTCCGGTTTCGCGGGGGGAGGGTCATTTGAACGACCCTCTCGTTGCCAGCTGGCTGATGTTCAAGCGACGAGCGTGCGACGAGGTCACGCGGCGCGAACGTCAGGCATGTGCGGGACCGAGCCGTTGCAGTACCACATGGCGGCCCGCATCATATGCGAGCGCCCAGGCAAGGCAAGCGGTTAACAGCCCGCGCGGCCGGCACCGGCGTGGCGGCCACCCGCCGCTCGAGGCCGAACAGCACCGCGCCGACCGCGGCGAGCAGCGGCCCGGCGACGATCAGCGACGCGACGCAGGTCGCGAGCACGTGGCGCGCGGCCAGGATCGGCGGCCCGCCGGCCTGGGCGTCGAGGCGGCTGAAGCCCATCCACGCCAGCAGCGGGATCGCCAGCACGGTCAGCACGCCGGCGGCGAACGCCGTGACCTCGCGCCGCGGCACGACGACGCCGAGCGCCGCGACGCCCAGCATCGCCAGCACGGTGACCTTCACGAACGGGCTGCCGGCCGCCTCGCGATCGACGACCGCGTGCACGCCGCTCGGGTCGACCACCTCGGTCACCCAGATCCGCCCGGGCAGGAAGCCCGCGACCAGCGCCGCCAGCGCGCACGCCGCGATGCCGACCAGCAGGCTGCGCAAGATCGCCGCGCGGACGCCGGTGAGCGGTGCGGTGGACATGGCCGCAGCATAGCCCATCGCCGCGGCGGCCGCGGTCGTTCCGACAACCCGCCGCGACGGTCCGTCGCAGGCGTTCGCCGCGGCGGGCACGCGCGCTGCGCACGTCGTCGCGCACGCCACGCGGTGTCCCGTCCTTGCACACCGAACTTCTCGCAGCTCGACGAGGAATCGCGAGTTTTTCCCGAAGCAGGCCTTACGCTGGCGAACGGCGTCGTGCGACGGAACGTCTGACGGATCGCCACGCGCGATCCGCGCGCGGTCACCTCGGAGGAGTGCCATGTCGTCCCGCTTCGCCTCGCTGCTCGCCCTCGCGCTGCTCTCGTCGCTCGCCGCCTGCGATGACTCGACCGGCATCGTCGCCGCCGACATCGCGTGCCCGACGCCGCAGACCCTGACCTACGCCAACTACGGGCAGGCGGTGATCGCGGCCGAGTGCCTCGACTGCCACACCACCAAGGAGCGGCCGTTCCTCGACACCCAGGCCCGGGTGCAGCAGAACGCGACCAAGATCATCCAGGAGGCCGTCTACCACTCGGCCATGCCCGAGGACGGCAGCATGACCAACGCCGAGCGCATCCAGCTCGGGCAGTGGCTGACCTGCGGCGCGCCGTAACCAGGGGGCTCGTCGCCGAGCCCCCCTCGATCCCGGCCAAGCCGGGATCGAGCCTCCCCCCGCGACGCGAGACACTTGGCGCCAACCGTCGCTGCCCACACGCGCGCGCTGAAATGCCGGACGGCGGTTGCGGGTTGCATGGACACCTCGCTATGAAGGGCCCCATGCGCACGTCGCCCATCGTCCTCGGTCTCGCCCTCGCCGCCTGCGGCGGCTCCCCCGGCCCCAAGGCCGCCGGTCCCGGCGGCGGCGCCGCGGCCGCGGTCACGATCGCGACGGTCGAGAAGACCGTGCCCGCCGGCGAGGACCTCGGCGACGCCCACGTGCGCGCGCCGTTCGTCACCGTGGCCGGCAACCCGACGGCCAGCGCGGCGATCAACGCGGCGCTCGGCGTGCCCAACACCGAGGCCGCGCTGGCCGCGGTCACCGAGCTGGGCGAGGTCGGCATCGACTACCAGGTCGGCTACAACCAGGGCGGCCTGCTCGACCTGAGCATCATCCACGAGACGATGGGCGCGTACCCCGACAGCTACGTCGCCCACTTCCTGTTCGACGTCGCGACCGGCAAGGCGCTCAAGGCCGCCGACCTGCTACAGGCCGACCAGCTACCGGCGCTGGCGGCGGCGCTCGATCAGCGGCTGCAGGCCGAGCTGACCGAGACGCGCCAGAGCAACCCCGACTGCGTCACCGAGGACGACGACCCGTACGCCGGCGAGTTCGCCTTCACCGTCGCGTCGCTCGACACGATCGGCCTGATGGAGGGCGGCGTGGTGTTCACCTACGACTACGACTTCCCCCACGTCATCCAGGCGTGCGAGCCCGGCGGCGTGTTCACGCTGACGCTGGCCGAGCTCAAGCCGTACCTGCGCCCCGACGGCGCGCTGGCCGCGCTCGCGAAGTGACGCCGCCGGTCACACGCCGGGCGTCGGCTCGGCGATCACCTTGATCCGGTCCTTGAGGCCGCTCGACATGATGACGTGGTTGTCGGCGTCGACGAAGACCGCGTCGAAGTCGGGCAGCTTCTCGACCAGCGCCATCGCCTGCTTGGCGCCGAGGATGAACAGCACCTTCGACCACGCGTCGGCGGTGAACGCGTCCTTGGCCATGATCGTCACCGAGCGGCTGGCGCGCGCCGGCTGCGCGGTGCGCGGGTCGAGGATGTGGTGGTAGCGGACGCCGTCCTTGACGAAGCCGCGCTCGTAGTCGCCCGAGGTCGAGAACGAGTGGTCCTTGATCGGCGCCACCGCGAAGCTCTGATCGCGCGGCCCGCGCGGATCGCGGATGCCGACCACCCACGGCGTGCCGTTCTTGTCGCCCGAGACGTACATGTCGCCGCCGGCCTGGACGATGAAGCTGGCGAACCCGGCCTTGTCGAGCAGCGCCGCCGCGCGATCGACGGCGTAGCCCTTGGCGATGCCGCCCAGCGTGATCTTCATGCCGGCGCGCTTCAGCCGCACGGTGTGGCGCCGCTTGTCGAGCACCACGTCCTTCCAGTTGACCAGCTTCTTGCGCTTCAGCACCTCGGCGGGATCGGGCAGCGTGCCGTCCATGTCCTCGTCGAACTTCCACAGCCCGCCGTAGGCGCCGACGGTGATGTCGAAGACGCCCTGCGACGCCTTGCTGACCTCGAGCGCGCGCGCGATCACCGCGTAGGCCTCGTCCGAGACCGGGACCGCCTTGCCGCTGCCCGCCGCCGCGTTGATCTTCGAGATCTCGCTGTCGGGGGTCCACGTCGTCATCATCGCGTCGAGCCGGCGGAACTCGGCGAACACCGCCTGCGCCGCCTGCGCCGCGCCGGGCTCGTCGTCGGTCCAGATCGTGACCTGGACGACCGTGCCCATCGCCTGGTCGGTGTGGACCAGCTTGCGCTCGGGCCCCGCGGTCGGCTGATCGGCGCGCGCCAGCGTCGGCGCCGCCGCCGTCACCGCCAGCGCGATCGCCAGCGCCAGCGCCCGCATCAGGTGCGGACCGTGTGGACGATCGCGAGGATCAGCAGCAACGCGCCGACGCCGAGCGCCGACAGCACCGCCAGCACCGACAGGCCGAGCGTGGTCTGGGTCTCCTGCTGGATGCCCTTCCACATGCCGACCATCGCCGGGATGGCCCCCAGCCCGGCGATGATGCCGCCGGCGTAGCTGCCGGACCAGAAGCCGCCGATGAGGCCGAGCACGAGGCCGACCGCGCACATCCCGAAGGCGATGGCGGCGGGGAGCTTGGAGTCGGAGACCGGTTGCGCCATTTGCGTCGAGCCTAGCGCGGAACCGCCCCCGCCGCACGGCCCGCAACCGCGCGCGTCACCCGCGCTGAACGCTCTCGCGTTTCGGGTGGGGGCGTCCGCGTCCGCCCGTCACCCGCGCTGAACGCTCTCGCGTTTCGGGTGGGGGCCCCACGTCTTGTGGGGGAGGGTCTTTTCGAAAGACCCTCTCTCGATCACGCTTCGATGTACGCGCGGACCTGGCCCCGGAGGACGTCGTCGGTCAGCGCGGCCTGCACGACCTCGAGGAGGCAGTCGGCCAGGGTCACCATCATGTCGCTGGTGCCGCGCTCGCGGGTCAGGCGCGCCAGCAGCTCGCGCGCGTCGCGGCTGTCATCGCCGGCGAGCAGCTCCCGCACCTTCTCCACGTCGAGATCGCCCTGGAAGTCGATGAACACGTTGTCTCTCAGGTAGGCGACGAGGCGTTGCACCGCGGCCATGTACCCCAGCGCCGTGTCGAATTGCAAGCAACGTCGGCCGCGGCCCTTGAAGCGTCGCGCCACCTTGGCGAGCATGGAGGCCGGACGATGGCGCGCATCCTGGTCACCGGATTCTGCGCGGTCCCGGGGCCGACCCGGGCCGGGGTGCAGATGCGGCACGTCGTGCGCGCGCTGGCGTCCCACGTCGTCGACCTGCTGGTGATGCGCGACGGCGATCAGCCGTACGTCGAGCGCCAGGGCAACGGCCGGCTGTTGCGGGTGCCGACCCACGACGCCGACCTGCGGAGCCAGGTCCAGGCCTACCAGCGCGCGCTGCGCCGCCAGCTCGAGGGCGCCGACTACGACGTCGTCCACTGCCGCGACGCCTGGGGCGCGGCCGCCGTGCTCGAGGCCCGCGAGCGCTTCGGCTACGCGGTCGTGTTCGACCTGGCCCGCGGCTCCGACGATCGCACCGGCCTCGACGCGGAGCTGGTGACGCAGCTCGATCGCGACGAGGAGGCGTGCCTGCTCGCCGCCGACCTGGTGCTGGTGCCGACCGAGGCCGCGCACCGCTACGCGCTGGGCCGCGGCCTGCCCGACCGGGTCGTGCTGTCGCCGCCCGGCGTCGACGTCGATCGCTTCGACTGGGACGAGGCCACCGATGGCGGCCCGCCGCAGATCCTCTACGTCGGCGCGATCGGCCCGGGCAAGGGCATCCGCACGCTGCTGCGCGCGATGGCGGAGGTGGCCAAGACCTCGGCCAACCGGCTGGTGATGGTGGGCCTGATGGCGGCCGGCTTCGAGGCGCCGCTGCGCGCGGCGATCGCCGAGCTCGGCCTGAGCGGCCGGGTCGAGGTGCGCGGCCCGATCGATCACGAGCAGATGCCGGCGCTGATCGCCGCCGCGGGCATCTGCGTCACGCCGGCCGCGCCCGATCTGGCGCCGCGGCCGTACGCGCTGTACCCGACCCGGCTGCTCGAGTTCATGGCGTGCCGCCGCGCCGTCGTCGCGCCGCGCCGCGGCTCGATCGGCCTCCTGGTCGATCACGGCCGCGAGGGCCTGTTGTTCACGCCCGGCGATCACATCGACCTCGCGCGCAAGCTGCGCCGGCTGATCGACGACGCCGGCCTGCGCGAGCGGCTGGCGGCCAACGGCTACGACCGGGTGCGGCGCGAGTTCACCGCGTCGGCGGCGCGGCGCGCGATCCGCAACGCCTACGTCGAGCTGGGCGAGCGCCCCGAGTGGCGGGCGCGGATGCACGAGCCGACCACCGGCTCGAGCGAGCTGCCCAACGCGGTCGCGGTGGGCGACCCGATCGCCGTCGACGACGACTTCGAGGCCACGATCTACGAGGTCGCGCCGACCGCGTCGGAGCCCAGCGAGTCGATCGACGACGGCACGATCGACGTCGCCCACGACGACGCGGTCGAGCGGCTGGGGCCGCCGACGGTGACCGGCCAGGATCGCCGGCGCCAGACCACCGAGGACTCCGGCGACCTCGACGCGGCGCTGGCCACGCTCGACGCCGACAGCCGGCTCGATCAGCCGTTCACCGAGGAGCGGGTGCTGCCGCCGTCCGACGAGACCCAGGAGCGCTCGGTCGACGACGCCAGCGATCCCAGCATCACGTTCGGGCCGATCGACGTCGATCCGGTGTCGAGCGAGCACGCCCTGCCGACGCCGCCCAGCGGCCGCCGCATCCGCAAGCACGCCGACGACTGGGTGGTGCGCCACCCCGGCCGCCGCCGGCGCCGCCCGGCCGACGACGGCACCCCGGTCGACACCACGCCGGCGCCGACCACCGGCTCGCTCGACGCCGGCACCTTCGTCGCCGGCGAGATCGACGTGCCGACGCCGCCGCCCGAGCTGATCGAGCCGCGGATCGAGGACGAAGCCTTCACCGCGGCCGCGCGCCTGCTCGGCAGCAAGGAGCCCGACACCGGTGCCTGATCTCCTCGTGCGGGTGACGCCATGCTGGTAGCGCTGTGGGTGCAGCTCGCGCTCGGGCTCCTGTTCGCGCGCGCGGGCCGCGACCGGATCAAGGCCGACGGACCGTCGGCGCCGCCGGCGGTGCTGCTGGTGCTGGCGAACGCCGCGATCATCACGCTGCCGGTCGCGCTGTACTTCTACGGCGTGCAGCCGGCGTGGACCTGGCACTACCTGGTCGACCCGGCCAAGGTGCCGGCGCTGGCGATCATCCCGCTGGTGGTCGCGCACGGGCTGGTGGTGGTCGGCGGCTGGTACCTGGGCGCCGCGCTGGTGCGCGCCGACAAGGGCCGCGTGCTCCTGTACGCGCTGGGCGCCGCGGCGCTGGGCGCGGTCGTCTCGGTGGCCGCGCTGTTCCCACGCCTGACCGCCGCGTCGAGCTACCGCGGCTACGCCGCCGGCGTGGTCGCCCGGCTGATGAGCGTCGAGCTCGGCTGGGCCATCCTGGTGTCGGCGGTGGCGACCGCCGCCGCCGGCGGCTACGTGGTGTTCGAGCTATCCCGCGACAGCCGCCGGGTCCGGGCCCGATGACCGCACGCTGCACTCAAGACCTTGGAATCCTTGACCGTCTTCCGTCCACAATGGTACCAGTGAGGCTCATGCGTCGCGTGCTCGTGCTCCTCGTCGCGGCGACCGCCGCCTGCGGCCCCATCGAGTACGTGAACCAGGTGACGCGCACCGCGGCCACCTCCGTCGACGAGGCCCGCGCCGTCGACGCGGCTCGCTACGCGCCGTACTGGTGGACCCGCGCCATCGAGTACCTGCACGAGGCGCGCGCGCAGGCCGCCCACGCCAACTTCCAGGCCGCCAACCGCTTCGGGCGGCTGTCGACCGAGGCCGCCAACCAGGCCAAGGCCGACGCCATCCGCCGCGCCGCCAACCCGGCGCTGATGGACGAGATCACGCCGCCGCGCCGCACGCCCAAGACCGGCAGCGAGGGCCTGGCGCCGGTCGTCGACGACGAGACCCCCGCGGGCCTCGCCCCGGCGGAGGGCACGCCGTGATGCGCCGCGCGCTGATCGTGCTGCTGGTCGTGGCGGGCTGCGCCGGCACCAAGGTGCGCGCCCGCACCGGCACCATCGACGAGATGATCAAGACCGCGCGCGACAACGGCGCGATGCGCTGCGCGCCGGTCGAGCTGGCGATGGCCGAGGCCCACAACGACTTCGCCAAGGAGGCGCTGTCGCAGGGCAACTACTTCCCGGCCAAGCGCGAGGCGGCGATCGCCGAGGCCAACGCCAAGGCCGCGATCGAGAAGTCGCCCAAGGACCTGTGCAACCCGTCGACCCCGCCGCCGCCGGCCAAGCCGGTCGACTTCGACGGCGACGGCATCATCGACACCGAGGACGACTGCCCGCGGGTGCCCGAGGACAAGGACGGCTTCGAGGACCAGGACGGCTGCCCCGAGGACGACAACGACGCCGACGGCATCAACGACAAGATCGACGACTGCCCCAACGATCCCGAGGATCGCGACGGCCACGACGACACCGACGGCTGCCCCGACCCCGACAACGACGCCGACGGCATCACCGATCGCCTCGATCAGTGCCCCGACGAGCCGGAGGACAAGGACGGGTTCGCCGACGACGACGGCTGCCCGGACTGCGACAACGACGGCGACGGCGTGCCCGAGTGCCCGCAGGTCATCGACCAGTGCCCGGCCGAGCCGGCCCAGACCGCCGACGGCTGCCCGCAGAAGTACACGATGATCGTCGTCACCAAGGACAAGATCGAGCTCAAGCAGACGGTCTACTTCGACACCAAGAAGGCGACGATCAAGCGGGTCAGCTTCCCGCTGCTCGACGAGGTGGCCCAGGCGCTGGCCGACAACCCGACGATCAAGGTCCGCATCGAGGGCCACACCGACAGCCAGGGCTCGGACAAGTTCAACCTGAAGCTGTCGAACAACCGCGCCGCGTCGGTCCGGACCTACCTCATCAACCGTGGCGTCGACGCCGACCGCATGACCTCGCAGGGCTTCGGCGAGACGGTGCCGATCGCCGACAACCGGACCAAGGCCGGCCGGGCCGAGAACCGCCGGGTCGAGTTCTTCATCACGGAGCGATAGCCGCCGGGGTGGCGCGGGGTCGTGACCGGCTGGCACACCGGCTGTCGTGACCTGTCCTGGGGCGCCAAAAAGCGACAATCGAGGGGGGCGCTGTGCTAATCACTCCGACATGCGCGCTCGTCGTGTCCCCGTCCTGTCCGCGTTGATCGCGGTCGTGTTCCTGCTCGTCGGCCTGGCCCACGCGCGCGTCGCGCACGCGGACGCCAAGGCCAAGAAGGATATCGAGCAGAAGATGAAGGAGGCGATGGAGAACTACGACCTCCTCGAGTACGAGGAGGCGCGGAAGATCCTCAACCAGGCGCTCACGATCGCCAAGAAGGCGAAGATGGAGAGCGACCCGGTCACCGCGAAGGTGCACCTCCGCCTCGGCATCGTCTACTTCGCCGGCCTGCAGGACGCCGAGAGCGCGAAGCTGTCGTTCCTCAACGCGGCCGAGATCGACAAGGCGATCGCGCTCGACAAGGCGTACTCGACGCCCGAGATGCAGAAGCTGCTCGACGAGGCCAAGGCCGAGGCCGGCGGCGGCGACGGCGGCGGTGAGCCCGACGGCGGCGGCGGTGGCGAGCCCGACGGCGGCGGCGGCGGCGAGCCCGCGATCGACTGCGCCTCGGTCACCGGCGTGCAGCACACGATCGTCGAGGAGGCCAAGGCCGGCAAGCCGGTGGCGATGTCCGCCGCGGTCGGCGCCGACGTGCAGCCGGCCAAGATGGCGGTGATGTACCGCCCGAAGGGCTCGACCGACTTCACCGAGGCCAAGATGACGCTGTCGGGCGAGTGCCTGTACCAGGGCGCCATCCCGGCCGACGCGCTCAACGGCGACGTCGTCCACTACTACGTCGCCGCGTACAACGCGTCGGGCAAGCTGATCGCGTCGAAGGGCTCGGCCGGTTCGCCCAACATCATCGAGGTGACCGGCGGCGGCGGCGGCGGTGGCGGCGGCACGATCGACGACGAGAACCCGCTGGGCGGCGGCGGTGACGGTGGCGGCGGCGGCGGCGGTGGTGACGGCGGTGGCGGCGGCGACGACCGCGGCGGCGGCGGCGGCGGCAAGCCGGGCAAGAAGACGATGTTCCTGTCGATCCAGGTCGGCTCGGGCGGCGGCCTGGTCAGCGGCAAGACCGAGCAGCAGGGCAACTCGGTGAAGTGCTGCTTCGCGCCGCAGCTGGTCCACGTCATGCCGGAGCTCGGCTTCTACCTGTCGCCGACCACGGCGATCAGCCTGGCCGGCCGCATCGGCTTCCCGATCGGCGCCAACATCATGGGCCACGCCACCGCGGCGCCGGGCGGCATGGTGCGCGTCACCCACTGGTTCGCGCCCGAGGGCAACGGCCTGCACATCGCCGGCGGCATCGGCGGCGGCATCCTGCGCGACACGATCAAGCTCGAGGGCGTCGCCGACGAGACGATGGACACCGACATCGTCGCGATGGGCCCGATGCTCGTCGACGTCGGCGCCGGCTACTCGGCGCCGCTCGGCTCGAGCCTGGCGTTCGTCGCGCAGTTCAACGCGATCGTCGGCGTGCCGGTGGTCGGCGAGCTGGGCAGCTCGAAGCTGAACTTCGGCGTCCACATCGACGCCAACCTCGGCATCATCATCGGCTTTTAGGGAGGGTTTGTCGCCAAACCCTCCCCCGCCGGGGTCATGCCCCCGGCGGGTCCCCCACCCAAGACGGCCGTCCGCCCGGCCTCCCGGGTGGCGCGTGAAGGTCGGGCGGGTTGCGCGACGTGAACCTGAGCGCCTTCGGCGCACGGGTCGCGCATCTCAGCTATCGAGCATGACGGTGCCGAGCACCTTGCGCGGCGAGATCTGCTCGATGGCGGCGCGGAGCTGGCGGCGGGTGGTGCGGCGGGCGCGCGTGACCATGACGACGCCGTCGGCGGCGTCTTGCAGCAGGTTGACCTCGGCGGTGCCCTGGACCGGCGGCGCGTCGATGACGATGTGGTCGTAGCCGCCGAGGCGCAGGCGCTCCATCGCGATCGCGAACGCGGGCGCGTCGAGCAGCTGCGCGTGCTCGGGCTTGGGGTTGACCGCGGCGACGTGCAGCCACAGCTGCGGGATGTCGATCAGCCCCCACGGCAGGAGCGGCTGGTGGCGGTGCGCGGCCAGCTGCTCGGCGAAGCACCACGGCGGCACCACCGCGAACACCGTCGACAGCTGCGGCCGCCGCAGGTGGGTCTCGACCAGCAGCACCTTGGCGCGGTTGCACTCGGCGAGCGCCAGCGCCAGGTTGACCGCGGTGGTGGTCTTGCCGTCGCCCGCGCTGGGGCTGGTCACGACGATCACCTGCGGCCGCCCGGCGGCGAGCATGTGGTGGCGCAGCACGCGGAACTGCGCCGCGCGCTCGGAGTCGGGCGCGAGGTGGAGGATGAGCCGCTCGTCGGGCTTGCGGTCCTCGGGCAGGTGGTGCTGGGTCAGCCCGATCTCGGGCGGCTGCTGATCGATCGTCGCCGGGCCGCGCTCGGCCAGCACCGCCGGCACGCCGGCGGCCTGGATCATCGCGGTGCGGGCGGCCTCGACGGTGTGGGCCAGGCTGCGCGGCTCGACGCCGTCGGGGCGCACCGCGACCATCGGTTGGGTGGTCAGCGGCATCGGCGCCACCGCCCGGGTCGCGACCTCGAGCGGGTCCTCGGTCCCGGGTCGATCGCCGAACTTGCCGCGCTTCACCATGCGGACCCCCAGGGTAGCACAGGCGGCCCGACCCGGGTCACGCCTTGCCGGGCAGCCAGCGCCGCCTGGCCTTGGCCCGCGGGATGACCGCCAGCACCGGCGCGGTCGTCACCTCGGCGAGGTCGTCTCGCTGGTACAGCCGATCGTCGAGCAGCGCCAGCGCGCAGGCCAGGCCGATCCCCAGCAGCAGGAACACCGCCAGGCCGACCATCACCAGCCGCTTCTTGGGCTTGCCGATCGGGCGCAGCGGCTTGAACGCGCCGTCGACGATCGACAGGCTGTCGCCCTGCTCGGCGATGCGCTGCTGGGCCTCGAGCTCGGTGCGGAACGCGCTGTCGGCGAGGCTGTCGACGCGCTGCTTCTGCTCGTCGACGTCGAGCTTGAGCCGCTGGTAGTCGTCCTCGGTCTTGACCACCGAGTTGGCCGCCGCGGCGGCGCCGGTGTCGGGCGCCGGCGTCGGGACGCCCGGCTTGGCCCGGGCCTTCTCGGCGGCGATCTGCCGCTCGACGTCGGCCAGCTGCTTCTGCAGCACGACCGGATCGACCGACACCGCCGGCAGCGGATCGTCGATCACCGGGGCGTCGGGCGGCACCGCGGCCTTGGCGGCGCGCAGCCGGGCCTGGGCCGCGTCGACCGCGTCCTTGGCCTTGAGCACGTCGGGGTGGCGGTCGGTGAACTTGGCCTGGGTCTCCTCGAGGCGGCGCTGGGCGCCGGCGACCTCGCGCTCGATCTCGGCGACCTTGGCGTCGGCCGCCAGCTGCTCGGGCGTGCGCTCGCGGCGCACCGGGGTCGGGGCGGCGATCGGCGCGTCGGGGTTGGCGATGCGGGCCTGGATGCGGGCGCGGTGGCGCTCGAGCGCCTGCAGCACCGAGCTGCCGCCGCTGGTGGCGGCCACCGGGCGATCGCGGCGGTCCTGCATCGCCCGCACCGCGGCGCCCTCGCCGTTGCCGGCGGCGGCCTCGGTCACGAACTCGGGGTTGGCCACCAGGAACTGGTTGAGCTTGCGCTGGCGGGCGCGCAGCTCGTCGAGGGCCTCGCTGCGCAGCTGCGCGGCGAACTTGGCGGTGGCCTGGGCCGACTCGACGCGGACCGCCGCGGCCTTGTCGCGCAGGAGCGTCGTCAGCCGCTGGGTCACCGCCTTGGCGCGGTCGGGGTCGACGTCCTGGTAGTTGATGATGAAGGTGTTCGCGCCGCGCGGCCGGAACGAGATCTGCCCGCGCAGCTGCTCGACCGCCTCGTCCTCGCCCTCCTTGGCCAGCACGTCGGGGAACGGGTTCACCGTCGGGTCGCGGACCACCTCGACCAGCGAGCTGCGCGCCAGCAGGAGCTCGCGGTAGCGCTCGCCGATGTTGCGGTGGACCGACGACACGTCGCGGTTCTGCAACAGGCTGGTCTGCAGGCGCTCCTGGTAATAGAGCACCGCGCCCGACTGGTAGACCTTCGGGCGGGTCAGCGCGAACAGCACCGACAGCACGGCGCCGATCACGAACAACCCGGCGGTCAGCCACCAGTAGCGGCTGGCGCGGTGAGCGAAGCGGAACAGCTGATCGAGCCGGTCGCGCGCGGTGGTCGGGGTCACAGCCATCGTCGATAGGATGGTACACGACGGCCGCCGACGCCACGTCGGCGAAGTGACCCGTGGTCGTCGCCGGCGAAGCCCGGGACGTGGCCGACCACCGGCAGCGCCAGCCGGCGCACGTCGTCGGCGTCGTGGACCTTGGTGTCGAACGCCCCGACCACCAGCATGCACACCGGCCCGATGATGATCAGCGCGACGAACGCCACCATCAGGAGCGTCAGCCAGTGGCTGCCGGTGTCGACCTGCGGGCGGCGCTCGTCGACGATCTCGATCTCCAGCGCCAGGCCGGCGGCGTTGACCTCGGCCTGCAGCTGATCGAAGTCGGTGCGATCCTCGATGCCCTTGAACGTCGCCTGGGCGGTCTGCCACTCGGTGGCGAAGGTGGCGGCGCGGGCCCGCAGCACGGTCACCAGCGCGGCGTCGCCGGCGCGCTCGGCGGCGGCCAACTCGGCGTTGACCTTGGCCTGGTCGGCGGCGGCCTCCTCGAGGCGGCGCCGGGCGGCGGTCAGGCCGTCGCGGGCCTGGTCGGCCAGGGCCCGGGCGGCGGCGAAGCGGCGCTCGTTCTCGCCGTCCTGGACCAGCCGGGCCAGGCCGCGCGCCATCTCGTAGGCGAACTGCGGGTCGGTGTCGTTGTAGGCGATCGCGACCCGGGCCGAGCGCCGCTCGTCGTACGACCACGCGTACTGGAAGTAGTTGCGCCACACGCCCACCTGCATCGCGTCCTTGAACTCCTCGACCGCGACCGCGTCACCGAACCGCGCGCGCGCCCGCTTCATCAGGCCGCGCTCGTCGAAGAACTTGATCAGCCGCTCCGACGACAGCAGCACCGTCGCGATGTAGTCGTGCAGCTCGTCGAGCGGCGTCGGGTTGAAGCCGGCGTTGAGGTCGCCCTCGGTGATCGCCAGGATGACCCGGGCCCGGTGGACCCGCGGCTTGAGCGCGACCTTGCGCACCACCGCGCCGGTGAGCACCACGGTCGCCAGCAGCACCAGCCACCACCGCTTCTTCGCGCGCCGCCGCATGCGATCGACGACGTCGTACAGCGCGCGGTGCAGCGGCTGCTCGGCCTCGAACCAGTCGGCCACGGCTCAGGATAGCGCGGAATCGAGTGGGGACGGGGACGGAGGCGGGGACGGGCACGGGCACGGGCACGGGCACGGGGCAGGTTGACCTCGGAACGCCTCCGGCGTCCTCGGCAACCTGCTAGGGTGGGCCGGCGCGGACGCCGAGATGCTGATCGAACTCCACTGCCACTCGACCTGGTCCGACGGCAGCGCCGCGGTCGCCGAGGTCGCGACCCGGGCCCAGGCGGCGGCGCCGACGCTGATGGCGCTGACCGATCACGACACCAGCGCCGGCCACGCCGAGCTGGCGACGACGATCCCCGGCGCGATCCGCGCGTGCGAGCTGACCTGCGTCGAGGATCGCCGCGCGGTCCACGTGCTGGTCTACGACGTCGCCGCCGACGGCCGGTGGGGCGAGTTCGAGGCGCTGCTGGCGGCCCAGGCCGCGGCCCGCCGCGACCGCCTGCGCGCGATCGCCGCGCGGCTGTTCCACCAGGGCGTCGTGCTCGACGTCGAGCCGATCCTGGCCAAGGCCGACGGCCGGGTGGTCGGTCGCCCCGACGTGGCCAAGGCGCTGGTCGCGCAGGGCGTGGTGGCGACCCGGGACGAGGCGTTCGATCGCTGGCTGCACGACGGCGGCGCCGCCGACGTGCCGCTGGCCCGGCTGTCGATCGCCGACGGGCTGGCCGCGGTGCGCGCGGTCGGCGCCCGCGCGTCGCTGGCCCACCCGCACCAGCACGGCGACAAGGGCAAGAAGCTCCTGCGCCGCTTCCACAAGGAGGGCCTCGACGGCGTCGAGGCCTACTACGGCCGCTACGACGCCGCCGAGCGCGACCGTTGGCTGCGGCTGGCCGACGAGCTGAAGCTCACCGCGACCGGCGGCTCGGACTGGCACGGCGAGCCGACGGCCGGCCTGGGCGTCGAGATCCCCGACGCGCGGGGCCAGGCGCTGCTGGCGTGGCTGGGGCGGGCGTAGCGGGCGGCACCGCCGCCTCCTGCAGCGCGCGCTGGTACTCGCCGAGCGCGCGCCGGTAGGGCGCGAACGCGGCCGGCGACGAGGCCAGGCCGGCGTCGAGCATCGTCGCCAACGCCAGCGCGTGGTGGCCGGCCGAGCCCAGCGCCAGCGCCAGGAACGCGCGCAGCGCCGCGTGCTCGGGGTGGGCCAGCACCGCCTCGGCCAGCACCGCGACCGCGTCGTCGACGCGCCCGACGTTGCGCAGGGTCGAGCCGAAGCCGAGCAAGAAGCCGGCGCGATCGTCGGCGGGACCGCCCAGGTCGAACGCGCGCTGGTAGTAGCGCAGCGCCTCGGCCTCGCGGCCCAGGCGATCGCAGGCGTAGGCCGCCTCGGCCTGGGCGCGGACGTCGTCGGGGTGCGCCGCCGCCGCCGCGACCGCCTGGCGATGCGGGGCCTCGCCGTCATCGCCCTGCCCGGTCGCTGCCGTGCGGTTCGCGCGCGCCATGGCCCCAGCGTGCGTCGACCCCGACCGCGACACAAGCGCCCCGGCCCGACAGCGCTGTCGCGATCGCGGCGGCCGCCCCCGTCGAGGTTCCGCGCGCTTGCGCTGGCGCACCGCCTGCAATCGAGCCCGGCATGCTGCGCCAGGCGATCCTCGCGATCGCGCCGATGCTGACCGCGACCGGCTGCTTGCTGCCGCCCGACAACGACATCCTGCAGTTCGAGGACGACTTCGAGGCCTGCGACCTGTGCGGCTGGGCGACCACCGGCGACGTGCGCCGGGTCTCGACCTACCACCCGGCCGAGCACGCGATGGCGCTGGCGCCGGGCGCGCGCGCCGCGACCTCGCTGGGGATCGTCCGCAACGCGGCCGAGAGCGGCTGGGAGTCCGACGACGGCAACTGGGTCGAGCTGTCGACCGACTGCGTCGGCCCCGGCGCGCTCGACCTGGTGCCCGACGGCGCCGGCGGGCTGGTCGTCGCCGTGACGCTCGACGATCGCGCCCGCGCGCCGTTCGCGCGCCACTGGCTCAACTTCCCGCCGCTCGATCCGGAGGTCGCGCACCGCTTCACCGCGCTGACGCTGACCACCGCGACCTTGCCGTGCCAGGTCGACAACCTGCAGATCCGCATCTCGGGAGGCACCTATGCGTACTAGCCTCGCGGCAGCCGCGCTGGTGGTGGCCGCGCTGGCGGCGACCGCGATCGCCGACGAGCTGGCGCCGCCGGGCGCCACGGCGCCGACGCTGGCCGTGGCCGAGGCGCCGACGACGCCGCCGGGGCGCGGGCCGCGCCTGCAGCTGGCGCTGAGCGGCGACCTGCGGATCACCCGCCTCGACGGCACCGCCGGCCGCTTCGTCGACGACGCGATGGCGTACGGCTGGCGCATCGCGCAGGCCCGGCCGCTGTACGGGCTCGGCGTCGACGCGCACTACCTGTGGACGCCGGTCGTCGACGTCGGCGCGCGCGTCGGCTACCTCACGCAGGACTACGCCGCCGGGACCGATCCCGAAGATCGCATGGGCATCGCGTGGACGACGGTGGCCGCGAGCGCGCGCCTGCACTGGGCCAAGGGGCGCCCGTTCATCCCCGAGCCGCGGCTCGACGTCGGCCTGGCGCGCCAGACCTGGACCGTCCACGGCCAGGACGATCACGCGACGCGCAGCTTCGTGCGGGTCGGCGTCGACTGGCGGCTGGGCACGCGCACCGCCGGCGCGATGCTGTCGATCGCGTACACGCTTTCCGATCGCCCGGCGGTCGAGGGCCCGGCGCCGCCGGTGGGCGGCCTCGATCTCGCGATCGGCCCCTACGTCCGCTACTGAGGGGCGCGGCCGAGGCCGCTACTTGACCCGCGTGCCCGGCGGCGCGGCGGCGGTGATCGTGCCGAGCGCGAGGATCGCGTCGTCGCCGGCGGCGAGGATCATGCCCTCGCTGGTGACGCCGCGCAGCTCGCGCGGCGCGAGGTTGGCCACGACCAGGACGCGCTGCCCGGGCAGCGCGGCGGCGGTGAACGCCTCGGCGATGCCGGCGACGATCGTGCGGTGGCGGGCCTCGCCGAGATCGACCGTCAGCTTGAGCAGCTTCTTGGCCTTGGGCACCGGCTCGGCGGCGATCACCAGCCCGACCCGCAGGTCGATCTTGGCGAAGTCTTCGTACGCGATCGTCGGCGCCAGCGGCGCGACCGGCGCGGGCGCGGCCGCGGCCGCCTCGACCGGCGCTGCCACCGCCGCGGTCGGCTCGGGCGGCAGCCACTTGCCGATCAGCTCGGCGGTGCGCGCGGCGTCGATCCGCGGGAACAGCGGCGTCGACGCGGTCGGCGTCAACGCCGGCACGTCGCGGCCGAACGCCGCCGCGTCGGGCCAGCGCGCGTCCTTCTCGGCGACGCCGGCGCCCAGCCAGCCGTCGAGCGCCAGCGCGGTCGCCGGCAACACCGGCGCGATCGCCAGCCGGGTCCACCACAGCGCCGCGGCCAGCGTGTGCAGGACGTGGTCGAGCTCGGGCTTCTTCGCCGGGTCCTTGGCCAGCGTCCACGGCTCGGTCGCGGCGATGTACGTGTTGGCCTCGCGCACCAGCCGCCACACCGCCTCGAGGCCGCGCGACGGCGCGAACGCGGTGAACGCCGCCTGCGCGTCCTTGATCGCCGCGGCGGCGACGGTCGCCAGCGCCGCGTGGGGGCCGGTGGCCGCGCGGGCCTCGTCGCGGGCGCCGACGCCGCCGCCGCCGAAGCGCACCAGCATCGTCAGCGACCGGTTGATCAGGTTGCCGAGGTCGTTCGCGAGGTCGGCGTTGTAGCGCTCGATCAGGCCCTCGTAGATCAGGTCGCCGTCGTTGCCGAGCGGCGTCTCGCGCAAGAGGAAGTAGCGGAGCGCGTCGACGCCGGTGGCCGGCACCGACGACGCGCCGGCGAGGTCGCCCGCCAGGATCGTCGGGTACACCCGGGTCGCGGGGATCGACTTGGAGATCTTGCGGCCGCCGATCGACCACCAGCCGTGGCACAGCACGGTGCGCGGCAGCGGCAGCCCGGCGGCCAGTAGGAACGCCGGCCAGTACACCGCGTGGAAGCGCAGGATGTCCTTGCCGATGACGTGGACGACGCTCGGCCAGTAGGTGGCCACCGCCGGCGTCGGCGGGCTCGCGAACGGGTCGCCCAGGTTCGACAGGTAGTTGGTCAGCGCGTCGAACCACACGTACATGACGTGGCGCGCCGCCTCGCCAGGGTGCGCCGGATCGTCGGGCACCGGGATGCCCCACGTGAAGCTGGTGCGCGACACCGACAGATCCTTGAGCCCGCCCTTGAGGAACGACACCACCTCGTTCCGGTACTGCTCGGGCTGGATGAACTCGGGGTGCGCCTCGATGTGCGCGAGCAGCGGCTCGGCGTACGCCGACAGCTTGAAGAAGTACGAGGTCTCCTTGTCGACCCACGCCACCGGCTTCTCGTGCGTCGTGCACAGCCACTCGCCGGCGGTCGCGCCGGCCTTGAGCTGGCTCTCGGTGTAGAACGCCTCGCAGCCGACGCAGTACCAGCCCTGGTAGGTGGCGAGGTACAGGTCGTCGGGGCGGCGGGCGCGGATCGCCTCCCACAGCTTGCGCACGACCGCGGTGTGGCGCGGCTCGGTGGTGCGGATGAAGTCGCGGCGGAAGCCGTGGGCCGCCGCCGCGTCGCCGAACCCGAGCCCCAGCTCGCGCCAGGTGTCGAGGAAGCGCGGCGCCACCTCGTCGCAGTGCTGCTGCGGCGTGACCCCGCGCTTGGCCGCGACCTCGGCGATCTTCTGCCCGTGCTCGTCGGTGCCGGTCAGGTACCGCACGTCGTCACCCATCATCTGGTGGCAGCGCGCCAGCGCGTCGGCGACGATCGTGGTGTACGCGTGCCCGAGGTGCGGCACGTCGTTGACGTAGTAGATGGGCGTGGTGACGTAGAACGGCTGGGTCATGGGGTCGGCTCGCAAACGCGGCGCCACCCTACCAGCCCCCGCCCCGGCTGGGCAGCCTGGGCGCGGCTCAGCGCGCGGCCTTGGCCTTGGGCGCGGCCTTCTTCGCCATCGCCAGCACCGCCTTGTAGTGCGCGGCGCTGACCGGCTGCACCGACAGCCGCGAGCCCTTCTGCAGCAGCACCATGCCGTCGAGCGCGGGGTTCGCGCGCAGCTCGTCGAGCGCGATCAGGCGCGGCAGCTTCTCGACGAACTCGACGTCGACGCAGATCCACCGTGGGTCGTCGCGCTTCGACCCGGGATCGTAGTACGGGCTCGACGGCTCGAACTGCGTGGCGTCGACGACGCCGGTGCGCTTGACCACCGCCAGCCCGGCCACGCCCGGCGGCGTCGCGTTGGAGTGATAGAACAGCACGCGGTCGCCGACCTTCATCTGATCGCGCATGAAGTTGCGCGCCTGGTAGTTGCGCACGCCGGTCCACGGCTCGACCTTGACCCGCGCGAGATCGTCGATCCCGAACGTGTCGGGCTCGGTCTTCATCAGCCAGTGCTGCATCGCGCGCATCCTACCCGCGCCGCCGCCTCGCGCGACACCCACCCCGTCCTGCTGCGCCTCGCCGGTCCGCCCATCACGCCAGGAACCCCGCCCTCCCGGACCGCATCGTCCGGGCCCCGTGTTCCTGCGCTCCCCTGCCGGCGAGGCCCCCACCGCGTGGCGCGGCCCACCCAGCCCCCAGACGCCGCGTGCCGGTGCGACCGAACCGAAAAACTCGCACCTGGCAGAGTTCATCCGCCGCCGCCGGCGATCGCGGCGATCCCCGCGGTGGCGACATCCCACCGGCATGCCCCGCCCCGCCGTCGCGCGCCCCGCCACGACGCTCCTGGCCATCGGCGCGCTGCTCGCGCTGCTGGCGGTCGAGCGCCACATCGCCGCCAGCGCCGCCGCGACCCATCGCGTCGTGGCCACCGCGGTGGCGCTGGATCTGACCGCGACCGCCGCGCTGGTGACCTGGTGGCTCGGCGTGCGCCGCGCAGCGTGGCCGCGCTGGACGCCGCTGGTGATCGCCGCGGGCGGCCTGGTGATCGCGCGGGCCTGGGTGCCGTCGGGCCTGATCGCGGCGATGATCGTCGTCGAGGCGACCGCGCTGACCGCGCTGGTGGTGCGCGCGCGGATCGCGTGGCGCGCCGGCCGGGCCGTCGCCGCCACCGCGCCGGGGCCGGTCGCGGTGGTCGAGCATGCGGTGATCGCCGCCGGGGCGCCGCGCGCGCTGGCCGGCTTCCTCGCGACCGATCTGGTGGTCCTCGCCTACGCCACCACCGGCTGGTTCCGCCGCGCGCCGCGCGACGGCTTCGCGATGCACCGCCGCAAGCACCGGGCCGCAGTGGTCGCGCTGCTGGTGGGGCTGATCGCCGTCGAGACCGCCGCGCTCCACGTGGCGCTGGCCGGCTGGAGCGCGCCGCTCGCGTGGGTCTCGACCGCGAGCGCGGCGTACCTCGCGCTGTGGATGATCGCCGATCTGCACGTGCTGCGCCTCGCGCCGCTGCGCGTCACGCCGACCGCCGTGCTCGGGCCGGTCGGGGTGCGCTGGCGCCTCGACGTCCCGCGCGACGCCATCGCGGCCGCCACCCCGATCGACGCCGTGCCACCCGGCGCCCTCGCCGCGGTCGTCGGCGAGCCGACCGTGCTGCTGACGCTGACGCGGCCGGTCGAGGTGCGCGGCCTGCTCGGCCGCCGCCGCACCGCCACCGCCATCGCGCTGACGGTCGACGCTCCGGAGGCGTTCATCGCCGCCCTCGGCCCCGGCCGCTGACGATCCCCATCCGATCGTCAGGCCCCCTGGCCGACGATCCCCATCCGATCGTCAGGCCCCTGGCCGACGATCCCCATCCGATCGTCAGGCCCCGGCCGACGATCCCCATCCGATCGTCAGGCCCCCCTAGCCGACGATCCCCATCCGATCGTCAGGCCCGGTCGACGATCCCCATCCGATCGTCGGGCGACTCCCGGGGCCCGGCCGGGGAGCCAGGCTCCAGATCGGGGCGAAGTGCACCAGCGAGGTGGCAGCGCATCGACCCAAGGGTCCAGGATCATTGAGGCTGGATCTGGCATCACGCTTGTATTGATGGTGGGGATGCGCACCGCCTCGCTCGTCGCCGCCGGTCTCGGGTTCGCCAGCGCCGTCCTCGGGGGGTGCGTCGAGACCGCGCCCGAGCTGGGGTCCAACGGCAGCCGGCTGACCTTCGAGGAGTGGAAGGCCAAGCAGTACCGCGAGGCCAGCGGGCTCTACGTGCTGGACGGCGACGTCGCCATCCGCGACGAGGCGCGGCTGTTCGAGATCTGGAGCGGCAGCCAGCCGGGCCAGCTCGCGGTCTACACCCAGGGCGGCCAGGACGTGAAGTGGAGCGCGACCCAGCGCAAGCAGCTCACGTACTGCATCTCGAACAACTTCGGCGCCAACAAGTCGAAGGTGGTCACGGCCCTCCAGGGCGCGGCCGAGGGCGGCTGGGAGATGATGGCCGACGTCGACTTCGTCTACGTGCCGGCCCAGGACGCCAACTGCACCGCCGCCAACACCGCGGTGCTGTTCGACGTCAACCCGGTCAACGCCAACGGCGAGTACCTGGCGCGCGCGTTCTTCCCCGACAGCCCGCGCGCCGATCGCAACATCCTGATCGACAGCACCGCGTTCGATCCGCAGCTGACCTGGCCGCTGCGCAACATCCTGGCCCACGAGATGGGCCACACGCTCGGCCTGCGCCACGAGCACACCCGCCCCGAGTCGGGCGCGACCCAGTGCTTCGAGGACAACCAGTACCGCGGCCTGACGCCGTACGACGCGGCGTCGGTGATGCACTACCCGCAGTGCAACGGCACCTCGGCCGACCTGTCGTTCACCACGCTCGATCGCCAGGGCATCGCCGCGCTGTACGCCCCGCCCGCGCCGCCGAACCCGGCGCCGATGGCGCAGTTCAACGCGCCCGCCGACGGCGCGACCGTGCCGGCGACGTTCAACGTCCAGACCCAGATCGTCGACACCGACCTGGCCCGCGTCGAGCTGTGGCTCGACGGCGCGCTGGCGCAGACGCTGACCGCGGCGCCGTTCAACTTCACCGTGACCAACCACGCGGTCGGCCCGGTGGCGATCGAGGTCCGCGCGATCGACAGCGCCGGCCAGTCGACCTCGCAGAACATCAACGTCACCGTCGAGGACGGCGCCGTCGACCCGACCAACCCCGACCCGACCGACCCCGGCGACACCGACGGCGACGGCTACGGCGACGAGGTGACCGGCGGCTGCTCGACCGGCGCCGGCAGCTCGGGCGGCCTCGCGCTCCTCGGCCTCGGCCTCGCCGTCGCGCTGCGCCGCCGCCGGCGCTAGCCCTCGCTGCGACGCGGACGGCTGGCGCGAGGCTGCGCGCTTTGCCAGATTTGTTCCGATACGGACCGACCTATCCGGGCTTACGCTGGCCCAGATGTCACCGATGCATCGCACGCTGATTGCCCTGGTCCTCGCCGGAATCGGCTGCGGCACGCCACCGCCAACGGCCGCCACCGACGCGAGCGACGCCGACGCGACGACGCCGACAGACGCGACGCCGACAGACGCGAGGCCAACGGACGCGACGCCAACCGACGCTGCCGACGGAGCGGTGGTCGGGCGCTCGTACTACCGCGCCGCCACGGCCGGCGGGTTCGTCGACTATCCGATCGACCTGTCGACGCGGCCGGTGCGCGCATACGTGCCCGATGGCACCACCGCCGGCTATCAGGTGGTACCCGGCGTAGGCCGGGCCGATGGCACGTTCGAGATCGTCGGCGTGCCGCCCGGCGTCACGTACATGCTCGCGATCGGAACCGATTACTACGTGACCGATCAGCGCGCGCTCGATCGCCACTTCAGCCGGCCAGGTCGCCCCGACACGCCGAAGGTGACGCAGCCGACACCCGTCACGTTCGCGCTGACCAACCTGAGCGCGCTTCCGATCGGCTACTACCCCGACGTCTTCGACGTGATCACGGTCAGCTCGTTCGGGGCGGCCTTCGACCTCGGGTTCGCCAGCCCGTTCGACGCGCCCACGCTAGACACGACCAAGGACTGGCGCACCGGCTACAGCCTCGTGTACCCGGGCGGCCCGCCGTTGCCGACCGGTGACGACCTCCACATCTTCCACGCCCGCGACGACGCGGTCGCCATCGCCGGCGGGCGGAAGGCGTCGGTCCGCACACTCCTCGACTGGTTCGACGCAGGCACAGTCACGCTCCTGGATGGCGCGCCCGCGACGGTTAGCGGCGCATTCGTCCACGTCCAGGCACCAGTGACTCACTCGCTCTCGGTCCAGGGCTGGGATCGCGCCGCCTACGACACCGCCTACGGCGGAGCCTCCATCGGCGGGTACGGGGTTGCCCTCATCGCCAGTCCATTCCCCAACACGCTCGGTCTGGGCGCCGACCTCGCGGCGATTGGGTTCTCGGACTGGTCACGCTCGACCGCGCTGACCGCCAGCCTCGTGGTGCCCTACGCCGATCCGTTCCCCGCCAGCTGGTCGCGCATGCTGGTCGACGGGTACGCGAACTTCCGCCAGTTCAGCGTCCCCGGCGCCGCGTCGTCGATGTACGTCGCTGGGGGCTTCAAGCGGTTCCGCCTTCGGCCCGCTGGCCCGCCGGATCTCGCGCCCGGCCTTCTGCTACCGACCGACGTTCGGATCAACGGCGTCGACGCCGCGCCCGGCGGACGCCTGACCTTCGACGGGACGCGACCGGTCGAGGTCCGCTGGACCGCGGCCGCGGGCGCCACCCAGTACACGGTGCACGTCGTCCAGATGTCGCTCAATGGCACGCGTACCAAGGCCACGGTGCTGGCTGACGTCACGACGACCGCGACGTCGATCGTCATCCCGGCCGAGACCTTCGCGAACGCCACCTTCGTCGCGTTCAGCCTGACCGCGATCCAGAGCACCAATGCGTACGCCAGCGGGGTGCTGGTCGAGAACGATCTCCCGCTAACGACCGCGACGGCGATCGGGGGCATGTTCCGCCTGGGCACGACCTGCGGCGATGGCCAGGTCGATACCGGCGAGGTCTGCGACACGACGTCGGCCTCCGCGACCTGCGACGTCGACTGTACGCCGGTGCGGTGCGGCGACGGGCTCGCCAACGCCGCGGCGGGCGAGGACTGCGACACGACGAACGACACGCTGGCGTGCGACCGCGACTGCACGCTCGCGGCCTGTGGTGATGGGCACATCAACCGCACCCGCGAGGACTGCGACGACGGCGACGCGATCGACAGCGGCGACGGTTGCAGCGCGGCGTGCAAGTTCAACAACGTCTGCGGCGACGGCGTGGTCCAGGCGGCCGTGGAGGATTGCGACGCCGGCGGCGACACCGCCCAGTGCGACGCCGACTGCACGTTCGCCGGGTGCGGCGACGGCTACCGCAACGCCGCGGCGGGCGAGCAGTGCGACTTCGAGATCCACAACGGCGTCGCCAGCCCCTGCTCGTCCTCGTGCCAGCTCCAGTGAGTCCGGGGCGACCGCGCGCTGCGGCGCCGGTCACACGACGCGCCCGTCACGCCGGCTGGTCGCGGCGCAACGCCTCGAGGATCTCGAGCTGGAGGTCCTGGAGCTCGACCATGCGGCTCCACTGCTGGTGCAGCAGGTGGTCGAGCTTCTCGTGCAGCGCCGCGACCTCGAGCTCGGCCTTGAGGTTGATCCGGTAGTCCTGGGCGGCGCGCGCGCGATCGATCTCGGACATGCGGCCCTGCGACATCATGATGATCGGCGCCTGGATCGCGGCCAGGCACGACAGGATCAGGTTGAGCAGGATGAACGGGAACGGATCGAACGCGCGCAGGGCCAGCGCGGTGTTGACGATGCACCACACCAGCAGGAACGCGCCGAAGCTCAGCACGAACTTCCACGAGCCGCCGATCTGGGCCACGCGATCGGCGGCGCGCTGCCCCCGCGTCTGCGCGCCGACGTCGTCGAGCCGATCGGCGACCGCGGCGTGGGTCGCGGCCCGGACCGCGATGTCGTGCTCGACGTCGGTGAGCTCGCCCTGCTCGCGCTCGAGCTCGGCCCGCGCGCTGCGGATGCGGGCCTCGGTGAGGCACGGCCCGCACACCATCGCGTCGGCCACGGCGTCGCGATCGTAGGTCAGCCGCGCGGCCAGCGCCGGCGGGACGACCGCGATCGGCCGCGCCGGCCGATGCTCGCCGCAGACGGCGCACACGCTGGCGTGATCGTGCCCGGACGCCGGGTGGCGCGTGCGCCTGGAGCGGAGATCGCTGGTCATGGCGACAGCGTGGCAGATCGCCGGCGGCGCGCCGCTCACGTGGCCGCGGCGCAGGCGCCGGTGATGCTGACCCGCGCAGGCGGGTCGATCAGCGCGGCGACCGCGCGGTGCAGCGACGCCGCCTCGGCGGCGCGGGCCGAGGCCTCGACCTCGAGCGCCAGCCGGGCCAGCGCGCGGAAGCCGTGGCGATCGGCGTCGTCGGCGAACCGCGCCGCCGCGGTCACCGCGTCGGCGTCGCGCGCGGCCGCGGCCAGGCCCGACAGCGCCGTCGACAGCCGCGCGCCGCAGGCGCCGCGGGGCTGCGCGCGCGCCGCCGGCGTGGCGCCGAGGGGGATCGCGAGGGCCGCGACGAGCACGGCCCCGAGGACGCTCGCACGTTGGCGCGGCAGCATGGCGGCCTCCTACTTGGTCGCGGGCGCCGGGCTCGGCGCCGGCGCGGCCGGGGTGGACGGGGTGGACGGGGCGGTGGTCGGCGTCATCGCGGCGCCGGGCTTCTTGGTCGACTTGGCGGCGCGCGACTTGTGCACCTTGGCGACCTTGGTGCTGTGGGTGGCGCTGGTGGTGGGGGCCTTGGTCGGCGGCGCGGCGGCGGCGACCAGCGGCATGGCGACGAGCGAGGTGACGATCAGAGCCTTCAGGGTGCGCATCGGTCTTCTCCTGTCTGAAGTGGGTTGCGTCTCGACGCCCGTGCATCAGTGCATCGGTGGTGCCAGCGGGCGATCGCGTCCTGACGCGCGGCGACGCCGATCGTGGGGCCGCTGGCGCGGGGCGATCTGCCCCGCGGGGCGATCTGCCCCGTCACCGATCGAGCCCGACCGCGGCGCACGCCGCCGTGGCCAGCACGTCGAGGTCGACCGGCTTGTCGAACAGCATCGCGCCGAGCCGCGCGGCCTCGGCGTGGGCCTCGAGATCGCCGAACCCGGTGATGACGATGACCGGCAGCGCCCAGTCGACCTGGCGCAGCAACGCGACGATCTCCAGGCCGGTGAGGCCGGGCATGCGGATGTCGGTGATCACCAGCTCGACCGCCGCCGGCTCGTGGCCGGGCTCGACCAGCAGCTGCGCCAGCTCGAGGCCGGTGCGCGCGGCCATGACGCGGCACCCGTGGCGCCGCAGCTTGTGGCACAGCAGCTGGCGCAGCTCGTCGTCGTCCTCGGCGACGATCACCAGCGGCGCGACCGCGGCCGATCGCGGCGCGCGGGTCGGGGGCACGATCGCGGGACGTTCGGCGGGACGTTCGGCGGGACGTTCGGCGGGACGTTCGGTGGGCGCGAGGCGAGACATCGGGACCTCCTGCCCGACGCCAATGCACGCCGCAGGCCGACCGCGCCCCGCCGCTACTCGTCGGACACGCCGTAGGCCTTGAGCCGGCGGTACAGCGTCTTGCGATCGAGCTTGAGGATGCCGGCCGCGACCGTGCGGCTGCCGCCGGCGGCGCGCAGGACGTGCAGGATGTAACGGCGCTCGAGCTCCTCGAGCGACACCAGCTCGGCGGGATCGACGCCGGTCACGGTGAGCGTGGTCGGGGTGTAGGCCCGCACCTTCTCCGGCAGGTCCTCGACCGTGATCAGCTCGAAGCGCGCCATCGCCACCGCGCGCTCGATCGCGTTGGCCAGCTCGCGGACGTTGCCCGGCCACTCGTAGCTGGCCAGCTTCTCGGCCGCCGCCGGCGCGAAGCCGGTCACCGGCTTGCCGAAGCGCCGCGCGGTGTCCTCGACGAAGCGCTGCGCCAGCAGCAGCACGTCGCCGCCGCGGGCCCGCAGCGGCGGCAGCGCGACGTGGACCACGTCGATGCGGTAGTAGAGATCCTCGCGGAACGTGCCGGCCTCGATCGCGCGCTCGAGGTCGCGGTTGGTGGCGGTGACGACGCGGACGTCGACCGGCACCTCGGCGTCGCCGCCGACCGGCCGCACCGAGCGCTCCTGCAGCGCGCGCAGGAGCTTGGCCTGCAGCCCCACCGGCAGCTCGCCGATCTCGTCGAGGAACAGCGTCCCGCCGCTGGCCTCGCGGAACAGCCCGGCGCGGGCGCCGCGGGCGTCGGTGAACGCGCCCTTGACGTGGCCGAACAGCTCGCTCTCGAGGAGCGGCTCGGGCATCGCCGCG
Source organism: Myxococcales bacterium (assembly GCA_016794525.1). Lineage (GTDB taxonomy): Bacteria > Myxococcota_A > Polyangia > Haliangiales > Haliangiaceae > UBA2376. Next base: position 116,420 of record JAEUJY010000141.1, read on the forward strand.
CAGTTGACCGCGACCAGCGGGCCGGCGGCGCGCTTGCTCTGGCGGTGCAGCGCCCGGGCCACCAGCTCCTTGCCGGTGCCGCTCTCGCCGGTGACCAGCACGCTGGCGTCGGTCGGCGCCACCCGCGCGATCAGCTCGTGGACCTCGCGCATCGCCGCGCTCTCGCCGACCAGCTCGCCGTCGCGCGCGGTGGCGACCTGCCGGCGCAGCCGGGTCACCTCCTCGGTCAGCCGTCGGTGGCGGACCGCGCGCTCGAGCGCCACCGCCACCGCGTCGAGCTCGATCGGCTTGGCCAGGAAGTCGTAGGCGCCCGAGCGGATCGCGCCGATCGCCGCCGGCAGGCTGCCGAACGCGGTCAGCACGATCACCGGCAGCCCCGGGCGGTTGCCGACGATGCGCTCGGTCAGCGCCAGGCCGTCGAGCCCGGCCATGTGCAGGTCGGTGACGACGACGTCGACGTCGTCGGCGTCGAGCCGGGCCAGCGCCTCGGCGGCCGAGGCCGCGGCGAGCACCTCGAAGCCGCGCCGCGGCAGCCCGCGGGCCAGGAGCGCCACCATCTCGGGGTCGTCGTCGACGATCAGCACGCGCGCGGTCATGGCATGGGCAGGTATACCGAGAACTCGCTGCCGGCGCCCGGGGTCGAGTCGACCTCGACCCAGCCGCCGTGATCCTCGACGATGCCGTGGACGACCGACAGCCCGAGGCCGGTGCCCTGGCCGACGTCCTTGGTGGTGAAGAACGGCTCGAAGATGCGGTCGCGGACCTCGGGCGGGATGCCGGCGCCGGTGTCGGTGACGGTCAGCCGCGCGCAGCGCGTCGCGCCCGCGCCCGGGCGCGGCGGCGCCGCGACGACCTCGTCGACCGCGAGCGCGACCTGGCCGTGCGGCGGCGTCGCGTGGATCGCGTTGACGACCAGGTTGGTCACGACCTGGACCAGCTGCCCGGCGTCGCCGCGCACGACGACCGGCGCCCGCGGCGCCGGCGCCGCCAGCGCGACCTGGGCCTTCTTGGCGGTCGCGGCCAGCAGCCGCTCGGCCTGCGTCGCCGTCGCCACCAGGTCGACGTCGCCGCGATCGGGCGCGCCGCGGCGCGCGAAGTCGAGCAGCTGCCGGACGATCGTCGTGATCCGCCGCGACTGCTCGCCGATGATGCGCGCGCTGTCGGCGATCTCGTCGCCCGCGACCTCGCCCTCGCGGATCATCTTGGCCCGGCCCTCGATGACGTTGAGCGGCGTGCCCAGCTCGTGGGCGATGCCGGCCGACAGCCGGCCGACGGTCATCAGCCGGTCGGCGTGGCGCAGCTGCTCGACCGCCGCGACGCGGGCCTCGGCCTCGCGGGTCGCCCGCGCCTGGGCCCGGGCCAGATCGTCGGTCATCTCGTTGATCGCCCCAGCCAGGTCGCCCAGCTCGTCCTTCTGGCGCAGCGCCAGCGGCGCGGTGAAGTCGCCGGCCGCGACCCGCTGGGTCTTGGCGATCAGCGCGCGGGTCGGCCGCGCGATCAGCGCCAGGCCGAGCGCCGACACCACCGCGGCGGCGGCCAGCAGCGCGGCCAGGCTGGCGATCGCCGCGCGCCGCTTGGTGCCGTGGACGTAGCGGCGCTCGGCGTCGAGCCCGGCGGCGACGTGGATCGCGGCCGGCCGGCTGGCGACCTTGAGCGGCACGTAGGTGTCGAGGCGGCCGGCGACGTCGTCGCGGATCGCGCCCGGGCGTCCGGCCGCCAGCGCGCCCTGCAGCGCCGCCGGCGCCTGGGCCTGCGCCACCACCTCGACCGCGATGCCGGCGTGGATCTGGTTGGCCGACGCGATCGCCGCCGCGGCGCCCGGCGCGTCGCCGACCTGCATCGCGAGGTCGTGGGTGTGGGCCACCAGCCGCGCCACCAGCAGGCTGTCGGAGCGCAGGTCGCGATCGAACAGGTCGCGCTCGCGGCCGAGGTTGAGCCACGCGGTCACCCCCAGCGCGATCGCCATCGTGACGACGAACGCGAGCAGGAACCGCGCGGTCAGCCGCACGGCGCTACCGCCGGACGTCCGTCGAGTGGAACAGCTTGTCGGCCGAGGTCGGCACGAAGCCCTCGAACCGCTCGCCGGACGGCAGCGGGTAGCGGCGCGCGAACTCGTAATAACAGGACGGCACCGCGAACCGGCCGTCGGCGAAGTCGACCGCGATCGGCTCGGCGCAGGTCGACGACTGCTCGAGGTGATCGGCCGGCGTGCCCTTGATCAGCCCGCCGGCGCGGTTGAGCTCGAAGCCCTCGGCCGCGAGGAAGGCGTTGACCGCGGGCAGGTCGGCGAAGGTGCGCAGCCGGCCGACGTCGACGGTGAAGTGGTTGACCCGGAAGCCGAACGCGGCCACCCACGCCGCGTACTCGCTCACCGCCAGCAGCCGCTGGTAGGTGGCGTGATCGATCGCCCACGGCCGCCCGGCGTACGGCAGATCGGCCCGCGCGGCGAACCCGGCCGGCAGCGCCGCCACCAGGCCGTCGAGGATCGCCGCGATCGCCGGCGGCAGCTCGTCGACCACCAGCTCGCTGATGAACACCTTGGGCAGATCGCGGTCGGGGTGGCGCCAGTACGACGCCCACAGGTGCTTGTCGTCGAAGCGGTAGTCGTCGACCTTGGCCCAGCCCAGGGCCTCGAATCGCCGCCCCAGGGTGAACCGATCGATGCCCGGCCGCCCGAACGTGCGCAGCGCGACGTGGTCGTTGACGATGACCTCCCCCCGGGCGGTGAACAGCGCGTGGACCCGCGCGGCCTGCGGGGTGAGGGCGGTGTAATCGCGCCACAGCGCGTCGAGGAGATCGGCGGGAGTCACGCGCGGACTATAGCCGAGCGCCAGCGAGGCTACCCCGGACCGAGCGCCAGCGAGCTATCTCGCTGGGTCTCCGCGGTCCGAGCTGCTAGACTCAGGGCGTGGGGGTCCCCGTCGAGCGCGCATCGCTCCGCGAAGAGCGCTTCGTCGTGAAGTCGCAGCTCGGCGCCGGCGGCATGGGCGTCGTCTACCGGGTCTTCGATCGCGTCCACCAGCGCGACGTCGCGCTGAAGACCTTGAAGACCCAGGGCGCGCGCGACCTGTACCGCTTCAAGCGCGAGTTCCGCTCGCTGTGCGACCTGGCGCACCCCAACCTGTGCCGCCTGCACGAGCTGCACACCACCGGCGACGAGTGGTTCTTCACGATGGAGCTGGTGCGCGGCGTCGGCTTCATCGACCGGGTGCGGCCCAGCCCCGGCGCCAGCGACGCCGGGCCGTTCGACGACGAGCTCGACGCGACCCTGCCGCGGACGGGGGGCCCGCGCTCGCGCGCCGACATCCTGGCGGCGCCGCTCGATCGGGCGCGGCTCGACGACGCGCTCTACCAGCTGTGCGACGGCGTCCACGCGCTGCACCTGGCCGGCAAGCTGCACCGCGATCTCAAGCCGTCGAACGTGCTGGTCGAGCCGAGCGGGCGGGTCGTGCTGCTCGACTTCGGCTTGATCGCCGACGTCGAGCTGGCCGGCGTCGACCACACCCACGAGCGCGCGGCGGTCGGCACCCCGGCGTACATGTCGCCCGAGCAGGCCGCGGACGTGCCGCTCGATCCCGCCAGCGACTGGTACTCGGTCGGCGCGATGCTGTACGAGGCGCTGACCGGGCGCCGGCCGTTCGAGGGCCGCCCCGACGAGATCATGCGGCGCAAGCAGCTCGAGCTGCCGCCGCCGCCGCGGGCGCTGGTGCCCGACGTGCCGCCGGCGCTCGACGCGCTGTGCGTGAAGCTGCTCGCGATCGATCCGCGCGACCGCCCCGACGGCGTCGCGGTGCTGGCGGCGCTGGGCCGCGAGCCGTCGGAGGCGACCCGCACCGTCGACCGCACCGCCGGCACGTCGGCGCCGTTCGTCGGGCGCACCGCGCAGCTCGACGCGCTGGCGCAGGCGCTGCTCGACTCGCGCCAGGCCGGCGTCGCGGTGATGGTGCGCGGCGTGTCGGGCATGGGCAAGTCGGCGCTGGTCGCGCGCTTCCTCGACTCGGTCGGCGCCTCGGTGCTGGTGCTGGCCGGCCGCTGCTACGAGCGCGAGGCGGTGCCGTTCAAGACGCTCGACACGCTGATCGACGCGCTGACCGGCGCGCTCCTGCGGCTGCCGCCGGCGCAGCTGGCGACGGTGCTCCCCGACGACATCACCGCGCTGGCCCGGTTGTTCCCGGTGCTGCGCCGGGTGCCGGCGATCGCCGAGCCGGCGACCCGGCGGTTCCAGCCGGCCGACCCGCAGGAGCTGCGGCGGCGCGGCTTCGCGGCGCTGCGGGTGCTGCTCGAGCGGCTGGCCGCGGCCGGCCCGGTGATCGTCGCCGTCGACGACCTGCAGTGGGGCGATCTCGACAGCGTCGGCTTCCTGGTCGACCTGATCACCCGGCCCGATCGCCCGAACCTGCTGCTGCTGCTGGTCCACCGCAGCGAGGACACCGCCGGGCCGATCGTCGCGTCGATCGAGAAGCGGGTCGCGTCGACGTCGCTGGTGCCCGACGTCCGGATCGTCGAGGTGCCGCCGCTGGCCGTCGACGAGGCCACCGATCTGGTCGAGGCGCTGGCCGGCGTGTCCGACGGCGGCGGCGCGTGGGCGGCGTCGCTGGTGCGCGACGCCGGCGGCAACACGCTGTTCCTGTCGGAGCTGGCCCGCTCGGCGACCACCGCCGGCGGCGCGACCACGCTCGACGATCTGCTGCGCGGCCGGATCGCGCGGCTGCCGGCGTCGGCGAAGGCGCTCTTGCGCGCGTGCGCGGTGGCGGCGCGCCCGATGCCGGCCGAGGTGGTCGGCGCCGCCGCCGGCATCGACGACGTCGGCGGCGCGCTGGCGGTGCTGCGCGCCGAGCGCCTGGTCCGCGGCCAGGCCGATCGCGATCAGGTCGAGCCCTACCACGACCGCATCCGCGCCGCGGTCGTCGACGAGCTGGCCACCGGCGAGCTGCAGGCCGCGCACCGCGAGCTGGCCGACGCCTACCAGCACGCGGTGCCGGGCGATCGCGAGCCGCTGGTCGATCACCTGCTGGGCGCCGGCGAGCCGCAGGCGGCGGCCGAGCACGCGGTCAAGGCCGCGGCCACCGCCGCCGAGGCGCTGGCGTTCCGCCGCGCCGCCGACCTGTACGCGGTGGCGCTGCAGTTCGGCAGCTTCGAGCCCGACGTGCGCTGCGCGCTCTTGATCGGCCGCGCCAGCGCGCTGGTCAACGCCGGCCACCTGCTCGAGGCGGCGGCGATGTACGCCGAGGCCGCGCCGCTGGCGAGCCCCGACGAGCGCACCGAGCTCGAGCGGCTGCGCATCGAGCAGCTGCTGCGGGCCGGCCGGCTGCGCGAGGGCATGACCCTGGCCGAGGCCCACATGCGCGCGATCGGCTGCGTCCTGCCCGACAGCCAGCGCGCGACGATCGTCTCGGTGCTCACCCAGCGGGTCGCGCTGCGGCTGCGCGGCACCCGGTTCAAGCCGCGCAGCCTGGTCGAGCTGCCGGCGCGCGCGGTGCAAGAGGTCGACCTCTTGTGGTCGGTGTGCAGCGGGCTGTCGTTCGCCAACCCGGTGCAGGGCAAGCTGGTGCAGCTGTGGCACCTGCGCCGCGCGCTGGCGCTGGGCGAGCGCCGCCGCGTCGCGATGGCGCTGGCGATCGAGGTCGGCTACATGACCTCGACCGGCGCCGACGCGCACCCGCGCGCCGAGAAGATGGCGGCCCGCGCCCACGAGGTCGCGGTCGAGGCCGGCGACGAGTTCGTGATCGGCCTGGTCGAGGCGTGCGGCGGCCTGTCGGACTTCCTGGTCGGGCGCTGGTCGCGCGCCGACCAGCGGATGAAGGCCGGCATGCGGCGGATGCGCGATCACGGCGTCGGCGGGCGCTGGGAGATCGACCTGACCGAGCTGTTCTACCTGTCCAACCTGCTCTACTGCGGGCAGCTGCGCGAGCTGGCGCGGCTGGCGCCGCTCTACCTGCGCGAGGCCGAGGACCGCGGCGACGTCTACGCGCAGAACGGCATCCGCGCGTGGCGGCCCAACGTCGCGTGGCTGGTGATGGGCAAGCCCGAGGACGCGCGCGCCCACTCGCTGGCGGTGGCGATGGAGCACAGCAGCGACGACGAGGCGTTCCAGCTCAACGACTACAACCACCTGCTGTCGAACACCCGCATCGACCTGTACCTCGGCGACGGCGACGGCGCGCTGGCCCGGGTCGAGCGCGCGTGGCGCGAGCTCGAGAGCTCGATGCTGCTGCGGGTGACGACGGTGTCGGTCGAGTCGTACTTCTTGCTCGGCACCGCGGCGCTGGCCTCGACGCGCCCCGATCGCGGCGCGGTGGTGCGCCAGGCGATCGCCGGCCTGACCAAGACCAAGCTGCCGTGGGCCCAGGGCCTGCGCGCGCTGCTGGTCGCCGGGCTGGCGCTGCACGAGGGCCAGCGCGAGCGCGCGGTGCTCGAGCTGGTCGCCGCCGAGGACAAGCTGCGCGCCGCCGAGATGCCGCTGCACCTCCAGATCGCGCGGCAGTGCCGCGGCGAGCTGATCGGGGGCGCGGCCGGCGCGACGCTGCGCGAGGACGCGCTGGCGTGGCTGCGGGAGCAGGCGGTCGCCGATCCCCAGGCGTTCGGGCGGCTCATCCTGCCGCGGCCGTGACGCTTAGGGCCCCCGAGTGGGGATCTCGGTCGGTTTCGCAGCCGATGCATCCCCGGGGGCGGCGTTGCCGGCTCCGGTGCTCGGGTCACGTCCGACGAGGACGCTCCCCTCCGCTCCTCGCCGGCGCCTTGCCCGCGGGGCGCCTCGACTGCGCTCCTCGACCAACATCCCCACTCGGGGGCCCTTACCGGGCCGGCGGCGCGAGCACGCCCAGCCGCGTGACGCGCAGGTCGCGCGCGGCCAGCGGGCCGATCGCCCACACGACGTAGCCGGGGCCGGCGAGCCGGGGCCGGGCCAGCGGCCCGCGCAGCCGCCACGCGAAGGTCGCGCCCACCAGCCACAACGCGTCGCCGCGGCGCTCGACGACGCCGACCCACGGCCGCCCGGCCCCGGCGACGTCGACGATGTCGAGCGCGCCGTCGTGCCAGCCGACGTGGTGGCCGCGCAGCCGGTCGAGCATCGCGCGCGCCGCCGCGGGGTCGGCCACCGGCCAGCGCCCGTCGGCGACCGGCGGCTCGGCGCGCGCGACCGCCGCGGTCAGCGCCAGCGCGGCCAGCGCCGCGGCGGCCTGGACCGCCCCGCCCGGGCGTCGTCTCGCTCGCGCCCGGCTAGCGCGCATCGCCGCCGGCGTGGGTCGCCAGGAGCGCGTTGAGCTCGAGCAGCACGTCGATGTCGACGTCGAGGAACTGCACGCCGACGCCGTCGGGCGAGGCCCAGCGCACCGCGGCGGCGAGCACCAGCGGCTCGCTGCGCCCCGGCGCCGCGACCACCAGCTCGAGCGCCGCGCCGACCGGCGCCGCGACCCGCAACAGGAACGCGCCGCCGACGCCGATGTCGCGGGTGTCGGTCTCCTGCCACGCGCCCCCCATCACCCGCCAGCGCACGTGGAGCTGCCGCCCCGGCCGCGCCGCGCCGCGATGATGGAGCCGTCGTTCGGAGCCCACGCCGCCCCCAGGATATCGCGACCGACGGGGGCGGCAAAACCGCCTTGTCGCCTTTACCGACCGGGGGCGACCGTATACGTTCCGCCCGCCGTGAAGGTGCACCTCATCGGAATCGGCGGTACCGGCATGGGGGCCGTTGCCGGCTTGCTGTGCGCGGCCGGCCACGACGTCCGTGGCTCGGACACCGCGTTGTACCCGCCGATGAGCGATCAGCTGGCGGCGCTGGGCATCCCGGTGTTCGAGGGGTTCGGCCCGGCCAACCTCGACTGGGGCCCCGACCTGGTCGTCGTGGGCAACACCCACTCCAAGGATCACGTCGAGGTCACCGCGGCCCGCGAGCGCGGCCTGACCCTGACCTCGTTCCCGGCGGTGCTGGGCGAGCAGCTGCTGGCCGACCGCCACAGCATCGTCGTCGCCGGCACCCACGGCAAGACCACCACGACCTCGCTGGTCGCCCACATCCTGGCCGAGGCCGGCCACGATCCGGGCCTGTTCGTCGGCGGCGTGCCGATCGCGCTGGGCCAGGGCTGGCTCCTGGGCAAGGGCCCCGAGTTCGTGGTCGAGGGCGACGAGTACGACACCGCGTACTTCGACAAGGGCTCGAAGTTCCTGCACTACCGCCCGCGCACCGCGATCCTCACGTCGGTCGAGCTCGACCACGTCGACATCTTCGCGTCGTTCGAGGCGGTCAAGGACGCGTTCAAGAAGTTCGTCGTGCTCTTGCCCGAGGACGGCCTCCTGGTCGCGTGCCACGAGTCGGCCGACGCCCTCGCGGTGGCCGGCGCGGCGCGCTGCCGGCTGCAGACCTACGCGGTGGTCGACAACGGCGGCGAGCCGCCGGCCGGCGTCACCTGGACCGCGCACCACCTCGAGTACGGCAAGAGCGGGCGGGTCAGCTTCGAGGTGGTCGGCCACGGCGAGGCCCGCGGCCGCTTCGAGACGCTGCTCACCGGCCGTCACAACGTCGGCAACGTGCTGGCGGCGATCGCGGTCGCGTTCGACCGCGGCGTGCAGATCGAGATCATCCGCCGCGCGGTCGGCAGCTTCGCCGGCGTGCGCCGCCGGCAGGAGCTGCGCGGCATCGCCGGCGGCGTGTGGGTGCTCGACGACTACGCCCACCACCCGACCGCGGTGCGCGAGACCCTCAAGGGCCTGCGCCGCCGGTTCCCCAAGCGCCGCATCATCGCCGCGTACGACCCGCGCTCGGCCACCTCGCGCCGCCGCACCTTCCAGGACGAGTTCGTCAACGCGTTCGCCCACGCCGACGAGGTGGTGGTCGGCAAGCTCTACGACCCGACCAAGATCCCCAAGGAAGAGCGGTTCGACGCCGAGAAGCTCGCGCTCGACCTGCACCGCACCGGCACCAAGGCCAGCTACATCCCCGACATCGACGCGCTGGTGAAGCACGTCGCCGGGGCCGCCGGCGCCGGCGACGTCGTGGTGGCGCTGTCGTCCGGCAGCTTCGAGGGCTTCCACGACAAGCTGCTGGCCGCGATCGGCGACGCGGTGATGCCGGCCCGGCGCACCGACGGCGACGCGGTGCGGGCGCTGCTCGACGCGGTCGGCCTCCCGCCCGACGACGCCACCGACGCCGACCTCGGCCACTACTTCGTGCTCAAGAACGAGCACGGCGTGGTCGGCACCGTCGCGCTCGAGGTGCTGGGCGAGGACGCGATCCTGCGCGACCTGGCCACCGCCGCCGCCGCGCGCGGCCAGGGCCTCGGCTGGATCCTCGCCGACGTCGTCGTGCAGTGGGCCCGCTACCGCGGCGTCCGGCGGATCTACCTGCTCACCGAGACCGCGAGCGACTTCTTCGCCGCGAAGCTCGGCTTCCGCGTGGTCGATCGCACGACCGTGTCGCCCGACGTCGCCGGCACGACGACGTTCCAGCGCTCGACCGACTCGAAGTTCGTCGCGATGCGCCTCGATCTGTGAGGGGAGCGGGATCGGGATCGGAGACGGGCACGGGCACGGGCACGGGCACGGGCACGGGATCGGGGACCGAGACGGGCACGGGCACGGGGGCGAGGTACGCTGTGACCGATGAGTGAGCTCGATGAACTGCTCGCGCTGGCGCGGGCGACCGCGGCGGAGGCGACCGCGTTGTTGCGCGACGTGCGGCCGGATCACGTGCGCACCAAGTCCAGCCCGCGCGATCTGGTGACCGAGTGGGACACACGGTGCGAGGCGCTGGTGCGGAGCCGGCTGGTGGCAGCGCGGCCCGACATCGCGGTGGTCGGCGAGGAGGACGGCGGCGATCGCGGGGCGGCGCGACGGTGGCTGGTCGATCCGATCGACGGCACGGTCAACTTCACCCACGGCCTGCCGCTGTGGTCGGTGGCGATCGCGCTCGAAGGGCCGGCCGGCCTCGAGGTCGGCGTGGTGGCGGCGCCCGCGCTCGGCTGGACGTTCTGGGCGCGGCGCGGCGGCGGCGCGTTCGCCGATCGCGGCCGCGGCGTCGAGCGGCTGCAGGTCAGCGCGGTCGATCGCCTCGACCACGCGATGCTGGTGAGCGGCTTCCCCTACGACCGCGCCACCAACCCCGACAACAACTTCGCCGCGTGGGAGCACTTCCAGCGGATCGCCGGCGCGTGCCGGCGGCTGGGCTCCGCCGAGCTCGATCTGTGCCTGGTGGCGACCGGCGCCATCGACGGCTACTGGGAGTCGCGGCTGGCGCCGTGGGACCTGGCGGCCGGCGCGCTGATCGTGATGGAGGCCGGGGGCACTGTGACCGACACACGCGGCGGGCCGTTCCGCGCCGAATCGGGCGAGGTCATCGCCGCCGGCGGTGGTATCCATCAAGCGATCGTCACCGAGCTGGCGCGGGTGCGCGCCACGACCGAGGAGTCGCCATGATCCGCATGCCAGGCGTCGCGATGTTCGCCGTGTTGGCGCTGGCCGCACCGGCGCTGGCGCAGCCGGTCGAGGCACCGGTCGATCCGTACGCCGAGCCGACCAAGCCGGCGCCCGTCAAGCCGACCAAGCCCGCCAAGCCCGCCAAGCCCGCCAAGCCCAGCGCCGCGCCGGCCGATCCGACGCCGGTCGATCCGTACGCCGACGCGGTGGCGGCGCCGCCGGTCGAGGCCGCGCCGGTCGATCCCTACGCCGCGCCCGTCAAGCCGGCGAAGCCCGCCAAGCCCGCCAAGCCGACCAAGCCCGCCAAGCCGACCAAGCCGGCGCCGCCGCCGAGCACCGCGCCGCTCGATCCCTACGCGGCGCCAGGGTCGACGGTCGATCCCAACGCGGCGCCGACCACCAAGCCGGTCGATCCCTACGCTGCCCCGGGGGCGACGGTCGACCCCTACGCGCCGGCCACGACGGCGCCGGTCGATCCCTACGCCGCGCCGACCACCAAGCCGGTCGCGCCGACCGCGCCGCCGGCCACCACCGTCGCCGGGCGCATCGACGTCGCCGCCGTGCAGGGCTTGCTCGCGGTGCAGAACCTCGACGGCTGGCTGCTCGCCGATCACGGCGGCATGAACCCGGTCGCGCGCAGCCTGGTCGACGCGACCGGCGAGCCGACCCGGCGCTGGTTCTACCTGGTGCCGCGCCAGGGCGAGCCGACGCTGGTGGTCCACGCCTCCGAGGTCGCCAGCTTCGCCGCGGTGCCCGGGAAGCGCGTCGTCTATACCGGCTACCGCGATCTCGATCCGATCCTGAAGAAGCTGCTCAAGGGCAAGAAGACCCTGGCGATGGAGTACTCGCCGCGCGGCGCGCTGCCGTCGCTGTCGCGGGTCGACGCCGGCACGATCGAGCTGGTGCGCGCCGCCGGCGTGACGGTCAAGCCGTCCGACGCGCTGGTGCAGTTCAGCAAGGCGAGCTGGGGGCTCGAGGGGCGCAAGGCCCACTACCTGGCCGCGCACCACCTGGCCGAGCTGCGCAAGGACGCGCTGGCGTTCCTGCGCGAGCGGCTCGCGGCCAACCAGCCGGTGACCGAGCGCGAGGTCGCCGATCGCATCGCCAAGGGCATGGCCACCCGCGGGGTGATCGGCCCGCCGCCGGTGGTCGCGTTCGGCGCGCACACCGCCGATCCGACCTACGCGCCGCCTGCCATCGGCTCGGCCACGCTGGCCCGCGGCGACCTGGTCTTGCTCGGCGTCGCCGGCAAGGTCGAGGGCGGCATCTACGCCGCCGCCACCTGGGTCGCGCTCGCCGACGCCATCGTCACGCCGCGGATCGCCGAGCTGTTCGCCGCCACCGCCGGCGCGCGCGACGCGGTGATCGGGATCATCCGCGATCGGGTCAAGCGCCGCCGCGCGATCGCCGGCTGGGAGGTCGACAAGGCCGCCGGCGAGTCGCTGCTGATCGCCGGCGTCGGTGATCTCGTCCTGCACCGCACCGGCCACTCGCTCGACGTCGATCTGTTCGGCTCGGGCACCGACCTCGACGACCTCGAGATCCACGACGCCCGCTCGCTCGTCGTCGGCACCGGCTTCACGATCGGCCCCGGCGTCTACAGCCCCGGCGAGCTCGGCCTGCGCACGGAAGTCTCGGCGTATCTCGGCAAGGACGGCCTGGAGATCACCACGCCGGCGCAGATGGCGATCGAGCTGCTGGTCGCGCAGTAGACGGACGACGAGGACCGGGACGGCCGATCCCTCACCGTCACGCGTCGACGGCGCGGCCGGCCTCACCGGGCCGCGGCGAACTGTCGCCGCAGAACGCTGGCGCCCGACGCCGGCGTGATGTAGTTAGCCGTCGTGATGGATTCCTCTCCAGCGGGTCGCGGGGCCAAGGGCCGCCGCTGGAGCTGGCCGCTGGCGGCGGCGTTCGCGCTGGCCTTGTTCGCGGGGCTGTCGTTGTTCACGATGATCGAGGGCCAGGCCTTCTCCTACTTCAGCACGCGCTCCGAGGCCTGCGCCAACTGCCACGTGATGCAGGCCCAGCTCGAAGGCTGGCAGCGCGGCAGCCACCACGCCGTGGCGTCGTGCAGCGACTGCCACATCCCGACCACGCTGGTGGCGAAGTACCTCGCCAAGGCCGAGAACGGCTGGCACCACTCGCGGGCGTTCACCACCGGCGGGTTCAGCGAACCGATCCGCATCAAGGCGAAGAACGCCGCGATCCTCGAGGCGAACTGCCGACGCTGTCACGCCGACGCCATCGCGCACACCAACCCCGGCCCGCGTGCGCCGATCCCGTGCGTGCACTGCCACGCCCACGTGGGGCACCCGTCGCCGGCTGGCATCGGGGGCCCCCTCGCCCCCTCTGGAGATTCACCATGAGTGACGGCAAACCCGCTCCTGAACCCTCTCCACAGCGGACCCGGCGGCGGCGGATCGTCTGGATCGCCGTCACCGTCGCGGGCCTCGTGGCCTCGGCCGGGGTCGGCGCGATGCTGGTCAGCATCACCCGCCACAAGACCGAAGCCAAGACCACGTTCGTGCGGCTGGTCGAGGTCGGTGAGGACGACACCGATGCCGCCACGTGGGGAACCAACTGGCCGCTCCAGTACGACGGCTACAAGCGCACCGCGATCAAGACCGCGACCCGCTACGGCGGCCACGGCGGCAGCGAGGCGATGCCCGACGAGAAGATCGAGCGCGATCCCTGGCTCAAGCGGATGTTCCTGGGCTACGCGTTCTCGATCGACTACCGCGATCGCCGCGGTCACGCGTACATGCTGGTCGATCAGCAGAGCACCGACCGCCTGAGCAAGCCGCAGTCGGGCTCGTGCCTGCACTGCCACGCCTCGGTGATGCCGCTGTACCGCAAGCTCGGCAACGGCGACGTGTTCGCCGGCATGGACGCGACCCACAAGCTGACCTATCAAGAGGCCAGCAAGGAGCTCGCGGCGGTCGGCGCCGCGCACCCGGTCAGCTGCGTCGACTGCCACGATCCCAAGACGATGGCGCTGCGGGTGACCCGACCGGGGTTCCTGCGCGGCATCGCCGCGCTCGCCGCTTCCGACGCGCCGGTGCCGGCGTTCACCAGCATCGCCGAGTGGCGCCAGGCCGGGCGCAAGGGCACGTACGACGCCAACGCCGAGGCCACCCGCGGCGAGATGCGGTCGTTCGTGTGCGGCCAGTGCCACGTCGAGTACTACTGCTCGACCAAGCAGCCGCTGACGTTCCCGTGGGGGCTCGGGCTGTCGGCCGAGGCCATCGAGGCCTTCTGGGACCAGACCAAGTTCCCCGATGGCGCGCCGTTCTCCGACTACAAGCACAAGGAGACCGACGCCCCGATCCTCAAGGCGCAGCACCCGGAGTTCGAGCTGTGGAGCCAGGGCGTCCATGCCCGGGCCGGCGTGTCGTGCGCCGATTGCCACATGCCGTACGCGCGGATGGGCGCCACCAAGATCAGCGATCACTGGGTGCGGAGCCCGCTGCTCAACGTCAACCGCGCATGCCAGACCTGCCACCGGGTCAGCGAGGGCGAGCTGACGGCGCGCGTGGCGGTGATCCAGGATCGCAACTACGCGCTCCTGCAGCGGGGCGGGGTCGCGATCGTCGACCTGATCGACACGATCGTCGCAGCCAAAGCGGCGGGCGCGACGCCGGCGCAGCTGGCGCCGGCCCAGGCGCTGCAGCGCAAGGCGCAGTGGCGGCTCGACTTCATCGCCGCCGAGAACTCGATGGGCTTCCACGCGCCGCAGGAGGCCGCGCGGATCCTCGGTGAGGCGCTCGACTTCGCGCGCCAGGGGCAGCTCGCCGCCCGCGCGCTGCTGCCGGCCGGCCCGGTCCTGCCGGCCGCACCACCGCCGCCGCCCGCGCCGCCGACGCCGCCCGCGCCGCCGCCGCCCGCGCCGCCGACGCCGCCCACGCCGACGCCATAGTCGCAGCCCGCCGCCAACCGCGTCGCCGCCCTGGCGGGATCACCGGGTCGGAGGTCGCGCGCGTGTCAGAACGTCTTGGCGCCCCAGACCTGGAGACCGCGGAAGTCGAGGCCCTTCACCGCGGGCGCCGGATCCGGCGGGTTGTCGACGCCAGCCAGCACCTTGCCGAAGATCCAGGACGCCCCGACCGTGGTGGTCGGGTCGATCGCGTAGGTGCCGACGGCGCCCAGCGACACCTCCCAGCTGTCACCAGCCGCGGACAGATCGACGATCTTGAGCCCGGTGCCAAGGCCGACGGTCAGCTCGGGCGTGGCCTTGTACGTCGCCAGCACCGGGACCCACAGGCTGTCCTTGTTGACGCGGGCGCCCGCCACCTCGCGCTCGGTCACCGCGACCAGCACGCTGGGCATGACGTGCACGCCGAGCTTGCCCATCGCGTGGCGCAGCTTGGCGCCGACCTTGAGATCGTAGAAGCCGCCGTCCAGGCTGATCGCGTGGACGCCACCGCCGACCGCCACCGCGGTGGGCCCACGCGCGACGCTGTACCAGGCCTCGGCGCCGACGTTGTCGTAGACGTTGGGGCAGCCGTTGTCGGTGCCGGTGACGCAGATGCCCGCCCCGGCCTTGGCCCGGAAGCCGGTCAGCGCGTACAGCGAGTGGACGACCGCGACCGTCAGATCCGGCGTGACGCCGTAGCTCACGTCGGGGGCGATCGAGATCGGCTTGCCGACCTTGTCGGCGCTCATGTTGACCTCGACGTTGACCGCGACGTTGATCTTGCCGGCGGGCAACGTCAGGCCGGGTGGCGGTGGGGCGCTCGGCGCGGCGGCGGGCTCGTCGTCGGCGGCGGCGGTGAGCGCGGGGGTGATGATCGCGGCGAGCGCGATCGCAACGGGGAAGGACTTCATGACTCTCCTTGGCAGCGCGGCTCGACCGCGAGCGCGCGCGTATGGCTGATGCGGATCAGCCGAAACCCTGCGGGGGTGTGCACGACCGTGTCCCACCACTCTTCGCCGGCGTGGCGGTAGCGCAACTGCACGCCGGCGGCGGTGCCCGCGCGCAGCGCGCGGTGGGCCGCGGCCAGATCGGGCGCCGCGTCGTCGGCGCGCTGGGCGCCGGGCGCCTTGAGCATCACGGCGACCAGCTCGGCGGCGGCCCCGATGTCGAAGAACAGCTGATCGACCGTCGCGTCGTCGATCAGCACGTCGCAGATCGGCGGCAGCGCCTCGTCGAACGGCGCGCCGCCCGCGGCCGGCGCGCGCGTGGCCGCGCACGTGCTCACGAGGCACCCCGCGGCGCGAGCCCGATCGCCAGCGTCGGCGCGGGACAGGTGGCGATGCAGCGACCGCATCCGTCGCACGCCGCTTCGACGATGCGCGGCACGCGCCCGGCGAGCACGATCGCGCCCGGGCGCGGGCAGCGCTCGCTGCACACCGAGCAGAACGAGGTCGTCGCCAGGCACGCCGCCGCCGCGATGACCGGCACCAGCGTGGGCGGTAGGGCGCGGCCGGGCGGCGCCGGGGGCGGGCTCGGCGGTGGCGCGGCCGGGGTCGGCCGCGGCCCCGGCCGCAGAAACGACAGCAGCTCGCGCCGGCTCAGGCTCATGGCGCCGCTCCGCGCGGGCCCGCGCTGCGCTGATCGAACGTCGCGCTCGGCGCGTGGCACTGCTGGCACGACTGCTGGCCCGGGTGCGGCGTGCGCAGGCCGTTGCGCCCGCGCGGCCCGTGGCAGCTGTCGCACCGCTCGCGCATCCAGGTCGGGTGCGGGATCACCGGCGGCGCGCCGGTCCACGCCTGGGCGCCGCCACCCGCGCGGCGCAGCCCGACGAACGTCGTCTCGGGCACCGCCACCGCCGGCGCCGCGACCCGCGGATCGGCGGCGACGACGTGGCACTGCAAGCAGCTGGCCTGCGGGGTGTGGCTCATCGGCGGCGCGTGCTTGCCGGCGATCGCCAGCCCGCGATCGTGGCAGGTCAGGCACGCCGGCGCCGCGAGCTGATCGACCGCGTGCGGGATGGTCGGCGGGGCGCCCTCGTACGCGCGGCGCCCGTCGCGCTCGGCGAGCGCGGCGGCGCGCTCCTCCGGGGTCCCCGCGCGCGGCGCCTCGGTGGTCGCTTCCTTGGCCGCCAGCTCGCGCCACCACGCCGCCGGCAGCGCCGCGTTGGGGCCGTACTGCTTGGCCCGCATGTCGCGGTACGAGCGCGCCTCGGCCACCTCGGGCGACGGCGCCTCGACGCGTCGGTACGACGCGACCTCGCGCCCCGAACTCTCGACGCCCGAGATCAGCCCGACCGCGGCGACCGCGACCGCCGCGGCGAACAGCATGTGCAGGCCGCGTTGTTGCCTCACGGCGTCGCCTTTCGGCGCAACCGCACCGCGCACTTCTTGTAGTCGGGTTGCTTCGACAGCGGATCGTGGGCCTCGAGGGTCGTGAAGTTGATCGCGATCGACTCGTCGAAGAACGGCACGAACACCGTGCCGCGCGGCGGCTGGCCACGGCCCTCGAGCCACACCGGCAGCTCGACCTTGCCGCGCCGGCTCTCCAGCACCACCACCTCGCCGTCGGCGATGCCGAGCGCGCGCGCGTCGTCGCGGTTGACCTCGACGTAGGCCTGCGGCATCGCCCGCGCCAGCTGCGGGATGCGCATCGTCATCGTGCCGGTGTGCCAGTGCTCGAGCACGCGGCCGGTGCACAACCACAACGGGTACTCGGCGTCGGGCCGCTCGGGCGGGGCCTCCCACGGGTGGAACCAGATCAGCGCGCGGTCGTCCTTGGTGACCGAGTGGTAGAACTGGATGTCGGCCTTGGTGGCGTAGGGATCGTCGAACTTGGCGAAGCGGAACTTGGTCTCGCGCCAGGTCTTGTCGGCCTGCTCGACCACCGGCCAGCGCAGCCCGCGCGCCTTCACGTACTCGCCGTAGGGCGCCAGGTCCTTGTGCTTCTTGCGCGAGAACTTGCGGTACTCCTCGAACAGCTGCTCGTCGACGTTGACGCTGTAATAGCGCGGCCACTCCCACACCGGCACCGGCTGGCCGGCCGGGTCGACGATGTGGAACAGGAACTTGCCGTCCTTGTCCTTGAGCCCGGCGTGGCCCCGATCGTGGAGCCGGCGCGCCACCGCGATGGTCTGCCAGCAGTCGTCGCGGGCCTCGCCCGGCGGCAGCACCTGGCGGAACCACTGCTGGGTGCGGCGCTCCGAGTTGCCGAACATGCCGTTCTTCTCGACCCACATCGCGCTGGGCAAGACCAGATCGGCCGCCATCGCGGTCGCGGTCGGGTACACGTCGGAGACGATCAGGAACTTCCCGGGGATCTTGCGGCTCGGGTAGAACAGCAGGTCGACGTTGGGCAGGCTCCGCGCCGGGTTGGTGGTCTGGACCCAGATCGTGTCGATGTCACCCCCCTTGTCCGCGGGGGTCGAGAACCGCTTCCACATCTCGACGGTGTGGTAGCCGGGCTTGTCCTTGATCCGGCCCTCGGGGAGGTTCCACAGCTGCTCGGCCTCCTTGCGATGCTCCGGCTTGGCCACGACCATGCCGCCTGGCAGCGCGTGGGCCAGCGTGCCGACCTCGCGCACCGTGCCGCACGCCGACGGCTGGCCGGTCAGGCTGGTCGGCGCGTCGCCGGGCTTGCCGAAGTGCCCCGACAGCAGGTGGATGCCGTGGACCAGGTCGTTGATCGCCGTGCCGCGCGTGTGCTGGTTCATCCCCATGCACCACAGGCTGGTGACCTTGAGGCCGCGGTCGCCGAACAGCGTGGCCAGGTACTCGAGGTCGGCCGGCGCCACCCCCGACAGCTCCTGCACCCGGGCCGGCGTGTACTCGGCCATCGCCGCCCGGTACTCGTCGGCGGTCATGACCTGGCCATCGAGCGTGGGCGGATCGGTGCGCTTGCGGAAGTTGCAGTACTTGGCGACGAAGTCCTTGTCCCAGGTGCCGCGCTCGAGCAACAGGTGGGCGATGCCGTTGGCGATCGCCAGGTCGCCGTGCGGCGTGAAGAAGATCGTCCGATCGGCGAACGCGCTGGTGCGGGTGCGCCGGGTCGTCAGGTCGATCAGGATGACCTTCTCACCGCGGCTGCGGCGGTCGACGATGCGCGAGAACAACACCGGGTGCATCTCGGCCGGGTTGTTGCCCCAGCACAGGATGACGTCGGCCGCGTCGAGGTCGTCGTAGCAGCCGGCGGGCTCGTCGACGCCGTAGGTCGACAGGAAGCCGGTCACCGCCGACGCCATGCACAGGCGCGCGTTGGGATCGATCTGGTTGTTGGCGATGCCCGCCTTCATCAGCTTCTGGGCGGCGTAGCCCTCGGGGATGGTCCACTGGCCGCTGCCGTAGAACGCGAAGCCCGCGGGGTTGGCCATGACGCGATCGGCGACGATGTCGAGCGCCTGGTCCCAGCTGATCGGCTCGAGCTTGCCGTTCTTGCGCAACAGCGGCCGCGTCAGCCGGTCCTTGCCGTAGATCGCGAGGCCGACGTGGTAGCCCTTCACGCACAGGAGGCCCTTGTTGACCTCGGCCTGCTGGTCGCCGGCGATGGCGACGATGCGGCCGCCCTTGGTGCCGACCTGGACGTGGCAGCCGGTGCCGCAGAAGCGACACGGCGCCTTGTCCCAGGTGACGCCGTCGTCGGTCGTCCGGGCGGCGGGCTGCGCGCTGGCGCGGTCGTCGTCGAAGGCCAGCCGCGCGGCGGCGGCGGTTGCGGTGGCCATCGCGGTGGCCTTGAGGAAGTCGCGGCGATCCATCACTGCACCTCGAAGTCGATCGAGACCACGTCGACACGCGCGACGCCGTCGTGCTGGGTCAGCTCCTCGACCAGCGCCGCGCCGGCGTCGGCCGAGCTCGCCTCGGTCACGATCGGGACGCGATCGCGCTGGGGCGTGCCCAGCGTCAGGCGCGGGTCAGCGGCGAGCCGCGCGAGCGCGGCGGCCCGGTGCGCCGGATCGGGAGACAGCGTGACGACGAGAGCGCTGACGACCATCGCGCCCCGGTTCAGCAAGAGCCAGGCCACGGCGCCTGCCGCGCGCTGGCGCAGGAGGTGCAGCAGCGCGGCGCGTGCCCTGGCTCCGTGTCGTCATCGCGATCAACCTGGGGGCGCTCGCGGCGTGTCGTGCTGATCAGCCTTCACGCCACCGTCCGCCCCCCGGCCCCGCAACGTTTTCGGTCGAGATCCACCAGCCCGAGCGCCTGACCGGCGTCGCGACGGGCGACGTCGATCCGCTGGGAAGGTCGGTCCGCGCCTCTTGCGTGTCGTGCCACTCCTTGCGCGAGGCCGCGCCGCTCCCCACCTCGACGGCGGCGCTCGACGAGTTCCACCAGGGGATCCAGTTCGCCCACGGCGAGCTGACCTGCGCGAGCTGTCACCTCGCCGGCCCGACGCCGAGCCTGCGTCGCGCGGACGGCGAGCGTATCGATCTGCGCGACGCCATGGTGCTGTGCCGGCAGTGCCACGGGCCCCAGGCCCGCGACTACGACCACGGCGCCCACGGCGGCATGACCGGATCGTGGGACCTGTCGACCGGCGGCCGAACGCGCAACCACTGCGTCGACTGCCACGACCCCCACGCGCCCCGCTTCCAGCCGTCCTGGCCGGTGCTGCCCCCGCGCGACCGCGGGCTCACCGCCGCCGCGCCGAGGAGAAACTGATGTCAGGACCTACTCGTCGCGTCGCGCTCAAGGTCGTCGGAGCCACGCTCGGCGCCGGCGCGTTCGCCTACGCCGGCCGCCCGGTCGCGCAGTGGGCGGCGTCAGTCGATATCGACGATCTGCTGCGCCGCCACTACAAGGAACTCACCGCCGACGAACTCGCGCAGATCCTGCGGCGGATCGAGGACGAGACGCAGAAAAAGTACGGCGTCGAGGTGCGGGTCGAGGACATCCCGGCCCAGGACGGGGTCAGCTTCGGCTACGCGCTGAACCTCAGCCTGTGCATCGGTTGCCGCAAGTGCGCCGAGGCCTGTCATCACGAGAACAACCACGACCGTCCGACCAACAACAGCTACATCCGCGTGCTCGAGATGCAGCAGGGCTCGTTCGACATGGAGCACGGCACGGTCGACTACGACCACGCGGTGCCGGCGCCGGGCAAGTACTACATGCCGGTGCAGTGCCACCAGTGCGACAACGCGCCGTGCGTGAAGGTGTGCCCGGTCGAGGCGACGTGGAAGGAGAAGGACGGGATCGTCGTGGTCGACTACAGCTGGTGCATCGGCTGCCGCTACTGCGAGGCGGCGTGCCCGTACCACGCGCGGCGGTTCAACTGGCGCGCTCCCGAGATCCCGGCTGACGAGATCAACCCCGACCAGGGCTACCTCTCGAACCGCATCCGCCCTCAGGGCGTGGTCGAGAAGTGCACGTTCTGTCTGCACCGGACGCGCAAGGGCCTGTTGCCGGCGTGCCTCGAGGCATGCCCGACCGGCGCCCGGGTCTTCGGCAACCTGCTCGATCCCGCGAGCTCCATCCGCTACGTCCTCGAGCACAAGCGCGTCTACGTGCTCAAGGAAGAGCTCGGCACCCGCCCTCGCTTCTTCTACTTCTTCGACAAGTGAAGACCCCCATGGCTGACCCCGTCGACACCGTCGCGCCGCCGGCGCCGCCCTCGCTGGCCCCGGGCCTGACCTACCTCCGGTTCCTGTCGGCGGCGCTGCGCCGCTCGTTCAGCGGCTCGTGGCGCTTCTACGCCTGGATGACCGTGCTCACCGCGATCGCGCTGGTCGGGCTCAACGGCTGGGGCCACCAGCTGCAGCAGGGCATGCAGGTCACCCGCATGTCCGACCACGTCTCGTGGGGCCTGTACATCGCGAACTTCACGTTCGGCGTCGGCCTCGCCGCCGGCGCGGTGATGATGGTCATCCCCGCCTACCTCTACGACGACCACGACATGCACGACGTCGTGATCATCGGCGAGCTGCTGGCGATCGCCGCGATCGCGGTGTGCATCGGGTTCATCGTCGCCGACATGGGTCGCCCCGATCGCATGTGGCACATCCTGCCAGGCATCGGGCGGTTCCACTGGCCGGTGTCGATGCTGACCTGGGACGTGCTGGCGCTCAACGGCTACCTGCTGATCAACCTGCACATCGCCGGCTACCTGATGTACCAGCGCTACCGCGGTAAGGCGCCGCGCAAGCGCTGGTACCTGCCCTTCGTGTTCCTGTCGATCGGCTGGGCGATCTCGATCCACACCGTCACCGCGTTCCTGTACCAGGGCCTCGGCGGCCGGCCGTTCTGGAACTCGGCGCTCTTGGCGCCGCGCTTCCTCGCCACCGCCTTCATCAGCGGCCCGGCGTTCGTGATCGTGCTCCTGCACGTGGTCCGCTGGAGCGGGCGGCTGACGTTCGGCGACGGGCCGATCCGCACGCTGACCTCGATCATGCGGGTCACCGTGCTGCTCAACCTGTTCATGCTGATGTCCGAGCTGTTCACCGCGCTCTACACCGGCGGCGCCCACGCCGCGGCGGTGAAGTACCTGTTCTTCGGCAGCCACGGCAAGCACGCGCTGGTCCCGTACATCTGGACCGCGGTCACCCTCAACGTGACGTCGGCGGTCCTGCTGTTCCTGCCGCGCACCCGGGTCGATCGGCGGTGGCTGCTCGCGGCCTGCGCCTGCGCGTTCGTCGGCGTGTACATCGAGAAGGGCATGGGCCTGATCATCCCCGGGTTCGTCCCGTCGACCTTGCACGAGGTGGTCGAGTACACGCCCAGCATCACCGAGTGGAAGGTGACCGCCGGCGTGTGGGCGCTGGGGTTGTTGATCCTGACCGTGGCGCTCAAGGTCGGCCTGGCGATGTGGACCGGCAAGGTGCGCGCCGCCGACGCGCCGCCGATGGTCGACGGCGCGCCGTGACGACGCCCGGCCGTCCGCGCGCGCCGGTGCTGGCGATCTGCGGCCACTCCGGCGCCGGCAAGACCACGCTGATCGAACAGCTGATCCCCGCGTTCGCCGCGCGCGGCCGGCGCGTCGCGGTGCTCAAGCGCACGCACCACGCGGTCGACGTCGACGTGGCGGGCAAAGACAGCGACCGGTTCTTCCGCGCGGGTGCGACCGTCTGGTTGCAGGCGCCGGGTCAGGTGTTCGTCCGCCAGCCGGTGACCGCGGCCGACGCCGATCACGGGTGGCGTCGGGCGCTCGCCGAGCTGGCGGGGACCCACGACGTCGTGCTGGTGGAGGGTCACAAGGAGACGCCGCTGCCCAAGGTGTGGCTGCTGGGGCCGGACGAGGCGGCGCCGCCCGCCGGGGTGTGCGACGTGCTCGCCGTCCTCGCGCGCGACCAGCCGCGCCTGGCGATCACGCTGGCGCTGTGCGACGCCCTGCCGGCCCCGTGATGCGTCGTCGAGGCGGCGCGAACCACGGGACCGCCCGACGCCCCCGCCGCGCCGCGTCGATTCCATCTTGACACCGCGCGGTGTCACAGTTATCAATGACGCATCGCTGAGTGCCGAGATCGTGGGCCTGACGCCCGCGGCGGTGGCGCTCGCCCCTGCGCTCAGGAGTCGTCATGACGTCCGCGTCGTTCGCCGTTGCCACGCCCCCCTCCACGCCCCTCGCCCCTCCCGCGTCCGCGCCGGCCACCACCACCGCCGCGGCCTCGGCCTTCCCCACCCTCGCCGAGCGTCACCGCGCGCTGGGCCGCGAGCTCGACGCGCTGAAGGCGCGGGTCATGGCGCAGCTCGGCGAGCGCGACCTCGCCCACGCCCGCCGGGTGCAGGCGGTGTCGACGGCGGCCGAGGTGGTCGGGCGGACGCTCTTGCACGTCAGCCTCGATCCGCTGACCTGGACCGCGGGCGTGATGGCGCTGTGGCTGCACAAGCAGCTCGAGGCCACCGAGCTGGGCCACACCGCGCTGCACGGCGCCTACGACAAGCTGCCCGGCGGCGAGCGCTGGCACAGCGAGGGCTACGCCTGGGACGTGCCGATCGACGAGGAGGCGTGGAAGCACGGCCACAACCACAAGCACCACGGCAACACCAACGTCGCCGGCAAGGACCCCGACATCCACTTCGGGCCGATCCGCCTGACCGAGCAGACGCCGCACCGCGCGGGCCACGCGCGCCAGGCGTGGTACCTGCTCGCGCTGGTGCCGACGTTCACGTTCGGCATGAACCTGCACTTCACCGGCGTCGCCGACGCGCTCGCCGACAACGGCCTGCCCGGCAAGCTCGACGTGCTGCCCGATCGTTCGCCGGCCAGCGTGCGCGCGGCGTGGCGCAAGGCGCTGCGCAAGTACGTGCCGTACTACGCGAAGAACTACGTCTTCTTCCCGGCGCTCGCCGGCCCGCTGTGGTGGAAGGTGCTGGCCGGCAACGTCGCCGCCGAGGTGCTGCGCGACGTCTACTCGGCGGCCACGATCTACTGCGGCCACGTCGGCGACGACGTCGCCAGCTGGCCCGAGGGCACCAAGCCGGCGAGCCGCGGCGAGTGGTACGCGATGCAGCTCGCCGCGACCAACAACTTCGAGGTGTCGACGCCGGTGTCGATCCTGTGCGGCGGCCTCGACCGGCAGATCGAGCACCACCTGTTCCCGACCCTGCCGCCCAACCGGCTGCGCGAGATCGCGCCGGAGGTGCGGGTCATCGCGGCGCGCCACGGCTTCGCCTACAAGACCGCGAGCTGGGGCAAGACGCTGGGCAAGGCGCTGCGCCACATCCGCGCGCTGGCCAAGGCCGACGGCGCGCGCGCCGTGCTGCGGGAGGCCGCGTGATGCTACTACTCGCCGCAGGCATGCCGGCTCCCGCCTCCCCCGCTCCGCCCGCTGCGCCGCCGCCGGCGACCGCGCTCACGATCGACGAGCTGGCCGCGCAGGTCGGCGTGCCGACTCGCACGATCCGCTTCTACCAGGCCCGCGGCGCGCTGATGCGCCCCGAGATCCGCGGCCGCGTCGCCTACTACGGCGACGCCCACGTCGAGCGGCTCAAGCTGATCGCGCAGCTGCAGGACCGCGGCCTGCGCATCGACGCGATCCGCGACCTGGTCGCCGGCATCGACAAGGGCGAGCTCGATCTCGCCGAGTGGCTGGGCATCGAGCAGGAGGTGCAGGCGCCGTGGGCCGACGACGCCGCGCGCACCGTCGACGAGGACGGCCTGTACGCGCTGGCCGGCACCCGCCGCCCGGGGCTGATCGCCGACCTGACGCGGGCCAAGCTGGTCGAGCGCAAGGGCGAGGTCTACCTGGTGGCGAGCCCGGCGCTCCTGACGATCGCGATGCGGCTGGTCGCGGCCGGCATCGATCTGCCGACCGCGACGCGCTCCGCCGAGGTGCTGCGCAAGCACCTGGGCCGCGCGGTGCGCGAGCTGGTCGAGCTGTTCGTCGACGGCATCAAGGACGGCGGCGTCGCGCTCGCGGATCCCGAGGTCACCTTCGCGACGCTGCGACCGCTGGGCATCGAGGCGGTGAAGGTGCTGTTCGCCCGCGAGATGGAGCACGAGCTGCGCAAGCTGATCGAGTCGGGCGCGGTGCGAGCGCTGCGGGGTCGGAAGCGATCCCGTCGGTAGGCACGCCTACGCTCGCATTTGCATCAGATTTCTTCCTACGCCTTTGGCCGATATGCGAGGGTCCGCGCCAGGACCATGCGCAGCCTCCTCCTCTTATCGCTCGGCCTCTCGCTCACCCTGACCGCGTCGTGCTTGATCGCCGACGGCACCGACCCCGACGCGCTCGAGCGCCGCGCGCCGGCGGTGAAGGTCAAGGTCTGCCACCTCCCGCCCGGCAACCCCGGCAACGCGCACACCATCGAGGTGAGCCAGGCCGCCCTGCCCGCTCACCTCGGCCACGGCGACCACGTCGGTCAGTGCGAGTGCCCGCCCGGTGAGGAGTGGGTCTGCTACAGCGGCCCGGCCGAGACCGACATGGTCGGCGCGTGCGTGCGCGGGGTGAAGACCTGCGCCGCCGACGGCATGAGCTACGGCCCGTGCGTCGGCGAGGTGACGCCGGTGGCCGAGGTGTGCGGCGACGGCGAGGACAACGACTGCGACGGCGCCGTCGACGACGGCTGCGCCGTCTGCACGCCCGAGGTGTGCGGCGACGGCCTCGACAACGACTGCGACGGCGTCGTCGACGACGGCTGCGTCGTCTGCACGCCCGAGGTGTGCGGCGACGGCCTCGACAACGACTGCGACGGCGCCGTCGACGACGGCTGCGTCGTCTGCACGCCCGGCGCGGTCGCCGCTTGCTACGACGGCCCGGCCGGCACCGCCGGCGTCGGCACCTGCGCCGCGGGCGCCCAGACCTGCGACGCCGACGGCCTGGGCTACGGCGCCTGCGTCGGCGCGGTCGGCCCCGCCGCCGAGACCTGCGGCGACGGCCTCGACAACGACTGCGACGGCGCCGTCGACGACGGCTGCGTCTGCGCGCCCGGCGCGGTCGCGGCTTGCTACGACGGCCCCGCCGGCACCGCCGGCGTCGGAACCTGCGCCGCCGGCGCCCAGACCTGCGACGCCGACGGCCTGGGCTACGGCGCCTGCGTCGGCGCGGTGGTCCCGGTGGCCGAGGTGTGCGGCGACGGCCGCGACAACGACTGCGACGGCGCCGTCGACGACGGCTGCGTCGTGTGCACCGCCGAGGTGTGCGGCGACGGCCTCGACAACGACTGCGACGGCCAGGCCGACGAGGGCTGCATCGGCGACCGCGCGTGGCGCGACAGCGATCGCGACGGCCTGCAGGACGCCGGCGAGATCGGCGTCGGCGGCGCGACCTTCTTGCTGCGGAACGCCGCCACCGGCGGCCTGATCGCCGTCGCGGTCAGCGACGCCACCGGCGCGTACTGGTTCACCAGCATCCCTACCGGCACCTACTACATCGAGGTCATCGCGCCGTTCGGCTTGACGCCGACGCTGCTGGACGCCGGCCCGGACGACCTCGACAGCGACGTCGACTTCGAGGCGGGGGCGACCGCGCCCTTCAGCTTCAGCGGCGCCGCGCTCCCGACGATCGACGTCGGGTTCATCCCGACCGCCGATTCGTGAGCTAGGCTGCGCGCCGTGCTGGCGCCCGCCGACGTGACCGCGTGCATCCTGGCCGGCGGGCGCGCGCGGCGGATGGCCGGCGCGACCAAGCCGCTGCTCGTGATCGACGGCGCGACGATCCTCGACCGCCAGCGCGCGGTGCTGGCGCCGCGGGCCCGCGAGGTGATCGTCGCGGTGGCGCGCGCCGGGTCCGGCGTCGCCCCCGATCTGCGCGAGGTGGTGGACGCGGTGGCCGACGCCGGCCCGCTGGCCGGCATCGTCGCGGCGCTGGCGGCGATCGACACGCCGTGGCTCTTGGCGGTCGCCGGCGACATGCCGACGCTGGCGCCGGCGGTGCTCGATCTTGCCCGGGCCGCGGCGCGCGACGACGTCGACGCGGTCGCCGCGCGGCTCGGCGGCTGGCCCGAGCCGCTGTGCGCGCTGTGGCACCGCCGCGCGCTCGCGCCGCTGGCGGCGCGGCTGGCCGCCGGCGACTACAAGGTGGCCGCGGCGCTGACCGCGCTGCCGGTGGCGTGGCTCGACGAGGCCACGGTGCGCGCGGTCGATCCGACGCTGGCCTGCTTCGCCAACGTCAACCGCCCCGCCGACCTGCCGCGCTGAGTTCCTCGAGGGCGTGTCGCCACGCCCTCCCCGTCGGGTCATGCCCCGACGGGGCCCCCTCCCAAGACGCGAAACGCCCGGCGCATGGGTCGGTGCTCGGCCGAAAGACCTACAAGCGCTGAGCGGAACTACGGGGAGGGTTTGTCGACGATTCGGCGCGGCCCGGCGTCGATCACGCCGGGGTCGGCAGCGCGCCGGCGAGGAACGCCTTGGCCAGCGCCGGCTTCGCCATCAGCCGATCGACCGCGAGGTCGAGGTTGGCGTCCCACTGCGAGGTGATCTGGCGCTCCACCTCGACGTAGAGCGGGTACATGATCGCGACCTCGGGCCGCTGGGGCTCGGGCCGCATCTCGAAGCCGGGCACCTGGATCGCCACCAGCTCCTGCTGGATCATGCCCGAGGTCAGCATCCAGTCGGCGAGCGCGCCGCTCGTGAGGTCGGCGATGCGGATGGCGAGGTTGCCCTCGACCGCGGCGACCGTGGCATCCTTGCCCCAGTCGGCGCTGATCATCGTGGCGGCCGCGCACAGCCGACCGCTGGCGTCGATCCAGATGTGCTG
This sequence comes from Myxococcales bacterium, assembly GCA_016794525.1. Lineage (GTDB taxonomy): Bacteria > Myxococcota_A > Polyangia > Haliangiales > Haliangiaceae > UBA2376. The sequence goes on from JAEUJY010000141.1 coordinate 143,869, forward strand.
GCGGCCGGGACCGGGGCTGAGCGGGTAGACCCGGGCCTCGCGGTAGGCGATGAAGCGCTCGAAGTTCGCCTGGCGGCGCGCCGCCAGCTTGGCCTTGAGCGCGGCGCGGTCGATCGCCGGCCGCGCGATCGGATCGGGGCGGTGGATCGGCGTGGCGATCGGGTCGGGGTGGTGGGCCGGCGGGGCCGCCGGGCCCCTGGCGTGGCAGGCGGTGAGCGCGAGGGAGGCAGCGAGGAGGAGGGAGGACAGGGCGCGCATCGGGACCTCTGAGGAACGGGTTGATGTCCGGGGATGCGCGTACCAACGCGGCGCGGCAGCGCGAGGTCTGAGTCATTTGCGCGACATCCACCCTCGAAGATCTGAGGCTTGCCCGGCGGATGCAGTTAGTGTACATGATACACATCATGCCGACCGACACCCGCGCGGGCTTCACGTTCTTCTGGCGCCCCGACTCGCCGTTCTCGCAGTGGCACCCGTGCGCGTTCGTCGTCGACGGCGTCGCGTTCAGCTGCGCCGAGCAGTTCATGATGCACGGCAAGGCGCGGCTGTTCGACGACGCCGAGATCGCCGCCGAGATCCTGGCGACGCCGGATCCCCGCACCCACAAGGCGCTGGGGCGCAAGGTGCGCGGCTTCGACGACCGCCGCTGGAAGGCGGCGCGCGAGGGCATCGTCTACGCCGGCAGCCGGGCGAAGTTCACGCAGAACCCGGCGCTGCGCGCGGCGCTGCTGGCGACCGCTGGCACCCGGCTGGTCGAGGCCAGCCCGATGGACCGCATCTGGGGCATCGGCCTGGCGTCGTCGAGCCCGGCCGCGACCGACCCGACCCGGTGGCGCGGCCTCAACCTGCTGGGCGCGATCTTGACCCGGCTGCGCGACGAGCTGGTCGCGGAGGCCGCCTGATCACGCCGGGCCAGCGAGCCGCGCGCGCAGCTCGGCGGCCAGCTGATCGAAGGCCCGCTGGTGGCGCGCCACCGCGGCGGGCGCGAAGTCGTCGGCGGTGATCAGCTCGAGCAGGCGCATCAGCAAGACGCGCTCAACCTCGCTGCAGCGCGCGACCAGCAGGCCCAGCTCCGCGCCGACGTCGTCGCCGGCGACCTCGTCGAGCGCGACGGGCGGCAGCCACGCCGCGCGCGCCTGGGCGCGCTCGAGGTTGGACACGATGTCATCGGCGAGCACCTGCCGGTCGTGCACCCGCCGCATCGGCTCGGCGGCGGGCTCGGTGAACAGCGGCGGCGGCTCCATCCGCGCGATCGCCGGGGGCGCGGGCGGGGCGTCGCGCGCCGCCAGCTCGCCGCGCAGGCGATCGACCTCGGCCTGCAGGGTGCGGGCGCGGTGGAACAGCGCGTCGACGTCGTCGCGGTAGCTCATCGGCAGCCTCCATCGGTGACCAGCGCGCCGCCGTCGGCGGTCCAGGTGGTGGCGCGGTCGGTCGACAGCGCGACCAGCCGGGCGCGCCCGGCGTCGCCGCGCGCGTCGAGCGCCAGCTCGGGATGGAACACCGGCCCGGGGGTGATCACCGTCGGCGTGAACCGCGCCGCGGCCAGGCACGGCGCCGCGCCGCGCCGCGCGAACGTCAGCGCCAGCACGCCGCCGTCGCGCTGCACCGGGCGCGCGTTGTCGAACAGGAAGTTGCCGAGCGAGTAGGCGATCACGCCGCCGCGGTAGCGCTCGATCGCCTGCACCTCGTGCGGGTGGCTGCCGATCAGCGCGTCGGCGCCGGCGTCGATCAGGCGGTGGGCGATCGCGACCTGCGCGGCCGACGGCGCGTCGGCGTACTCGCGGCCCCAGTGCACGACCACCAGCACGACGTCGTGATCGGCGCGGGCCCGCCGCACCAGCGGCGCCACCTGCTTGACCAGGCGGTGCTGCTCGACGTGGGGCAGCTGCGGCCCGGGGCGCGGGTCGCCGTTGCGCACGGTGGTCACCGCGACGACCCCGAGCCGCCACCCGCCGCGCGCGAGGGTCTCGACGCGCACCGGCGCGCGCCGCCGGACCGCGCCGATCGCGGTCAGGCCCGCCGCGGCGACGTGGCCGGGCGTCTCGGCCACGCCGCGGCCGCGCTGATCGTAGTGGTGGTTGTTGGCCAGCGACACCACGTCGAAGCCGGCGGCGGCCAAGGTCGCCAGCCGCGCCGGCGTCGCGACGAAGCGCATCCGCGTGCCCCACCGGCTGACCGGGTCCGGAGTCGCCAGCACCGGCGTCTCGAGGTTGGCGAACGCCAGGTCCGCGGCGCCGACCACCTCGGCCACCGCCGCGAACGGGTCGTGGTGCTCGGCGGCGATCGGCGCCAGGCCGCCTGGCACGTAGCGGCCGAACATGACGTCGCCGACGAACGCCAGCGTCAGCGCGTCGTCGGCCCGCGCCGGGGTGGCCGAAGCCACCACGGCGGCCGCCAGCGCGAGCCCGCCCAGCCGCCGCATGCACCGACCGGGCCGCATCCGCCGATTGTCCACCGTGGCGCGGCGGCCCGACAAGCCTGCCGCGCGGCACCCGGGGGCGTAGGGCCCGGGAAAGGGGAAGTCGCTCGTTCTCGCGGTCGATGCATCCCCGCTGGCGGCGTTGCCGGCTCCGGTCCTCACGTCACGTCCAACAAGGACGCTCGGTTCCGGTCCTCGCCGGCGCCTTGCCATCGGGGCGCCTCGACCGCGATCATCGACCGCCTTCCCCATTCCCAGGCCCTTACCCAGCGGCTACCGGTTCGGGCTTGCCTTGCCAGGCCGATCCATTATCTTCGGCGGCCCATGCGCGTCGGACCCATCGTCGTCGATCCGCCCGTGGTGCTCGCGCCCATGGCGGCGGTGACCGATCTGCCGTTCCGCACCGTGGCCGAAGAGCACGGCGTCGGCTTCACGATCACCGAGTTCCTCAGCGCCCACGCGCTGATGGTGGGCGACAAGAAGGCCCAGGGCAAGATGACCGCCAGCCTCGGCGGGCGGAAGTTCGGCGTGCAGATCTTCGGCCGCGAGGAAGAGCCCATGGCGATCGCCGCGCGGATGGCGGTGGCGATCGGCGCGTCCCTGGTCGACATCAACATGGGCTGCCCGGCCAAGCGGGTCGTCGCCGGCGAGTGCGGCTCGGCGCTGATGCGCGAGCCCGAGATCGCGCAGCGCCTGGTGCGCGCGGTGGTCGCGGCGGTGCCGCCCGAGGTGCCGGTGTCGGTCAAGCACCGCGCCGGCTGGGACGCGACCCACAAGAACGCGCCCGAGTTCGCCTGCGCGCTGGTCGAGGCCGGCGCCCGGATGATCACCGTCCACGGCCGCACCCGGACCCAGGGCTTCTCGGGCTCGAGCGACCACGAGATCATCCGGCTGGTACGCGAGGCGGTGCCGGCCCACGTGCCGGTGATCGGCAACGGCGACGTCGTCGACGTGGCCGGGTTCCAGCGCATGCGCGACGCGACCGGCTGTGACGCCGTGATGATCGGCCGCGGGGCGATGGGCAACCCCTGGCTGTTCGCGCGGATCGCCGCGGTCGCCGCGGGCCGTCCGGATCCCGGACCGCCGACGATCGAGGAGCGCCGCGACGTGTTCCGGCGCCACGTCGCGCTCATCGGCGAGCTCAAGAGCGGACCGCGCGTGCTCCACGAGGTGCGGAAGGCGTGCGCGTGGTACGCGCGCGGCCTCTACGGCTGCAACCGCCTGCGCATCGAGGTGTGGGCCGCGCCCGGCGTCGAGGCCGCGGTGGCCACCACCGAGGCGTACTTCACCGAGCTGCTGGCGCGGCGCAGCCGCCTGGGCCTGGCGCCCGAGGCCGATCGCGCGGAGATGGACGGGGCGGCGGTCGAGGACGCCGCCTGATGCGGCCCGACGCCAACCCCCGCGACTACCTGGTCGCGGAGAGCCCGGCCATGCGCGCGGCGGTGGCCCACATCGAGCGCATCGCCGACTCCGACGGCCCGGCGCTGGTGTGCGGCGAGCACGGCACCGGCCGCGAGCTGGTCGCCCGGCTGCTGCACCAGCTGTCGCCGCGGCGCGCGGGGCGCTTCGTCGCGGTGCGGCCGACGTTCGAGGCACCGGGCGGCGACGGCGACGACGGCGAGCGGGCGCGCCGGGCGCTGCGCGCGGCGCAGGGCGGCACGCTGCTGGTGAAGGACGTGTGCGACGTCGCGGCGTCGGGCCAGAAGGCGCTGCGGCGCGCGATGCGCGTCCCCGAGCGCGAGCGTCGGCCCGACTCGTCGGGCGAGGTGTTCGACGTGCGCGTGGTCGGGTCGGCCGACCTCGACCTCGAGCGCGCGGTGGCGGCCAAGATGCTGTCGCCCGAGCTGTACGAGTCGATGGCCAGCCGCCGCGTCGACGTGCCGCCGCTGCGCGAGCGCGGCGGCGACATCCCGACCTTGGTCGAGCGCTGGGTCCGCCACTACGCCGACGAGATCGGCCGCGGCAAGCTGACCATCTCGACCCGCGCCCACGAGCGGCTGGTGAAGTACCCGTGGCCAGGCAACGTCGCCGAGCTGAAGAACCTGTGCCGCCGGCTGGTGATCCACACCACCGGCAGCCGGATCGAGGCCGGCGACGTCGACGCGGTGCTGCCGGTGGTCGCCGAGCGCGTGCCGATGGAGGAGCTGTCGTTCGAGGAGATGGTCAAGGCCAAGCTGGTCGGCTTCCTCCAGCGCATGGACGGCTACCCGCTGCACGACCTCTACGACAAGGTCGTCGAGCGCGTCGAGCGCCCGCTGTTCGACCTGGTGCTCGAGAAGACCGGCGGCAACCAGCTCAAGGCGGCGGAGATCCTCGGGCTGAACCGGAACACGCTGCGCAAGAAGCTCGACGCGCTGGGCGTCGCGCGCCGGGGCAAGGGACGCGAGGACCGCGCGCTGGACGATTGACAGGGAGGTCTGTCGCCAGACCTCCCCTCGATCCCGGCAAAGCCGGGATCGAGCCTCCCCGCCAAGACGGCTGTCCGCCTGGCCTCCCGGGTGAGGCATGGCCGTCGGGCGGGTCGCGCGACGGGAACCGGATGTCGAGCGGGCACGCGGTGTGGCGGTGTGGCAGGCTCGCCGGCATGCGCAGCCTTGTTCTGTGTGTCGTGCTGGTGCTCGGATCCCTGGCCACGCCGGCGGCGGCGGGGCCGACCAAGGCGGAGGCCCGGGTGGCGGCCGCCGCGGCCGCGTTCGCGACGGCGTCGACGCGCCAGCAGGCGGGCGCGGCGCCGGTCGACACGGTCTACGTGTGGTCGGTGCGGTGGCTCGACGCGCAGCGCGAGCAGCCGCTCAAGGGCAAGGCCCTGGCCGCGGCCGCGGCGGCGCACCTCGAGCGGATGGTCGCGCTCGAGGCGGCGGTGACCAAGGCGGTGGCGGCGGGGGCCGCGCCGGCGAGCGACCGCGAGGCCGCCGCGTACTACCGGGCCGAGGCCGAGCTGTGGGTCGAGCGCAAGGGCAAGCGCTGACCCGCCCGCGTCAGACCGCGAGGCCCTTCTTGTAGGTGAGCAGGTCCTTCTGGGTCTTGAGCAGGAGCTGGTTGGTCTCGAGCAGCTCCTTGGTGCGCACCCGGATCTGGTTGGCCAGGCGCTCGCGCTCGCGGGCCTCGGTCTCGAGCATCTCCTGGTACTTCACCTGCACGACCGCCTCGTCGGTGACGTTGCGCTGGATCTCGAGCGCGCCGACCGGGTTGCCGGCGTCGTCGGTGATCGGCACCGCCGACAGGATGAAGCGCAGGTCCTTGGCCTCGGCGTCGCCCTGGACCTTGCCGCTGATCTCGTCGAGCCGGACGTGCTTGTTGTCGGCCCAGCACTGCTTGGCGATGCACTCGGACTTGCAGATGTTGAGCTCGATGACCTCGTAGCAGTGCTTGCCCTTGAGGCCGCGGGCCACCTGGCGCGGCAGCATCGCGAAGAACGCGCGGTTGAAGTCGACGATCCGCCGCTCGCTGTCGACCACGAAGTACGAGTCGACGATCGCGTTGGCGACCCGCTTGAACTCACCGAGGAACTGGGTCAGCGCCGGGTGCGGTTCCATCCCGCCGATCGTACCGGATCGCTCAGAGCCTGTGCGTCTTTCGGTCGAGCAATGGCCCGCGCGTCAGGCGTCTCGCGTCTTGGGACTCGGAGGGTTGATCCGCTTCCAATCGGCGCTGTGGGCTCTCGCGTATCGGGAGGGGGACCCACGGGGGCGTGACCCCGTGGGGGAGGGTTTGTCGACAAACCCTCCCAGTAGCTCAGGGTACGAACAACGTGTCGCCGGTCATCATCACCAGGTTCATCTCCGGGTGGCTGCCGTCGGCGAGGAAGTCGTAGGCGATCGGGATCGTGCGCGACTTGCCGGACTTGGGGTCGCGGCGCAGCAGCTTCATCTCGTTCTTCGAGGCGAAGCGGGTGAAGCCGCCGGCCATCGCCAGGGCCTCGACGACGGTCACGTAGTAGCCGAGCTGGACCACGCCGGGGCGGGTGACCTCGCCGACGATCGTGAAGCGGTAGCTGTTGGCGCCGCGCACCGCGACCGTGATCTCGGAGCCCGAGCCCAGCTTGACGAAGTCGGTCAGCCGGCCGCGGATCATCGCCTTGAGGCTCGACGGCGTCTCGCCGACCGCCCGCAGGTCGCCGACCAGCGGCATCGTGATGTTGCCGTCGGGGCGGATCGTCGCCTCGGTGGTGAGGCCCGGGTTCTCCCAGACGTTGATCGTGATCTGATCGCCGACGCCGAGGATCCACTCGGCGTTGCGCGGATCCGGCTCGGCCGCGTAGTTGTACTTGGGCAGCGTCGGCTTGCAGCCGGTCACCACAGCCAAGAGGAGCGCGAGGGCGAGAACGGGGAGCAAGCGCCGCACGCTACCCAAGAGGGTTTGTCGCCAAACCCTCCCCCGCGGGGTCACGCCCCCGCGGGGCCCCCACCCAAGACGCGAGACACCAGCCGCGGAGGTGACGGACACGCCAACGGTCGCCATCGGGTGCAGTCTCGACCATCCCCGGCGGCGGCGCAACGTCACCACGAAGTGAACGTGACCGGGGTGCCGCCCAGCGGGAGCAGCACCATGCGGGCGCGGCGGTTGCCCCGGCTGGCCGAGAAGTAGACCATGATGCCGGTGCACCGGCCGTTGGCCTCGCAGTAGATCGACTTGGTGGCGCCGGCGCCGAGCGTGGTGGTGGGGCCGGCGGTCGCCGACACGGTCGGGGTCTCGGAGTAGCCAGCGACGAGCACGCGCTTCGACAGCGCCACCCGGCGCAGCTCGATCCACGAGGCGTCGGTCGAGGTCGGGCTGGGGTCCTCCTCGAGCCGCTCGAGGGAGAGGATCACCGGCGAGCCGCCCTCGATCGTGATCCGGGTCCGGGCGGTCACGCCCAGCGCGCTCGCGACGTTGGCGCGCACCGCGCCACCCGACACCGCGCGCCGCGACGCCTCGGACACCATCGTCGACAGCTGATCGGCGGCGTCGATCGGCCGCGGATCGGGCCGCAGGTAGCTCCACCCGGCCACCACCAGCACGCCGACCATCGCGACGACGATCATCAGCTCGATCAACGTGAAGCCGCGGGCCGCGCGGCCGCGCCGGATCGGGGTCATCGGGCCACCGCCAGGTTGCGGACGTCGGAGCCGACCGTGGCGAAGCGGTAGATGGCGTCGCCGCGCAGCTCCTCGGATCGGCTGGCGTCGGGGACGCCGGCCAGCGTGACCGCGGCGCGGTTGCCGAGGTCGTTGTTGTTGGGCCGGGTCGCGTCGACCAGGGTCGGCGTGCGCGCCGCGCCGACGGCCTGCAGGTTCTGCCGGGTCCGGACCACCAGCGTCACGCGCACCTCGGTCAGCAGCGACCGCCGGTCGTCCCAGGTCAGCGCGGCCGCGGTGAGCGTGTCCTGGTCGCCGCCCGAGTACCAGTCGCGGGCCGGGTCGGTGTCGACGTCGGCGGTGTCGGCGGTGGCGCGACCGCCGGGATCGTCGTCCTCGCCCTCGTACCAGCGCGACGCGATCTGCAGGTCGGTGAAGCCCAGGCCCAGGTCTTGCCAGTCGTCGAGCACCCCGCCGGTCGGTGACAGCTGCAGCACGCCCAGCGCGCGGCGGGTCGGGTCGATGCGGTAGCCGCGGGCGACGAAGCGGTAGACCATCGTGCTGGGCTGCCCGGCGACGACCCCCGAGGTCGGGTGGCTGGCGCGGACCTCGTCGCACTGGTCGTTGTTGGTCTCGCCCCAGGTGCCGTCGGTGCGGAGCGAGAACACGCTGGCGGTGATCACCGCGATCTGCGCGACGCACGCGCGGTACCGCGAGACGATCACCTGGTTGGGCGGCACGCCGATCGCCTCGGTGCGGTAGTTGGTGATGACGACGACGTCGCCGACCGCGAAGTTGTCCTGGTTGTCGACGGTGACCGTCGCGAACGGGTTGCCGGGGTTGGTGTCGATCGTCATCACCCGCGCCTGCGCCGACGAGTCGGCGTAGAACACGTGGAGCTCGTCGGGGGTGGTCGCGTGATCGCGGATCTCGACCGCGGGGAAGACGAACTGGCTGCCGCTCTTCTTCCAGCCGTCGGGCAGCCCGAACCCGGCCTGGCGGACGTCGTGCTGGATCACGTCGTGGCCCGCGGTGAGCGTGCGCTGCAGGTCGGCGACGTACTGCTGGGTGCGGTACGCCGTCGACATCCGCGTGAAGATCGACAGGATCATGCCGATCAAGAGCGCGCTGATCGTCAGCGCGATCATCAGCTCGATCAGCGTGAAGCCGCGGCCCGCGGCGCCCGGCCGGCCGGGCTGGCGCGGCCTCACAGGCTGTCTCCGATCGTCCGGATCAGCTCCAGCGAGACGGTGTGGTCGAACGCCGCCGCCGCGCCGGTGCCGCTGCCGGCGCCGTTGGCGTTGTCGTCGCTCCAGGCGATCTCGACGCGGATCTTGATCAGGTCGGGGCTGACCGCGGTCAGCTCGGTGACGATGACCCGCCGCCGGAACGTCGTGCCGGTCGGCCCGGCCAGCGTGTCCAGGTTGGCGTCGATCGGCAGCGTCGTGGTGTTGAACGCCGCCAGCAGGCGCTGGACCGGCAGCGAGCGCAGGTCCTCGAGGGTCTGCTGCGCGGCCGCGACCGCGTCGCCGGCGTCGCCGGTGCGCTCGTTGCTCTTGATGGTGGCGATGTGCAGCGACATCAGCCCGGTCAGGCCGACCACGGTCACCGCCAGCGTCACCAGCAGCTCGATCAGCGTGAAGCCGCGCTGGTGGCGGCGACCCCGACGGCGCGGCGCGGCGGTCACGGCGACTCCGCTCACCTCAGTACACCTGCCGCCATCCCAGGAGGGTCAGCGGGGAGTTGGTGCCGACGGTGCCGGTGGTGGACGACTCGTTGCCGGTGCCGAACGGGTTGAGCGTCGTCGACGCCGAGTCGCCGCCGGCGTCGGGCGAGCGCGGCGTGCCGATGCGCGACACGTCGCCGGCCAGGGTCGCGAAGTACAGCGCGCCGGCGTCGCCGTAGAGCGCGCCCATGACCGCCGAGGCGACGTTCTGGGTGAAGTCGACGGTGAAGTCCTCGCCGGCGCCCGGCTCGAGCGCGACGGCGGCGATCTTGGTCGACCCGGTGTCGCAGCTGGTGGTGCCGACCGCCGGGTCGGTGGTGCGGGTGAAGATGACCTGCTGCGTGGTCACCACCGCGCCGCCGTAGAACTTCTCGCACATGCTGCCGGCGCAGGCGCCGGCCATCTTCGAGCGGATCTGGCCGGTGTCGGCGTAGACCGCGTAGAACTCGTTGGGCCGCGTCACCGGGTGGCTCTCGAGGCCGCCGGTGCCGAAGAACAGCACCACCCGGGTGCTGGCGTCGGAGCGGATCGCCAGCGTGCCGGCGATCGGGCTGTCGGCGCCCAGCGCGTGGCTGGTGAGCCGGGTCGAGAACAGCGCGAACTGGTCGGTGGTGGTCGAGCTGCCGTCGGGGTGCGAGGTCACGGCGGCGTCGACGGCGATCCCGCCCAGGCCGGTGTTGTCGTTCCAGCCGCCGGCGAGGTCGCGGCCCGGGTCGAGCTTGTAGACGTAGCCGCAGGCGTCGGCGAACACCGCGCGGTCGGCGTAGCCGTTGAAGCTCGGCGCGCCCGGCTCGAGGTCGTCGTCGGTCTCGAACGTCGCGACGTCGCTGGTGACCGCGCACTGCGCCTGGAACTTCCACAGCAGGCGCCCGGTCGCCACCTCGTAGGCGGCGACGACGCGGCCCTTGGTGAACGGCGCGGTGGGGTTCTCGTTGGCGATGCCGGTGGCGGCGATCGCGATGAACTTCTCGGCGCCGCCGATCAGCACGCGCGCGACCGCCGGCTTGGCGTAGGCCTGGCCGGCGTCGGCCTCGCCCGGCACCGTCGTCCACAGCGGCGTCGGCCCGACGACCGAGCCGCTGGTGGTGATGGTCGAGGTCACGTCGAGCGCCAGCAGGCTCTTGCCGCCGGCGCCGCTGCCGATCAGCGCCGCGGTGCCGAACGTGCCGTCGGCCTTGCGGTAGTCGGCCAGGGTCGGCGAGCCGTCGGGGAACGACGCGACCTCGGTCGTGCCGCTCACCAGGCTGTTGGTGTAGTCGGTGAGCATGCCCGACGCGACCTTGGGCGGGACGAACGCCCACGCCTCGGCGCCGCTGGGCGCGGTGGTCATCGTCGTCGGCGCGGTCTGGATCGCGTGGATCATGCCGTCCTTCGATCCGAACAGCACGAGGCTGCGCCGGTTCTGCTGGGCGGTCTGGTACGCCTGATGGCTGAGCTTGTCGGTGGCGCCGGCGTAGACGTACCAGATCGGGAAGCCGGGCTTGGTCAGGATGGCCGGGGTCGAGTTCTGGATCGCGCCGACCCGGCTCTTCTCGATGCCGTCGTTGCCGATGCCGAACCGCTTGCTGCGCACCCAGTCGATGATGGCCTTGGCCTGGCTGACGTTGGCCGCCTCGAGCGTCGCCAGCAGGCTGGCGGCGCTGTCGGTGTGGAAGTCGAGCCGCGTCGTGCCCGCCGGGTTGCTGGTGTAGATGTTGCGCGCGCTGTCGTTGGCGTTGTTGATCCAGGTGGCGGCGTCCCAGTAGGTGTTCGACAGGCCGGCGTTGACCGCGAACAGGTGGCCGCGATCACCGGGCTGGCGGAAGCCGCCGAGGTAGGCGACGCCGTCGTTGACGATCACGCCGGCGCGGAAGTGCTCGCGCGCGCGGGTGTAGTCGAACGTCGCGCTGACGTTGGACAGCACCGGGGTCTGGGTGTGGCTCGCGTTCGAGCACATCTCGACCTTCCACTTGACCGTGCGCCCGACCGGGTGCGGGAAGCTGGCGCACAGGTCGCCGCTCGAGTCGGGGCAGGCGGTGGCCAGCACCCAGTTCTCGGGCGTCTCGTTGGACAGGTAGAAGCGGATCGTGCCGCCGTTGAGCGTGTAGGTCGGGTGGATCCGCGCCGCGGTCACCACCAGCTCGGAGTTCGACAGCGTGCCGAGGTCGATCGTGCCCGACGCGGCGTCGCCACACTCGACGTAGCTGGCCGCGACCCGGTTGGCCTGGATGAAGAAGCTGCCGCTGTGGTTACCGTCGGCGATCATCACGTCCATCGTGTTCGAGGGATCGTGGTCGTAGTTGAACAAGAAGCCGACGTCGTAGTCGATCAACGTGGTCGAGTTGTGGGTGCTGAGCTGGGTCGAGGCGTCGGAGAACGGCGTCGCGGTGCCGTTGTTGACCCAGTAGAACAGCTCGCCGCCGTGGCCGGCGTTGTAGTTGTTGTTGTCGGTGCCGACGACGAGGTCGGGCTTGCCGTCGCCCGAGAAGTCGTTGACGAACACCGCGGTGCCGCCGCCCTGGAAGGTGATCGACTGGGTCGTCGACGACAGCCCGCCGCCCGACTGGCCCTTCCACAGCCGCAGGCGATCGCCGGCGTTGTCGCAGCAGGCCGGCGCGCTGGCGATCAGGTCGCGGAAGCCGTCGCCGTCGACGTCGGTGTACGAGAACACCGGCGAGCGGGCGGTGCCCGAGCCGCCGAGGCCCATGCTGGTGATCAGCACCGAGGCGTAGGTGAAGGTCGGGCTGTTCGAGCACAGCAGCGGGGCCGGCGCGGCCGGCACCGGGGTCGGCTGCGGCGACGCCAGCGTGCAGTTGTTGAGGAACACCCGGATCGTGCCGCCGTTGTCGCTCGAGCTGTAGAGCAGGTCGAGCTTGCGGTCGCCGTTGAAGTCCAGCACCTGGGTCGTCGAGCCACCCCAGGCCTGCTCGCCCAGCGCGGTCAGCGAGGTCGAGTCGGTCATCGCGTTGTACGAGCCCGCGAACTGCGGGTTGCCGTCGACGTCGTTGGCCCCCTGGTTCAGCCACAGCTTGGCGTTGTTGGGCATGAACTTCAGCGTGCCGGTCTCGGCGAGGCGGTGCTCGCCGAGGAACACGTCGGCCCAGCCGTCGCCGTTGAAGTCACCGACCGCGATCGGGCGGCGCCGCACCGAGGTGGTGTTCGAGCCGATCAGCTCGCGCACCACCGGGAAGTTGGGCACGCGGGTGGCGTTGACGTCGTTCCAGTCGGGCGCCGGGTTGTCGAAGGTGCGGTTGCGGTAGATGCGCAGGAACGAGTCGGTCTCGCCGGCGCCGGCGAAGTCGTCCCAGCCGTCGTGGTCGAAGTCGCCGACCGCGGCGTACACCGTGAAGTCGGTGATGCCGAGGCTCTGCGAGCGGAACTGGCCGGCGCCGTTCTGCAGCTGCAGCCGGGCGCCGCCGCTGTCGTAGACGATGCCGTTCTTGGTGGTGTCGGTGTCGAGGAACGACCCCGACCACGCCGACGGCGACGACGTCTGCGGACAGCTGGTGACGGTCGCGGTAGCGGGGCTGACGGCCAGCGTCACCGCGGCGACCGCGGCGACGGTGCGGGTGAACGACGAGCGAGCGCGGTGCTGGGTCATGGTCACGGTCCCCCGGGCGAGTAGGTCGCGACGTCGGTCGAGATCACGGTGGTCAGGCAGTCGTTGCGGCCGGCGCCGTCCTCGGCCATGCCCTTCTGTCCGTAGCTCGGACAGGGCCGACCGAGGCCGGTCACGGCGTCGGCCTGGACGTGCCAGTCGACCTGGGCGGTGGCCCCGTTGGGGCCGTGGCCGGTCGCGCGGATGACGACGATCTTGTCGGTGTCGTTGCCGGCGGCGAAGCCGGCGTCCTCGACGTTGTTGAGGATCTCGACCTCGTACCAGGCGTTCATGTCGGTCGAGAACAGGTTGCCAGGTTGGCCGGGCCGGGCGCCGTTGCCGACGATGCCGGTGGGCTTCTGCGGGTTGACGTTGTTGGGCTCGACCAAGGTCGAGTAGTAGCTGCCGGCGACGATGTTCTTGCGCAGGTAGTCGGCGCCGGCGGCCGCGCCCGACTCGGCGATGTACAGCGCCACCGACTTCGATCGGTCCTGGCCGACGGCGGTGATGCCGCCCTGGATCGACATCACGGTGATCGACGCCAGCGTGACCAGCCCGGTCAGGGCGATCATCGCGACCAGCATGGTGCTGCCGCGACGATGGCGATCATGCGCGGGCCGACGTGGAAGGACGATGACGTTTGGGGAGTACCGCATAGGGGTGAGGTCTCGAACCGTGTGGACGAGCCCCACCCGACATTCTCGCAGGTTCTTGGCAGCGATCCAATTCGAATCACGCACCTCGATCGCACGCCGGGCCTGCCACTTCCCGCTGTGATCTCGGGCAAGTAGGAGAAAATCACACATCGCCCTCCCTCACCTCCAGGCCGCCCGTGCCCGCCGTCACGCTATCGGTTTGCGTGGGCGCGGGGCGGCCGGGGCGACCCCTCTCGGGCGCGCCCTGATCCGCCTACTTGGCCGGCTTGCCGTCAGCGTCGAGCACGATCAAGCCGCCGGCGCCGAGCGCCTGATCGGCCACCAGCTTGTCGAGCGCCTCGCGCAGCGTGAGCTGCTTGCCGCCGACCTCGAGCGGGCGGTCGCTGGCGCCGTCGCGGACGATCACCGGGGTCTTGCCGTCGCCGACCACCAGGTAGACCGCCTTGCCGTCGTCGAGGTGCTTGGCCGCGGCCTTGGCCACGGCGGCGGCGTCGACCGCCTCGACCTTGCCGACGTAGCTCGACCAGTAGTCGAGCGGCAGGCCGAAGTACACCAGCGCGCGGAACATGCCGAGCGACGCGCCCGCGGTGGCGAACCGGCTGGGCAGGCCGAGGATCGCGCCGGCCTTCTCGCGGGTCAGCTCCTCGTCGGTCGGCGGCCGCTGCCCCGACTTCAGCGCGCGCAGCTCGCGCACCATCTCGATCAGCGTCTGGTAGGTGGCGTCGCTGCGCACCGACGTGCCGGCGGTCATGACGCCGTAGTCGCGGCTGTAGTTGATGCCGCCGCGCGCGCCGTACGAGTAGCCCTTGTCCTCGCGCAGGTTCATGTTGAGGCGGCTGGTGAAGCCGCCGCCGAAGATCGACGACATCACCGAGGTCGCGAAGAAGTCGGGCGCGGTGCGGCGCGGCCCGAAGTGCGAGAACCCGACCTGCGACTGCGCCGCGCCGGGCATGTCGACGAAGACGATCCGCGCGCCGATCGACTTGGGCGCCGGCAGCTTCTTGCGGGCCGGGGCCTTGCCCTTCCAGCCGGCCAGCGCCGGCGCGGCGAACCGCGCGCGCACGTCGTCCGCGGTGAGATCACCGACGACGAACAGCCGCGCGCCGCCGGGCTTGAGGTACTTCTGGTGGTGGGCCTTGCAGTCGTCGATCGTGATCGCCGCCAGCGACGCCTCGGTGACGATGCGCCCCGACGGGTGACCGGCGCCGAACAGCACCGGGCCGGCGACCCGGCTGGCGACCGCCTCGGGCGAGCCCTTGGCCTGCTTGAGGCCCTCGAGCCGCCGCTTGATGACCCGGGCGAACTCGTCGGCGCGGAAGCCCGGCGTGCGCAGCGTGTCGGCGAACAGCGCGAAGGTGCTGTCGAGGTGCTTGGTCAGCGACGACAGCGCGACGCCCTGCGAGTCGTTGCCGGCGTACGAGCTGATGCTCGACGCGGTGTCGGCCAGCGCCTCGGCCAGCTGGATCTTGTCGAGCGCGGCGGTGCCGTCGGACAGGAGGCCCATGCACACCGACGCCAGGCCCTCCTTGCCGACCGGATCGTTCTCGCTGCCGCCGTCGAACGTCAGGTCCATGCTGACGATCGGCAGCGTGTGCTGCTCGACCAGGTAGACCTGGACGCCGCTGGGCAGCTTGAAGGTCTGCATCGACGGCAGCCGGAACGGCCGCGGCGGGCCGGGCGGCGGCTGGGTGGCCCGGAACGGCTCGTCGGGGAACACCAGCGCCTGCGGCTGGGCGGTCTGGGTGGGGAACGCCGGCGGCGGGGGCATGGGCGGCTCCGGATCGACCGGCGGCGGTCGCGGGGGTTCGGGTTGCGCGACCGGCGGCGGGGTGGTCGCCTTGGTCGGCGGCGTCGGGCAGCAGGCGCCGAGCGGCGACGCGATCGCGATGGCGGTGACGAGGCTGGCGAGACGCTTCACTTGCCACCTCCCGGGGTGGTGACGATCACGACGGCGCGCTCGAGGTCGATCACCGACGCGGCGGTGGCGCGGATGCCATCGGCGGTCGCGTCGCGGTAGCGCGCGAGGTCGGCGCCGAGGCGGTCGGGCGAGCCGAGGTAGTGGTTGTAGGCCTGGAGCAGGTTGGCCCGGCCCATCAGGCTCTCGAGGCCGTAGATCATGCGCGCCTCGACCTGGGTCACGGCGCGGCGCAGCTCGGCGTCGGTGAGCGGCGTGGTGCGCGCCTGGGCCAGCGCGGCGGTGACGACCTGCTCGATCGCGGCGAGGTCGGCGCCGGTCTGGGCGGTGACCGTCACGACGAACATGCCGGAGAACTGCGAGCCGTTCTGGAACACGCTGACGCTCTGGGCCAGCTGGCGCTCGTGGACCAGCGTCTTGTACAGCCGGCCGGTGCCCGAGGCGCCGAGCGCGTTGGCCAGGATGTCGAGCTCGGCGTCGCCGGCGCCGAAGTTGGCCGGGCTGTGGAAGGCCCAGGTGATCTGGCGCAGCTTGGCGAAGCCGTCCTCGACCTCGATCCGCGCGGCGCGCGGCGCCGGCGCCGGCACCTGCACGAGGGCCGGCTTCTGCGCGGTGGGCAGCGAGCCGAACCACCTGGCGATCGACGCGCGGATCGTCGCCGGATCGTAGTCGCCGACGATCGTGAGCGTCGCGTTCGCGGGCACGTACCAGGTGCGCCAGAAGTTCTTGACGTCCTCGAGGGAGGCGCCGGCCAGATCCTCGTGGCGGCCGATCGTGAGGTACCGGTACGGGTGGCCCTCGGGGTACATCGCCTCGTACAGCGCGAACCGGGCCTTGCCGTAGGGGACGTTGTCGTAGCGCTGGCGGCGCTCGTTGCGGACGACCTCGATCTGGTTGTCGAGCGACTTCTGGGTCACCAGCTCGAGCAGGTGGCTCATGCGATCGCTCTCGAGCCACAGCGCGGTCTCGAGCTGGTTGGACGGCACCACCTCGAAGTAGTTGGTGCGATCCGGGTTGGTGGTGCCGTTGACGCCATCGGCGCCGATGTTCTTGAGGATGTCGAAGTGGCGATCCTCACCGACGTTCTTCGAGCCCTGGAACAGCATGTGCTCGAACAGGTGGGCGAAGCCGGTCTTGCCCGGCACCTCGCAGCCGCTGCCGACGTGGTACCAGACGTTGACCGCGACCAGCGGCACCCGCGGGTCGGGCGCGAGGATCACCTCGAGGCCGTTGGGCAGGACGTACTTCTGGTGCTCGAGGGCCGGGGCGGCCTGCGCCGGAGCGGGGGCGGCGACCGCGCCGGCGCCGGGCTGGGCCCAAGCGGGCGCGGCGGCCACCAGCGCCAGGCCGATCAGCCAGCCGCGCAAGTTCGATACGTGCATGGGATCCTCCGGACGCCGACCGTACGGGCGGCGGTGTCCGACGGCAACCCTGGCGCGGCGCGATCGCGCCTGCGACCGCTGCGACGGATGCGACCCGGAGGGCTCGCGCCCCTCACCCAGGTTGATCAGGACACGAGCCCGCAAGCCACGAGCTCGCGGTTCGGGTGGGGCGAGCCGGCGTCCCCGACCGACCTTGGCGGCGCATGCGGCGCCGCGGACCACCTGCCACCACCTGGGCCTTTGCGAAAGGCCCTCTCGAGATCACGGCGCCGGCGCAGCCGGCGGCGCGTCGGTGTAGCGCGCCGGCGAGTCGGCCTTGATGTGGTCGGGGCCGATCGACTCGCGCGCGACGCGGGTGCAGGCGGCGATCTTCTCGTTGTCGCTCATGCTCGGGCCGCCGCGGACGCCGATGATGCACTTGGTGTCGGTGTCGAAGAACTTGAACGAGTCGATGTCGAACTCGCCCGAGGGCCGGGTCTCCTTGCAGGCGAAGCCGCCGGTGTTGCCCTCGTCGGGGGCCTTCATCTCGGTGGTGGTCGCCTTGCAGCGGTCGCGGAACTTGGCCTCGTCCTCGACCACCCAGCAGTAGAGCGTCACGTTGCAGATCTCGTCGCCGGGCAGCACGCCGAGGCGGCCGTTCTTCTTGAGCAGCTTCTCCTGGGCCTTGGCGTCGGGGCGCAGGCCGCCGCGGATCAGCGAGCACGACACCGTGGCGTCGGCCATCGCGCCGGTCGAGTCGCGGACGGTCAGCGGGTCGAGCTCGCCGAGCGCCTCGGTGTACGCCGGCGGGTCCATGATCTGATCGCACTTGAGGCGGGTGCCCTGAGCCACCGGCGGCTTGACGCGATCGACCGGCTTGAGCTCGGCGGCCTGCTTGGCGCGCTCGGCCTCGGCTTCACGCTTGGCCTCCTTGGCGCCTTCCTCGGC
The DNA here is from genome assembly GCA_016794525.1 of Myxococcales bacterium. GTDB lineage: Bacteria > Myxococcota_A > Polyangia > Haliangiales > Haliangiaceae > UBA2376. Next base: position 161,528 of record JAEUJY010000141.1, read on the forward strand.
GGAGTTGCAGGCGCTGCTGGCGACGAGCAGGAGGGTGACGGCGAGACGGGTACGCATGGCGGCCGCGAAAATACGCCGAGATCCCGGCGGCCGTCGAGTCGATCGCGCGGTGTCTCTGCTCCCGACAGTGTCGTCACCAGCGACGCCGGACGCCCAAGCCGCGGTCGTCGCTGGCGCCTGCGCCCGCGGTGCACATCGGGTCCAGAGCTTATCCACAGCGGTGTCGGGAGCGCAGACGTCGCCGCGCGCGCGCCGCGACGAGCGCCCGCACAGTTGCGCCGCGAACGAGGCTGGCACATCGACTGCAATACCTCGCTGCGTTCGGCGGTCGTAACGGACTGCTCGAGCGTGGTGGGCCTCGCCGAGGTCCTCGGGCAACCGGGGGCAGCGGACGGCCGGAAATCTCGAACGGAAGGATGATCTAGAGATAGAGCATCGACGCTGTCGGTCGATCGAAACGCCAGGGCCAGCGCGCGCAGCACTCGAGCGGTGCGCGAGAAGGTCGAGGGTGGAGCCGCGGTTCATCGCCGGGGCAAGATCGGCAGCTAGAGTCCGAGGGAGACGCAAGCGAAGGGACACGGACACGGCCGCGGGCTAACCCCTCGAGGTCGCGCACCGGATCCCGGCCTGGAGCAAGGCCCTGAGGTCGACGCGACGCGGCTTGGCGTCGTCGGGTAACACCGGCGACAGAGGCGCGGCGCCAACGGCGCGAGGGCAGCGGCCACCGACGAGGTGGTACGGCTTGGCCGGGGGAGCAACCCCGACGCGGAATCCTGGACGTGGCAGCAGAGCGAAACAGATCTGCAAGACTCAGCGAGGAGTAAGCCGTCGAGAGCGTGCGAAACGCTGTGGGCGGAACGTAGGCGAGCCTGGGACGCTCGCCGGTAAGTGGACTCGCTGGATCGACGTCGCGAAGAGGAACCAGACCCCATGGAAGGCGCCCGGGAACGAAAGCGAACGGGCCGACGCGGACACGACCAACTCTGGAGGAGAGCGAAGCGCACACGAGGATGACCCCGGCTTCTTTGGAACTCGGGACGACGGAACTGCTCGGAACACCATCTCGGTCCGCCGGAAACGGCGAGGCAATGATGGGAACGGCGTAACCCACAAGCGCCGATACGACAGCTCTTACAACACTCGCAAGCGCAGCCAGCTCCACGAGAGGCAGCCAGCACGACGGTGACGTCAGGTTGGCTCGGTGCCCACGACTCGCGAACCTTCGAAGGGGACACACCAAGCTCGGCGGCCGGTTACGGCCGCCGAACGCATTTTCGGGCCGGGCGGCGCGATGGCGGCGCTCGCCGCGCGGGCGCCAGGGACGCGCCGCGCCGTCGGTCCGTCGACTACGGCCGCGCCGCGAGCGCCGCGCGCAGCGCCTGGTTGTCGCGCTCGAGCTCGGCGAGCCGCTCGCGCACCGGCGTCAGCGCGCGATCGATCTCGTCCTGCGTGAAGCGCGGCACGATGTGCTGCGGGCAGTTCCAGTCGAAGCCCTCGACGGTGAGCACGACGCTGCGCTCGACCTTGCCGGCGAACTCCGGCGGGGTCAGGCGCTCGGCCAGCGCGGGGTCGTCGGCGCGATCGACCAGCCGGGCCCGGGCCAGGAGCTTCAGCCGCGCCTGGGCCGGGTAGTCGACGAGGATCATCGCCACCCGATCGTCGTGGCCGAGGTTGCCGACCGAGACGTACTGGCGGTTGCCGCGGACGTCGGCGAAGCCGAGGGTGCGCTCGTCGAGGACGCGGAGGAAGCCGCGCGGGCCACCGCGGTGCTGCACGTACGGCCAGCCGCCCTCGCCGACCGTCGCGAGGTACGCGCTGTCGCGGTCGGCGATGAAGGCGGCCTCGTCGGGGCCGAGGCGATCGCCGCCGCCGCGGGCCAGGGCGCGCGCGTAGGCGGCGCCGCTGCCGTGGGCGGCCTGCACCGCCTGCACGCCGGGCGTGAACACCAGCTGGTGGAAGCGCGGCATGGGATCACCGGGGGAGCGGCGCGACGACCGGGAAGTCGATCGGCGTCGCCGCGATGGTGTTGACGTAGTTGGTGAAGGTGTTGAGCGCGACGTGGGCGATGATCTCGAGCACCTCGGCGTCGCCCCAGCCGGCGGCGCGCACCGCGGCGAGGTCGGCGTCGCGGACGTGGCCGCGGGCCTCGACGACCTGCACCGCGAACCGCACCGCGGCGGCCGCGCGCGGGTCGCGCGAGGTGCCGTCGCGGCTGGCGGCGAGCTCGGCGTCGTCGAGCTTGGCCAGGTTGCGGCCGAGGTAGGTGTGGGCCGAGAGGCAGTAGCCGCAGCCGTTGCGCTCGGCGACCGCGATCGCGATGCGCTGGCGGGTGGCGACGTCGAGCCGGCCCTTGCCCAGGCCGCCGGCGAGGCCGAGGTAGCCCTCGAGGGTCGCCGGGCTGGTGGCGACCAGCCGGAACAGGTTGGGGACGCTGCCGAGCTGCTGCTGGACGCCGGCGAGCAGCGGCTGCGCGGCGGCGGGGGTGGCGGCGACGGTGGCGGGGACGGCGATGCGAGACATGGCGAGCTCCGGGTGAGTGAACGCGGACGAAGCGTCCGTGACCGCCACCATGGGGCCGCCGCGCGGCTGCAACAATCCTCGGCTTTGACACTAGATTATTTCAATGATTGAAATAGTGGCATGGATCGCCTCGACGCCATGACCGCCTTCGTCGCCGTGGCCGAGCTGCGCGGCTTCGCGCCGGCGGCGCGGCGGCTGCGGCTGCCCCCGCCGAAGGTCACCCGCCTGGTCGCCGCGCTCGAGGCGCACCTGGCGATCCGGCTGTTGCACCGCACGACCCGCGCGGTCGGGCTGACCGACGCCGGGGCCCGGTACCTCGAGCGGGCCCGGCGCATCCTCGGCGAGGTGGCCGACGCCGAGGCCAACGCCCGCGCCGAGCGGCTGGCGCCGGCCGGCCGCCTGGTGGTGGCGGCGCCGCGGGTGTTCGGTCGCCTCGAGGTGGCGCCGCTCCTGTGCGAGTTCCTCGCGCGGCACCCGGCGGTGATCGGCGAGCTGCACCTGAGCGACCACCTGGCCAACCTGATCGACGACGGCGTCGACGTGGCGCTGCGGATCGGCCACCTCGACGACTCGTCGCTGACCGCCCGCAAGGTCGGCGCGACCCGGCGGGTGCTGGTCGCCGCGCCGCGCTACCTCGCGGCGCACCGCCGGCTGCGTGGCCCGGCCGACCTGGCCGCCCACGCGACGATCCAGTTCACCGCGCTGACCCCGACCCGCGAGTGGCGGTTCGTCGCCCGCGGCCGCGAGCTGCGGGTGCCGGTCGCGCCGCGGCTGGTGACCAACAGCGCCGACGCGGCGGTCGGCCACGCCGAGCGCGGCGGCGGGATCGCGATGGTGCTCGCCTACCAGGCGGCCGAGGCGATCGCGGCGGGCCGGCTGCAGGTCGTGCTGCCGGGGTTCGAGCCGCCGCCGTCGCCGATCCACCTCGTCTACCCGAGCGCGCGCCTGCTGTCGGCCAACGTGCGCGCGTTCGTCGAGCTGGCGGCGACGCGCCGCTGGCAGTTCGTCGAGCTGGGACCGGCGCGCTGACGTATGATTGGCGCCGTGCTCGGCCGCTGGCTCGCCGCGATCGCGCCGCTCGCCGCGCTGGCGTGCGGGCGGATCGGCTACGACGCGCAGGTCGACGCCGAGGTCGACGCGCCGGTCGACGCGGGGATCGACGGCCTGGCCGCGTGCCCCCTGGGCATGGTGCCGACCTGCACCGACAGCCGGGTGTGCGTCGACCTGGCCGAGCGCGGCAACGCGTCGTGGACCGACGCCCGCGATCTGTGCGCGGCCACCGGCGCGCGGCTGTGCACCGACGCCGAGTGGGCCGAGGCGTGCGGCTGCGCGGTCGGGTTGATCGACATGGCCAACGACGGCGCCGGCGCCAACCTGGAGTGGGAGTGGGTCGCCGAGGAGAGCGCCGGCATCGCGCAGAAGCGCGGCTACGCGGCGTGCGGCGACACGTCGACCCACGCCGTCATCGACCCGTACGACTACCGCTGCTGCGCCGATCGCTAGCGCGCATCCCGGGACCGGGTCGAGCAGGCCGCGCCCGGCGCGAGTCCGCGAGCGCCGGCGTTCCCAGCGGCGCGCGCTCGGTGTAGCGTCGGCCGCCGTGCCCGAGCACGCCACGCCCACGATCGAAGCCGCCGCCGCCGCGGGCGAGTTCGCCGTCGCGGCCGGGCCGGCGCTGACCGCCGCCGCGCTCGCGCTGCGCGAGGCGGTGGCCGCGGCCGCCGACGAGGCGCAGCTGCGCGAGCTGGCCCGGGTGGTGGGCAACGCGTGGGTCGAGACGCTGGTCGACGGGTTCGTGCGCCCGCTGGCGGCGGCGGCGCGCGGCCCCGGCGCCGGCCAGCGCACCGCGACGATGATCCGCGAGCTGGCCGAGTCGATCATCGGCTCGTCGGCGCGCCGCACCGACCTGGCCCGCGCCACCGCCTTCGTGGCGTTCCTCGACGCGCACCAGCGCGCGACCCCGCCGACGATCCACTTCGCGATCGACGCCGACTTCGCGCGGGTGCTGGGGCCGGCGCTGGCCGCCGACGCGTCGCCGGCGACGCTGGCCGCCGGGCTGCACGCGATGGTCGACGTCACGCTCCGTCAGTTCCTCGACGGCCCGCTGGCGCTGCTCGGGGTCGGGCTGGTCACCCGGACCGCGGTGCGGGTCGGGCGCCTGGCGATCGCCAGCCGGGTGCGCCGCGAGATCGATCGCGCGGTCGGCGAGCCCACCGCGCGCGCGCGGCTGCGGGCGATGCTGGCGTCGTTCGCGGGCGGCTGAGTTCGCCCGCCGTGGAGATGGGATGAATGATCAGGTCGCCGAGCCCCCCTCGGCGGGTCATGCCCCCGCCGAGCCTCCCCCCGCGACGCGAGGCTCCCGCCGCGTCGACCGGTGCTCGTCCGAAGCGGCTGGCAAGCGCTGAGTCATCCCGCGACGCGCGCTCGCCCGATCAGCGCGTCCACGCCAGCCACACCTCGCCGGCGCGCAGGTTGGCCGAGTTCTGTGGCCCGAGCAGCTGCGCGAACCCCGCGCGGGCGCCGACGACCGCCGCGCCGACGTGCGTCGAGGCGCCGATCAGCACCGGGATCTCGAACGCCTCGTCGAAGTCGTCGATCGGGCCGCGCAGCCCCGACTGCATCCACACCGCGACCCGCCCGAGCTCGCGGCCGCCCCACAGCGGCGCGACCACCGCGTCGCCGTTGCCGCGCGCGCGGTTGCCCAGCGCGATCGCCACCTCGGCCTGCCCGCCCCACCACCAGCGCCCGGCGCGGCGACCGACCGCGGCGCCGAGCCGCACCACCGGCTTCCACGGCGCGACCCCGTCGACGCCGAGCCGGGCCAGCAGATCGATCCCCGGCAGGCCGGGCGCGGCCCACCGTGCGTCGAGGTAGCCGCCGGCGTAGGATGCCGCGCAGACGTGCGCGTCACTCTGGCGACACCAGCCGCCGCCCCCACGGGCGCGCCCGAGCGCGAGCGCGCTGTGGCTCAGCCCGAGCGACAGCCGGCTGGTGACGCCGACGACGGCGTCGATCGCCAGCGACCAGGGCGCGCCCGGCGACGCGGGGGCGAGGCTGCGCTGCTCGACCGCGGCGATCCGGATCTGGCCGGGCGGCAGCCGCGAGACGTGGGCGTCGTCGGCGGTGGCGGCCGACGCGGCCATGACCAGCGAGGCGAAGACGGCGAGCGCCCGGACCATGATCGGCGGCAGCCTAGCGCACCGCGCGGCGCCTGGGCCGCGGCCGTGGCGCTCGCGCTGGTGGCGGCGTGTCGTTCGCCGCTGGCCGAGGTCGACCAGATCTACTACCGCGGCCCCGGGCCGCGGGTGCTGTGCGCGGCGTCGATCGACCGCGCGGTGCACGAGGACCAGGCCAGCATCGACGGCGCGCTCGACCGCGCCCGCGACGAGGGCGTCGTGGTCCAGCTCTACGCGCACGCGCCGGGGCGGCTGGTCGACCCGGCGCGGATCGAGGCGATCGCCGCCGGCGCCGCGCGGCGCGGCCTGGCGAGCGTGACCTACGCCGAGCTGGCCGACGCCCCGCCCGCGCGCGCCGGCCTCGCGCTCAGCTTCGACGACGACGACGTGGCCGCGTGGCTGGGGCTGGCGGACATGCTCGACCGCTACCAGCTCCGGGTGACGTTCTTCGTGACCCGGTTCCAGGAGCTCGACGCGACCGCGCGCGCCGGGCTCGCCGAGCTGGCCCGGCGGGGGCACGACGTCGAGGCCCACGGCGTCCACCACCTGCGCGCCCCCGAGGCGGTCCAGGAGGCCGGGCTCGACGCCTACGTCCGCGACGAGGTCCTGCCGAGCGTGGCCGCGCTGACGGCGGCCGGCTTCGCGCCGCGGGTGTTCGCGTACCCGTACGGCGCGCGCACCAGCACGATCGATCGCGCGCTCCTCGCGCACGTGGCGCTGGTGCGCTCGGTCGCGTACCCGACCGACGGGCTGCTGGTGTCGGACCCCTGCCCCGAGTAGCGCCACCACGCGCGCGGGCGATGGGACCCGCGGGTCCCGCCTGGCCGCCGGGCGCCGGCGCCCACGGATCCCGGTGGCAGAGCGTGCTCGCGCACTTGCGCGCGCACGCGGCGTGCAAGACCGCCCGGCCCATGCGCACCACCCCGCTCGCCGCCGTGCTGCTGTTCGCCGCCTGCCACGGAGACCCGGTCGACCCCGGCGTCGACGCCGCCCCGCCCGACCCCGACGCCGCCGTCGCCATCGACGCCGCCCCGCCGATCGACGCCCCGGCGGCGGCCTGCGACGTGAGCGGGCTGGCGACCGTGCCGACCGTGCCAGTCACCAGCGCGCTCATCCGCCCCAGCGACACCGCGCGCGGCGGCGAGACGATCGACGACGTGGTCCAGATGCAGATGAAGCGCCACGTCGTGAGCGCGCCGACCAACGCCGCCGATCGCAACGGGCAGCTGTTCGTGTGGATGTCGGGCTCGGGCGCCGAGCCCGGGAACTACGACACGATCGTCGCCCTCGGCACCGCCGCCGGCTACGTGACGGTGTCCTTGGCCTACGACAACGAGACCTCGGTCGGCGATCGCTGCGGCGTGCCGATGGATCCGGTGTGCGGCGTGGCCAACCCGGCCTGCGACGAGGGCGTTCGCCAGGAGATGATCTACGGCAGCGCGGTGCACGACTCGCCGTGCGTCGACGTCAGCCCGGCCAACGCGATCGAGCACCGCATCCTGCGGCTGGTGCAGTACCTGGCGCAGAACGTCCCGCAGAGCGGCGCCAGCAGCTTCCTCACCGCCGGCGGCACCGGGCTCGACTGGTCGAAGATCGCCGTCGGCGGCTGGTCCCAGGGCGGCGGCCACGCCGGCATGCTGGCGCGCGATCACCTGGTGGCGCGCGCGATCTACGCGTCGAAGGGCGCCGACTCGACGCTGTGCCCGCTGACCGTCAGCGACCCGGCGATGTGCGACCTCGACGGCGACGGCATGCTGACGCCGGGCAACGACGACGAGCTGCTGGTGCCGACGCCGTGGTCGACGACGCCGCGGATGACGCCGGGCAGCCGGCAGTTCGGCGCGGTCCACGGCCTCGAGGGCGCGTGGAACTACAGCCCCGAGGTGTTCGCGCTGTACGGCATGGGCGCGAAGGGCACCGCGGTCGACCTCGACGTCGTCGGCGGCGACTACGCGGCGTACACCTGCCGCCACACCTTCGTCACCCGCGCGACGCCGGCGTGCGGCCCAACCGACTACCACAAGTCGATGGCGCTCGACGCGTGCCTGGCGCGCACGCCCGGCGGGACGCCGGTGCTCGCGCCGTTCTACTGGTACGCGCTGAAGCTGCCGGTGCCGTGATCGGCGATCACGCCCGGGCGTTGGCGACGACGGTCTCGACGTGATCCTGGATCGCCTCGAACGTGGCCTGGGCCTCGTCCTGCGACAGCTCGAGGCCGGTCGCGATGACGCCCAGCACGTCGAGCTCGTGGTCGTGCAGCTCGAGGTCGCACAGCACCACCAGGCACGCCAGCGTGTACGCCAGCCGCCGCGCCGCGGGATCGAGCACGCCGGCGATCGCCACCAGCCGGGCCTCGCGGCCGTCGGCGTCGTAGGCGGCGATGAAGCGCTCGATGACGTGCTCGACGGTCTCCTCGGGCAGCTCGGTGCCGAGCCAGCCCGACAGGGTCGCGCCGAGGTTGTCGGCCTCGGCGTCGTTGATCTCGCCGTCGGCGGCGGCCGCGAGGAACGCGACCTCGAGCATGGCGTAGAGCCGGGTCACCTCGGCCAGCTGCGCGGGGCCCAGGTCGGCCTCGTGGCTGAGCAGCGCCGCGGCGGCGCCGATCGCGCCCGGCAGCCCGACCCGGGCGCTGATCTCGTGGCGGGTGGTGTCGTTGATCGTCATCGCGAGACTCCTCGGGCCGCTGCGGCCGCCGGGCACCTTATCGCGATTCCCACGCCGTCTGTGGCACCGCCTCGAGCGTGAAGTACGCGAAGCCGGCGACCGCGAGCCGTCCGTAGGCGGGATCGGCCGCGAGGTCGGCCGCGAACCGCGCCTCGACGCCACCCAGCCCGAACACCGCGAGGCTGGCCGCCATGTCGACCTCGCCGGTGGCGTAGAAGATCGGCCACACCTCGACGCCGGCCTCGGCGAACCACGCGTAGCGATCGCGCAGCGGCCCGCCCTTGGCGTGGACGTGGGCCCAGGCGTCGCGCGGCGACGCGACGCTGTAGTCGAGGTGCACGAAGTCGAGGCGGGCGGCCAGCTCGGCGGCCTCGGCCGCGGTCGGGTACCCGAGGTACGCGCCGATGCGCAGGGCGTGCCCCGGCGCGAGCGCCGATCCCTGGGCGGCGAGCGCGTCGAGCAGCGCCTCCAGCTCGGCCAGCGCGCCGGCGCGATCGGGCTGGTTCCAGTACTCGACCTCGGTGACCGCGCCGTCGATCCACGTGCCGGGGTGCTCGGCCACCACCCGCGCCAGCGCGTCGACGCGGTCGATCCCCGCCACCGGCACGATCACCTGGCCGCCGGCGCGGTGCACCTCGTCGATCCACCCGGCGAGGCGGGTGCGCCCATCGGCATCGACCAGCAGCGGCGAAAGTTGATAGGGCGCGACGCCGCGCAGCTGGCCGCGGCCGATGCGGTCGATCAGCGCGGCGCGGGCGGCGGGCGAGGCGATCAGCGCCGCGCCGTCGCGGACGTACGCGGTGCGCGCGACCGCCGCCGTGGGCGTCGGCGTCGCGACCGGGGCGCAACGACACGCGAAGGCCAGGACCGCGATCGTGAGGAGCCAGCGCCGCGTAGGCATCAGTGGTTGGGCAGCGTACCAGGCCCACCAACCCCGTGGGGGTGAGATCGGGTAGCGGGCGGGGCTCAACCTTTGGCGCAGCCGGTCGAGCCAGGGAGGTGCCGGGCAACGGCGCCGATGATGACTCGAGCTGCTCTCACCGCCGTGGCCGTGCTGGCCGCCGTCCGCGGCGCCCGCGCCGACGCGACGTGCGATCGGCTGACCGCCGAGGCCCGCGCCGAGGCGGCGCTGCTCTACGCGCCGCGGCTCGAGGTCGAGGGCGCGCGCGCGCCGGTGGCCGCCACCGCCGGCGACCCCGCCGCGGTCGGCGGTGGCCTGCAGGCGCGGGTGGCGCTCGCGGTGTCGCCGATCGACATGCTGCGCGGCCGCGCGATCGAGCGGGTCGCGAGCGCCGAGTGCGTGCGCGAGGCGCTGGCCGAGACGATCGAGCGCGTGCTGGCGATCGGCCCACGCGCCGGCGAGCGCGCGGCGATCGCCAGCGAGCTCAGTTACCTCGCGGCCCACGCGCCCGAGGTCGCGGCGCTGGTCGACGAGGCCCGGGCCCGGCTCGCCAGCGGCCGCGGCACCGCGCTCGAGCTCGACGAGCTACGCCAGCGCCAGCGCACGCTGGCCCGACGCGCGGCCGATCTCGAACACCAGCGGGCGCTGCTCGACGACGAGCCGGCCGCCGACGCGCCGGCGTCGCTGACGGCGCTGGCCGACGGCTACCGGCGCGCGGTGGCGCAGGTCGATCGGCGCCGCGCCGACACCCGCGCGCTGAGCGCCTGGCAGCTCGAGGTCCGCGGCGGCGCCGCCGGCGGCGAGCGCCTCGACTGGTTCGTCGTGGCCGAGGTCGGCTACTCGCTGGGCCGGCCGTGGCAGCGGGCCGCCGAGCGCCGCCTGGCCCGGGCCCGCGCCGGCGAGCTGACCGACGACGTCCGCAGCCCGGTGGCGCGGCTGGCCCGGCTGCGCCAGGTGCTGACGGCCAGCGCGACCACGCTGGCCGCCGAGCTGCGCGAGCTCGACGCCGAGCTGGCCGACCTCGCCGCGCAGGAGGCGCAGCTGGCCGGCCTCGACGGCGACGCCGCCCGCGGGCTGCGCGCCCGCATCACGCTCACCCGCCTCGAGCTGGAGGCGCGCCGCGCCGGGCTCGAGGTGCTCGAACGCCAACACCGCACGCTGTCGGAAGGTGCCCCATGACCCAGGCGCTCCGCGTCGTCACCGAGGCCGACGAGGCCGCCGCCGCGCTCGAACGCGCGCGTGCCATCCCGGCGCTGCCGGAGGTGGTCGCCCCGCGGCAGCCGATCACCGCCGAGATCGCGCCGCTGCCGGGCGTCGACGCCGGGCCGGCCACGTCGTGGACCGGCCGGCTGTTCGCGCTGTCGCTCTTGGTCGCGACCGTCGGCGGCCTCGGCTGGCTGGGCCGCGAGGTCTACTTCGTCGTCACCGACTCGTGGATCGCGCCGCTGCACCTGTCGCCCGACAGCGACGGCGTGGCCGCGCTGCGCATGCAGCGCCAGCGCCAGCTGGCCGAGCTGGCCCGCCTCGACGCCGAGGTCACGCGCATCGACGGCGAGCTGGCGGCGATCGACGCCGCGGTGGTCCGCCTCGACAAGCTGCGCGACCACGCGACGACGACGCGGCGCTGGCAGACCGAGGCCAGCGCCCGCGCCGCCAGCGGGCTCGACACCGCGACCGACCTGCTGCGCCGCCAGCGCGCGCTGCTGGTGCAGCTGGGCCAGCGCCAGACCGAGCTGGTGGCCCGGGCCCGGACCGATCTCGCCGCCGGCATGATCGAGCGGACCGCGCTCGACCGCGAGGAGCAGGTGCGCGATCAGCTCGCGCTCGAGCTGACCGAGCTCGACCGCCAGCTGGCCGAGGCCGGCACCCGCAGCGCCGAGACCCGCTCGGCCTTGCGCGCGCTGCGCGGCGAGGACCGCGACGCCGGCCGGACGATGCCCGAGCTGGCCGCCGGCGAGGAGCACACCGCGCGCGTCGAGCTGGAGATCGAGCGGCTGCGCGCCGAGGCGGTCGGCCAGCGCGCGCTGCGAGCGGTGGCGATCGACAGCGCCGCGACCCAGCGCGAGCTGCTGGCCGAGCTCGAGGCGCGGCCGTTGTACCGCGCGATGACCAAGGCCACCGACATCGCGTTCGTGCCGTACGACCAGCTGAGCGGCGTGACGCCGGGCGCGCGGATCATGGACTGCACGTGGGGCGTGTTCCGCTGTCGCCAGGTCGGCACGATCACCGAGCTGGTGCCCGGCGAGGTCGTGACCCAGGACCCGTGGGGCAAGCTCGCCCGCGGCCAGTACGTCGTGCTGCACCTGACCGACGCCGCGGCGGTGCGCGAACGCGTGCTGCGCGTGCGTCGCTAGCCCGCGGAGCCCGCCATGGAGTCGATCTTCTGGAGCCTGGGCCGGGCCGACGGCGTCGAGATCCTCGGCGGGCTGTGGCGTCCGTTCCTGATCGGCCTGGTGCTGTACTACTCCGGCTACCTCGGCGTGTGGCTGCAGACGCTGGCGCGGGCCGCCGGGCTCACCCGGTTCCGGCCGCTGGCCGCGGCCGAGGCGGTCGACGTGCTGGTGGTCATCCCGACCCTGCTGAAGACCCGCGACGACGTCGACAGCCTGCGCGACGCCGCGGCCACCGTCGTCGACAACCGCTACCCGGGCCGGGTCGTGCTGGTGATGGCGATCGACGGCAGCGACGATCGCCCGGCGCTGGTGGCCGAGCTCGAGGGCTGGGCCCGCGGCTACCGCGGCGCCGCCACCGTGCTGGTCGCCAAGGTGCCGCAGCGCGCCGGCAAGGGCGTCGCGGTGGCCGCCGGGCTGGCCCGCGCCGAGGCCGCGGTCGCCGGCGGCGAGGTGCCCTGCCTGCCGCCGGTGTTCTTCAACATGGACGCCGACGGCGTGCTCGGGCCGCGCGCGCTCGAGCGGATGGTCGCGACGCTGGTGCGGCCGGGCTGGCTGACCCGGCAGCGGCCGATGATCGTCGCGTCGAACGTGCTGGTGCGCCGCGCCCACTACTGGGCCGGGTGGCGCGGCTTCTTCACGATGCGCTACCAGCTCGCGCTGCAGGTGGCGCGCGAGTACATGACGTCGATCAGCATCACCCGCAACAACAACGGCCTCCTGCCGGTGACCGGCGTGTCGGGCGCGCTGTACGCCACCTGGACCACGCTGCACCAGCACCAGGCGCGCCACGCCGCGTACATGCAGGCGCTCCGCTGGCGCGACGTCGTCGCGTGGTGGCTGGGCGCGCGCCCGCCGCGGTTCGCCGACTTCCGCGGCGAGCCCAACGTCCACGCCACCGCCGGCCCCGGCGACGACACCTGGCTGGCGTGGCTGGCGATGTCGGCGCGCTGGCGCGACGGCCAGATCGATCTCGAGCTGCCGCGCTCGCCGCTGCACGCGCTGGCGCGGCTGGTGCGCTCGTGGTTCGTGCGGCCGATCGCGTACGACCCGCTGGCCCGCGTGTACACCGCGACGCCGACCGCGATCCGCGCGCTGTTCAAGCAGCGGGTGCGGTGGAACTCGTCGCGGCCGTGGCTCTTGCACCGCTTCGGTCGGATGCCGTACTTCGCCTGGGATCTGGGCGCGTGGGTGATGGCCGACCTGCTGCTGCTGCTGTTCATCCACGCGACGATCCTGGTCGGCGTGCTGCTGTGGCCGCTGGCCGATCGGCCGGCGACCTGGCTGGCGCTCCTGGTGCTGGGCTTCCTGTTCAACCTGGTCGTGCGCGGCGCGGCGACGCTGCTGGCGATGATCCAGGACCACGACCTGCGCGGCCACTGGCACAAGCTGCTGGCGTTGCCGCTGGCCGGGCCGTTCCATTTCGTCTTCAACATCGCGACGACGACGGTCGGGCTGATCCAGGACGTCTTCGGCTTCGGCGTCAACACCCACTTCGCGCCCGAGACCACGCTGGCGGCGTCGGGCGTGGGCCGGCCGGCGCTCGCCTACCGGGTCACCCGCTGCGCGCGGCTGATCGGGCGCGCGCTGCGCCACGGCGACGTCGCCCCTGGACGCTTCTGGTTCGGCTGGCACGCCAGCGCGTGGACTGTCGACGGCTACGCCGGGTGGACCGATCGCCGGCGCTGGCGCGGCCGCGGCGGCGTGCTGCCGTCGCCCCGCGCGCGCCGCCGGACCCGCCCCGACCTCGCCGCCGGCTGACCGCCGCGCCGCGCCGTGCGGTAGGCTCGGCGGATGCGACGCCGCGCGTGGATCCTGACGCTCCTGGCCAGCGTCGCGGCCTGCGGGCGCGCCCCGCGGCCGGCGACCACCGACGCGGCGCCCCCGGTCGACGCGGCGGCCAGCGACGCCGCGCCGCCGCGCGCGGTGCTGTTCGTCGGCAACAGCTACACGTACTACTTCGAGCTGCCGGTCGAGGTCGCCGCGCTGGCCGCGCCGGCCGCGCCGCTCACGACCACCAGCGTCACCGTCGGCGGCGCCGCGCTGCGCGACCACTGGAACGGCGCGGCCCGCGCGGCGATCGCCGCCGGCGGCCACGCGATCGTCGTGCTGCAGGGCCAGAGCCAGGAGCCGCTGCTCGACGCCGCGGGCTTCGCGACCCACGCCGACCTGCTGGCCGGCGCCGCGACCAGCGCCGGCGCCGAGGTGGTCTTCTACCAGACCTGGGCCCGCCGGGCCGGCGACCCGTTCTACGCCGACCCGGCGTCGGGCGGCACGCCGGCGGCGATGCAGGACGGGCTCACCGCGGGCTACGCCGCCGCCGCGACGCGCACCCAGGCGCGGGTGGCCCCGGTCGGCGAGGCGCGGCGGCTGGCGCTGGCCGAGGCGCCCACCCTCGAGCTGTTCGATCCCGACGGCAGCCACCCCAGCGCGGCGGGCGCGTACCTGGCCGCGGCGGTGCTGGTCGAGACGCTGAGCGGCCAGCCGCCGACCGACGCGCCCCGGCTCGAGCTCGACGCCGCGACCCGCGCCACCCTGCGCGACGTCGCGCACCGCGCGGTGCTCGCGGCCGCGCGGTGATGTAGAACCCGCGCGATGCAGGAACTCAAGGAGCGACTCGGCGAGCGCGGCGCCGCGTGGGTGGTGGGCAGCGGCGTGCTGGTGCTGGCGATGGTGATCGGCTGGATCGTCGGCGTGCTGATCCACCGCGCGCTGGCGGCCGCGGCGCGCCGCAGCGAGGCCACCTGGGACGACGCGCTGGTGACGCGGCTGCGCCGGCCGCTGGCGATCGTGCCGGCGGTGATGGCCGGCTGGCTGGCGCTGCCGGCGCTGCCGCTGACGCCGGCGGCGGCGCGCATCTCGGCCACCGGGCTCAACGTGCTGACCACGCTGGTCGTGATCTGGATGGCGTTCCGGTTCGTCGACGTGGCCCGGCTGACGCTGAGCAACCGATCGTGGGCCAAGGATCGCCCGGCGACGCTGTCGCTGCTGGCGATGGGCGCGCGCATCGCCAAGCTGCTGATCGTCGTGTTCGCGGCGATCACCGCGCTCGCCGCGCTCGGGGTCCCGGTGGCCAGCCTCGTCGCCGGGCTCGGCATCGGCGGCCTGGCGGTGGCGCTGGCCGCGCAGAAGACGATCGCCAACCTGTTCGGCGCGCTGTCGATCGGCGTCGACCGGCCGTTCCGCGAGGGCGACTACGTCAAGGTCGGCGAGGTCGAGGGCACCGTCGAGGCGATCGGCCTGCGCTCGACGCGGATCCGCACGGTGGCCCGGACGCTGGTGACGATCCCCAACGCCGACCTCGCCGACACCCGCTCGGAGTCGTTCGCGGCCTGCGATCGCTACCTGTTCGCGACCACGATCGGCGTGGTCTACGACACGCCGCCGGCGACGCTGCGCGCGCTGCTGGGCCAGATCGAGGCGCGGCTGCGGGCGATGCCGAAGGTGTGGACCGAGAAGCTGCGCGTGCAGTTCGCGGGGTTCGGCGCGTCGTCGCTCGACGTCCGGATCCAGGCGTGGTTCGTGACCGGCGAGTGGGAGGAGTTTCTGGCGCTGCGCCAGGAGGCGCTGTTCGCGATCATGGAGCTGTGCGCGGCGGCCGACGTGGCGATGGCGTTCCCCACCCGCACCGTCCACGTGGTGCCGGCCGCGGCGCCAGCAGCGGCTGAACCGCGCGTGGGCGCCGTTACTCCCCTGTAACAGCGCGGCACAACGGGCGGAACGCCGTTGTCTTGCCGACGAAAAAGCCCGTAAGCTCGGGAGGTGACCTGGGTCGTACCCCTCAGCCTGGGCGGGCTGGCCATCGCGGTCATGGCGCTGTTCACCATGCTCGGTGCGCGCAAGGCCCAGCGCGCCCAGGCCGCCGCGCCGGCCGCCGCGCCGCGCATCCTGATCCACGACATCAACGACGATCGTTGCACCGGCTGCGACGCCTGCGTCGCGGTGTGCCCGACCAACGTCCTCGACCTGGTCAACAACAAGAGCCGCGTGCTGCGGTTCCACGACTGCATCCAGTGCGAGGCGTGCATGTGGGCGTGCCCGACCGAGGCGCTGGTGATGTTCCCCGAGGGCAGCGAGCCGCAGCCGCTCAAGGTGCCCGAGCTCGACGACAGCTACCAGACCGGCGTGCCCGGCCAGTACCTGATCGGCGAGGTCGCGGGCAAGCCGCTGGTCAAGAACGCCGCCAACCTCGGCCGCGGCGTCATCGAGCACATGCTGCGCACCGGGCTGCGGCCGCGCGGCCTGCCGGGCGGCGTCGACGTCGCGATCGTCGGCTCCGGCCCGGGCGGGCTGTCGGCGGCGCTGACCTGCATCCAGCGCGGCCTCAGCTACGTCCTGCTCGAGAAGGAGCAGGAGATCGCGTCGACGATCACCCGCTACCCCAAGGGCAAGCTGGTGATGGCGGAGCCCTACGACACCCGCAACCTGTCGCTCCTGCCGGTGTTCGACTCGAGCAAGGAGCAGCTGGTCGCGATCTGGCGCGAGCTGATCGAGCGCGCCGGCGTGACGATCAACCAGGGCGAGGCGGTCGAGTCGGTGCAGCGCCTCGGCGACGGCACGTTCGACGTGCGGACGACGGTCGCGCAGTACCGCGCGCAGCGGGTCATCCTGGCGACCGGCACCCGCGGCAAGCCGCGCACGCTGCAGGTGCCCGGCGAGAACCTGCCCAAGGTGGCCAGCCTCCTCGAGGACCCCGACGACTGGCGCGGCAAGGACGTGCTGGTGGTCGGCGGCGGCGACTCGGCGGTCGAGGCCGCGGTGGCGCTGGCCGACGCCGGCGCCCGCGTGATCATCAGCTACCGCGGCAAGTCGTTCAACCGCGCCGCGCCGAAGAACCGGCAGACCATCGAGGGCTACGCCGCGCAGCAGCGGCTCAAGGCCAAGTACGGCTCGCAGGTGGTCGCGTTCGAGCCCGAGGCGGTGATCCTGCAGCTCGACGACGGCTCGCAGAAGCGCTACGCCAACCACGGCGCGTTCGTGCTGATCGGCGCCGACCCGCCGGTGACGTGGCTCGAGAAGCTGGGCGTGCGGTTCGTGCTGCGGCCGCACCAGTACTCGCTGGGCAAGTCCGACGACTTCCTGCGCCGGCTGCTGGGCGACGTCACCGATTGCCCCGAGGACGCGGCCCAGGCCGCGCAGGCGGTGACCGGCCGCGCCCAGGCGCCGTCGGCGCCGGCCGGCGACCGGCTGCCGTCGGAGGTCGAGCGCGCGCTGGCCGCGGTGTCGCTGCCCGACGCCGCCAGCGGCCCCAAGAAGTGGCTGCGCGCCGCGACCGGGCTGTTCGCCACCGGCAAGAAGGTCGAACAGCCGATCCCGCTGTCGGAGTTCGCCAAGCGCCAGCGCACCGGCGCCGCGGGCCGCCGCGACCAGCTGTCGGCCGGCGAGCGCACCCGCGTGCTGCGCATGCTGCGCGACGAGGGCGGCCGCCTGGCCGACGAGGAGTCGCGGGTGTCGTACGTCGACTTCGCCGCGATCCGCTCGGCGCCGCCGAGCCGCGACGACACCCCGCCGCCGCAGCCAGTGGCGCGCCCCCGGGCCAAGGCGCCGAGCGCGGCGCCGCCGGTCGACGACATCGTCGCCAAGCCGGCGGTGATCGTCGGGCTGGCCAAGGCCACCGCCGCCGGGCCGCGCAACCGCTCGGGCAAGGCCGACGAGATCGAGCTCGGGCCAGGCGTGCGGATGAAGCCGGGCAAGGCGCAGCGCGCCCCGGCGCCGGCTGCGGAGCCGCCGACCCGCCGCGCGCCGCCGACCCGGCCGCCGCCGGTGCAGTTCACCGAGGAGCCGACCCGGCAGGTCGACGCCGCGCCGCGCACGCTGCGCCGCAGCGCCGAGCGGCGGGCCGAGTTCGACCGCGAGGAGCCGACCCGCGCCGCCGACGTCGATCCCCGGCTGCTGGCCGCGTCGGGCGAAGACGCCACCCGCATGGCCCACATCGATCCGCGCGCGATGATGCAGCACGAGGACGCCACCCGGCTGGCGCAGATCGACGCCCGCGCGCTGATGGCCTCGGGCGACGCCACCCGGATGTCGACGATCGATCCGCTGGCGCTGTTCGACGACGAGGCCACCCGCCACGACGGCGGCCACGATCCCGACGGGCTGTACTCGGGCGACAGCGCGACCGGCTCGATCGACCTCGGCCCGCGCGATCAGTCGCGGCGCTACGCGCGGCTGCCCGACGAGGACGCCACCCGCATGAGCGACGTCGACGCGCTGGTGGCCAAGGAGCGCGAGCGGGCCCGGGCCGGCCGCCCGGCGCCGGCGCCGTCGCGCCCGCCGCCGCCGTCGCGGTCGTCGGTCCACGACGAGGCGACCCGCGCGGTCGACATCGGCCGCACCGGCAGCATCAGCGACGTCGACTGGGATCTGGATTGAGGCCCGGATGAAGTTCCCGCTCACGCCCCAGCTGATCGACGAAGCGCGCCGCTACGAGCTGCGCTCGGCGTGCCAGCACTGCGTGTTCTGGCTGGCCGCGCGCGGCGCGTGCCTGCACGGCTGGCCCGACGAGGGCCAGCGGCGCTGGCCGCTCGACGCCCCCGACGCCAGCGGCGCGGCGCCGACCGACGCCGCGTTCTGCAAGGAGTTCGAGCTCGCGTGAGCCACTGCACGTCGGCAACTCGGCCAAGCTGATGCGCACGCGGCCGGCCTGGTGACCGCCGCGACACACATCGGCATTCGGACGAGCATCGGTCGACGCGGCGGGAGTCTCGCGTCGCGGGGGGAGGCTCGGCGGGGGCATGACCCCGCCGAGGGGGCTCGGCGACGAGCCCCCTGGAACTCAGTTGCCGCGGGGGGCGATCACCGCGTTGACCGCGCCGGTCGCGACCTGCGCCGCGTCGCGGGTGGTCGTGCGCGCGGCGCTGGCCGAGGTGCCGACGATCCGCTCGACCGAGCCGAGCAGGTCGGCGGCGGCGCCGTCGAGGCGCTGGGTCAGGCGGCGCGCGACCGTGAACGCGCTCTTGAGCAGCGCCTCGGTCGAGTCGATCACCGTGATCACGCCGCGCGCCAGCTCGGTGCGGACGTCGCCGCCGACGCCGAGCGCGGTGGCGGCGCCGATCTCGGCGGTGTCGATCGCCAGCGTCGCGATCGCCGGGATGACCCCGCGCGCGGCCTCGGCGTCGACGGTGGTGCGGGAGAGCTTCGCGTCCTTGGTGTCGGTGGGCTTGTCCATATGCGGCCACCCTGCCCGACGACGTCCGCTCAGCCCATCACGACCGTGTGAAGAGTTGCGCTCACCGCGATGACGCGCGCTCGATCGGTACGCGCGCAGACATCGCCGCGCTGACGCGCGCTCGATCGGTACGCGCGCAGACGGCGCGCCGGCGGATCAATCGAAGGTGACGCGGACCAGCCCGCCGGCGCCGAGCGTCGCGGTGACGCCGCCGGCCGGGTCGGCGATCAGGTCGACGATCGTCCGGCCGGTCAGCGCCGGCACCGGCACCGCGCGCGCGACGTTGTCCTCGACCAGCACCAGGCCGCGCGCGGTCGCGACCCACAGCCGGCCGCTGGCGTCGAGCGCCGCGGCGATCACCGGCGGCAGCGTCACCGGGTACGGCGTGAGGCGACCGGTCGCGGCGACGTAGACCTGCGCGACGCCGCCGGCGATCACCAGCGCACGCTCGGCGTCGAGGGCGATGACCCGCTCGGCGGCGCCGACGTCGGCGAGCGTCGCACCGCCGCGCCCGCCGATCGTCAGCCGCAACAGGCGCCGGTGCCAGCCGTCGACGATCAGCCGGTGCGCGCCGACCTGCGCGCCGGCGAGGCGGACCGGCATCGCCACGTCGCCGCGCCGCGGGTGATCGTCGTCGCGCTCGACGTAGTGGCCGGCCTCCTGCCACGTGCCGTCGGGCTGCCAGCGCCACAGCGTGCCCGCCCCGACGCGCCACACCTCGTCGCCGACGCCGACGACCTGCGGGTACGACGCCTCGGCCGGACCGGCGTCGGCGACGGTCGCGGCGCCGGCCCCCCACGCCAGCATGCGGAGCCCGTCCCAGGTGTCGACCGCGACCAGCCCGGCGCCGTGGGGCTGCTGCACGAACGTCACGTCGGTCGCGCGGGTGATGGTCGCCGGCACGGTCAGCGCCTCCCAGCGATCGGCGACGCGCCGCCACAGCGCGCCATCGTCGTCGATCACCGCGGCGCCGTCGCTGACGTAGGCCCGGCCCGGCGCGAACGCGATCGGGCCGGCCACCGTGTGGGCGGTGACCGCGCCGCTGCGGTCGATGCGGAACAGCCCGTCGCGCACCGTCGCGATCACCGCCGCGCCGTCGGGCAGGACCACCCCGTCGACGATCGCCGGGTAGGCGCCGACCGCGTCGGGGCGCCCCCACCGCACCCGCGCCGGCAGCGCCGCGAGCCGGGTCCACGACGTCAGCGTTGGGTCGACGGCGTAGGCGATGTTCCAGATGAACACCAGCAGGTGGTCCCCCTGCGCGATCATCCGGGTGATCGGCAGCCGACGCGCCGGCGCGCCGTCCTCGGGCGGGACCGCCGGCGGCGGCGGCACCGTCGCGTGGCGCACCAGCGACGCGATCATGCCTTCGGTGTAGCCCATGTGGGTCGTGCCGCCGTAGGCCAGCACGTCGCCGTCGTGGACCAGCAGCCCCATGACGCCATCGTCCATGCTCGCGTCGGGCGTGATCGCGCCGGTGGCGAGGTCGACCGCGCCCACCGAACCGCCCCACTCGCCAGCGTCGAGGCCCCACCACAGCCGGCCCGCCGCGTCGATCGCGAAGGTGGCGCCGCTCACGCCGGCCAGCGGCGCACCGATCGCCGCGCCGGTGCGGGCGTCGAGCCGGTGGGCCAGCGTCGTGCGCGCGCCGTCGGCGACCACCACCAGCTGATCGCGCCAGCGGCCGATCCATCGCGGCGTCCCCGCGACCGCACCCAGCGGCGTGAGCTGCAGCGAGGGCGCCACCGTCGCGACGGTGCCGTCGCCGAGCGCCGCCACCGCGCCGCCGTGACCGTCGCTGGTGAGCGCGGCCACCGGCGGCGCCGCCAGCGCGACCGCGTCGACCACGAGCGCCGGCGTCGTGTGCAGCAGGTTGCCCGACGCGGTGGCCACCACCAGCCCGTCGGCGACCGCGACCACCGCGCGCAGCGCGTCGGCGTCGAAGTCGTAGCGCGCGGTCGCGGCGCGGCCGTCGGCGAGGGTGATCGGCGCGATGATCGCCGAGGTGACCGCGGCCGCCGGGGCGACCGCGGCCGCCGGGGTGGATGCGAGGGCGGGCGCCGCGGCCGCGGGCGCAGCCACCGGCGGCACGCGCGGCGCGGGGGGTGGCGCGCCGCCGTGGCACGCCGCGACCAGGACGCACGCGAGGATCAGGCGAGACACCAGGGACACCGACGCGCCGAGCTGCATGACGACCTCTGTCCCCGACAGACACCCGCGGTGTCGTGCGGTTCCGCCGATCGCGCGGCGCGCGTGATCATCTACGCGCCGCCGCACGTGCCTGCGGTCAGGTCACCGACGTCGTAGCGCCCCTGACCGACCAGCGGCACCACGACCACCGTCGGCCGCGCCCGCCCCTCCCACACCATCGCGCCGTCGAGATCGGGCTCGACCTCGACCCGCACGAAGCCGCGCGCCGCGCGCCGCGCCACGAACCGGCCGTCGGCGCCGACCGCCACCTCGGCGCCGGCGATCCGCACCCGCGCGCCGCGCGCCGGCCCGCAGCCGCCCTCGACCACCCGCCCCACCAGCTCCGCGTCCTCGTCCGGCGCGCTCGGCGGCAAGAGCGTGCCAGCCGCGTCGCCGCCGGCGTCGGCGACGACCGCGCTCGCCGTGGCCCACAGCCGGTACGGATCGCCGCCCAGCCCCAGCGTCCAGCGCACGGTGCCCGCGCGGCGATCGATGGCCTGCAGCTGGCCACCGGCGAGCGTGACCAGCACGTCGGCGCCGGCCCGCGCCAGCAGCGGCCGGCCGTCGAACGCGGCGGCCACTCGCCAGCGCTCGCGCCCGGTGGCCAGCTCGACCGCGACCACCGCGTCGGCGTCGATCGCGATCACCTGATCGTCGTCGGCCAGCAGCGCCGCGTTGATCGGCGCGAGCGGCAGCGTCGCGCGCCGCGCGCCGGTCGGGCCGTCGATCAGCTCGAGCCGATCGTTCCACGCGATCGCGACGGTGTCGGCGTGGACCACGAGGCGATCGGGCTCGACGCGCAGATCGTAGGTCCAGCGCGCGCGCCCGGTAGCAAACTCGTACGCGCGCACCCGCCGCGGGATGATCACCGTCGGCGTCGGCGCCTGCGGGTCGTACTCCTGCCAGGTGGCGTAGACGCTGGCGCCGTCGGCGGCGATCGTCACGTCTTGCGACCACGCGACCAGCGGCGCGCGCCACTGCTCGCGGCCGGTGGCCAGGTCCAGGCGCGCCACCGCCGCGCCGCCGCGCCCCAGCCCGATCACCAGCGCGTCGTCGACGATCGCGTGGCTCGCGAACCAGTCGTCGCCGGCGCCGACCCACGCCACCTCGAGCCGATCGCCGACCGACCGCACCAGGGTCGGCGCGTCCCACTGCGCGAGGAAGCCGCCCGGCACCGGCTCCCAGTACTCGGGCACGCCGTTGATCCGCAGGCCGGCGATCGCCCGGGTGCGCAGCAGCCGGCCGTCGGCGAGGTCGCGCTCGGCGATGCCGCCGCCGCCGCCGCCGAACGCGCGGTCCCAGGCGAACAGGCGATCGTCGGCGACGCCGACCACGCCCTCGGGGACGCCCTGCCGCCACGGCGGCGCCGCGCGCGGGCCCGGGGGCGGCCGGTTGGCGGGCGGCGGTGACGCGCCGCCGGGGGAACCACACGCGGCCAGCGACACGACGATCAGCGCCCGGTGCATGCCTCGCGGTAGCGCGGCGCCACCGCCGGCGCAAGCGCGGTCACAGCCGGACGCGCAGCCCGAGGCCGACGGTCGCCCCGTCGAACGGCACGAACGAGCCCTGCACGACGAGCTTGATCCGCCACAGGTTGGCCTCGGCGCCGAGCAAGAGGTGGTACGCGACCCGCGACGGGCGGCCGTCGCCACGCGCGGTGACCGTCGCGCTGCCGATGTCGACCGCCGCGCCGTCCGACGGCCGCACGCCGGTCATCTGGCCGCTCACCGCGATGTCGGCGTCGGCGCTGCCGACCTGGAAGTCGACGCCGCCACCGACGTACAGGCTGGCGAGGTAGAGGATGCGCACGCTGGTGGTGGCCTCGAGCGGCACCACCGTCGAGGTGGCGTCGAGCTCGAAGCGCCCGGCGCCGACGGCGGTGACGTCGGTCGTGACGCCGTTGTCGCCGGTGACGCTGAAGTCGCGGGTGAGCGCGTCGCCGGCCGAGAAGCTCCACCGCGACCACTCGACGCCGCCGGTCAGGTGCAGGCCGCTCCACTGGAACACCAGCGGGCTGGTGTCCGACGCCGGCCACAGGTGGTACTGCGCGTGGAGGCCGGCGTTGGTGATCGAGCCCTCGAGCTGATCGAAGCTGGCGCCGCGGTAGAAGCCGTTGCCGTAGATCGTCAGCTCGGGGTGGCCCCAGCGCTTGAGGTTGAGGCCGCCGACCAGCGACAGGTTGGGCGCCAGGCCGGCCGCCGGGTCCTGCCCCTCCTCGAGGCCGTCCACCGCGGCGGCCAGGTTGGCGGTGATGCCGACCTCGGCGCCGTCGAACACCGGCGCGTAGTCGACGCCGGTGCCGCGGCTGGCGAACGACGTCGCGTTGGCGAACGCGCGCAGGAAGCCGGCGACGTTGGCGGCGTCGTAGAGGTCGTCGATCTTGGCCTGCAGGCGGGTCTCGAGCGTCGCGGGATCGAGCCCGAGCTCGGTCGCGAGGGCCTCGCCGTCGGGCGACAGCGTGATGTCGACGTCGGCGTGGGCGACGGCGGGGACCGACGCGACGATCGTGAGGGCGAGGCAGGTGGCGCGCATGCGACTCCAGGGCAGGACGGTCGGACGATCGTAACCCAAGGTAGACTCGCCGCCATGTCGGTCGACCTCGAGCCGCTGTACCGCGCGCCGCTGGCCGCGTGGGTCGCCGAGCGCAAGGCGCTGGCCGCGACGGTGAAGGCCGCCGGCGATCGCGACGGCGCGGCGGCGATCGGCAAGCTGGCGCGGCCGACGCCCGCCGCGTGGGCCGCCAACCAGCTGTGGTTCCACGCGCGCGCGCTGTTCGATCGGCTGATCGAGATCACCCGCGCGCTCGGGCGCGGCGACCTGACCGCCGCCGGCGAGCAGCGCGCGGCGCTGGCGGCGCTCAAGGCCCGGGCGGTCGAGCTGTGCGCGGCGATCGATCAGCCGGCGTCGGACGCGATGCTGGCCAAGCTCGACACCAACCTGCGCGCGCTGGCCGCCCACGGCTGGGGCGACGTGGCGCCGGGGCAGCTCGCGGTCGACCTGCCGCCGCCGGGCTTCGACGCGATGAGCGAGTTCTCGCTGGTCGCGGCCGCGCCGACGCCGCCGCCACCACCGGCCCCGGCGCCGCCGCCCCGCCCCACGCTGACCGTGGTGCCGTCGCCCGACGACGCCGAGGCCCGCCGCCGCGCCGAGGCCGAGGCCGCCCGCGCCGCCGCCGCCCGCGCCGAGGCCCAGGCCGCGTACCGGCGCCGGGCCGAGCGCGTCACCGCCGCCCGGGCCGCCGAGCGCGCCGCGCAGACCCGGGCCGCCGAGGCCGCGGCGGCGCTGGCGCTGGTGCGCGCCGAGCTCGATCGCGCCGAGCTGGCGGTCGCCGACGCCCGGGCCCGGGCCGCGGCCGCCGAGCGCGAGGTCGCGGCCGCCGAGGCGGCGCTGGGCGAACCGCCGGCGTGAGCCGCCGGCGTGAGCCGCCGGCCTGACACGCTGGCTTGACACCTCGGGCGCCGCGCGCGACAAGCCCGCGGATGCAGCTCGCGGTCGCGCCTCACGTCGCCGATGCCCTGTCCCGCGGTGCGCCGGTGGTGGCGCTCGAGTCGACGATCATCGCCCACGGCCTGCCCTACCCGGCCAACCTCGAGGTCGCGCAGGCGCTCGAGCTGGCCGTCGCCGACGGCGGCGCGACCCCGGCCACGATCGCGATCGTCGACGGCGTGGCCCACGTCGGCCTGTTGCCCGACACGCTCGAGCGGCTGGCCGCCGACGGCGCCAGCTTCGCGAAGGCCGGCGCGACCGATCTCGCCGTGCACCTGGCCCGCGGCACCAGCGCGGCGACCACGGTCAGCGCCACCGCGGTGCTCGCCGCCGGCGCCGGCATCCGGGTGTTCGCCACCGGCGGCATCGGCGGCGTGCACCGCGGCGACGGCAGCGACGTCTCGCACGATCTATACGCGCTGGCGAAGACGCCGATCGCGGTGATCTCGGCCGGCGCCAAGGCCATCCTCGATCTGCCGCGCACGCTCGAGCTGCTCGAGTCGCTGGGCGTGCTGGTCGTGGGCTGGAAGACCGACGAGCTGCCGGCGTTCTACACCCGCGGCAGCGGCCTGATGCTCGAGCACCAGGCCACGCACATCGACGAGCTGGCGGCGATCTGCCGCGTGCGCTGGGACGACCTCGCGCAGGGGGGCGTGCTGGTCGCGAACCCGATCCCGGCCGCGGCGGCGCTCGACGTCGCGGCGATCGACGCGGTGATCGCCGAGGCGCTGGTGGCGGCAGAGGCGGAGGGGGTCAGCGGGAAGCGGCTGACGCCGTTCTTGCTGGGGCGGATCGCGGCGGTGACGGGGGGCAAGGCGGTTGCGGCGAACCGCGCGCTGGCGATCGCGAACGCAGAGGTGGGGGCGAGGTTGGCGGTCGCGATCGCGCGGGACGGCGCAGCGGAGCGCTGAGGACGGCTCCGACTCCAGCTCCGACTCCGGTTCCGGTTCCGGTTCCGACTCCGGCTCCGGTTCCGACTCCGGCTCCGGTTCCGACTCCGGCTCCGGCTCCGGTTCCGGTTCCGAGTTCCGACGCCGGTTCCGGTCGCGGCCGCGGTCACGGTCACGGTCGCGGTCACGGTCGCGGTCGCGGTCACGGTCGCGGTCGCGGCCGCGGTCGCGGTCACGGTCACGGTCGCGGTCACGGTCGCGGTCACGGTCGCGGTCACGGTCACGGTCGCGGTCGCGGTCGCGGCCGCGGTCGCGGCCGCGGTCACGGCCGCGGTCACGGCCGCGGTCACAGAGTTGCCCCCCGGCGCGGCTCGTGGCAAACCGACCCGATGCGAGCACTGTCGACCGTGGCCGTCGCCGCCGCGCTCCTCGGGCTGCCGGCGGCCAGCGCGCAGCCGGGCAAGGCGCCGCCCAAGATCGTGAAGGATCCACCGCCGCCGCCGCTGGTGGGGCTGACCAAGGTCGGCGAGCTGCGCCCGGCGCGCGGCTGGGTCGACGACACGATCACCGAGATCGGCGGCGCGCTGGTGGCGCTGGTGCACGACGGCGCCGACGTCCGGGTCACGCGGGTGTCCTTGACCGACGGCACGGTCGCCGGCGAGCTGGCGATCGGCGCGGCGGCGCCCGAGGCCCACCACCTGATCCCGGTCGGCGATCGGCTGCTGGTCATCAACGGCGTCGAGAACCCGCGCGGCGCGGTGCTGATCGACGGCACCGGCAAGGCGCTGCGCAGCTGGAAGCCGGCCGACGCGATCAGCGTGCGCACGATCGGCGGCAAGCCGGTGGTGGTCGCGCACACGTCGACGGTGCGCGGCAAGGCCACCGTGCACCAGGTCGCGCTGTACGATCTGGCGAGCGGCAAGAAGCTGCCCAAGAAGGGTGCGACCCTGACGCTGGGCGCCGACGGCCGCGACGCCAAGCTCGACTTCCGCCCGGTCTACTTCGCCGACGATCTCACGGTCGCGATCGGCGTGCGTGGCGGCGTCTTCCGCAAGGCCGAGAACCAGCGCTCGCCCGACACCTGGGCCAGCTACGACCTCACGACCGGCGCGTGGATCAAGGACCAGCCGATCACCGATCCGATGGCGATCGCGCGGCGCCAGCCGATCCTCGCGGCCCACTCGGGCGAGACAGTGTTCGTGCGCATGGCCGAGGACCTGTCGGGGCTCGAGCTGTGGCAGGGCGGTGACGTCAAGGAGCTCGCGCTCGATCAGCCGGGCGAGCTGTACGACCCGACGTCGGTGCAGTACGCGCAGCGCGGCGACGCGCTGTGGCTGTCGCTCGCCGTCGATCCCACCAACGGGCCGGCGGTGCGACGGCAGAAGGTCGACCCGCGCTACCTCGACCTGTTCGAGGTCCAGGGCGATCGCGCGGTGCGCCGGGCCCGGTTGCTGCTCGGCAAGTCGCCGGTGCGCTGGGGCTGGGTCGGCGACGTGTGGTGGGTGCTCGAGAAGAGCGTCGGGGTCAGCCGCGGCGGCCCGGTGCTCACGCTCTACCGGATCTGACGGCGGCCCGCTGCCGCGATCACGGCGCCGCGGCGTCGCTCGGCGACGGCGCGGGCAGCTCGGGCGGCGGTGGGGCGGCGTCGACCACCGGCGGCGGCGGAGCCGCGTCGACCGGCGGCGGCGGCGGCGGCGGCGGCGGGACCGGGCGCGGCGCCGGGCGGACCGGCTCGACCGGCGCCGGGATCTCGGGCGTCGCGGCGTCGCTGGCGATCTTGACCAGGCGGCCGTGGACGATGCCGTTGGTGATCGGCACGAAGCGGTAGCGCGCCAGCGCGTGGCCGGCGAGCACGAAGGTGAACTCGTGCGGGACGGCCGCCTCGCCGTCCCACAGCACCGGGGTCGGCCCGAGGCGCACGCCGTCGACCGCGGCGATCGCGCCGACGGGCGTCGACCGCAACAGCAGCTGGATGCTGCGGCGATCGCGCGCCCCGGCGCGGGCCCCGCCGCGCGGCTGCGGATCGGGGTCGAGCGCGAACCCGCCGGCCGGATCGTAGGTCGGCAGCGCGGTGATGCCGCCGTCGATGGCGACGCCGGCGTCGAGCGCGGTCAGCGCGGTCGCGGGCGCCGGCGGCGGCTTGCCGGGATCCCCGCCCTCGCCGCCGCAGGCCACGGCGGTGGTGGCGGCCAGCGCCAGGACGAACTTCATCGGCATCGCGGCGCGACGCTACCGCACCGCGCGCGGCGTCGCTACTCGGCCTTCTTCTTCTTCTTGCCGGGCAGGATGTTCATCAGCTTGCAGATGATGCCGAGCATGATCTCGTCGGCGCCGCCGCCGATCGACATCAGCCGGGTGTCGCGGTACGCGCGCGACGCGACGTTGTCCCACATGAAGCCCATGCCGCCCCAGTACTGCAGGCAGGCGTCGGACACCTCGCGGGCCAGGCGCCCGGCCTTGAGCTTGGCCATCGACGCCAGCTTGGTGACGTCGGCGCCGCCGACGTAGTCCTCGACCGCGCGGTAGACCAGCGAGCGCAACAGCTCGATCTCGGTGGCCAGCTCGGCCAGCCGGAAGTGGATGACCTGGTTGTCGATGAGCGGGCTGCCGAAGGTGTGGCGATCCTTGCAGTAGGCGATCGTCGCGTCGATCACCTTCTCCATGCCCTTGAGCGAGCTGGCCGCGCCGAACAGCCGCTCCTCCTGGAACTGCACCATCTGCATCATGAAGCCCATGCCCTCGCCGCCGATGCGGTGGCGCTGCGGCACCCGCACGTCCTCGAAGTACACCGGGCAGGTGTCCGACGCGCGCATGCCGAGCTTGTCGAGCTTGGTGCCGACGGTGACGCCCTTGGCCTTGGCCGGCACGATGATGAGCGTCTTGTTCAGGTGGACCGGGCCGTCGCCGGTGTTGGCCAGCAGGCAGAACCAGTCGGCCTGGGCCGCGTTGGTGATCCACATCTTGCTGCCGTTGATGACGTAGTCGTCGCCGTCCTTCTTCGCGGTGGTCTTGAGCGCCGCGACGTCGGAGCCGCCGCTGACCTCGCTGACCGCGATCGCCGCGACCATGTCGCCGGCGATCGCCGGGGCCAGGAACTCGCGGCGCAGCTCGTCGGCGCCCCACCGCGCCAGCGCCGGCGTCGCCATGTCGGTCTGGACGCCGAGCGCCATCGGGATCGAGCCGCCGGCGCAGGTGCCGAGCTCCTCGGCGACCACCAGCGAGTACGAGTAGTCGAGGCCCATGCCGCCGAACGCCTCGGGCTTGTTGACCCCGAGCAGCCCCAGCGCGCCGGCCTTCTTGAACACCTCGTGCGCCGGGAACGCGCCCTTGGCCTCCCATTCGTCGCAGTGCGGGTTGATCTCCTTGTCGATGAAGTCGCGGACGGTCTTGCGCAGCTGCTTGTGCTCTTCGGTGAACTTCATCGCCGCGGACGGTACCCCGCACCGCCGGCGGTCGCCATCGCGGCGGCCTTTCTTGCGCCTTACAGGCCGCGCCGGTCAGCGCAGGAACCGCAACACGTCGCTGCCGACGACCCGCACGCCGGGCTGGGCGGCGCCCTGGATCGTCAGCTCGACGACGGTGTCGATCCTCTCGACGAGCGTGGCCTCGACGACCGCGCCCTGCGCGCGCCACGCCAGCCGGATCGCGGGCCAGCCGTCGATGGTGACGCGGCTGCGCGCCGGCGGGCCGCGGCGGCGCAGCCCCGGCCACGCCGACAGGTAGCGCGCGACCGGGTCCGCGATGTCGCCCTGCGTGGAGTCGAGCGAGAACACCTCGAGATCGACGCGCGTCGAGCCCTGCCGCCACTGCTCGGCGAGCACCGTCGCAGGCGTGGCGGGGGTGGGCTGGCGCACGAACGAGCGCGGGAGGTCGACCACGACGCCGTACCGCCAGTTGCGATAGGGCGGCCCGGCGTCGACCTCGACCATCGCCGGCTCCAGCGCGAGCGCGGCGGTCGCGGCGTCGACCCAGGCGTCGCCCGGCCACGCCGACGCCCGGTTGGCGACCTGCAGCGCCAGCACGTGGCCGTCGATCACCGCGGCCGTGGTGCGGCTCTGCAAGCTCAGCCACGCCAGCCCCTCGGGCGCGACGATCTCGACGAAGCGCCCCGGGTGGCCGGCCAGCGTCGCGGGGCCGACGGCGACGATCTGATCCTCGGGGCCGGCGTAGCCGTCGAGGTACGCCTCGACCGACGCGGACCACGGCTCGCGCGAGACCCGGAGCCCCGTCCCGGTCACGACCTCGCGGGCCTCGAGGCGCGCCGGGTCGTCGGGCGACGCCGTCGCCCCCTCCACCCGCCACACGCCGGGCGGATGGCGCCAGGTCCAGCCGCCGACGAAGTCGCGGAAGCGCTCGCCGTGATCGGCGTAGTCGGGCCCCCATTCGTCTTGCAGCGACGGCCGCGCGCGCAGGTCGGCGGCGAGCGCGTCGATCGCCGCCGCGTCGAGGAACACCGTCCCCGCGAGCACGGCCTCGAGCGCCGGCCGCGCGGCGCCGGTGAACGCGGCGGTCGTGGCCAGCGTGATCGCGACGTAGCGTCCGGCGACGTGCGCGAACGCGTGATCGTGGAGCTCGCCCTGGAGAGCGGTGCGCAGCACGGTGAACCGCTGGCCGCCGATCACCGCGGTCGTGGCCGGTCCGAGCGGCGCCTCCTCGTCGAGCAACTGCGCCGCCAACGTGGCGACCGCGAGCACCGGCCGGGCGGCGCCGATCGGCCGCCCCGCGATCGTGAGGTAGACCGCGGGATCCGCCGGGTCGCCCGCCGCGAGCACGACGCCATCGCTGGTGTACGCGTGCGTCTGTTGCGGCGTCAGCACGCGCCATGCGGTGGGCATGACGACGCGGACGCCCGCCTCCAGGACCTCGAGCTCGGCGCCGCGGAGGCGCCAGCCTGGGCCGGCCCGCTCGGGGCGCGGGGGCGGCGCCGCCCGCGGCGCTCCCTCGCGGCAGGCGACCGCCAGCGCCACCGCGCCCGCCAGCCCGATCCGCGCGCCGCGCCCGGTCGCCATCACCGGCATCGTACCGTACGCGCGACCGGCGCCGGAGGTCGTATGCTCGGCCCGATGTCGACCGCGCAGCCGAAGAACCCGCTCCACGGGATCACGCTCGAGCAGATCGTCACCGAGCTGGTGGCGAACTACGGCTGGCCCGACCTGGCGGCGCGGATCCGGATCAACTGCTTCGCCCAGGATCCGTCGGTGGCGTCGAGCCTCAAGTTCCTGCGCAAGACGCCGTGGGCGCGCGAGAAGGTCGAGGGCCTCTACCTGTTCATGCTGCGCGAGCGCAAGCGCGCCGCGCGCACCTGATCACGACGCCGCGATCAGCCGCAGCGCGTGGCGAGCGTCGTCGACGTCGGCGGCCAGCGGCGCGGTGAGGATCCACTCGATCCGGGTGCCGGCGCGATCGATCAGGTAGGTCTCGGTGACCGACTGCGGCCCGCGCCGCCGGGTCAGCGTCGCCGGGTGGCCGTCGACGGTCGTCGCGACCGGGGTCGGCGGGCGCGGCGCGCCGGGCAGCGTCAGCGCCGGCGCCGGCAGCGGCGGCGGCAGCGCCGGGTCGGGCACGATCACGAGGTGCGCGACGGCGTCGCCGCGCCGCCAGCTGCGGCGGATGCCGACGTCGTC
Source organism: Myxococcales bacterium (assembly GCA_016794525.1). Taxonomy (GTDB): domain Bacteria; phylum Myxococcota_A; class Polyangia; order Haliangiales; family Haliangiaceae; genus UBA2376. The sequence continues at coordinate 192,540 of JAEUJY010000141.1, forward strand.
CTCGGTCCAGTCGGGGTCGGGCTGCCAGCTGCCGGGCAGCGCCACCTCGACGCCGGCGCGGCGGTGGCGGAACGTGCCGCGATCGTCGACCGCGACCGCGCGGGTGATCGCGACGCCGGCCTCGGCGGCGATCGCGGAGGCCGGGCCCGGCCACGCCGCGGCCAGGTTGTCGGTCACCACCGACAGCATGCGCGCGCCGATCCGCGCCTGCGCGATCCGCATCCGGTACGGCACGGTCGACGCGACGTCGATGTCGGCGACGATCGCCCCGCGATCGCCGAACCGCGTCAGGCCGGTGCGGATCAGCGTCGTCGTGCCGATCCGCGTGCGCATCGCGTCGAGGTACGCGGCCTCGGTGCCGGCCCACGCCTCGGTGCCGACGTAGACGGTGGTGCCGGTGACGCAGTCGTTGGCGACCAGGCGCTGGCTGGGATCGGTGTCGGCGGGCTCGGTGATCACCTTGACGCGCCACTGCCCGGGCGGCTGGCGCCAGCAGTAGTCGCCGGCGAAGTCGCAGAAGACGCCGTCGTGGTACGCGAAGTCCGGGCCGATCAGATCCTGGGTCACGGTCGGGCCCAGCGCCGCGACCAGATCGGCGTGGGCCGCGCGATCGAGCAGGGTCAGGCCGGCCAGCAGGCTGGCCAGCTGCGGTCGCACCGCGTCGCCGCGCGCGATCGGGTACTGCAGCTTGACCTCGAGGTAGCGACCGCCGACGACGATGCTGCCGAACAACCGCTCGTAGGTCGCCGGGTCGCCCCAGGTCTCGCGCTGCATGCGGAGCTCGGCGCTGGCGGTCCGGAACGGTTCGGGATCGCCGACCGCGGTCCACTCGTCGGCCGACTTGGCGGCCAGCGCCTCGCGATGGGCCACGGGATCGCCATCGCCGATCGGGTTGCCGTCGATCGCGAAGTACACGTCGTCGTCGTCGTCGTCGGGCGCGATCACGTCGGGCACCAGCGCGACCGCGACCTGGCCGCCGATGCGCAGCCCGGCGTTGCCACCCAGCACGCGCCAGCCGGCGGGCACCGTCAGCCGCACCCCGGCGCCGGCGTCCTCGAGCACGTCGCCGCGCAGCCGCCAGCCCGGCCCGCGCCGCTCGACCTCGGCCGGCGGCGCCGCGGCGTCGGGGGGCGGCGCCCCGCCCTTGCAGGCGAGCAGCGCCGACGCGACGATCACGAGCGACCGCACGCCCCGACCCTACACCACCGCGACGATCACAGGCCGTAGCGCTTGAGCTTCTCGTACAGCGTCGACTGGGCGATGCCCAGCGCCTTGGCGGCGCGGGTCCGGTTGCCGCCCTCGCGCTCGAGGGTCTGCTTGATCGCCGCGCGCTCGATGGCCTCGAGCGACTGGCCGGCCAGCGGCAGCTCGTCGAGATCGCGCTCGCGGCGCGGCGCGGCGGCCGGGAACATCAGGTGGCGGACGTCGAGCACCGGGCCCTCGAGCATCGCCAGCGCGGTGGTCACGACGTTGCGCAGCTCGCGCACGTTGCCCGGCCAGTCGTAGGCGGCCAGCGCCGCCATCGCCGCCGGCGTCGCGTGGGCCCGCCCCTCGAGCAGCTGCTCGACCAGCAGCGCGAGATCCTCGGGCCGCGCGCGCAGCGGCGGCACCTCGACCACCGCGGAGTTGACCCGGAAGAACAGATCCTGGCGGAACCGGCCGGCCGCGACCTCGGCCGCCAGGTCGCGGTTGGTCGCCGCGATGACGCGCACGTCGGCGGCGATCTCGACCGAGCCGCCGACCCGGCGCACCTCGCGCTGCTCGAGCGCGCGCAACAGCCGCGGCTGCAGCTCGAGCGGCAGCTCGCCGATCTCGTCGAGGAACAGCGTCCCGCCGGCGGCGCGCTCGAACGCGCCGGCCCGCTCGGCGACCGCGCCGGTGAACGCACCCTTCTCGTGGCCGAACAGCTCGCTCTCGATCAAGGAGGCCGTCACCGCGCCGCAGTCGAACACCACCATCGGCCCCGCCCGGCGCGGGCTGGCGTCGTGGACCGCGTGGGCCAGCAGGTCCTTGCCGGTGCCGGTCTCGCCGGTCAGCAGGATCGTCACCTCGGCCGCGGCCAGCTTCTCGAGCATCGCGAACACCGCCGCCATCACCGGCGCCGCCGAGGTCGCGCCGCCGAACCGCGCCAGCGCCGAGGTCGGCGCGTCGCTCTCGACGAACAGCCGGCTGCCGCCGATCACCGCGACCACGCCCGGCGCCAGGAGCGCCTCGCGGATCGCCGCGCCGCCCACCAGCGTGCCGTTGGTCGAGCCCAGATCGCGCAGGAGCACGCCGGCCGGCGACGGCTCGAGCTCACAGTGCAGCCGCGAGACGTGGGGGTCGGCGACGATCAGATCGGCGTCGGCGCCGCTGCCGACCCGCAGCCGCCGGCGCCCCAGCGGCTGCCGCACCAGCGTGCCGTCGGCGCCGATCAGGCTCACCCAGCGCGCGGGGAGCGCGGCGGCGGGCTCGAGCTGCTGGGTCGGCTGACGGCGGCGGACCATGACCGGAATCCGGTGACCACCCTCCGGAATCCGGAGAGCCCTGCCATTGTGTCACCCCGAGCGCGCTTCGCCAGGGCTCAAGTCGCCGAGATCGTGACGCGGCCCGCCGGGCCCGGACCGCGGCTGGCTGGCATGCGGCTTGATGTACGTGAGGCCATGCCCGCAATCGCGCTGCTTCCGCTGGTCGCCGCAGGGTGGATGACCCTGCAGCAGCCGGATCCGCCGATCAGCGTGCTCGACGCCGCGCAGACCGCGGTCACCGAGGCGCTGCAGGCCGCCCGCGCGTCCCAGGTCGAGGTGACGATCTTCAACGTCAACTACCCCGAGACGATCACCGTCTACGTCGGCCGCGACGGCTCGGTCGACGACGCCACCCGCAAGCAGCTCGAGCGCACCTTCAAGTGCAAGCGCACCAAGCGGCAGCACGCGATCGACCGCGGCCTGCTGGTGATGCTGGCCGACGTCGCGGCCCGCTACCCCGGCAAGACGATCGAGTACGTCTCGGCGTACCGCGCGGTCGACCCGCGCGAGTCTCGCCACCGCCAGGGTCGCGCCTTCGACTTCCGGATCCCGGGCGTGCCGCTGACCGAGCTGCGCGATTACGTCTGGACCCACCACAGCGAGATCGGCGTCGGCTGGTACCCGCAGAGCAACTTCATCCACATGGATCACCGGCCCGGCGACAAGGACTACGCCTGGACCCAGATCGGCGCCACCGAGCACGGCAACCCGTACTGGGCGACCAAGGCCCGGCGCGCCGAGCCCGCCCCCGAGCGGCCGCGCCGCGGCGCCGGCTCGTAGCGACGGCGACGGCGACGGCTACGGCGTCCAGGTGAGCCGCGGGCCGCGGGTGCGGGCGCCGGCGAAGGTCGCGACGAGGTCGTAGGCGCCGGCAGGGATCGCCGCGCCGCCGACGGTGGTGCCGGGGAACGGGTAGCTGCGCGCCATCGGCGTGAACTCGCCGGGGATCGTGGCCGCGGCGAACACCAGCTCGTCGCCATCGACCGCGGCGTCGGGATCGACGGCGAGCTCGAACGGCACCGACACCCGGCTCACGGTGGTGACCGCGACGGCCCGGTCGGCCTGGGCGCCGGTGAAGGTGATCGGCTGGGCCGGCAGCCGCACGCCCATGACGACGATCAGGTGCAGGTCGTCGGGGGTGATCGTCAGCGGGCCGCAGCCGCCGCTCGCCGCGACCGCGCCGCCGACGCGGTAGTTGGCCGCCGGCACCCGCGCGCCCGCACCGTCGGTGCCGTCCCAGGCCAGCTGGCCGTCGCCGAGCCGGGCCGCCGGCAGCGCGACGTCGGCGACGCCGTCGGTGGCGATCGCGCGCAGCGCGAGGTCCGCGACCGGATCGCCATCGCCGGTCCACGCGATCGTCACCGTGCCGGTCGGGCCCAGCTGCGCGAAGCCGTCGGGCGCGGTCAGCGCGAACTGTCCGGCGCTCGGACAGCTGGCGTCGTCGGCGCAGCCGGCGGCGGCGACGAGCACGGACACGATCGCGAGCCTACGCACACCCACATCGTACGCGACGATCCCGCCGACATCGAGGTGTGGGCGACCCCACCGATCTTACTAGATCGCGTGAACCCGAGACGCCGCTACGATCGTTTCGTGTCGACGCCGCGCCGCGTGCGCTCCGACCCGTCCGTCGATCACCGCGCCGCCACCACCGGGTTCGAAGGCGACGAGCGCTTCGAGCTACGCGGCCTCGTCGGCGAGGGCGGCATGGGCTTGGTCTACCAGGCCTACGATCGCGAGCGCGATCTGGTGGTCGCGCTCAAGACGTTGCGCGCGATCGATCCCGACGCGCTGTACCGCCTGAAGACCGAGTTCCGCGCGCGCGCCGATCTCGAGCACCGCAACCTGGTGCGGCTCGGCGAGCTGTTGCACTCCGGCGGTCACTGGTTCTTCACGATGGAGCTGGTCGACGGCGTGCCGTTCCTCGAGCACGTCCGCGCCGAGGATCGCACGCTCGACGACACCGGCGACGGCTCGTGGCCGGGCCGGCTCGACGAGGCGGCGCTGCGCGAGAGCCTGCGCCAGCTGGCCCAGGGCCTCGACGCCCTGCACCGCGCCGGCAAGGTCCACCGCGATCTCAAGCCGTCGAACGTGCTGATCACCCGCAAGGGCCGGGTCGTCGTGCTCGACTTCGGGCTGATCCGCGACGCCGTGATGCCGCAGGTCAGCGACGCGGCGGTCGTCGGCACCGCGGCGTACATGGCGCCCGAGCAGGCGATGAGCCCGGCGGTGTCGCCGGCCGCGGACTGCTACAGCGTCGGCGTGATGCTGTTCGAGGCGTTGACCGGGCGGCTGCCGTTCGAGGGCCGCGCGATCGAGATCCTGATGAACAAGCAGCAGCGGGCGGCGCCGCCGGTGGCGAGGTTCGGCCCGGCGCCGGCCGATCTGGCCCGGCTGTGCGACGAGCTGCTGGCGCTGGACCCGGCGCGGCGCCCGAGCGCGGCCGACATCGTCGCCCGGCTGTCGGCGCGGCCGTCGACCCGCGCCCCCGACCGCGCGCTGCCGTTCGTCGGCCGCACCGGCGAGCTGGCCAGGCTGGCCGACGCCCTCGACGACGTCCGCCGCGGCCAGCCGCGGACGGTGTGCATCGAGGGCCCGTCGGGCATCGGCAAGAGCGCGCTGGTGCACGCGTTCGTCGAGCACCTCGACCGCGAGCACGCCGAGGTCCGCGTGCTGTCGGGCCGCTGCTACGAGCGCGAGTCGGTGCCGTTCAAGGGCATCGACGGCGTCGTCGACGACCTCGTCCGCGATCTGCTGCGCCGCGACCCGATCGACGTCGCGTTCTTGCTGACGCCCGAGGTCGACGCGCTGGCCCGCACCTTCCCGGTGCTGCGCCGGGTGCCGGCGATCGCCCGGCTGTCGGTCAGAAAGCCGGACAGCCCGATCGAGCTGCGGGCCCGGGCGTTCCGCGGGCTGCGCCACCTGCTGACCGCGCTGGCGCTGCAGGCGCCGCTGGTGATCGTCATCGACGACGTGCAGTGGGCCGACAGCGACAGCCTGGCGCTGCTCGGCGAGGTACTCGAGCCGTCGGCGGCGCCGCCGATCCTGCTGATCCTGACCCGCCGCCTGGCCGCGACCGCGCCGCCGCTGGCGCTACCCGGGGCGATCGCGACGATGGCGCTCGAGCGCCTGACCGCCGCCGAGGGCCGCGCGCTGGTGACGCTGCTGGCGCCCGAGCGCGCCGCCGACGCCGACGCGCTGGTCGACGACGCCGACGGCCACCCGCTGTTCCTGCAGCAGCTAGTGCGGCACAGCGCCGGCGCGGTGGCCCGGCTCGATCAGGCGCTGTGGGCGCAGGTGACGCGGATGGAGCCGGCGTCGCGGCGGGTGCTCGAGCTGGTGGCGGTGGCCGGCGCGCCGGTGCCGCAGGGCGTGATCGGCAGCGCCCTCGAGCTCGAGCGCCGGGCGCTGGCCAAGGCGATCGACACGCTGCGCGCCAGCTGGCTGGTGCGCACCGGCGGCACCCGCAGCCACGATCCGATCGAGCCGTACCACGACCGCGTGCGCGACGCCGTGACCGCGCGGATCCCGATGGCGCGACGCCGCCGCTACCACCGCTGGCTGGCGGCGGCGTTGCTGGCGTCGCCAGCGGTCGAGCAGGCGCCGCTGCTGGTGGTGCGCCACCTCGAGGCCGCCGGCGCGCTCGACCACGCCGCCGAGCTGGCCGAGGTGTCGGCGCAGCGCGCGTGCGACGCGCTGGCGTTCGAGCTGGCCGCCGACCTGTGGGCGGCGGCGCTGCGCATGGGCCGCCACGACGACGATCGCCGGCGGGCGATCCTCGCGGCGCGCGCCGAGGCGCTGGGCTACGCCGGCCGCGGCCACGCCGCCGCGCAGGTGTACCTGGCCGCCGCCGAGGGCGCCGAGCCCGAGGTCGCGGCGCGCTGCCGCCGGCTGGCCGCCCACGAGCTCTTGGTCAGCGGCCACGTCGTCGAGGGGCGCCGCCTGCTCGACGAGGTGCTGGCCGAGATCGGCGACTACAACCCGCGCACGATCGGCGCCGCCAAGCGCTGGCTGGCGTGGCTGTGGCTGCGCACGCTGGTGCGCGGCACCCACTTCACGCCGCGCCGCACGCCCGACGCGCCGTCGATCGATCACCTGCGCCTCGACGTCTACCGCACGGCGTCGCTGGGTCTGGGCATGGTCGAGGTGATCGCCGGCGGCGCGTTCCAGGCCCGGGCGCTGCTGGTGGCGCTGCGGCTGGGCGATCGCCGCCGCGTGACCTACGCGCTGGCCTACCACGCGATGTACCTGGGCTCGAGCGGCGTACGGGTCGGGCTGGCCCGCCGCGCGGTGACCCGCGCCGCCGAGCTGGCGCGCGAGTGCCAGAGCCAGTTCCTGGTGGCGTGGGCGCGCGCCGCCGAGGGCATCGTCGAGTTCTTCGCCGGACGCTACGCCTATGCGATCACCTGCCTGTCGGAGGCCGAGGTCGCGCTGCGCGAGCGCTCGGTCGGCACCGCCGCGGAGATCAACCACGTCCGGGTGTTCATCGTGATGGCGCTGCGCCGCCACAACGACTACCGCGAGCTCGCGGTGCGGCAGCGCGACTACCTGCGCGACGCGATCCGCCGCGGCGATCGCTACGCCGCCGCCAGCTTCCAGTGGTCGAGCAACGTCGTCTGGCTCGCGGCCGACGATCCGGTGCGCGCGCGCGCCGAGCTGGCGCCCGACATCTGGTCGGCGCCCGAGGCCGGCCTGCACCTGCAGCACTGGTTCCGGGTGCGCGGGCTGGTCGAGCTGGCGCTGTACGAGGACGATCCCGCGGCGGTCGCGCGCGCCGCGCACGACATCCGGCCGTTCGCCGGGCCGGCGTTCGCCCACGTCGAGGCGGTGCGCACCGAGACGCTCTACCTGGTGGCCCGCGCCGCGGTCGTAGCCGGCGACGCCGCCGCCGCGCGCAAGGCGATCGGGCCGCTGGTGCGGGTACGCACGCCGTACATCCGCGTGTTCGTGCGGCTGGTCCTCGCCGCGATCGAGGTCATGCGCGACCGCCCCGACCGCGCCCGCGCGCTGTTGCGCGGCGCCGCCGCCGACGCCGAGGCCGTCGACATGCCCGGCACCGCCGCGCTGGCCCGCCGCCGCCTCGCCGAGCTCGACGGCGACGCCGCCTCCCTCGCCGACGCCGACCTCGCCCTCGCCGCCCGCGGCGTCACCAACCCCGTCGCCTTCGCCCGCATGTTCGCGACCTGGCCCCGCCGCCGCTGACGAGCCCGAACCGGCGTCCGGCGCCGGCCGAAGCCGAAGCCCGAGCCGGTGCCGGAGTTGGAGTCGGGGCCGGAGTCGGTGCCGAAGCCCGAGCCGGTGCCGGAGTCGGTGCCGGTGCCGGTTCCGGAGTCGGTGCCGGTGCCGGAGTCGGAGTCGTGCCGGTGCCGGAGTCGGTGCCGGAGCCGGAGTCGGAGTCGGAGTCGGAGTCGGTGCCGGAGTCGGAGTCGGAGTCGGAGTCGGAGTCGGTGCCGGTGCCGGTGCCGTCCCACGTGGGATCGAGCCGCGTCGTCCCACGTGGGATCGAGCCGCGCTGTCCCACGCGGGATCGAACCGTGCCATCCCACCTGGGATCGCGTGTGCCTGTCCCACGTGGGATCGAACCGCGCCGTCCCACGTGGGATCGAACCGTGCCATCCCACGTGGGATCGAACTGTGCCGTCCCACGTGGGATCGAACCGTGCCGTCCCACCTGGGATCGAACCGTGCCATCCCACCTGGGATCGCGTGTGCTTGTCCCACGTGGGATCGAACCGTGCCGTCCCACGTGGGATCGAACTGTGCCGTCCCACGTGGGATCGAACCGTGCCGTCCCACCTGGGATCGCGGGTGCGGGTCCCACGTGGGATCGAACCGCGCCGTCCCACGTGGGATCGAACCGTGCCATCCCACGTGGGATCGAGCCGCGTCGTCCCACGCGGGATCGAACCGTGCCATCCCACCTGGGATCGCGTGTGCCTGTCCCACGTGGGATCGAGCCGCGCTGTCCCACGTGGGATCGAACCGCGCCGTCCCACGTGGGATGGTGGGGCCGGCCGCGACCGTCCGATCGCGTCGGCCCGTCCCACGTGGGACAGCGCTGTCGGACGTGGGTTCGGAGGAACTCCGGAGTGGTCCCACATGGGACCGGCGCGGGACCATCCCACGTGGGATCGAGCTGGGCCGTTCGCGCCCCCGGCTGACGCGCCGACTCCGGCTCCGGCGCCGACTCCGGCTCCGGCTCGACTCCGGCTCCGGCTCCGACTCCGACTCCGACTCCGGCTCCGGCTCCGGCTCCGGCGCCGACTCCGACTCCGGCTCCGGTTCCGGTTCCGACGCCGCCGGTTCCGGCGCCTGCTCCGGTTCCGACTCCGGCGCCGGTTCCGACCTCCGACTCCGGCTCCAGCTCGGCTCCAGCTCCGACTCCGGTTCCGACGCCGACACGGCGAAGATCCACTCCGATCCCACGTGGGACGCCCCCACCCCGCTCCCGCGTGGGACGTCAGGATCAGCCGACGACGATCAACGCGTCGTCACGCCACACCACCCGGACATCGCCGCGCCGCACCCGCGCCCAGGCGAAGTCGGCGAGCAGCGCGGCCGGCGCGATCGGCGCCGCGGTCGGGCGCAGCCCGCAGGCGCGAGCCAGCGCGCCGCACAGGCTGGGCCCGTCGTAGGCGCGGCGCACGCGCGACGCGGGGATCGAGCCGTGCAGCTTGGCCAGCTTGCCGCCCTCCTCGGCGATCAGGAGCAGGTGGTGGCGGTACGCCGGGGTCGGCAGCCCGAGCGCCTGCTGGATGCGCACCTGGGTCGCGGTCGACGGCGCGATGTCCTTGCCGCGCACGACGCGGGTGACGCCGCTGGCTGCGTCGTCGACGACGACCACCAGCTGGTACGCGATCACGCCGTCGCGCCGCACGACGATCGGATCGCCCATCTCGGCGGCGGGGTCCTGGGACAGATCGAGCCCGCCGAGATCGACCAGCGTCAGCGGCCCGTCGTCGAGCCGCAGCCGGATGGTCGCGCCCGGGCTGCGCCAGCCATCGGGCGGCAGCCCGCGATCACGGCAGCGGTTGTCGTAGGCCCAGCCGCCGTCGGGCGCGCGCCGCCCGCCGGCGCGATCGCGGCGCGAGCACGCGCAGGCGTACAGCCGTCCGGCGGCGGCCAGCCGATCGAGCGCCGCCGCGTGATCGGCGGCGCGCTCCGACTGCACGACCACCTCGTCCCAGTCGAGGCCGAGCCACGCCAGGTCGTCGACCAGCTGGGCCTGCCACTCGGCGCGGCAGCGCGTGTGGTCGAGGTTCTCGAGCCGCAGCAGCGCGCGGCCGCCGGCGGCGCGGGCGTCGAGCCACACCAGCAGCGCCGACAGCAGCGTGCCGGGGTGGGCCTCGCCGGTGGTCGACGGGGCGAACCGCGAGACCACGGGCGGCGCGTCCATGGCCACAGCCTAGCCGATCGTGGTTGGATGGCGGCGTGCCGCTGGCGCCGCTGCGATGGCTGTACTTCGTGCTGGGGTGCGCGTTCTTCGCGATCGGCGTCGCCGGGATCATCTTGCCCGCGGTGCCGGCGACGCCGTTCATGCTGCTGGCGCTGTGGGGCTGGTCGCGCAGCTCGCCGCGCCTCGAGGCGTGGCTGCTCGCCCACCGGGTGTTCGGGCCGACGTTGCGGGCGTGGCGCGCCCACCGCGTGATCTCGTGGCGGGCCAAGGCGATCGCGTGGGGCTCGATGGCGACCAGCCTGATCTACCTGATCGTCTGGAAGGACACGGCGTGGTGGATCCTCGCGATCGTGATCGCGGTGATGGCCTACGGCGTGTGGTTCATGGCGCGCTGTCCGTCGCGACCGCCGCCGCCGGTCACGGACGCTTGACCGGCCGCGCGTCGAGGCCGGCGCGGAAGCGGGCCGGCAAGATCGAGCCGTGCTTGACCACCGGCGGGCCGGCCAGCGGCGCGTCGAGCGGCGCGCCCGAGTCGGTGCCGAAGTCGACGACGCCGGCGGTGGGCGCGGCGGGCGCGGGCGGCGGGGTCAGCCGCACCAGCGCGCGGCTGTTGGCGGCGATCGTCAGCGGGTAGGTGGTCTCGCCGTGCGGCGTGCGCGCGACGATCGTGTAGTCGCCGGCCGGCAGCTTCCACGCGCCGGGCGCGATCGGCACGTCGGCGAAGCGATCGATGGTCACGGTCACGCCGGCGGCGTCGCCGACCAGATCGACGTCGATCGTCGACCACGCGTCGCGCGCGGCCTGGCGGCTGATCGCGATGCGCGCCTGCCGGGCGGCGTCGGCGCGCTCGGCGAGGTCGGCGCACGCGCCGATCAGCAGGCTGGCGTGCGCGGCCTGGCCGGCGCCGACCAGCGCGATCGCGGCGTCGCACTGCCGCAGCCGATCGCCGCTGGCGACCGCGCCGGCGACGTCGATCGCCACGACCTTGGGGCGCGCCTTCTTGCCGCGCGCGCGGCCACCGGCGGCGGCGGGCGCGGCGGCCAGGGCGATGCATCCGACGACGAGCAGGCTGCGCATGGTACTGACCGAGACACCCGCGCGGGGGGCCGGTTGCGGTCAGCATGCCACGCCGCCGGCGCCGCGGCGGCCCGAACTAGCGCGCCGGGTCGGCGGCCAGCGAGAGCGTCAGATCGCGCAGCTCGACGAGGCCGGCCCAGGCCCACACCGGCCCCTCGGCGCGCACGCCGAGCGCCGCGCTGACGTGGGTCGCGTCGCCGCCGACGTCGAGGGCGAGGGGCAGGCCGCGCAGCGTCACCGGCCCGAGCGGCGTTACCCGGCCCTGAGTCTCGAGCGACCACACCAGCCGCAGCGTCGCGGTGACCGTGGCGCGACCGACGTCGGGGCCGTCCCACGTCGCGCGCGCCGGCGCGGGATCGGCCGCCAGCTCGAGCGCCAGGTCGGTCAAGCGCGCCGGCTCGCCGAACACTGCGTCGGGCAACGCGATCGGCGCCAGCGCCACGCGGAGCTCGTCGACGATCAGCGCGCCGTCGCGATCGGCCGACAGCGCGAGCTCGCCGCCCGCGACGGCGATAGTCAGCGCGCCTTCCTCCCAGTGGCCGCGCCACTGCCGCGCGGTGATCGTGCCCGCCGCGGGGTCCGGCGCGATGGCCAGGCCGACGCCGCCGTCGACCAGCTGATCGCGCACGGTGGCCGGGGCGTCGGGGAGCGGCGGCCCCATCGGCTCGGAGGTACACGCCGCCACGGCACACAACACGGAGAAGGACAGGAGCGCACGCATGATGACGCGATGCGCAGCAAGCAATGGACCAATGATCGGACCATTGAGATTATATAGATAACAGATACTTGACTGATTTCAGATGTGACAACCTGGCGCGATCGCGCCTCGGCTAGCCACCTAGTGCGCTACCGGAGCGTGGCGTGCGTGGCCGCGGCGATCGCCGCCCGCAGGTCGACGAGCGACCTGGCCACCTGGGCGCGCACCACGACCTGCGCGCCGCGCGCGCTGATCACGCGCGGCGGATCGCCCGGCACCGGGACCGGCACCACGGTCTCCTCCGGGAGCAGCGCCCACGCGCGCGCCGCGTTCGGCGGCGCCAGATCGACGTGCTCGCCGTGGTGGTCGCGCCACAGCACGTCGACCGTGCCGGCGCGGCGATCGATCGCCAGGCTGCGCACCGCGCCGCGCCGCGCGGTGAGCGTGCGGACGCTGGCGGGATCGATCGTGTCGCCGCGCCGCTGCCACGCGCGCACCGCGCCGTCGTCGCCCGCGGCGATCACCGCCGCGCCGTCGGGCGCGAACGCGACCGCGCGGGTGTCGTCGGGCAGCGGCCCCACCTCGGCCGGCGGCGCGGCGGGCGCACCGACCTGCCACACGCGCAGCGCGCGATCTTGCCCGCCCGACACCAGCAGCGCGCCGTCGGGCGCGAACGCCAGCGCGTCGGTGCCGCCGGGGTGGCCGGGCCACGTCGCGAGCGGCGCGCCGTCGCCGGTGAACAGCGCGATCGGCCCGTCGGCGGTGGCCGCCGCGACCCGCGCGCCGTCGCGATCGACCGCGATCGCGGTGATCGAGCTGGGCAGCTGGCGCCGCGGGCCCGGCCACCACGTCAGCGCGCCGTCGGTGCCGCCGACGACGACGGCGCCGGTGCCGAGCGCGCCGATCGCGGTGGCGCGGCCGGCGATGCGGCCGAGCGCCGCGCCGTTGCCGCCGCGCAGCGACCACGCCCACACCTCGCCGGCCTCGTCGACCGCCGCGACGCGCTGCCCGTCGGCGCCGAGCGCCAGCTGATCGATCGCCGTCGCCGGGCCGGCCAGCACGGTCACCGGCACGCCGGCCAGCTTCCACTGCCGCGCCTCGCCGGCGCCGTCGCCCGACCACAGCTCCGCGCCGCTGCGATCGAACGTCAGCACCCGCACCCGCTGGCGGTGGCCGCGCAGCCACAGGTGGCGCCCGGTCGCGAGGTCCCAGCTCTGGATCTCGCCGTCCTCGCCGGCGGTGGCGAACCGCAGCCCGTCGGCGGCGATCGCCACCGCGCGCACCTGCTGGCGGTGCGGCGTCAGCGCGGCCACCTCGGCGTTGGTCACCAGCAGCGCCCGCCCGTCGATGCCGCCCAGCACCGCGCGGGTGCCGTCGGCGGCGATCGCGGCGGTCTTGAGCGTCACGCCGGTCGCGATCACCGGCGCCGCGACCAGCCGATCGCCGACGAGCTGCCAGCGGTGCACCGCGCCGGCCTCGCTCACGGCGACGAGCCGATCGCCGCGGGTCCACACCGCCGACACCTGGCCACCGCCGGTCGCGGCGGTGAGCGCGGGCCCTGGCGCGGTCAGCGACCAGCGCCAGACGTGGCCGTCGTTGTCGCCGGCGATCACCGCGTCGGTCGACGCGGCCAGCGACTCGAGGCCGACCGTCGGGCCGGCCAGCGTGCGCGCCGCGCCGCCGCTGCGCGGCCACGCCAGCACGCCGCCGCGATCGTCGCCGACGACCAGCCACGCGCCGTCGGGAGTCCAGGTCGCGACCTGGACGTCGCCGGTCAACGTCGCGGTCGCGATCGTCGCGCCGGCAGGATCGACCACCCGCACCAGGCCGGCGTCGCCGCCGATCGCGATCATCGCGCCGTCGGGCGACGGCCGCGCCACGTGGACCCGGCCCGGCAGCTGCGCCAGCTCGATCGGCGCGCCGCCGCCGGCCGGCCAGCGGCGGACGCGGCCGTCGTAGCCGCCGGTGACGAAGCCGTCGGGCGTGGCCTCGACCCAGCGCAGCTCGTCGTCGCCGGCGCGGACCACCGTCGCCGCGACGCCGCTGCCCAGCGCGACGTCGACGAGGTCCCACGCCCGCGCCGGATCGACGCCGCGATCGCCGAGCGTCGCCAGCCAGGTCAGCGCCTCGGTGGGATCGCGGGCCAGCACCGCGGCGGCGCGATCGAGCACCAGCTGGTTGGTGCGCTCCTCGAGCTGATCGCGGGCCTCGATCGCGGTGGCGCGCGATCGCTCGGCGCTGGCCTGGGCCTGCTCGGCGCTGCGCCGCGCCGCGCGGGCGTCGACCCACAGCACGGTCACGACGGTCGCGAACACGACGCCGGCCACCACCGCGCCGACGATCGCCAGCGCGACGCCGGGGCGCCGGCGGGCGAAGCGCCGGGTCTGCTCGTACAGCCCCGGCGCGCGCACCGAGATCGTCGCGCCGGCCAGGAACGCGCGGACGTCGTCGGCCAGGGCCGCGGCCGACTGGTAGCGGTGGGCCGGCTCCTTGGCCAGCGCGTGCTCGGCGATCGCCTGCAGGTCGCCGCGCAGCGCCGGGTCGCGCTTGCCCAGCGGCCGCGGCGGATCGTGGCAGATCGCGCGCGCCACGTCGGGCAGCGCCTTGCCGCGCACGTCGTAGGGCAGCTCGTCGACGAGCATCTCGTAGAGGATCACGCCCAGCGTGTAGACGTCGGAGCGCGCGTCGACCTCGTCGGGGCGCAGCCGCGCCTGCTCGGGGCTCATGTACAGCGGCGTGCCGATCAGCTCGCCGGCCTGGGTGGCGCCGCTCGACGCCGAGTCGCCGACCGCGACCCGGGCGATGCCGAAGTCGAGCACCGCGACCCGCCCGTCGGGCCGCACCATCACGTTGGACGGCTTGAGGTCGCGGTGGATCACGCCCTTGAGGTGGGCGTGGTGGACGGCGTCGCAGATCTGGCCGAACAGCGCGACCCGCGCGGCGATCGTGCGCGGCGCCTGGCGCAGGTAGGTGTCGAGCGTGACGCCGTCGACGCGCTCCATCACGAAGTACGGGTGACCGTCGGCGACGCCGGCCTCGAGCACCTTGGCCAGCCCGGGGTGATCGAGCCGCGCCATGATCTCGGCCTCGGCCCAGAACCGCGCGGTCGCCGACGCCGACGTCGCGTGCAGCACCTTGATCGCGACCGGCCGCCGCGGCGCCTGCTGCTCGCCGGCCCACACCGTGCCCATGCCGCCCTTGCCGAGCACCTGCAGGAAGCGGAAGCCGTCGAGCGGCGGCGGCACGTCCTCGGGGCGCGGCCGGCCGATCACCGACACCGGCGTGGCGTCGCCGCCGCCGCTGACGGTCTCGCCGTCGGTGTCGATCGGCGCGGCGGCGGCCGCGGCGACGGTCGCCGCCTCGACCGCGGCCCGCTGCGCCGCCGGGCTGGCCGCGGCGGTGGCCAGCGGCGCCAGCGCCGTCGACTCCGACGCCGAGCGCACGCCGACCGCGAGCAGCGCCGCCAGCTCGGCGGCCAGCCGCGGATCGTCGCGATCGACCTCGGCGACCAGCGCGGCGCGCCCGGCCGGCGTCCGCGCCATGGCCTCGGCGAACAGCGTCGGCAAGCGCGACGCGGGCGCGGCCCCGGCGGCCGCCGTCGCGTCGCGACCATCCGGCGGGGTCGCGGCCATGGCGCGATCATGCGCGAGCCGCCGGCGGCCGTAAAGCCACCGCCGCCACGCCGTGCCGCTGGTTGCCGGACGCGCGCCCGCCCGCTGGTCTACAGTGGCTCGACGCCATGGCGAACCCCGATGCGGTCGACGATCGTCCCCTGACCTACGACGAGCAGGTCGCGCGCAAGGGCGCGCTGGTCGCCGACGAGCTCGTCCTCGGGCTGCGCGACGGGCGCGCGGTGATCCGCGCCAACGCCGCGCTGGGCCTGGCCGCGCTCGGCCACACCGGCGCCGACCTGGTGCCGTTCCTGCGCGACAGCCACCCGGTCGCGGCGCGCGCCGCCGCCGAGGCGATCGGCCACCTGGGCAAGGCGCAGCGCGCGCACCTGGTCGCGATCGCCGCCGCGCTCGACGGCGCCCGCCCCGAGGTGTTCGAGCAGATCGTCGCGATGCTGGCCACGCTGGTCGGCCAGGCGGACGCCGAGCTGCTGGCGGTGCTCGACACCACCGACGCGATCGCCGCCCGCGCGGTGATCGAGGCGTGCGCGCGGGTCGGCGTGCGCGGGCTGCACCTGCTGCAGGGCGCGACCACCGACGGGCGCGCGCGGGTGCGGTTCAACGCGGTGCGTGGCGTCGGGCAGCTCGCCGATCTCGAGCCGGTGACGTCGATCGAGGCGATGCGTGCGGTGGCCTACGGCGACAGCGTCTCCGACGTGCGCGCCGCGGCGCTGGCGGCGATCGCCAGCTACGTCGCGCGCGCGCGCAGCGAGGCCGCGGCGCGGCGCAAGGCCGGCCAGCCGGTGCCAGCGGCGGTGCCAGAGCTCACCGCCCGCGCGCTCACCACCGACGAGCTGCGCAAGGCCGCGGCGCTGGCGCCGCTCGACGAGCTGCTGCTGGCGCTGATCGACGCGCGCGTCGAGGTCCGGCTGAACGCGGTGCGGGTGCTGGCGCTGCAGGGCCCGGCCGCCGGGGCCGCCGCGGCGCCGCTCGGGGTCGCGACCCGCGACGTCGACGCGACGGTGCGCGCCGAGGCCGCGCGCGCGATCGGCGCGCTGGGCGAGGCCGGCGCGCTGGCCGCGCCGGCGCTGGTGCGCGCGCTCGGCGACGACGACGCCGCGGTGGTCGCGGCGGCCGACGCCGCGCTGACCGCGCAGGGGCCGGCCGCGACCGCGGCGCTGCTCGACGGGCTCAGCGTCACCCGCGAGCCGCACGGCGCGCGGGTCGCGGCGCGGCTGGGGGCGCTGCCCGACGGCGCGGCGCTCTTGCGCGACGCGCTGGCGAGCACGTCGGTCGACGTCCGGGTCAACGCGGCGATCGGCCTGGGCGCGCTGGGCGCCGCCCGCGCCGCGGCGGCGGTGCCGGCGCTGTTCGCCGCCACGCGCGGCGGCAACGCCCGGGTGCGGGCCGCGATCGACCGCGCCGTCGAGCAGCTGGCGCCGCGGCCCGATCGGTCGCCACCGCCGCTGGCGATCGACGGCTTCGACGCGCGGGTGCTGACCGAGGCCGAGCTGGCCAAGCACCAGGCCGCGGTCGCCGCGGTCGGCGTCGCGGGGCTGGTGCCGCGCCTCGGCGACGCCGCGGTCGCGGTGCGCGCCAACACCGCGCTGGCGTTCGGCGTGCTGGGCGACGCGGCCGGCGTGCGCGACGCGCTGGCGATCTGCCTGCGCGACGACGCCGTCGAGGTCCGGCTGAGCGCCGCGCGGGCGCTGGCACGGCTGGGCGACGCCGCGATCGCTGCCTGCGCCGAGCCGCTGGTGCGGGCGCTGGCCCACGCCGACGCGCCGCTGGCCGCGCAGCTGACGACGATGCTGCGCGCCGCGACCCAGCCGGCGATCGCCGCGGCGCTGGCCCACGGCCTCGACACCGAGGACGATCACCGCGCGCGGCAGCTGCTCGAGCTGATCGCCGCGCGGCCCGACGCCGCCGACGTGCTGGGCGCGGCGTTCGCGCGCCCCGGCGCGCAGGCCCACGCCGCGCGCGGCTTCGTCGCGCTGGGCAAGGCCGGGCTCGGCGGCGGCCGCGCGGTGCTCGAGCGCGCGCGCACCGACAGCGCCGCGCGGGTGCGCGACCTGGCGCGGGCGACGCTGGCGGCGATCGACGGCGTGCCGGCGGCGCCGGCGGTGCCGGCGGTGCCCGGCTTCGAGGTCGACGTCCTCGAGCATCGCGCGTTCGCCAAGCTCCATGTCGAGGCGGCGGCGCTCGTGCCGTTCGTCGCGGACGCGCGTCCGGCGGTGCGCGCCAACGCCGCCACTGGCCTCGGCTCGCTCGGCACCGCCGCCGCGGCCCACGCGTTGACCGTCGCGGCGCTGCTCCGCGACGACGACGATCGGGTGCGGGTCGCCGCGGCCCGCGCGCTCGATCAGCTCGGCGACGACGCCGTCGTCGCCACGGCGCCGCGGCTGATCGCCGCGCTCGGCGGCAGCCCCGCGGTCGCCGAGGCGTGCCACGCGACGCTGGTCGGGCGCGGGGCGCTGATCGAGGCCGCGCTGGTCGCGGGCCTCGAGGCCGAGGACGAGACCCACGGCATGCGGGTCGCGGATCTGATCTGCACCCGGCCAAACGCCCGCGCCCTCCTGTTCGCCGCCTTCGACGGCCCGGCGCAGAACGTCCAGATCAACGCCGGCTTCGGCATCGCCAAGCTCGGCGCCAAGGTCGCCGGCCCCGAGGGGCGCCAGCGCCTGCTCGACGGGCTGCCCGGGCCGCCGACCCGCCGTCGCCACGCGATGATCAAGGCGCTGCGGATGCTCGGGCCGGCGACCTGACGCCGCGGGTCACGGCCCGATCCGCAGATCGCTCGGCACCTCGCCGGTGCGCAGGTCGACGACGATCACCCGGCCGCGATCGTCGCAGACGACCGCGCACAGATCGGTGAGCCGCACCCGCGCGGTGGCGGCGCCGTCGAGGTACAGCGTCGCGATCACCGCCGGACGCGCGAGGTAGACGATCGAGACGATCACGCCGGCCGCGCCGCGCGCGACGGTGGCGACGAAGCGCGCGTCGGCGGTGAGCGCCTGCAGGGCACCCTCGGGCAACGCCAGCGCGCCGCCCGGCCAGCGCACCTCCCAGCCGCGCGGCGCGCCGCCAGCGCCGTCGCGGTAGGCCGCACCGATCCAGTCCTGCGGGCCGGGGCGCAGCGTCAACATCACCGGATCGACGCCGAGGACGTCGTCGGTGAGCTCGGTGCGCTGGCGCAGCACGAAGCGATCGTAGAACCACGCCTGCGACGCGCCGAAGTCGCGCGCGTCGACCGCGAACCGGTCGCCATCGCGCGTGATCGCGCAGGCAGGCTGCTCGGTGTCGACGCCCCAGGTGGCGGTCCAGCGCGTCGCGGTGGTGTCGATCGCCAGCACCTCGCCCTTGCGCGTGGTCAGCCACACGTCGCCGTCGTAGGTGTCGACGCCGCCGTCGCACTCGGCGTCGCACCACCAGCGGCTGCGGTGGGTCGCGAGGTCGAGCTGCGCGATCCGCAGGTAGCCGCCGCGGCGGATCGTCGCCAGCGCGCGCCCGCCGTGATCGGCGACCACCAGCGCGGTGGTCGGCGGATCGAACGTCGCGACCCGCGACCCGCCCTTGCGGAGCAGCCGGACGCCGAGCTCGCCGAGCGCGAGCAGCAGGCGGCCATCGGGCAAGAGCGCGGCGTCGTGGACCGGCAGCGCGCCGACGTCGCCGGCGCTCCAGCGCCGCGCCCACGCCGTCGGCCGATCGACCAGCGCCGCCGGCCGCGGGCCCATCCGCAGCGGCGGCAGATCGGTGCGCAGCGCGGCGTCGTCGGCCACCCGCACCAGCCGCGGCAGCAGCGCCGGCGCGTCGCCGTCGACGCCGCGGCCGACGTCGCGGGCCAGCGCGCGCACCGTCGCGCGCGCCAGCGTGGCCAGCGCGGGCCCGGCCGGCGCCTCGAGCATCGCCTCGGCCAGCACGCGCCGCGCGGCGACCGCGTCGTCGTCGAGGTCGGCGAGGATCGCCGCCACCGCCGGCGCCACCTCGGCGAAGCGCTCGGGCGCCAGCGTCAGCTTGGTGATCAGCAGGCGCCCCGCCCCGCTGCCGCCCACCGCGAGGCCGCGCTCGATCCACGCCAGCACCAGCGCGCGCGCCGCGGCGATGCCGACGGCGAGCTTCACCGCGAGGCCGTAGTCGCCGGTGGTCGCGGCGTGGTCGGCCCAGGTCAGGCGCAGCACCCGCGCCGCGTCGCGATCGCCGGCGCGCTCGAGGCGGGTGAGCGCGTCGGCCCAGGCCTGGTGACGGCGGGCCACCGCCACCGCGCGCGCGCGATCGCCGCCGAGCCACCACAGCCGCACCACCAGGCCGGGCGCGAGGCCGTGGCCCTCGGCCAGCCGCGCCGCCAGCGCGAAGCGGCGGTGCTGCTCGAGCAGCGCCACCGCGCCCTCGACGTCACCGAGCAGATCGGCCAGCACGAACGCCGCCTCCTCGACGCGGCCCTCGCGGACCAGGCGATCGAGCGCCTGGCGGTAGCGCGCGCGGATCGCGTCGGCGGCCGACAGCCCGACCGGCAGCGACGCGCCGCCGTGGCGCGGCGCCATCGACAGCGCGACGTCGGCGCGCGGCCGCGGCGGCGACAGCCCGAGCTGGCGCGGCCCGTCGTCGCCGCCGCCGAGCGGGATCGCGTGGCGCAGCGCCTGGTCGAGATCGCCCTGATCGAACATCTCGAGCATGCGCCGCAGGTACTCGGCGTGGCGGCGGCCCAGCGCCTCGCCCAGCCGGCTGCGCCACGCCGCCTCGGCGAGCCGCGCCCGCAGTCGCGCCCACCACGACGGCGGCGCCGGCGTCCGCGCGATCGCGGTGCCGCTGCCGCCGCTCCCGCCCGGCGCCGCGCGCGGCCAGCTGGACGAGACGCCGTCGCCCGCGATCGGCGCCGGCCGCGTCAGCCGCGCGCCCAGCCAGCCGAGCAGCCGCTGCCAGCGCGACGGTCGCGCGGCCGCCGGCGCGTCGTCGTCCGCCGGCCCGCCCGCGGCTGCCGCACCCGCGACACCCGCCGCGCCAGCGCCGCCGGCCTCCGCCCGCGCCAGCGCCGCCGCGAACCCGGCCGCGCCCTCGGCCTGGGCCGCCAGGCCCACCGCCGCGCGCAGATCGATCGCCGGCGGCGGCGGCGCGACCGCGACCGGCGGCGGCGCGGCCAGCGCGTCGGTGGCGATCAGCGTCACCTCGCCTAGCGCCAGCCACGCCGCCACGTCGACCGCGCGCTCGCCGCCGATCACCTCGGCCACGCCGCCGCGCACCACCACCGCCGCGCCCGCCGGCAGCGCCGCGCGCTCGTCGTCGGTCAGCGGCGCCGTCGCCACCACCCCGCCCTGCTCGACCAGCGGCGCGCCCGGCGCGTGCTCGGCGCGCACCCGGTGCGGCGGCAGGCCGGTCACCGCGATCACGCCGTCGGCGGCGAGCACCCGCGCGCCCGGCACCCACAGCGCCAGCGCCCGCCGCCGCGCCTCCGCGACGCCGAGCGCGGCGACGTCGAACGCACAGCCGCACGCGATCACGCTGCCGCGGTGGGCGACGCGCCGCGGCCGCACCGGCGCGCTCACGCCGGGCTCCGCGCGCCCGGCACCAGGCGCAGCAGCACGTCGTCGTTGGACGTGTGGCGGACGACGATCTCGCCGCTCGCGGTCAGCACCGCGAGGTACGGCACCAGCGGCGCGGTCGCGACGTCGACGATCGCGGCCGCGGTCGCCGGCAGCGCGACCTGCCGCTCGGCGTCCTGCCACGCGAGGTGGCGGTCGTCGAGCTGGACCAGCGCGCGGCCCCCGGCGACGCCGACCAGCGCGCCGGCGAGCTCGAGGTGGCGTGGGTTGCGGCCGTCGGCCAGCAGCGTGCATCGGCCGTGGGTGGCGGTCGCGATCGGCCCCCACACGCCGACCGCGTCGACGTCGTGACCGAACGTCGGCGCGTGGGTCGGCTCGTCGGCGGTGGCGATCCGCCGGGCGCCGTCGCGATCGGCCAGCCACACGTCGATGCCCTCGTCGGGCTTGGCGATCCACACCACCTGCCGGCCGTGGATCACCGCGCCCATCAACCCGCCGGCCATGACGTGCAGCCGCCGCGCCGAGGTCTGGTACGCGCGCTGCGTGCCGGGAAAGGTGTCGACGATCAGCAGCGCGTCGTCGAGCTCGAACACCAGCGCGCGGCCGACGCCGCCGAGGTCGACCAGCCCGCACGCGCCGACGCGCGTCGGGCCGGCGGCCCGCAGCCGCACCTCCGGCGGCAGCCGCACCTGCACGCGGGCGTTGCCGGTCGGCGTCGCCACCTCGACCACGTCGCGCGCGTCGGTGGGCGCGATCACCGCCAGCACCGTGCGCTGCTCGGCGCCCAGCGCGACCAGCGGCGCCGCGGTGGTCGGGATCCACGGCCGCGCCCGGCCGATCACGTCGCGCGGCGAGTTGGGCACCGGCCAGCACTCGACGCGGCCGCCGGCGAGCGTCACCAGCAGCCGGCGACCGCCGGCGCCGAACTGGATCGCCGTCGCGCGGCCCGCGGTCGACGCGGTGCGCCGGCCGGCCGCGCCTGGCACCGGCGCGCGCAGCAGCCGCGCGCACGCGTCGTCGTCGGGCAGCGCCAGTCGCAGCCGCCGCGCCGGCCCGCGGTGCGCGACGACGACGTCGAGCGCGCGCACGTCCGGCTCGAGCACGTCGACGATCTCGATCGTGCGCGCCCCGGCGGCCCGCGCCGCCGCCAGCTCGGCCGCGCCGCCGATCCACCACGCCTCGCAGCCGCGCTCGGCGGCCAGCGCCGCCGCCCACGCCGCCGGATCGCCGTCGTCGCAGCGGGTGGTGCGCGCCGCCAGCAGCCGGGTCACGGCGTCGACGTCGACGCCGACGGTCAGCGACCGCGTCGGATCCTCGAGCACGCCCCACGCGAAGTCGGCGCCGGCGACGCGCGCGCGCCGGGCCAGCACCACCAGCAGCGCCAGCTGCGCCAGCCGCGGCGCGCCGAGCTGCCCGGGGCCGGCCGAGACGATCGCCACCGCCCGCTGCGCGCCGTGGTGGCTGCGCCGCGCCAGCTCGTGGAACAGGTGCTCGCCGGCCGCGGCCCGCCGGATGAACTCGTCGGGGAAGTGCTCGGCCAGCGCCCACTCGCTCGCGACCAGGCGCTCGTACGAGCCGCGCCGCGCCAGCCCGGTGAAGCCGTCGGGCTCGCCGGCCCGCAGGCTGCGCCGCTCGGCCATCGGCCCCACCACCAGCGCCAGCCGGCCGACCCACGGCGCCAGCGCCAGCGCCAGGTCGGGCGGCAGCGCCGCCAGCTCGTCGGCCCACGCCGCGAGCGCCGCCGGCAGCGCGATCACGCGGCCTCCAGCCACGCCGCCAGCCGCGCGCGCTCGATCGGCCGCGCCGCGCCGCACGGGATGATCACCAGCGGCGACGGCACGAGCGCCACCGGCCACGCCACGTGCGCGCCGCGCCGGCCCAGCCACGCCGCGACCGCCCGCGCGACCACCGGCGCCGCCACCGTCGGCGCCAGCGTCGTCGGCACCAGCAGCTCGGGCGCGGCGTCGTCGCGGCCGACGTAGACCACGCCGTCGACCCACGGCAGCGCGGCGGCGTCGCCCACGACCACCAGCGCGTCGGGGCCGGCCACCGCCGCGAGCGGCGCCAGCGCCTCGTCGGTGAGCGCCGCGACGCGCCGCCCCAGCGCGCGCGCCGCCGCGCCGGTCGCCACCACCGCGCGCGGCGTCAGCGGGACGGCGCGCGCCGTCCACGCGAGCGCGATCGCCGCGTCAGTCGCCACGCGCCTGCGCCAGCGCGGCGACGATCGCGGCCCGCGCGTCGGCCAGCGCCGGCGGCCGCGCGTCGGTCGCGAAGCCGGCGTCGATCTCGCGCACGACGCTCTCGAGCTGTAGCGCGCGGGTCGCGCCGTCGACCGGTCCGGCGAGCAGCGCCTGCGCCGTCGCCACCAGCCGCGCCGCGCGCGCCGGCGCCGCCATCGACGCCTCGGCCGCCGCCGCCGCCAGCCCGTCGCTGGCGCTGGCCGCCAGCAGCTCGCGCAGCACCTCGCGGGCCTGGGCCTGGGCCTCGGCGGTCGGCACCGCGTAGACGATCGGCCACAGGTCGGCGGTGGTCGCCGCGGCCCGCCCGTCGAGCGCCGCCGCCGCCGCCACCAGCCGCTGCAGCTTGACGACGCGGCGATCGCTGAGCGCCACGCCGGCGCCGCGCAGCGCGCGGATCGCCGCGGCCAGCGCCGGCCGCGCCGCGGTGAGGTCGGCGGCGCGCGCCGTCGCCGCCAGCTCGTCGATCGCCGCGAGGCTCGCGCCGGCGGTCACGGCCCCGCCCTCGACCTGCCAGCCGCCCTCGAGCAGCTCCTCGAGCTGGGCGTCGGCCACCGGCGCGACGAAGCAGCGCAGGAGGAAGCGATCGGCGAACGCCGCCAGCGCCTCGTCGTCGGGCAGCTGGTTGGCCGCGCCGACGCACACCCGCAGCGGCACCGCCAGCGCGGTCGCGCCGCGGCGGAACGTGCGCTCGTTGAGCAGCGACAGGAGCGTGTTCAGGATCGCCGTCGACCCCAGGAACACCTCGTCGAGGAACGCCACCTCGGCCTCGGGCAGCATGCCCGCGGTCTGGGTCTCGACGACGCCGTCCTTGAGCCGCCGCAGATCGATCGGTCCCACCAGCTCGCTCGGCTCGGTGAACCGCCCCAGCAGGTACTCGAAGTACCGCCCGCCCAGCGCCTTGGCCACCTGGCGCACCGCCTGGCTCTTGGCGGTGCCCGGCGGGCCCAGCACCAGCAGGTGCTCGCCCGCCACCGCCGCCAGCGCGACGAGATCGACCAACACCTGGCGGTCGACCAGCCCGCGGGCCGCCTGATCCAGCGCGACCCGCACCGATCGCGCCGACGTCACGACATCACGCTTCACCGCCCCAGCCTACGGCACCCACGCCACCCCCAGCAATCGAGCTAGGCGTTCACGCTTGCGCCATCGCGCGCGCCAGCGTCGTCACCACCGCGGCGTCGATCACCTCGCGCGAGCAACCCTGCCGTTCCAGCCGGCGCTGGAGCGACTCGACGATCGACCACAGGCTGAGGGGGGCGTTGCGCTTCTTCATGGTGTCTCCTACGTGTGACGGCCGCGGATGATCTGGGAACCAGCCTCGACCAACCGCTATTCCGTGAGACACGCGACGCGGCGCGGGGTTGCATCCGGAGTCGGCCGGCGCGCGGCCGGTATCGCGGCTCACACCCGGGCTGGATCGCGACCCGCCATCGGTGCGATCCTGCGGGTGTGACCACGCCGCACGCCGCCGTGCTGGGTCGCGCCGACAGCGAGCGCGACTACCGCGCCGCGATCTTGCGCATGCGGCAGGTGCTGATCGCCGGCGTCGTGCTGTGGTCGGCGGCGGCGCCGATCGACTGGATCATGAGCCAGCGGGTCCACCCCGGCGGCGCGCTCGGCGCGATGATCGCGATGCGGCTGGCGGTGATCGCGATCCTGCTGACGACGATCGTCGCGCTGCGCCGGCAGCCACGCCCCGCGGTCACCCGGCTGTTGTGGCTGGCGGTGTTCGTCGGCGCCAACGCCGCGCAGGCCGGGTTCCAGCTCGCGCTCGGCCACGTCAGCGGCCCCTACGCCCACGGCGCGTCGGTGATCGTCGTGGCCAGCGGCCTGGCGACGCCCGATCACTGGCGGCGTGGCCTGCGCGTGCTGGGCCCGACCGCGCTGGCGTACCCGGTGACGATCGCGCTGGCCGCGCTGGCGTCGCCGCGGGTCGCGGCGCAGCTCGGCGCCGAGGCGTCGGGGCTGTCGTTCCTGGTCGACGTCACCGTGCTGTTCATGGCCACCGCGCTGTTGCTCGCCGCCGGCCACGCGTTCTGGGCGCTGCGCCGCGAGCTGTTCGAGGCGCGCCGCCTCGGCGGCTACCAGCTCAAGGCGCGGATCGCCGTCGGCGGCATGGGCGAGGTGTGGCGCGCGTGGCACGGCGCGCTCAAGCGCGACGTCGCGGTGAAGATCCTGCGGCTCGACAACGCCGACCCCGCCGCCGCCGCGCGGTTCGAGCGCGAGGCCGCCGCCACCGCGGCGCTCACCCACCCCAACACCGTGCGCGTCCTCGACTACGGCGTCACCGACGACGGCCTGTCGTACTTCGCGATGGAGCTGCTCGACGGCATCACGCTGCAGGAGCTGGTCACCCGCGACGGCCCGCTGCCGCCGCCGCGCGCGGTGTACCTGATCGCGCAGGCCGCCGCGGCGCTGGCCGAGGCCCACGCCCGCGGCCTCATCCACCGCGACGTCAAGCCGTCGAACCTGCTGGTGACCACGGCCGGCGGCGAGCCCGACGTCGTCAAGCTGATCGACTTCGGCATCGCGCGCGATCGCGGGCGCGGCCAGGCCACGCTGACCGCCGCCGACATGGTCGTCGGCACGCCGGCGTACATGGCGCCCGAGCAGGCGACCGGCGGCGAGGTCACGCCGGCCACCGACGTCTACGCGCTGGCCGCGACCTGCTACTTCGCGATCACCGGGCACCCGATCTTCGACGGCGCGACGCCCGAGCAGATGCTCGCCGCGCAGCTGCGCGATCAGCCGGCGCGGCTGGCCAGCCAGGCCGCGGTGCCCGACGAGCTCGACGCGCTGGTCATGCGCGCGCTGGCCAAGGAGCCGGCGCACCGCTTCGCCGACGCCGCCGCGTTCTCCGCCGCGCTGGCGCAGACGTCGCTGATCGGCCAGTGGCGCCCGCGCCGCGCCGACGCCGCCGCGGCCCGCGCCCTCGCCCCGGCCACCGACGCCGCCGCGGCCGCCGACGCCACCGTGCCGCTGCCGGCTCAGCCGCCGATGCCGTAGCGCTTGAGCTTGCTGAGGAACGTGCGCAGCGGCATCCCGATCGCGCGCGCCGCGCGGGTCTGGTTGCCGTGGGTCGAGCGCAGCGCCTCGGCGATGCGGGTGCGCTCGAGCTCCTCGATCTCCTCGCCCAGCGGCCGGAACTTGCGCTCGCCGGGATCGCCGACCTCGGCCAGCGGCACCGGCAGCGCCGGCGACGAGCCGACCGCCGGCCCCGGCGCGCCGTCGCTGTCGACCACCAGCACGCCGTCGACGTGCCAGTCCTCGAGCCGCGCGCCGGTCACCGTCGCCAGCAGGAACTGGCAGACGTTCTTGAGCTCGCGCACGTTGCCCGGCCACGGGTACGCCGCCAGCCGCTGGTACAAGGCCGGGCTCACCGTCACCGGCCCGCGCCCGGCCTTCGCGCACCCGTCGGCGAGGAACCGCTGCGCCAGGATCGGGATCTCGCGCGGCCGATCGCGTAGCGGCGGCAGCCACACCGTCGCGCCCGACAGCCGGAAGTAGAGGTCCTGGCGGAACTTGCCGCGCTTGGCCTCGTCCTTGAGGTCGCGGTTGGTCGCCGAGACGATCCGCACGTCGACGGCGATCTCGCGGGTGTCGCCGACCCGGGTCACCCGCATCGTCTCGATCACCCGCAAGAGCTTGGCCTGCACCTGCAGCGGCAGCTCGCCGATCTCGTCGAGGAACACCGTGCCGCCGTCGGCCTGCTCGAAGATGCCGGGCTTGGTCGCGACCGCGCCCGAGAACGCGCCGCGCTCGTGGCCGAACAGCTCGCTCTCGACCAGCGCCTCGGGCAGCGCCGCGCAGTTGAGCGCCACCCGCGGCTTGCCCTTGCGCGCCGACAGGTGGTGCAGCGCCTCGGCCACCAGCTCCTTGCCGGCGCCGGTCTCGCCGTACACCAGCACCGGCAGCGTCGCCGCCGCCAGCCGCTCGACCAGCGCGTACAGCCGCACCATCGCCGGGTCGGCGATGATCGCCGTGCCGCTGCCCAGCGGCACCTCGCGCATCGCGCCGGCCGCGCTGGCCCGGGTGCCGCCGACCGAGGCGATCGCCGCGGCCCGGGCGCCGCCGAGGATCGAGTCGGCGTCGCAGCCGTCGCGCGGCGCCACCGCGTAGCCGAACGACGACGCCGGCAGCGCCGCCAGCAGGCCGTCGATCGTCGCCACCGCGCCGTCGGCGTCGACCTCGGGCAGGAGCAGGCACAGATCGCGCTCGGGCGTCCACGCCGCCGCGTCGAGCGAGCGCAGGTGCGCGGTCATCGCGGAGGCGACCTTGCCGCGATCCTCGGCGCCGATCCGCACGTGCACCACCGCCAGCTCGCGGCCGAAGTGCGCGACGCGATCCAGCTCGCGGGCCAGGAGCGATCGCAGCTCGTCCCACCCGACCATCGTCATCGGCAGCGCGTGGGAGCTGGGCCCGTGGAACACCAGCACGCCGGTGCCGATCGTCAGCACGTCGCCGCCCACCAGCTCGCGGCGCTCGACGCGCTGGTTGTTCACCAGCGTGCCGTTCTGGCTGTTGAGATCGCTGACCGTGGCGCGGCCGTCGATCAGGTCGATGCGCGCGTGCTGGCGCGACACGGCGTTGTCGTTGATCTGCACGTCGCAGCCGGCGACCCGGCCGATCACCACGGCGCCGTCGCGCGGCAGCGGGTGCATCCACGACGCGTCGCCGGCGACCACCAGCAGGTACACCCGCGCGCCGTCGGCGCTCGACGGCGTGGCGCGGGTCATCGCCGCGGTGCTCATGCCGTCTCTCGGTTCGGCCACCGACACGTGGCCATGGTAACGCAGGTCCGGCACGCCATGGCCCTCCCGGGATTGCAGCCGACGTGCCGAGCCGCCGCCCTCCGAGGATCGACGAGTTGCGCCGGCGATCGTGTCGTTCTCGCGTACGCAAGATCGGCGTAGTGCGCGGAGTCGGCGCGACCGCGGCGGCGCTGCCGGCGCGCCGGTGGCGCTGGCCGGCCTGGCACGCGCCGTGAAACACTGGGCGCGGGACCGTGGCCTGGACTCCGCCCGCGCAGTTCGACGAGTACCGCCTCGATCGCCGCCTCGGCGAGGGCGGCATGGGGCAGGTGTGGGTCGCGCACGACACCGCCCTCGATCGCACCGTCGCGATCAAGTTCATCGCCACCGACCTCGATCGCGACCCGCGGGCCCGCGAGCGGTTCACGATCGAGGCCCGGGCCGCCGCGCGGCTGCAGCACGCCAACGTCGTGACGATCTACCGGACCGGCGAGTACGACGGCCGCCCGTACATCGTCTCGGAGCTGATCGACGGCACGCCGCTGTCGCGGGTCGACCGGCCGATGCCGTGGGCGCGAGCGCTGGCGATCGGCCTCGGCCTCGCGCGCGGGCTGGCCGCGGCGCACAAGAAGGGCGTCCTGCACCGCGACCTCAAGCCGGCCAACGCGGTGATCGCCAGCGACGGCACGGTCAAGCTCCTCGACTTCGGCCTCGCCAAGCTGATCGCCGGCGGGCCGATGCCGCCGCCGCCGCCGGCGACCTTCGCGCTGGGGTCGAGCACCGCGCTGCAGACGCCGCCGGTCCCGCTCGACGCCGACGCCACCCAGCCGCTCGGGCAGATCGCGCCGCTCGCCGCCGCCAGCACTCCTGGCGGTGCGCCGATCACCCAGGCCGGCGCGATCATGGGCACGCCGCACTACATGGCGCCCGAGGTCTGGCGCGGCGCGGGCGCCACCGTCGCCGCCGACGTCTACGGCCTGGGCGCGATCCTCTACGAGCTGACCACTGGCCAGCCGCCCCACGCCAGCGTCGCGGCGATGGAGCTGCCGGCGGTGATCGCCACCGCCGACGCGGCGCCGCTGGCGACCGTGGCGCCCGGCGTCGACCCGCGCTTCGCCGCGGTGGTCGATCGCTGCCTGGCCCGCGACCCCGCGGCGCGGCCCGCCACCGCCGACGAGCTGATCGCCGCGCTCGAGGCGATCCACGGCACCGCCGGCCCGATCGTCGGCAACCCGTACCGCGGCCTGCACCGCTTCGAGGCCGAGCACCGCGCGGTGTTCTGCGGCCGCGCCGCCGAGATCGGCGCGGTGGTCGAGCGCCTGCGCGCCGCGCCGCTGGTGGTGGTCGCTGGCGACTCCGGCGTCGGCAAGTCGTCCTTGTGCCGCGCCGGCGTGCTGCCGCTGGCGCTCGACGGCGGCTTCGGCGACGGCCGGGTGTGGACCGCGGCGCGGATCGTCCCCGGCCAGCGGCCGATGGTCGCGCTGCGGGCCGCGCTCGACGTGCCGGCGCTGGCGTCGCCCGACTCGACCGCGGTGCTCGGCGGCGACGCCGCGCGCTCGGGACACGAGCAGCTGCTGCGGCAGATCACCACGGCGCGCAAGCACCGCGGCCTGGTGCTGCTGGTCGATCAGCTCGAGGAGCTGATCACGCTGGCCGACGCCGACGAGCGCGACGCCGCGGTGCGGCTCCTGGCCGAGCTGGCCGCCGGCGTGCCCGGCGTGCGCGTACTGGCCACCGCCCGCTGCGACTTCCTGACCCGGCTGTCGGGCCTGCCCGAGCTGGGCCCGGCGATCGTCCGCGGCCTGTACCTCCTGCAGCCGATGACCGAGGGCGGCCTGCGCGCCGCGGTGCTCGAGCCGGCCCGCGCCACCGGCGTCGCCTTCGATCCGCCCGAGCTCGTCGATCAGCTGGTGCGCGACGCCCGCGGCGACGGCGCGCTGCCGCTGCTGCAGTTCACGCTCGCCGAGCTGTGGGACGCGCGCGATCGCGAGCGCAACGCGATCACCGCCGCGGTGGTCGCGCAGATCGGCGGCATCCGCGGCGCGCTGACCCGCCACGCCGATCGGGTGATCGCCGGGCTGGTGCCGGCGCAGCGCGAGCAGGCGCGCGCGGTGCTGCTGCGGCTGGTGTCGGCGCAGCGCACCCGGGCCCGCTGCACCGCCGCCGAGCTGACCCGCGGCGACGCCGACGCGCGGATCGCCCTCGACGCGCTGGTCGCCGGCCGGCTGGTCGTGACCCACGCCGACGGCGGCGAGGGCGTCGACGCCGGCGGCGACGGCGACGGCGTCCACGAGGTCGCCCACGAGGCGCTGCTCGGCGAGTGGACGACGCTGCGGGCCTGGCTCGACGAGCGCGCCGACGTCCGGGTCGCCCACGAGCGGCTGGCCGCCGCCGCCGCCGAGTGGCAACGCCTCGGCCGGCCTCGCGACGGCCTGCTCGCCGACGCCGCGCTGGCCGAGATCGCGATCGTCCCCGACGGCGAGCTCACCGCCGACGAGCGCGCGCTGGTGGCCGGCTCGCGCCGCGAGCAGACCCGCCGGCGCTGGCGGCCGCGGCTGGCGATCGCCGCGCTGGCGCTGGCGGCGCTGGTCGGCTACCTGGCGTTCCACGAGCTCGCGCGCCGCGATCGCGCGCGCCGCGTGGCCCGCTACCTCGACGCCGGCGCCGCCGAGCTCGACCGGGCCCGGGCCGGCGACGCCGAGGTCGCGACCGCGCGCGCCCGGGCCTTCGCCACCTTCGACGCCGGCGATCGCGAGGGCGGCGAGGCCGCGTGGGCCGAGGCCCAGGCCGCCGCCGAGCGCACGCTGGCCGCGTACCGCGCCGCCGGCCGCGCGTTCGAGGCCGCCGTCACCGTCGACAACCACGCCGCCCGCGCCCGCGCGCTGCTGGCCGACGCGCTGTACGCCCGGGCGCTGGCCGCCGAGCGCGACCGCAAGGACGACGAGCGCGACGAGGCGCTGGCCCGGCTCAAGCTCTACGACGACGGCCACCGCCTCGCCGCGTGGGACGCGCCGGCCACCGTCGCGCTGACGACGACGCCCGCGGGCGCCGCGGTCCGGGTCGCCCGGGTCGAGCCGCGCGCCGGTCGCGCCGAGCTGGGGCCGTGGCGCGACCTCGGCGCGACGCCGCTGGCCGCGCTCACCCTGCCCCGCGGCTCCTACGTCTTCGAGCTGGCGCTCGCCGGCCACGCGCCGACCCGCTACCCGCTCCTCCTCGAGCGCGGCGAGGCGTTCACCGCCGACGTGCCGCTGGTGCCCGCCGCGCAGGTGCCGGCCGGGATGATCTACGTCCCGCCCGGCCGGTTCATGATCGGCAGCACCGCGCCCGACGCGCAGCGGCGCGGGTACCTCAAGGCGTCGCCGCTGCACGCCACCCGCACCGCCGGCTACCTGGCCGCCACCACCGAGGTGACGATCGGCCAGTGGGCGGCGTTCCTCCGCGCGCTGCCCGCCGAGCAGCGCGCGCCACGCACGCCGTCGATCGTCGGCCGGAGCGGCGCGCTGACCTGGCGCTTGGCCGCCGACGGCGGGCTCGCCATCGAGCTCGAGCCGTCGACGCAGCGTTACCAGGTCGACCTCGACGGCGAGCTCCGCTACCCGACGCGCGCCGCGCGCCAGGCCCACCGGGTCCGCGAGCTGCCGGTGTCCGGCATCACCGCTGACGACGCCGAGGCCTACGCGCGGTGGCTCGCGACCACCGGTCAGGTCGCGAACGCGCGGCTGTGCACCGAGCGCGAGTGGGAGCGGCTCGCGCGCGGCGCCGACGACCGCCCGTACCCGGTCGGGACCGCGCTCACCCTCGCCGACGGCAACCTCGGCCTCGAGGGCACCGACTTCGCCGGCTACGGCCCGGATCAGGTCGGGACACACCCGGCGGGCGCCAGCGTCTACGGCGCGCAGGACCTGAGCGGCAACGTGTGGGAGATCGTCGCCTCGTCGTCCGCCGGTGCGCGCCACGCGGTCCGCGGCGGCAGCTACGCGCTGGACGGCCAACCCGCCGACGTCAGCTTCCGGGACCCGATCGACGCCGCCGCGCGCGACCTGACCATGGGCACCCGGATCTGCGCGGGCCTGGCCCCCTGACCGAGCGCCACGCAGGAACGACTACGCCACTGTTGCGTAGTCGCGCGAGCCTGGCACAGCGCGCGCTCCGCAAGTCGGCGGCCTCACGTTGCGCGGGGCCG
This sequence comes from Myxococcales bacterium, assembly GCA_016794525.1. Taxonomy (GTDB): domain Bacteria; phylum Myxococcota_A; class Polyangia; order Haliangiales; family Haliangiaceae; genus UBA2376. The sequence continues at coordinate 224,542 of JAEUJY010000141.1, forward strand.
GCACACGGCTCGCAGAGGCCCTCGCCATGCCCAAGCTCACGTCCCTGGTCGGCACCGTCGCGCTGGTCGGAGTCATCGGCGCCGCTGGCTGCGTCGAGGATCCCGAGGACCTCGGCGTCGCCGAGGGCGACGCCACGATCACCCAGATCCTCCGCAACGGGACCTACATCCCCAACGGGACCTACATCCCTAACGGGACCTACATCCCCAACGGGACCTACATCCCCAACGGGACCTACATCCCCAACGGCACCGGCGGCTACAGCTACGGGACGATGATCCAGAACGTGTACCTGCGGGCTGGCACGCTCGACGGCCTCACCGCGCCGGACCCGGTCCAGAACGGCGAGTCGCTGATCGGCGGCTACGTCGACCAGGGCTCGCTGAACATGCTCAGCCCGACTCGCGGCTGGCTCACCAACGCCGCCTTGGTGGGCACCACGATGAAGGCCAACCTGTACGGCGGCGGCACCGGCTTCCTCACCGTGCGGATCGACTCGGTCGAGCAGGCGCCGGATCCGACGCCGAGCTGGTACTGCCCGACGCCGGACAGCTGCGTCAACGTGTCGGCCAACGAGAACGCCGACCTGTACCGGTTCGGGCTGTCGTGGCTGTCGCCCGCGCACTTCGAGCGCCGCGGGTTCACCAACGTCTACGTGCCCGCGAGCTGGCAGCCGTTCTGCCCGGGCGGCAACAAGGCGCTGGTGTCCGAGGGCAAGTGGCGCATCGGCCAGCGCAGCGACGGCTACCTGCTCGACCTCGGCTTCGACACCACGATCGCGCAGGGCGGGCTCGGCACGTTCTCGTGCGAGGGCACTGGGCCGGTCGCCAAGTGCATGGCCGCCGGCTACAAGCCGTGGAAGTCGTTCTCGAAGACCACCTGCACCAAGTACGGCTGCACGACCTCGACCCGCGGCGGCCCCGACCTGCTGCAGGCCTGCGTGCGCATGCTGCGCGCCGACTACTGCGGCACCGGCGAGACGATGACCACCGACGGCACGCTGATCGATCCCACCGATCGGTGGAACGTCGTCGGCGCGTACACGACGACCTGGGGCTACGAGGCCGAGTGGGAGTCCGACGGGGCGCGCTGCATCAGCGCCGCGCGTTACCCGCTGCTCGCGCCGTTCGCCGACCCGAGCAACCCGCTGTACAACGACCCGCGCTACGCCAAGTGCCGCACGATCTACGCGACCAGCCAGCAGATGGCGCAGGCCGGGCAGCAGTGCGGGAGCCAGACCCGCGTCGACAACGGCACCGGCGGCTGGCTGGCCGACCGCTCGAGCTCGCTGCCCTGATCAGCCCAGCGTGACGGTCACCGGCGCGTGGTCCGACGCGTCGTGGCCCTTGCGCGCCTCGCGATCGATCGTGCAGGCGGTGGCGCGCGCCGCGACCGCGGCGTCGGCGAGGAAGTGATCGATGCGCAGGCCCTGGTCCTTGAAGAACTGCGCGCCGCGGTGGTCCCACCACGAGAACGCGCGCAGCTCGGGGTGGAGGGCGCGGAACACGTCGGTCAGGCCCCAGCCGAGCAGCGCGCGGAGCGCCGCGCGCTCGGCGTCGCTGCACAGCACCTCGCCGGCCCACTTCTTCGGATCGTGCACGTCGAGGTCGGCCGGCGCGATGTTCCAGTCGCCGCCCAGCACCAGCGGCTGCGCGCGATCGTGGCGATCGAGCCAGCGCAAGAGCCCGGCCAGCCACGCCAGCTTGTAGGCGTACTTGTCGCTGCCGACCGCCTGGCCGTTGGGCACGTAGACCGACGCGACGCGCACGCCGTCGACGGTGCCGGCGATCAGCCGGGCCTGCTCGTCGAGCGCCGCCTCGCCGAGGCCGGTCGTCACGTCGGCGATCGGCCCGCGCGCCGCGATCGCGACGCCGTTGTAGGACTTCTGGCCGTGGATCGCGACCTGGTAGCCGCGGCTGGTGAACAGCTCGTGCGGGAACCCGGCGTCCTCGACCTTGGTCTCCTGCAGGCAGATGCAGTCGGGTTGGGCGGCGTCGAGCCACGCCCCCAGGCGGGCCGCCCGGGCCCGGATCGAGTTGACGTTCCACGTGACGAGGCGCATCGACCGGACCCTATCACCTGGGCGATAGTCGGCCCATGCGCTCGCTGGCACTCGTCCTGGCCGCCTCGGCGGCGTGCACCACCGTCGACTTCGGCGCCGCCGAGCAGCCGGTGGTCGGCGCCGAGCTGGCCACCGACGATCCCGGGGTCGTCGCGCTGATGACGTCCCAGGGCCGGGTGTTCTGCACCGGCACGCTGGTCTCGCCCGAGACGGTGCTGACCGCGGCCCACTGCATCGCCGAGGCCGCGGGCGATCCGGCGGTGGCGGCGTTCTTCGGCGACGACGCCACCTCGACCGGCGCGCGGGTCAGCGTCGACGACTACGCCGCCCACCCCGGCTGGACCGGCGACCTGGCCGGCGGCCACGACCTCGCGGTGCTGCACCTGGTGTCGCCGCAGCCGCTGGCGCTGGTCAAGCCGATGAACACCACCGACCTGGCGGCGTTCGTCGGCGCCGACTACCGCGTCGTCGGGTTCGGCATCCACGACCGCACGACCCGCGAGCTCGACGGCAAGAAGCGCGTCGGGCAGATGCGGATCGCGCGGCTCGACGGCGACTACCTCGAGGCCGAGGACGTCGACGCCGATCAGGCCACCGCGATCTGCCAGGGCGACTCGGGCGGCCCCGGCTTCATCATGGTCGGCGGCGTCGAGGTGCTGGCCGGCACCCACTCGTACTCGATCCAGGGCTGCTTCAACCCGTCGGGCGACGCCCGCCCCGACCTGTACATGACCTCGTTCATCCAGCCGTACATCGACAGCCACGATCGCACCTGCCGCGCCGACGGCCTGTGCGTGCGGCTCGGCTGCTCGGCCGACCCCGACTGCCAGCCGTGCGGCGCCGACGGCACCTGCGCCACCGGTTGCCCGCTGCCCGATCCCGACTGCCCGACGGCCGCCCTCGGCGAGATCTGCCAGGCCGACACCCAGTGCGCGACCGGGCAGTGCATCGCCTGGCACGGCGACGTCCACACCCAGTTCTGCTCGCAGCCGTGCGCCGGCCCCGCCGACTGCCCGACGCCGGGCATGAGCTGCGCCGCGGTGCCGGGCGAGGGCATGGTCTGCACCTACGCCGGCCCGCCGCCGGGCGCGCTGGGCCAGGCGTGCGCGGCGCCGGTCGAGTGCGCCGAGTACAGCTGCGTCGACAGCGTCTGCACCTACCCGTGCGACATCCCGCGCGGCCTGCTGTGCCCCGAGGGCTTCACCTGCGACACCCGCGATCAAGGTGCCAGCTACAACTGCTTCGCGACCGCGCCCACCGGCGACGACGACGGCGGCTGCTGCTCGTCCTCGTCGGGCGGGCCGACCTCGATCGGCCTCACGCTCGGCCTGGCCGCGCTGGCCCGGCGCCGGCGCCGTCGACGGTCGGCCGGCGATGGCCCGACGCAGGAGTGCTAGAGTCGAGCGATGCGCCGCCTCGGTCTCGTCGCGCTCGCCGCCGTCCTCGGCGCCGGCGTGGCCCACGCCAACGGCCGCTTCCCGCAGTCGGTGTCGGTCACGTTCCGCCCCGGCACCCCGACCGACATCTACCTCGGCACCACGTTCGGCTTCTTGATCAGCCACGACGACGGCCACTTCGCGTGGCTGTGCGAGAAGAACATCGGCTACGAGGGCACGTTCGATCCCAAGTACCGGATCGCCGCCGACGGCACGATCTACGCGACGACGTTCCGCGGCCTGCGGGTCAGCCGCGACGGCGGCTGCTCGTTCACCACCGCCACCGCCGATCGCCCGACCACCGACCCCGGCTACATCGCCGACATCTGGGTCGACGCCGTCGACGTCAGCGCCACCGGCGAGGTGTGGGTCGCGACCGCCGAGAGCGCGCGGGAGAACAACGTCTTCCACTCGACCGACGGCGCGCGGACCTTCGTCCCCACCGACAACCGGTCGATGCAGATCTGGTGGCGCAGCATCGCGGTGGCCCGCACCGACGCCCGCCGGGTCTACGTCACCGGCTACCAGGTCAACGTCGGCGGCGGCGACGCCGGGCCGACCGCGCCGAGCGTCCACCTGCGGCGCACCACCGACGGCGGCGCCACCTGGGCCGAGCTGCCGGTCGCGGGGTTCACGCTGGGCGGCTCGCCGCTGATCCTGGTCGAGGCGGTGTCGCCGACCGACCCCGACGTGCTGTTCGTGCGCTCGGTGCGCGCCGCGCTGCCGGCGAAGGACAAGCTCTACCGCTCGACCGACGGCGGCATGAGCTTCACCGAGGTGCTGACCACCGACGACGCGATCCGCGGCGTCGTCGTGCGCGCCAGCGGCGAGGTGCTGGTCGCGACCCAGACCGCCGGGGTGTTCCACTCGACCGATGGCGGCGCCACGTTCACGCCGTTCACCGCGCCGCCCCAGGCCGCGTGCCTCGGTGATCGCGGCGACGCGCTGTTCGCGTGCGGCGCCAACTGGGACCCCGACCTGTTCTCGCTGGGCCGCTCGCCCGACGGCGCGGCGTGGACCAAGGTGTTCCGCTTCGTCGAGATGGTCGGCCCGCTGGCGTGCCCGGCCGGCACGCCCCAGCACGATCAGTGCGAGGCGCTGGAGTGGCCGGCGATCCGCGAGCAGTTCGGCATCAAGCCGCCGGTCGACGCCGGCGTCGACGCCCCGGGCGGGCACGGCGGCAGCGACGGCTGTTGCGACGGCGGCGGCGCGGCCGCGCCGGTGCTGGTGGTGGGCGGCCTGGCCACGGCGCTGCTCTTGCGGCGCCGGCGCAAGCGCCCCTGCTGCGAGTGACGCGCGGCCGCGGCTACTTGCTCGACCGCGGCAGGTCCGAGATCGTGACCTTCGGGTCGAGGTAGGCCTTCAGCTTGCCCTCGATGTACTCGACGGCCTTCTTGCGCCAGAGGAACCCGGGGTCCTCGCCCTTGAACTGCACCGCGGTGGGGCCGACCGACATCTCGCCGTCGATCTTCACCACCAGGTACTTGCCGGCGAAGCGGGCCTTGTCGCCGTTCCACGTGACCTTGATGCCATGGCGATTGTGGAGGTACTCGCCCAGGACTTCGAGGCGTGCACGCGCATCGCCGACCGGCAACGCGTGCTGGTAGTTGATCTCCATGCGCCGAATGTAGCAAGGCGACGACGATCGTCAGCATCCGATCGCGCCAAACCGCGCGCCTACATCGGCGGCGCGTAGCCCGCTACGCACCTCGGCAATTCCGTTCACGGGGCGCAGGGCGCGACGTCGTCGTGGGCGAACCGCCACCGCACCGCGCGGCCATCGATGCGGACTGCCTGGGCCTTCGTCAGCGGCGCGAACTCCGGGTCGCCGGTCAAGCGGACCCCGAGCGCCGAGATCGCCGGCTCGTGGCCGACCAGGATCACGGTGCCGTCGGGATCGAGCGCGGCCAGCGCCGCCATGACGTCGCCGGTGCGGCCCTCGGGCGCCAGCGCCGGCACGCAGTCGATCGGTCCGGTCCACTCCAGCGCCGCCGCCACCAGCTCGACGGTCATGACCGCGCGGGTCAGCGGGCTGGTCCACACCGCCGTCGGGGTGCAGTCGTGCCATCGCAGGCGGCGCCCCAGCTCGCGCGCCTGCTCGCGGCCGCTCGCGCTCAGCGGCCGGGCGTGGTCGGGCAGATCGCGGCGCTCCTCGATGGCGTGGGCGTGGCGCACCAGGAAGACGATCACGCCTCGAGCGTCGCGGCGGTCGACCGGCGCTGTCAACCACCTGCTACCCCGCGATTCCTTGTGCCGCCCCGCGGGGCGGGTGACAATGGCGGCAATGAGGGGATCCCCAGGCGCTAGCCTTGTCTTGTGTCTCGCCGTCACCGCCGCCAGCGTGACGGGTTGTAGCGACGACGAACCCGTCGACGGGGTGACGCTGGGCGAGGCCATCGACGAGGTCATCGTCGGCTCGTTCGCGGCGCGGTTCGACGACACGCTGGTCGGCGGCGGCGTCGTGGCGCAGGGCGCGTCGCTGGCCGGCCGCGAGGACGCCGTCGCCAACGCGACCGCGGCGATCACGATCGCGGGCATCCCGGCCGGCGCGACGGTCTCGCGCGCGCTCCTGTACTGGACCATCTCGGGCGGCGCCGACACCACCGCCACCATCAACGCCGTGGCGGTCACGGGCGTGCTGCTCGGGACCGCCGGCGACACCTGCTGGGGAGTCAACAACAGCGCGTTCCGCGCCGACGTCACCGCGCGCGTCACGGGCAACGGCGTCTACACGATCGGCGGCCTGCCGTCATCGACGGTCGCCACCGCCGCCGACACCGACGGCGTCGCGCTGGTGGTCACCTACCAGAACCCGACCTCCGGCATCCGGCGGCGGGTGATGATCCGCGACGGCGCCATCACGACCTCCGCCAACGGCGAGACGGTGACCGACACCTTCACCGGGGTGGCCGCGCCGATCGCATCGACCGGCCAGTTCCACCTGGTGACCGGCGACGGTCAGAGCGCCACCGACGGCAACGTGGTCTTCAACGGCACGACCCTCGGCACGAACCAGTTCGGCGGGTCGGACGGCAGCCTGTGGGACACCAACACGTACGGCGTGACGGTGCCGGCCGGGCTCGCCAACGCCACCTGGACCAGCGGCACCGCCAGCGACTGCCTGATCTACGCCGCGGCGGTCGTCGACTGGAACGTCGGCGTGTGCGGGGACACGGTGCGCAGCGGCGGCGAGGCCTGCGAGCAGAGCAACACCGCCAACGGCGACGGCTGCTCGGCCAGCTGCAACGTCGAGCCCGGCTGGACCTGCACCACCGCGGTGCCGGCGGTGTGCACGCCGATCTGCGGCGACGGCATCCGCACCGGCGCCGAGCAGTGCGACCAGGGCAACGTCGCCAACGGCGACGGCTGCTCGTCGACCTGCCAGATCGAGCCCGGCTACACCTGCACCGGCTCGCCCAGCGTGTGCACGACCACCTGCGGCGACGGCATCCGCGCCGGCGCCGAGCAGTGCGACCAGGGCAACACCGCCAACGGCGACGGCTGCTCGGCGACCTGCCAGATCGAGCCGGGCTGGACCTGCACCGGCGCGCCCAGCGTGTGCACGACCCGCTGCGGCGACGGCATCCGCGCCGGCGCCGAGCAGTGCGACCAGGGCAACACCACCCCGGGCGACGGCTGCTCCGCGACGTGCACGATCGAACCCGGCTGGACCTGCACCGGCTCGCCCAGCACCTGCACGACCACCTGCGGCGACGGCGTCCGCGCCGGCGCCGAGGCCTGCGACGACGGCGACACGATGAGCGGCGACGGCTGCTCGGCGACCTGCGCGATCGAACCCGGCTGGACCTGCACCGGCGTCACGCCGTCGGTGTGCGTCACCACCTGCGGCGACGGCATCCGCGCCGGCGCCGAGGCCTGCGACGACGGCGGCACCACCGCCGGCGACGGCTGCAGCAACGTCTGCGTCGTCGAGCCGGGCTGGACCTGCGTCGGCTCGCCGTCGGTGTGCGCCACCACCTGCGGCGACGGCATCCGCGCCGGCGCCGAGGCCTGCGACGACGGCGACACGATGAGCGGCGACGGCTGCAGCAACGCGTGCGCGGTCGAGCCCGGCTGGACCTGCGTCGGCGCGCCGCTGTCGGTGTGCACCACGACCTGCGGCGACGGCGTGATCGCCGGCGCCGAGACCTGCGACGACGGCAACAGCGCCAGCCTCGACGGCTGCTCCGGCACCTGCGTCACCGAGCCGGGCTGGACCTGCGTCGGCGCGCCCAGCCGCTGCACGACCAGCTGCGGCGACGGGGTCATCGCTGGCGGCGAGGCCTGCGACGACGGCAACACCACGCCCGACGACGGCTGCTCGGCGACCTGCGCCATCGAGCCCGGCTGGTACTGCCTCAACCAGCCCAGCACCTGCACCGAGCTATGCGGCGACGGCCTGGTGGTCGGCGACGAGCAGTGCGACGACATGAACACCACGGCCGACGACGGCTGCTCGGCGACCTGCACCGTCGAGCCGGGCTGGTCGTGCACCGGCGAGCCCAGCACCTGCACCACCGGCTGCGGCGACGGCATCGTCGCCGGCGCCGAGGTCTGCGACGACGGCAACACCGCCGACGGCGACGGCTGCTCGCGGATGTGCACCGTCGAGGAGGGCTGGAGCTGTACCGACGAGCCGTCGGCGTGCGAGACCCAGTGCGGCGACGGCATCCGGGTGCTCGCCCAGGAGGAGTGCGACGACAACAACGAGACCAACGGCGACGGCTGCAACGATCGCTGCGAGGTCGAGGACGACTGGCGCTGCCAGCCCGACGACGGCCTCGCGACCAGCCAGTGCGAGGCGCTGTCGGTGGCCGGCGGCGGCTGCTCGACCGGCGGCGGCGGCGGGTTGCCGCTGGCCGCGCTGGTGGTCGGCCTCGGCCTGATCGTCCGGCGGCGGCGCGCCGCCGGCGCGCTGGTCGCGATGATCGCGGTGGGCGCCGCGGCCCCGGCCGCCCGCGCCCAGGTGGTGACCGGCGACGCCGACTACTCGGCCGAGCGCTTCCAGCTGGCGATGGACCGCCGCGGCGTGCTCGGCGTCGAGGCGCCGACCACCCCCGGCCACCTCAAGCTCGACGTCGGCTTCTGGCTCGGCTACGCCAACGACCCGCTGACCGTGCGGGTCGGCGACGATCGCGAGCGCCTCGGCGCGCTGGTCAGCGACCGGATCGGCGCCGACCTGGTGGCGTCGATCGGCGTCGGCCGGCGCTTCGAGGTCGGCCTGACCGCGCCGCTGATCCTGTCGCAGTCCGACGACCTCGGCATGCTCAGCGTGTCGAGCGGCAGCCTGTCGTCGTTCGGGCTCGGCGACGTCACCCTGACCCCGAAGGTCGCGCTGCTCGACGGCTCGGTGGCGGTGGCGCTGGCGGCGGCGATCGGCCTGCCCACCAGCGGCGGCGCCTCGTACTTCGGCGACGGCGGCGTCACCGCGTCGCCGGCGCTGCTGGTCGGCCACCGCGCCGGCGCGCTGCGCCTCCTGGCCAACCTCGGCTACCGGGTGCGGCCGACCGCCAAGATGAGCGGGCTGGATGTCGACGACGAGCTGTTCGCGCGCGCCGGCCTCGGCTACCGCGCCGGCAAGGCCGACGTCATGGCCGAGTTCAGCTTCGCGACCCCGGCGGCGGCGCCGCTCGACGACTACAACGGCAACCACGCCGAGGCCCGCGGCGGCGTCGGCGTCGACGTCGTGCCCGGCATCCGGGTGTTCGCGGCGGCCGGCCTCGGCCTCGCGGCCGGCTTCGGCACCCCCGACTGGCGCGCGCTGGGCGGGCTGTGGTTCGGCTCGAAGGAGCCGGTCGCCGAGACGGCCGGCCCGCGCGACACCGACGGCGACGGCATCGTCGACCCGCTCGACAAGTGCGTCGCCGAGCCCGAGACCGTCAACAGCTTCGAGGACGAGGACGGCTGCCCCGACGATCCCGATCCCGACCACGACGGCATGATCGGCGAGGACGACGCCTGCCCGACCGAGCCCGAGACCAAGAACGGCTTCCAGGACAAGGACGGCTGCCCCGACGCCGTCCCCGACACCGACGGCGACGGCCTGTCGGATCCGGCCGACAGCTGCCCGACCAAGCCCGAGGACGCCGACGGCTTCGACGACGACGACGGCTGCCCCGACGAGGACAACGACGCCGACACCGTGCTCGACGTCGCCGACCGCTGCCCCACCGAGGCCGGCGTCGTCGACAACGGCGGCTGCCCCGACGGCGATCGCGACGGCGACACCGTCGTCGACCGCCTCGACAACTGCCCCGACGAGCCGGGCACGGTCAAGAACTTCGGCTGCAAGGAGAAGCAGCTGGTGGTGTTCAAGGGCGGGACGATCGAGCTGCTCGACGTCGTCTACTTCAAGACCAACAAGGCGATCATCGAGAAGCGCTCGTACAAGCTCCTGCGCAACGTCGCGAGCGTGATCAACGCCCACCCCGAGATCAAGAAGGTCACCGTCGAGGGCCACACCGACACCCAGGGCGACGACGCCTACAACAAGGACCTGTCGCAGCGGCGCGCCGCCGCGGTGGTCGAGATGCTGGTGGCCAACGGCGTCGACGGCTCGATGCTCGAGGCGATCGGCTACGGCGAGGAGCGCCCGATCGCCGACAACCGCACCAAGAAGGGCCGGGCCAAGAACCGCCGCGTCGAGTTCGTCGTCGAGGGCATCACCGGCAACGTCGGCAACGTCAACTCGGCGCCCACCGGCGACACGCTCGAGTAGCGCGGCGCGCGGGGGCCCCCTGCCCCCGGCGCGGCGCCCCGCTACGGCTTGCGCGTGACCTGCCAGTCGCCGGTCTGCAGCTGGCCGTTGGCGCTGACCTTGGTCTCGAAGCTGCCGCTGATGGTGTCGCCGGCGACGGTGCCGGTGAAGGTGGTCTGGACCTCGCAGCTGCAGTTGGGGTCGGTGTAGGGCGCGACCGAGCCGCTGATCTTGCCGCCCTCGACCGCGACGAACTCGATCTTCAGGGGCGGCGCGTCGGGCGCGCCCATGTGGATCTCGCCGATCGCGGTGTGCCGGCCCAGCTCGAGGGAGAAGTCGATCGTGCCGTCGCGGCCCGACTCGACGCCGTGGTAGTCGCCGGTCCAGTCGCCGACGATCTTGGCCATCTCGTTGTCGTCGCCCTTGACCTCGACGGCCTTCTGGCTGCCGCCGCAGGCGCCCAGCACGATCGCGAACGTGAAGAGGAGGTTGCGCATGGGGGCGGATCTTGCCACAGCCCCCCGCCGGCGGTGCGGGCGACATCGGCGCGCACCGGGGCTGCGATCGGGTAACGTCGCCCCGTGACCCTCACCCGACGCGACGCCCTCCGGGGCCTCGGCATGATCGTCGGCGGCGCCACCCTGGGCTGCGGTGGCGACGACGGCGCCGACGCGGCCGACGCCGCGGCTCCCGACGCCCGCCCGCTCGACGCCCGCCCGCCCGACGCGCCGCCGATCGACGCCGCGCCGATCGACGCGCCCAGCGCGGCCGCGATGCTGGCCGCCATCGACACCTTCGTGGTGCTGATGATGGAGAACCGCTCGTTCGACCACTACCTGGGCTCGCTGCGGCTGCTCGAGGGCCGCGCCGACTGCGACGGGCTGACCGGCAGCGAGTCGAACCCGGCGCCCGACGGCACGCCGGTGCCGGTGCACCGGCTCGACGACTTCACGCCGGCCGATCCGCCCCACGACTGGGACCCGTGCCACGCGCAGTGGAACCAGGGCGCCAACGACGGCTTCGTCCGCGCCCACGCCGGCGCGTCGCAGGCCGACGTGATGGGCTACCACACCCGGGCGCAGCTCCCGATCACCTACGCCGTCGCCGACGCCGGCGCGACCTGCGACCGGTGGTTCGCGTCGGTGATGGGCCCGACCTGGCCCAACCGGTTCTACCTGCACGGCGCGACCTCCAACGGCCGCCAGAGCAACCTGCCGGTGGTCGGGTTCCGCAGCATCTTCGACGCGCTCACCGACGCCGGGGTCAGCCACACCAACTACTACTCCGACGTCGCGTGGGCCGTCGGCGGCTACGCCAAGCTGTCCGGCAACGCGCCGATCGAGGACTTCTTCACCGCCGCCGCCGCCGGCACGCTGCCGAGCTACTCGCTGATCGACCCGGCGTTCTTCGGCGGCGGCGCCAACGACGACCACCCGTCGCACGACGTGCGGCTGGGCCAGGCGTTGATCGCCAGCGTCGTCAACGCGATCGCCGCGTCGCCGCAGTGGGGCCGGTGCCTGCTGATCATCACCTACGACGAGCACGGCGGCTTCTTCGATCACGTGCCGCCGCCGGTGACGCTCGACGAGCGCGCCGAGTTCCGGCAGCTGGGCTTCCGGGTGCCGACCCAGCTGATCGGCCCGACCGTGCGCCGCGGCGAGATCGTCTCGACGCCGCTCGAGCACGCGTCGATCATCGCGACCTTGTGCCGGCGGTTCGGGATCGCGCCGCTCAACGCGCGCGTCACCGGCTCCAACGACGTCTCGGGCTGCCTCGACCCGGCGCGGCTCGGCGCCCCCCACGCGCCGCCGACCCTGCCGCCGGTGCCGATGGCGCGCGCCGCGCTGGCCAAGCGCCAGCCCTCCGACGCCCACGCCGAGCTGGCCGCCACCCTCGACGCGATGGACCTGCCGCCCGGCCTCGACCGCCGCGGCGACCCCGCCGTCACCGCGCGCTTCCTCGACTGGGCCGAGCGCCTCGGCGCGATCCGCTGGACCGACTGAGTTTCAGGAGGTGCGTCGCCGCACCTCCCTTTTCAGGAGGTGGGTCAGTTGTCGGCCGGCGGCACGATCTCGAACCACAGCGTGCGGTCGCGGCTGCAGCGCTGGCAGCGCGCGCGCACCTCGCGGCGGCGCTGATCGTCGCTCGCGCGCGCGTCGTGGTCGAGCACCTTGAGCGGGCCGCCGCAGTGGCCGCACGGCACCGCCGCGGCGCGCGCCTCGATCACGACGGCGCTGTCGACGACGATCGGCCAGTCGCGGGCCCCGCCCGGCTCGAGCCGCGCGATCCGATCGCGGGTGCGGGTCGCCGCCTCGGCGGCGCGGTCGGCGGCGCGGCGCTCGGTGCGAGGGCGCGGTTTCTTCGAGGCCACGGCGCGAGCCTGCCACAGCGCGCGGTACGATGGGCCGGATGAGCCACCGGCGACGCGACGTGCTGCGGCTGGGCGCGTTGCTGGTCGGCGCGCGCCTCCTCGGGTGCGGCAAGGGCGATCGCGCCCGCCCGCCCGCCGCCGCGACGGCCGCCACCGACGCCGGGGCCGACGCGGCCGCGCCGCCCCCCGCCGCCGCCGAGGACGCCGCCGCGCTGGCTCCCGCGTCGACCCGGGCCGACGTCGTCGTGATCGGCGCCGGCATGGCCGGGCTGGCCGCGGCCCGCGCGCTCGCCGACGCCGGCGTGGCGACGATCGTCGTCGAGGGCCGCGACCGCATCGGCGGCCGGGTGTGGACCGATCGCTCGCTGGGCGTGCCGCTCGACCTGGGCGCGTCGTGGATCCACGGCGTGCGCGGCAACCCGCTGACCGCGCTGGCCGACCGCGTCGGGGCGCGCCGCATCGCCACCGACTACGACGACCACGCGATCCGCGATCACGCCGGGCGTGCGCTGAGCGCCGGCGAGCGCCGCGCCATCGCCCGCGGCCTGGCCGAGGTGCTGGCCAAGGTCGACGCCGACAGCGAGCGCCGCGACGCCGACCGCGACCTGGCCGCGGCGATCGCCGACGTGGTCGCGGACCTCGAGCCATCGCCGCGCGAGCGCGCGCTCCTGGCCTACGCGATCGCCAGCGTGATCGAGCACGAGTACGCGACCGCGATCGCCGATCTGTCGCAGTTCGAGCGCGACTACGGCGACGAGTACGGCGGCGCCGACGTGATCTTCGCCGAGGGCTACGACCAGCTGACCCGGGCGCTGGCGGCCGGCCTCGACGTGCGCACCGGCCACGCGGTCACGCGGATCGCCCACGGCGCCGACGGCGTCCGCGTCGCGACCGACCGCGGCGCCGTCACCGCGCCGCGCGCGCTGGTGACGCTGCCGCTGGGCGTGCTCAAGGCCGGGGCGGTCGGGTTCGATCCGCCGCTGCCGGCGCGCAAGCAGGCCGCGATCGCCGCGCTCGGCGTCGGCGTGCTCGACAAGCTGTACCTGCGGTTCCCGCGGGTGTTCTGGGACGACGCGACGCTGCTCGGCTACGTCGCGCCGGCCGACGCGCCCGGCCAGTGGGCCGAGGGCCTCAACCTGCACGCGCTGACCGGCCAGCCGATCTTGCTGATGTTCAACGCCGGCGCCTACGCCGCCGCGCTCGAGGCGATGGCCGACGACGCGATCGTCGCCGCGGCGATGGCGGCGCTGCGCGCGATGTACGGCGCCGACGTGCCCGACCCCGAGGCGACGCTGCTCACCCGCTGGGGGCGCGACCGCTTCGCCGGCGGCAGCTACAGCCACCTGCGGCCGGGCGCGACCGGCGCCGATCTCGACGCGCTGGCGGCGCCGATCGACGACCGGCTGTACTTCGCCGCCAAGGCCACGCACCGCCACCACCCGGCGACGGTGCACGGCGCCTACCTGTCGGGGCTGGCCGCCGCGGAGGCGATCCTCCGCGCGGCCCGGCCGTGATCAGCCGGCGACGGTGACGCGCAGCGGCTTGTAGCCCGAGTCGGGATCGTTGCCCTTGGCCTCGAGCCGACCGCGCACCTGGTACAGGTTCTTGGTCCAGCGGCCGTCGAAGCTGGGCTGCAGGGTCGGCGGCACGTTGATGACGCCCTCGACGGTCTTGGTCTCGCCGGCGCCGAGCACGAACTCGCCGCACAGCTGGAACTCCTGGGTCGAGTGCGACAGCGACCGGTGGTAGTCCTCGGAGAACTTCTGCTCCTCCTTCTTGGGGATGTGGATCTTCTCCACGCCCTCGAAGTCGACGAAGACGCCCTTGCTCTTGATCTCGGCGCCCTTCGACGTGACGGTGACCTTCACCGGCAGCGAGCCGCCGGCGGCCACCTTCTCGGCGTACTGGATCTCTACGGTGGCGGCGCCACCGGTGACGGCGTGCACGGCGCCCTTGAGCTTGTCGAGGAGTCCCATGGTCTTTGTCCTGATCGCGGTGGGAGCGGGCGCGCGCGAGGAGCATCCCCGGGCGCGCGGCTCCGCGTCGACGCCACGATGAGCACGATGTGGGCCAGCCTGCAACCACGGAGTTTCGCGCCATCCGGAGTGGCAGCGGGTGCGCGCCGACCCAGATCCTCGACGGCGCCGGGTCCACCGCGCCCCGATCGCCGCGGGCTCACCCGGCGGACGCCAGCGCCGCCTGCGCGAACTCCCGCAGCATCCGCGTCGCGCCGGTGGCCGCCGGGTCGAGGTCGGCGAGGAGCTCGCGCCAGGCCTCGGGCGGGCGCTCGATCCCGGCGGCGGTGAGCTGATCGACGAACGCGCCGATCGCCGCCGCGATCGCCCGCTCGCTGGCTCGCACCGTCGCGCACAGCGCGGCCCACGCGGGGTCACCCGGGGGCGGCGCTGGCGCCGCCGCGATCGCCGCGCTGGTCCGGGCGGCGGCCCGCGCGATCCGCAGGACCGCGTCGGTGTCGGTGTCGCCCGGCTGCGCGACCGCGGTGGCCATCGCGCGCGCGAAGCGCAGGTCGTAGTGCGTCCCCAGCGCGAACGCGCGGCCGCCCGGCCCAGGCAGGTGGACCAGCACCTCGTCGTCGGGGTTGTCGGGCTGCGCGATGCCGTGGGTCGACGCCAGCACCGCGTTGTCGTGGCGGCCGTACGAGATCTGGATCTCCTCGCCGGCGGCCAGCGCCCGCGCCGCCCGCACCTCGAACCGCCGCGCGCCGGCGTCGTAGCCCCAGGTGGCGTCGATGCGTCCGTGATCGATCAGATCGGCGATCGGCACCAGCGCCCGCACGCTGCCGTCCTCGTCAGCGATGCGGAAGCACCGCGAGCCCGCCACCAGGCGGCCCCAGGCGAAGTCGGCGAGCGACACCGCGGCCAGGTCCGGCACCAGCTCGGCGACGAACGCCAGATCGCCGCGGCAGCCGTCGGCCTGATCGACGATCATCGCCAGCGCCCGGGTGCCGGCCAGCGCCGCCACCTCCGCCGCCGAGCGGTGCTGCGCCAGCCACGGGTACGCCGAGGGCAACGCGTCGAGGTACGGCCGCCAGCGCGTCGCCGGATCGGCGTGCTCGCGCACCAGCCACAGCCCGATCGTGCTGTGGCGCGTGGCCATCATGGTCTCGACCTCCTTGACCGCCGCGATCTCCGGGCGCGCCGCGACGTCGACGTCGGTGATCATCAGCGCCCGCGGCACCGCGACCAGCAGCGCGCCGGCCGCCACGTCGCAGCGGGCCCGCGCGGTGCGGTTGCCGTCGGCGGCGGTGACGATCTCGATCGGCTCGAACCAGGCGCCGGCGCCCGCGGCCCACGCCAGCAGCGTCGCCACCGCGCCGGGCGGCGCGGCCGCCGCGCGTACCGGCACCGGCGCCCACGCCGCCGGATCGAACTCGCTCACGAGGGCTCCCGTGCCACGTCGCGACGATGCCAGCCGCGCGCCACGAGATCAATCGGCCGCGCCGGGCCGGGCGTGGTCGATCGCGACCTGCGCGAAGCTGCGCATCAGCCGCGCCGCGCCGACCGCGTCGGGGGCGATCGCGTCGACGACCGCCCGCCACGCCGCCACCGGCCGGTCGCAGCCGCCGCGGGTCACCTCGTCGACGAACGCCGCGATGGCCGGGACGATCGCGCGCTCGCTGGCGCGCACCACCGCGCACAGCGTCGCCCACGCCGGGTCGTCATCGGCGGCGGCCGCCGCGACCGTCGCGATCGTCGCGCCGCGATCCATCGCCGCCGCGGCGATCCGGTGCAGCGCGTCGGCGTCGGTGGTGTCGGGCCACGCCAGCGCGGTCGCCATCGCGAGCTGGAAGCGCGGATCGTAGACGCTGCCGATCGGCAGCGCGCGCGGGCCGGCGTGGCCCGGCAGGTGGATCACCACCTCGTCGTCGGGGTTGTCGGCGATCGCGAAGCCGTAGGCCGACAGCAGGCGCGCGTTCTCGTGCTGGCCGTACGAGATCGTCACCGGCGCGCCAGCGGCGAGGTCGCGCGCCGCGACCACCTCGAACTGCTGCCGCGCGTCGTCGTAGCCCCACCGCGCGTCGGGCGCGCCGTGATCGAACATGTCGGCCACCGGCACCAGCGCCCGGCAGCTGCCGTCGGCGCCCGCGATGCTGTAGCAGCGGCTGCCGGCGACCGCGCGGCCCCACGCGAACGCGGCCAGCGCCGGCCCGCCGGGCGCCACGCCCTCGAGCAGCGCGTGGTCGCCGCGGTAGCCCTCGGCCAGCGCCACGATCGCGGCCAGCGCGGCGGTGCCCGCGAGCCCGGCCAGCTGCGCCGCCGGGCGGTGCAGCGGCAGCCCCGGAAACCACGGCGGCAGCGCGTCGACGTAGGGCCGCCAGCGCGAGGCCGGGTCGGCCCGCTCGCTCACCAGCCACCGCGCCATCAGGCTGTGGCGCGAGGCCAGCCGGTCCTGGTGCGGCACCAGCGGCGCCACCGCCGGGTGCGCCGCGACGTCGACGTCGGTGACCAGCAGCGGCCGCGGCACCACCACCAGCGGCTCCCCCGCCGCCACCGCCCGCCGGGTCACCACGCCGCGGTTGCCGTCGGGCGCCACCGCGATCGCGATCGGCTCGAACCACGCGCCCTGCTGCGCCGCCCACGCCAGGAGCGCGTCGACCGCGCCCGCCAGCGGCGGCGCGGTCTCCACGGGCAGCGGCGCCCAGCCCTCGAGCTCAGCCGTCATCGGGCGACGATGCCAGCCGCCCGGCCCGGACTCAAATCGGCTGCAGGCCGAAGGTCACGACCACGCGGGCGCCGTCGCCGGTGAGGATCGCGGTCACGTCGCGGCGCCAGCCGGCCTCGAACGCCGCCAGCACCAGCTCGCGGCCCATCGAGTCGTTGGCGCTGATCGGGTCGTAGTCCCACAGGTCGAGGTTGAGCTTGATGCTCGAGCCGCCCTGCGGCCGCACGCTCAGGATCGCCTCGCTGATGAAGGTGCCCTGCGGCCAGGTCTGGCCCTCGCCGATCGTGACGTAGTTGCCGGTGCCCTTGTCGAACAGCGTCGTCGCGTTGGTGCCCTCGGCCCAGATCCGGCCGTACAGCTCGAGGTTCGAGCCGCCGTCGCCGCCGTCGCTCTCGACGCGGATGCTCTTGAGCGTGACCTTGACCTTCTGGCTGACGCGCTCGCAGTTCTTGACCTCGTAGTCGGTGGTCAGCGAGATGCGGCCCGGCGAGTTGTCGCGCAGGTAGTTGAGCTTGTAGGCGATCGGCGCGCCCGGCGAGTCCTTCGAGTAGTTGCCGCCGGCCTTGATGAAGTCGATCAGCGCGTCGTAGCTGTCGATCGTCCGCGCCGCCTCGCCGCCCGAGCCGCCGAGGATGAACGCGGTGATCTTCGACTTCGAGATGATGTCCTTGTAGGTGACCGAGACGTCGCCCGACACGTCGACGCCGCCCGAGTACGCGAAGTCGAGCGCGGCCTCCATCTCCTCCGACGAGTACTCCGACTCGAACGTGAAGACGATCATCCGGCCGTAGGTGATGCTCGACACGTACAGCGGCGGGTTGGTGTCGGTCAGGCGGTCCTGGACGTCGCCCAGCGTCACCGAGTCGGCGAAGAAGTCGCTGGGCCGCGCCGGCGCGTCGAGGTCGACGGTGTAGTAGGCCTGCGTGTACTTCACCAGGTAGCGGCTGCGGGTCTGCTGCGAGCTCCAGTCGAACGAGGCGCTGATGTGGCCGGCCGAGCCGAGCCACGACACCTGCGCGCCGAGCGCCAGCGCCAGCTGCTCGTCGGAGTGCACCGCCTCGATCTCCGAGTAGATGTTGGCCGGGGTCGCGCCGTCGAGCTCGCTGTCGAGGATGCCGGTCAGCGCGTCGCGGTACGACGACAGGTTCGGCGACGCCAGCGTCGCGCTCTTGGTGCCGTTCAGGTTCTCGAGGCCGATCGAGATGGTGAGCGGCTTGCGCTCGAAGCCGACCTGCGCGAACAGGCCCGAGTACACCGAGTCACCGGCGACGATCGCGCCCGGCCACAGCGAGTCGGAGTTGGCGGCGTAGGCGACGATGCGATCGAACTGCCGGGTCTCGGACAGGTTCTGGCTGATGCACTGGTAGTCGCCCTCCTGCTGCGGGCCCGAGCTGGGGCCCTCGGCCACGCCCGGCGGCGTGGTCGGCAGCAGATCGAGCGACCGGATGTAGTCGTCGATGGCGTTGGCCTGACTGAGCGAGTCGACCACCGGCGACTCTCCCGCACACGCAGCCACGGACAGGGCGAGGAACGGTCCGAGAAGGGCAAGGCGCATGGTCGGACCATGAAGCAAGCGCCTTGCCAGGTGGCCTGACCAAGAATTCCGATGCGTTGCATACAGTTGGCTAGTGGGGTCGCCAGTCCGCTGGAAGATCGATCAGCCGCGATCACTGGTGCCTGGTGTCACCAGTGCCCACCGCCGGTTGCGGGGCGGGCGCCCCAGGGCCGGCGCGGGTTGCGGGCGCGGGGGCGGCGCGATCACCATGCGGCGGTGTCGATCGCGCTGCTGCACGGCTTCGCCCACACCCCGGCCTCGTGGGCCGAGGTGCGGACCGCGCTGCGCACGCCCGCCGTCGATTGTCCGCTTCCCGGACACGACCCGCGGTGGCCGGTGGCCGCCGGCTGGGACGCGACGATCGCCGCGCTGGCCGCGCGGGTGCCGGCCGACGCGATCGCGGTCGGCTACTCGCTGGGCGCGCGGCTGGCGCTGGGGCTCCTGGCCGCCGATCGCGTGCGCGCGGCGATCCTGATCGGCGTGAACCCGGGGCTAGCCGATCCCGCCGAGCGCGCGGCGCGGGTCGCGGCCGACGCGGCGTGGGCCGCGCGGCTGCGCGCCGCGGGCACCGCGGCGTTCCTCGACGCCTGGGAGGCGCAGCCGATCTTCGCCACCGCCGCGCGGGCGCCGGCCGCGGTGCGCGATCGCCGCCGGGCGGCGCGGGCCGCGATCGATCCCGCCGGGCTGGCCGACGCGATGACCGCGCTGGGCCTGGGCGCGATGCCCGACCTCGTCGACGCGCTGATCGTCCGCGCCGATCGCGCCCGGCTGATCGTCGGCGCCGACGACGCGAAGTTCGCCGCGATCGCCTCCACCCTCGCGACCGGCGCGCCGGCGCTGGGCCCGACGGTGATCGCCGGCAGCGGCCACGACCCGACGCTCGAGCAGCCGGCGGCGCTGGCCGCCGCGATCGACGCGCTGGTCGCGGCGCTGCGGTGAACACGCAGCGGGTTGATCCGAATACGGCGCCGCGCTGTGGGCGCTCGCGTATCGGGAGGGGGACTCACGGGTGCATGCCCCCGTGGGGGAGGGTTTGTCGACAAACCCTCTCGAGAGTTCAGCGCACGTCGACCGTGCCGGTGGCGGCGCGGCACGACGGATCGCAGTCGAAGCCGTCCCAGCGCAGGTTCGAGTAGCGCGGCGCCATGGTCGCGTCGGCGAGCACCGCGCCGTCCTTGGCGATGGTGACGCGCACCGACGTCGGCGCGCCGCTGATCATGATCGGGCCCATCGCCAGATCGGGCGGCCCGGCGCACTCGTACGACAGCTCGCGCTCGTGGGCGCAGCGGGCCGGGCGCACCTGCGGCGGCGGCGCGGCGCGGGTGACGTGGCAGCGGAGCGTGCCGAGGTCGGTGGCGACGGTGAGATCGTAGGCGCCGTAGGTCCAGTCGCCGGCCTTCGGCAGCTGCACGGTCAGGCCGCTCGAGCACGCCTGCACCGGGCAGATGTCGGGCATGTCGTAGCCGCCGCCGCCGTCGCCGACCCCGAGGATCGAGATGCCGCCGACGCCGAGGCCGGCGGGCGTCGCGGTGTAGACGCAGCCGTCGATCGGCGTCGCGACGACGGGCGTGGTGGGCGCGGCGGGCGCGGTGGGCGTGGCGGGCGCGGCGGGCGTGGCGGGCGTGGCGGGCGGCGCCTGGGCGACCGCCACCGTCGCGGGATCGCGGGGCGCGGCGACCTCGCCGCACGCGAGCAGGCCAGCGGGGAGCGACACGAGCACGAGCAGCAGCGGCGACCGGGAGGCGGGGTGGCGGGGCATGGCGTTGCAGACGCGCCACCGACGACGTCGCGCTATCGCCGCGCGCGCGTGAATGCCGGCCGGGTGGCCCACGTCGATCCCGACCGCGCGCCACGGCCCGCCGACCTGGCAGAGATCACCCCGGCCGCCCACCTGTCACCCACCCGCCGCCCACCCCTGCGCCGCCGCGGGTGATACTCGGGCCATGGGGACAGCCACCGATGCGCGCGCGGCGCGAGCCGCGCTGGAAGCCGGGACCACGCCACCCGCCGAGGCGCTGGCCGGGATCGTCGAGCTGGCCCGCGGCGCGCCCACCCGCGGCCAGCGCACCCACGCCTACGGGCTGCTCGGCGATCTGGCCGGCCGCGCGTTCGGCGCGCCGTGGGAGGTCGCCGAGCGCGCCGCGTTCGCGCTGCTCGAGCTGGCCCGCGTCGTCGACGCGCCCGACGAGCGACGCGCGCTGATCGTCGCGATGGGCCGCGGCTTCCGCAACGCGTGGCTCCTGCCCTACGTGCACCGCCGGCTGTCCGACGCCGATCCCGAGACCGTCGCGGCCGCGGCCAGCGCCGCCGGCGGCCTCGGCTTCGCCGCGCTCGAGGAGGCGGTCGCCGAGCTGATCACCGACGACGCACCCGCCACGCTGCGGCTGGCCGCGATCGCCGCGCTGGGCCGGATGGGCTCGACCGGCGCCGCGGCGCGGCTGGTGCCGCTGGTCCACGGCGATCCCCGCGAGGCCGCCGCCGCGCTGACCGCGCTCACCGAGATCCGCTCGGGCGTCGCGATCGCCGCGGCCACCGCGCTCCTGGCCGCCGAGCTCGAGCCCGAGGTCACGGTCGCGGCGGTGCGCTACCTCGCCGAGCTGGGCGCGAAGGAGGTGCTGCCGGTGCTGCGGCGGCTGGCCCGCGACGACGACGCCGAGCTGCGCACCGCCGCCAGCTTCGCGTCGCGCGCGTGGAAGGCCGAGCAGCAGAAGGACGCCGGCGAGCGGTTCCTGGTGCCGCTGACCGAGCGCGATCGCGCGGTGCGCGCGGCGCTGGCCCGCCGGCTGCGGACGCTCGCGGTCGGCGAGGTGCTCGAGCACGCCGACGTGCTGCTCGGCGACGACGCCGAGGGCGTCGTGCAGGTGCTGGCCGAGCTGCGCGAGCCCGAGGTCACCAAGTACCTGCTCGGCCTGCTCGGCCGCGGCGAGCTGTCGGTGGTCGTGCGATCGCGCGCGGCGCTGGCGATCGAGGCCAACCAGCCGTGGGAGCGCGAGGCGCTGGCCGCGGTGATCACCGACGACGCGCAGCCCGAGGCGGTGCGGGTGGCCGCGGCGCAGACGATGGGCGCGTTCGCCGATCTCGACGAGCTGTACGCGCGGATCGGCGAGCTGGCCAAGGCCGCCGCCCCCGGGCTGCGCGGCGCGTTCCTGTGGGCGCTGCAGCTGGCGGCGCGGCCGAGCAAGCTGGTCGGCGCGCCGCGCAAGCAGACCGTCGACGCGGTCAAGGCCGCGCTGGCCGACGCCGACCCGCTGGTGCGCCGCCGCGCCGCGTACGTCGCGGGCAACCTGGCGCTGACCGAGCTGACCGCCGCGCTGATCGCCACCGCCCGTGGCGACGCCGACGACGATCAGCGGATCGCGGTGTTCGTCGCGCTCGGCGAGCTGCGCGCCCCCGACGCCTTCGCCGACACCGTCGAGCTGGCCAGGAAACTCGACGCCACCGCCGGGCCGCGGGTGATCGTCGCGGCGCTGCGCGCGCTGTCGTCGATCGTCGCCGCCCACCCGTCGCTGCCGCTCGACCTGGGCCCGATCGCCGCCAAGGCCACCGGCTACCTCGGCCACGCCGACGCGCTGGTGCGCGAGGCCGCGGTGCGGATCGCCGGCCTCGCCCGCGGCGCGGTCTCGCCGCCGGCGGTGGTCAAGCTGGTCGGCGACGGGTCGCCGCGGGTGCGCGCCGAGGCGTTCACCGCGCTGGGCCGACTGGGCGCACGCGACGCCGAGCCGCTGCTCATCGCCGCGTTCCAGGACGCCGACCCGGCGATCCACGAGCGCGCCGCGCGCGCGCTGATCGAGCTGGGCGGCCGGCGCGCGCTCGAGGAGGTCGTCGGCTACGTCGCCGGCGACGGCGACGATCAGGCCCGGGCCCACGTCGCGGCGCACCTGACGATCGCGCCCGGCGAGGCCGCGCACTTCCTGCCCCGCCTCGACGCCGCGCTGGCCCGGCTCGGTCCCGACGACGACGCCTACGAGCCGCTGCTGGCCGCCAAGCTGGAGCTGCTCGAGGCCCGGGCCGGCGGCGCCGCCAGCCCCGGCGACGTCGACGCCGCGATCGTCGGCGCGTTCCCGTCGTTCGAGCACTTCATCAAGCTCAAGGGCTTCGACACGCTGGTGAAGAGCGTGCGCACCGCCGAGGCGCTGTACCGCTCGACGTCGAGCCTGGCCGACGCCGACCAGTCGCCGCCGATCGTGCTGTGGATGAAGGTGCTCGAGAACTACGTCCACGCCTGGCTGGGCCAGCGGCTGTCGACGGTGCAGCGCGAGCCGACCGCGCTGTTCGAGTACGTCGACCGGGTCGCCGGCGCGTGGGGCACCTACCAGCGCTACGTCGGCGATCGCTGGAAAGATCACGTCGAGATGGGCACGGCCAAGGTCGAGGTGCCGGCGCGCTCGCTGCCCAACACGCTGCGCGACTTTCAGGATCACAAGCGCAAGCGCCTCGACTCGCCGCTGTCGGTCACCGAGTGGGCCCGGCTGATGGTGTTCTTCGCCGTCGACCACGCGTCGGGCGTGAAGAACCTGTTCAAGCTGCCGGCCAAGAGCGGCGATCAGATCATCCGCCTCGCCCACCGGCTACACACGCTGGCCGCGGTGCGCAACCTGGTCACCCACCGCGCCGCCGCCTCCGGCGCCACCCTCGACGCGTTCCGCAAGAGCTACTACCTGTCGTTCGAGGATCTCGCGCAGATGGCGTGACCGGCGCGGGCGCCGCCGCGATCCCACGTCTATATTGGGCGCATGTCGCCTCGCTCCCTCGCCGCGGCCGCCGTGGCGCTGTCCCTCGTCGCCTGCCGGCCCGCGCCCGGCGGCGGCGGCACCGCCGAGCTCGCCGCGCGGCTCGATCGCGTCGAGGCCCGCCTCGACATCATCGCCAAGACGCTGGGCGGCGAGTCCACCCCCGACGGTCCGCCGGCCAGCGACCCGGTGCGGCTGGCGCGGGTCGAGGTCCAGCTGGGCAAGATCGTCGCGTTCCTCAAGCAGGCGGTGCCGGCCGAGGTCGACGACAGCCGCACCTACGCCATCCCGGTCGATCCCGACGACCTGACGCTGGGCCCGGCCGACGCCGCGGTGACGATCGTCGAGGCGTTCGAGTACCTGTGCCCGTACTGCGCGATGGTCGCGCCGACGATGGATCAGCTGCGCGCGCGCTACCCCAAGGACGTGCGCATCGTCGGCAAGTACATGGTCATCCACGGCGAGCCGGCGCGGCCGTCGGGGCTGGCCGCGTGCGCCGCCGGCCGCCAGGGCAAGCTGGCGGCGCTCGGCCCGGCGCTGTGGGCCGCCATCTGGCCCAGCAGCGGGCAGCCGGATCGCAGCCAGGCCGAGGTCGGCGCGGTCGAGCAGGCGGCCAAGGCCGCCGGCGTCAACCTCACCCGCTACCGCGCCGACGTCGCCGATCCCGGCGCGTGCACCGCCTGGATGGAGCGCTCGGCCGCGACGCTGACCCAGTTCGGGGCCGGCGGTACGCCGTCGTTCTGGATCAACGGCAAGCCGTTCGACGGCCGCGACCTCGACGCGTTCAGCGAGGCGGTCGAGGCCGAGATCGCCAAGGTCAAGGCGTCGGGCATCGCCCCCGGCCGCTACTACCAGGAGGTCGTGCTCAGCAAGGGCGAGCCGGCCGCGGTGATGATCTCGCCGTTCGACTGAGCCGCGACGGGTATGGCGACAGCGTCCCACGTGGGATCGGACCGTGATGTCCCACGTGGGAGCAGGCCGTGACGTCCCACGTGGGATCAGGCTGTGAAGTCCCACGTGGGATCAGCCCACGACGTCCCACGGGGGATCAGGCCGTGATGTCCCACGGGGGATCAGCCCACGACGTCCCACGGGGGATCAACCCGCGATGTCCCACGGGGGATCAAGCCGCGATGTCCCACGTGGGATCAGCCCACGACGTCCCACGGGGAATCAGAGCGAGCGCAGTCCTCAGCGCACACCCAGCTGCTGCTGGCACAACGCCCACAGCCGCTCCTGCGCGTCGACGTCATCGCGCCACTGGCAGGGGATGGCGAGGCGATCCTTGTAGAAGCCGGCGCTGCCGACGACCTCGGGGCTGGCCGCCAGCCACACCAGCACGTCGCCGCCCATGCGCGGGCTGCGCTGGGTCAGGAACGCGAGGCGGTTCAGCACGCCCCACAGGCCGCGCTGGCGGTGGGCGATGTTGGTGCGGACGCCGCCCGGGTGCGCGACGTTGATCGTCGCGCCGGAACCCTCGAGCCGCCGCGCCCACGCCCACGCCAGCATGCGGTTGGCCTGCTTGCTCTGGCGGTAGGCCTTGATGCCGTTCCAGCCGCGGCGCGCCCAGTCGAGATCGTCGACGTCGAGATCGCCGGCCATCGTCGACGCGGTGTAGACGATCCGGCCCCGGGCCGCCCGCACCGAGTCGTGCAAGCGCGTGGTCAGCGCCTCGTAGGCGAGCACGTTGGTGACCCAGGCCTCCTCGAGGCCCTCGGCGGTGATGACCCGCTGGCCGGGGTAGCAGCCGGCGTTGTTGATCAGCACGTCGAGCCGCGGGTGGGAGGTCGCGAGGCGGTCGCCCAGCGCGCGCACCTCCGCGAGGCGGCCGAGATCGGCGTGCTCGCCGGCCAAGCGGACGCGCGCCGCGCCGCGGGCCACCAGCGCGTCGATCGTCGCGGCGGCCTTGGCGGCGCTGCGGGCGACCACGGTCACGTCGGCCCCCAGCCTGGCTAGCTCCAGCGCCGCCTCGTGGCCGATGCCCGCGCTGGCGCCGGTGACCACGACCCGCTTGCCCGTCAGGTCGACCGGGATCGGCTGCAAAGGACGTGACATCGAGGGGTTATAGCCCAGGGCCGGCAGTGACAAACCGGCGCATGTGACATCTCGCATACCCCAGGAAGTTGCGACTCCAGGTGAGCGCACGTCAGACTGCGTGCGTGCGCTGTCCACACCTGGGTGCCTACATGGCGCCCTCGATGGATTCCCCAAGAAGGAGACAGGTATGAAGAATTCGAAGCTCGTCCTCGCCGCATCGACGGCTCTGTGCCTCACCGCTTCTCAGGCCCTGGCCCAGGAGGAGCCCGAGGAGGGCACGACCGAGGAAGGGACGACCGAGGGTGGTGACGGTGAGGGTGGCGACATGGCCGCGACCACCAACGAGACCCCGCAGCCGACCGCCGAGGGAGACGGGGCGACCGCCAAGGCCCCGCCGATGATCCTGCCCAAGGGCGGGATCAAGGTGGACGTCTCGTTCAACGTGAACCTGTCGAAGGAGCTGGTCGCCAAGCCGATCAACATCACGCCCGACGTCTGGTACGGCGTCGCGCCGAAGCTCGAGGTCGGGCTCGCCCACTCGAGCTACGGCCTGACCGGCTTCTGGGGGACGGATGCCCTCGGCGGCGGTGTGTGCGTCACCGGTGAGGAGAATGGCTGCGCGAAGTTCTACAACGGCCCGGTCGGCGTGCTCGCGCACTACGCGCTGGTCGAGGGCGACCTGACCGTCGCCGCCGACGGCGGCCTGGTGATCGGCTCGCTCGACCCGTTCGAGCTGTCGCTCAAGGCGGGCGTGCGTGGCGTCAAGGCCATGGACAAGCTGATGATCGGCTTCGCGCCGTTCATCGCCGTCGGCCTGACCGAGCGCGACGCGGGGAACAAGGAGTACCTCGGCGTGCCGGTCGACGTGAACTACATGGTGAACGAGAAGCTCGGCGTCGGCGTCCAGACCGGTATCCACGGCCCCCTCGACGGCTTCGGCGACAGCTTCTTCGTCCCGGTCTCGCTGGCCGCGATGTACGGGGTCAACGAGAACATCACGGCGGGCGCGGCGTTCACGCTGCTCCGCGTGACCGGCGGCACCCCCGACGGCGTCGACGGCCCCGGCGCCGCGGACTTCCGCGGCCTGAGCGTCTTCGCCAGCTGGCACAAGTAGACCTCGGCGGCGTCCGCGGCTGACGGATCGTTCGTCAGCCACGTCGCCTCGACGGCGCCGTCCTCCGGGTCGGCGCCGTCGTCGTTTTCGGCGGCGCACGCTCAGTAGCGCTGCGTCTCCTCGCGGCGGGACGGGTGGTCGCAGCCGACGCAGCGCCCCGTCCAGGTCCGGCTGCAGCCGCCGGTTCGCCGACCGTCGCGATCGACCCCGTCGAACATGATCTCCAGCGGCGGATCTTCGGCGAGGAGGTGCGCGCCACACTGGTCGCAGCGGCGGAAGGTCTTGCCGGCGAACGGCGCGTGCGGGGCGACCGTCGCGGCGGCGCGCAGGATCGCCCGGGCGAGCGCGGCCGCGTCGGCGGGGCGCGCGCCCGGCTCGTCGGCGCGGGCGACGGCGACCAGCTCGGCCCACGGCGGCGCGTCGGCGAGGTGCGGCCGCTCGCGCAGGCTCGCGGCGAGGATCCCGGCGAGCGCGAAGACGTCGGCGCGTGGCGTGGCCGGCCCGCCGGCGCGCTGCTCGGGCGCCCGGTGCGCGTCGTCGCCGACCGGCGGCGAGGCGTGTCGGTACGGACCGTCGGCGGCGGCCGCCAGAGGCACCGCGGCGGCGAAGCACGGGCCGCCGTCGCGGGCCGAGCCGGGCAGCAGGTGCCACAGGTCGAGCGCGCCGTGGGCGAGCCCGGCGGCGTGCAGCCGCGCGACCCGCTCGCACAGCGCGTGGACCGCGGCGGGCGAGTCGACCATGGACCACGGCAGCAGCGCCGGGATCCAGGGCCGGCGCCCCGGCGCCAGCGACCAGGCCAGCGCCGGCGTCCCGTCGACGTCGCGGAGGATCTCGACCTCGGCGACCACGCCGGCCTGCGCGTGGGCGGCCGCCGCGGCGGCGCCGTACGCTGCGAGCGTGTCCTCGTCGAGCGGCCGACGATCGAGGCGATCGAGCACCCCCGCCTCGGTGTCGTAGCGAGTGCCCCACGGCACGTCGCCCAGGCGCTGCAGCAGGCGATGGCGGCCGATCGTGGTGCCCACCCGCGGATCATCCGGATCGGGCGTCCACGCCGGCGGCGCCGCAGCGGGCGGCGGTGCGGTCGCCGCCGTCGCGCGGGTCGTGCCGAGCATGACCACCAGCGTGAGCCCGGCGAACAGCGCCAGCACGACGACCAGGCCGAACACCGCGGCCGCCGCGAGCCGCGGCAGGTGGCCCATCGCCATCACGCCGGCCGCGGCGAGCCCGGCGAGCACGACGACGATCGCCATCAGCTTCCAGCGGACCGCGGGGCGCGCCACCGGACCAGCGTACGCGCTGGCCGGGCGCCCGCGCGCGTCGATCGCGCAGGCCCGGCCGAAACCAGGCACGATCTCCCCATGGCCGATCCGTCTGCGCCGTCGGCGCACCGCCACTGGGTCACGCTCGAGGATCAGTACGACGGCGACGCGTACCGCCTGGGCCCGTTCCCCACGCTCGCGGCCGCGATCGAGTTCTGCGACGCGCACAACGGCGCGCAGCTCAAGGCGGCGACGGCGCCGCTCGACGACGCGTTCGTGCCGAAGGCGGTCGGCGTGTGGTCGCTGGCCACGTGCGCGACGTACGCGGTCGGCGCGCGCTTGCGCGCGATGCTGCGCGATCCGTCGACGATCCCGCGCGACGCCGCCGCCACGCTCCAGGCGCGCCACGGCGCGCGCACCGAGGTCGACTGGCGTCTCGACGAGGTCGCCGCGGCGACGCTCGACCGCTGCTGGTGCGCCGAGCTCCGCGCCGGCGTCGCCCCCGCCGCCACCGAGGATCAGCTCGAGGGCTACCTGCGCCGGCACGTCCGGACCGATGGCCGGCTGCCCGACACCCACCCGAGCGGCGGGTCGCTCGAGCTCGGCCGCTGCGCGCCGTGCGGAGGCACCGTCGCGCACCTCATGATCGAGGTCGACGAGTACGAGACCATCGTCCACCACTACTTCACCCCGATCAGCGCCGCCGAGCGCGCGGCGCTCGACGCCGCGACCTACGAGGCGTGGGCCGCGGATCGTCCCGGCATCTACTCGGCGCGCACCCACGCGCGCGCGTACCGGCGCGTCGAGATCGGCACGGCCCGCCTCGAGGGCTGGGCGGCCACGGCCCCAGCGCAGCTCCACGGCTGGCTGTTCGAGGCCGAGCGCGGCGACAGCCGGTTCTTCGTCCCCGACGACGGCGTCGTGGTCGTCGGGCGCGACCCGCGCTGCGACGTCTGGGTGATCAACGACGACGTCGCCGCGACCGCGCTGCTGGTGGACGGCTACAACGCCAGGGCCAGCGTCGACCAGGTCAGCCCGACGCCGCTGGCCATCAACGGCGTGCGCGGCACCGCGACCGAGCTGCAGGACGGGATGCGCCTACGCCTCGCGATCGACGTCGAGTACCGGGCGACGCCGTTCGCGGGCACCCGCCTGCGCCACCACGCGCTCCGCGCCGACGAGGTGCGCCGGTTCGCGGGCGCGCTCGGTCGTCAGCTCGCGGACCTGCACGCGCAGGGTCTGATCCACGGCGCCATCACGCCGGACCAGGTGCTCGTCGACGGCGCCGGCCACCCCCGGCTCCTGATCCATCGACCGGCGCGGGCCGGGACCGCCGCGCCCGACGGCGATCCCGCGCACCGGGCGCCCGAACTGCAGGCCGGCGGCCCGCTGACGGCGGCCGCCGACGTGTACGCGCTCGGGACGCTGCTCGTCCCCGCGCTGCGCGACCCCGCGACGGACCTCGGGCTGGTGGCGTTCGTCGGTCAGCTCATGACGCACGATCCGGACGCGCGCCCCGCCGCGTGGACGCTCCGCTGAGACGCCCGCACGACGCGACCCCGACTCACGCGTCCCCGTCCTCCGCGGCCTCGCCGTCCTCCTCCGCCGCCTCGTCGTCCTCCTCCGCCGCCTCTTCGTCCGCCGCAGCCTCCTCCTCCTCGGCTTCCTCCTCGACGCGCACGTGCGCCCGCGGGTCGAGGTTCGACGCGCCGGCCGCGAACGCCGCGTCCGCGCGGGCGACGATCGCCTGCGCCAGCGTCGCGAAGGTCGGCGTCGCCGACGGCAGCGGCTCGTCGGCCGGCGGGCCCTGGGTGTGGGCGAACGCGGTGGCGACGACGATCACCGCGGCGTCGGCGCGCCCGACCGCGGCGACCGCGGCCGCGGGCGCCGGCCACACCGTCGCCGCTGGATCGCGCAGCATCGCCCGCACCCGCGCCACCTGGGCCGGCGCGCCGTCGATCTTGGTCCAGTAGTCGGGCGGCTCGCACAACCCGGCGTCGGCGGGGTCGGCGGCGTAGCGCTCGCCGAGCGCATAGCCGAGCTCGGTCAGCGCCACCGCCGCGTCGGCGTTGAGCCCGCACGGCAGGTCGTCGGCGTAGGCGTAGCGCTGGATCCGCAGCGAGCGGCCGTAGCCCTCGAGGCGCTCGATCACCACGACCCAGTCGTCGCCGCCCCGGGCCCGCGCGGCGATCAACCGCAGCGCGTGGTACTCGCGCGACGGCCCAGCGCCGGTCGCGAACCGCGGCCACGCGTCGCCAGCCTGCGCCGCCCAGTGATCCAGGCACGCGAGCACGTGCGCCGGCGCGAGGTCGGCCAGCATGCCCGCGCGCGCGTAGAGCTCGCGCGCGGCGGCGTCGCCGAGCGCGTCGCGCAGCCAGCCGAACACCCGCCGGGCCTGCGGCGCGCCCCAGGTCTGGATGAACGCCAGCGCGGCCGCGTCGCCGCCCGCCGCCAGCCGGCCCAGCTCGACGAACCCGACCTGCGGATGCGCCGCGACCCACGCCGCGAACAGCGCGCTGGCCTGCTCGTCGGGCGTGCCGCTGCCCCCGGCCTCGTCCCAGCCGGCGGTGTCCCAGACGAAGCGGAACCCGGCCGGCGTGCCGACCGCCAGCACGGTCGTGCGCAACAGCGGCGACGTCGCGGCGATCACGCCGTCGGGGCGGGCCCGGCTGCCGACGATCGCCAGCGCGCCGTCGCCGTAGCGCTCGGCCAGCGCGCGGTTGCTGGCCGCCGAGCGCGGCCCGTCGGCCAGGTCGAGCCGCCCGAACACCGCGGCCGCAGCGGCGGCGGTCGGCAACGACACCAGCGCGGCCCACAGCCGATCGTGATCCCACACCCAGGCGTCGCCGACGTAGCGGCCGTCGCCGCGGGCCAGCGACGTCGCCCCCGCGCAGATCGCCTCGGCCTCGGCCACCGGCATCAGCCCGCGCTCGTCGACCGCCACCGCGGCCTGGCGCATCGCCACCGCGACGAAGCCGGCGCTGGTGTCGACGTGGTACTCGGTCCACGGCAGCGCGAACTCGCTCTCGCACACCGCGTGCAGCCGCCAGTCGAGGTTGGACTCCCCCGGCGCGAACCGCGCCGGGTCGCGCGCGATCACGGCGTCGATCAGCGAGCGCATCACCGGCGACTCGGCCACGCCGATCTGCCACGGGTGCTCGTCCTCGTCGGCGGCTGGGTAGCACGGGTGCTGGTACGCGTCGGCGACGAACAACACCTCGCCGTCGGGCAGGCCGCTGGCCCCCAGCGCCTCGTCGGCCGGCGGCCAGTAACAGCCGGGGTGCTCGGCGAGGTACGCGCGGATCGCGACCGCCCGCGCCGACCAGCTGCCGTGCTCGGTGTTGCGCCCCGGCCGCAGGTCGTGGCGGGCGAAGATCGACTCGTCGATGCGCAGCGCGCCGGCCGGCCCGGTCGCGGTCGAGCCGCGGAACACCGGCGCGTCGTCCTCGCCGGCGAGCTCGAAGTCGAGCGGGTGGAACTGATCGAAGTCGAGGCCGTTGGTGGTGTACGGGCCGTAGGCGTAGCGCGCGATCTGGAACATGTCGGGGTCCGAGCCCTGCATGCGCTCGAAGACGATCGCCCAGCCGTCGCCCTGCCGGGCGCGCACCGCGATCACCCGCTGGCCGAAGTACTCGAGGCGCCCGTCGACGTTGGCGTGGAACACCGGCCACGACTGCTCGCTGGCGGCGCCGAGCTCGGCCAGGATCGCGTCGACCGACACCGCCGTCGGCAGATCGAGCGCGGCGACCAGCCCGCCCTCGCCCGCCGCGGCCAGCCGCGCCGCCACGTCGGTCGGGGCCTTGGCCGCCAGCGCCCGCAGCGCCGCCGCCGCCCGCGGCGAGGTCCGCGCCCGGGCCGCGAGGCGCGGGTACGCGACGTCGGGGTGCCGCCGGGTCCAGGCCAGCACGAGATCGAGCGCGGCCGCCGCCAGCGCCGCGCGATCGTCGGGCACCGGCGCGCGGCTGAACACCCACGCCGTCATCGAGCCGCCGTCGGCGATCACGCCGTCGACGTCGAGCAGGAGGTCGAGGGCGCCGGGATCGTCGAGCGCCATCACGCACGGCAGCACGCACCACGGGTGGTTGGTGAGCACGCCGTTGCCGATCCGGGTGCGCAACCACGCCAGCGCCCCGGCGCCGTAGCGCTCGACGAACGCGACGTTGTCCTTGCCGCGCGGCGGCATCTGCCAGTCGAGGTGCGCCGCCGCGCTCGCCAGCTCGGCGCCATCGGCCAGGCTGCACAGCGCGGCCCACACCACGTCGAGGTTGTCGCGATCGACGACCGTGGTCGCGGCGAGCGTCGCCCGCGCCGCGGCCAGCGGCACCAGGCCGCGGTCGTCGAGCGTCGCGGGGTCGAGGTCGGCGTCGCTGATGGCGCTCTCGAGAGACATCGCAGCTCCGGGCAGGTGGTCCGCGCAGACAGAGCCGCGCCGCGGCCGGATGTGACCGGCGCGGCGTCGATTCCCTGACCCCAGCCTACCGGAGCCCGTTCGCGCCTGCCTACGGCGCCGGCGGCCGGGTCGCCAGCGCCACCGTGATGCCGTTGTGCTCCGGATCGGCGGCGAGCCCGCGCACCGTATCCATGATCGCGACCGTGTCGCCCCAGCGCACCGGGTCGTCGAAGCCGACGAACACCGTCGGCGCTTGCGCGCTGGCCAGCGCCTCGCGGAGCGCCGCCGCCAGGCCCACCGCCGGCACCGTGCGCTCCTTCCCGGCGTGGGTGACGGTCACCGCCAGGTCGGCGGCGACGTGGATCTGGATCGGCGGCTCGGTCGGCGCCGCGGCGTCCGCCGGTGGCGGCGGCGGGATCAGCAGCGGCGTCACCCGCAGCTGCAGCGGCATCGTCACCAGGAAGATGATCAACAGGACCAGCACCACGTCGATCAACGGGGTGACGTTGATGTCGCTCCTGGCGCCACGCTCACGACCCATGGACATGCCCATGATCCATCGGTACCAGCGGCCCGCCGCCCCCGGAAGCGGCGGCCGATCACCGCCCGTGGCAGGCCTGCGCCGGGGCGCTGTCGCAGGTGGCGCCTCGAGTGGCCAGGTCGCGCGACCCAGGCCCACGCGGCTAACCGATCAGCCAGGCCAGCCGCGCCGCCGGCCACCCGCGCCGCAGCGCATCAGCAAGGTCCGGAGATCAGTGGGCGACCACGGCGCGCCAGGTCGGCACGGCCCGTGCTCATGGCCGCCGGCAACACCCATGAAGACCCAGACCCTCCTTCGCTTCACCTTCGGCGCCCTGATCGGGGTGACCGCGTGTACGGACATCGATGACGGCAAGCTCGCGGAGAGCGACGTCAAGGGCGGCGCCGATGGCAAGGCCGAGGCGTGGGGGTCGGCTGACAACCCCGCGCTGTTCAGCGAGTCGCTCGAGTTCCGCATCGCCGAGCTGCCGATGAACGGCCAGGCGACCAACACCCCGTGGGCCGGCAACTACTGGCCGGTCTACGAGGACAGCATCAACCACAAGTGGGCCGGCGCGAACTCCGAGTCCGCCTCCACCAAGTACGGCCGCGCGTTCAACGTCACCGGCGTCGAGGACGCGGTGTCGCGGTACCACGGCATCGACGCGCAGTCGTCGCGCACCGCCTGCACCACGAACGCGCAGTGCAACGCCCAGATCGGCGAGTCCTGCGCCATCCGCCCGGGCCAGACCAACGGCCGCTGCATCCCGACCTGGTGGGGCATCTGCCACGCCTGGACCCCGGCCGCGATCCTCCTGCCCGAGCCCAAGCACGCCGTCACCTACAACGGCGTCGAGTTCAAGGTGCAGGACATCAAGGCGTTGATCACGCTGGTCCACAACAGCACCAACACCAAGTTCGTCTCGCTCCGCTGCAACACCGACGCGCAGGGCACGCCGGGCATCAACTACGACAACTACGGCCGCCCGCAGGGTGGCGACGCGTCGTGCAAGGACACCAACCCCGGCACCTACCACCTCTTGCTCACCAACTACCTGGGCAAGCAGGGCGCGTCGTTCGCCGAGGACCGCACGTTCGACGACGAGGTCTGGAACCAGCCGCTGCGCGCCTACCGCATCACCGCGCAGACCGAGGTGTCGGCGCTCGAGGCGAACAAGCTGATCGGCGTGACCCCGCAGGGCGGCACCACCACCGAGAAGACCGGCTCGGTCGCCAAGAACGCGTGGGTCCAGCTCGGCACCTTCCCGGTGACCGCGGGCTCGAACTTCACGGTCGCGATGACCGGCACCGGCGACGCCGACCTGTACGTCAAGTTCGGCGCGCAGCCGACCGCGGCGGCCTACGACTGCCGCCCCTACGGCGGTGACTCCAACGAGACCTGCAACCTGACCGTCCCGGCCGGCGCCACCCAGGCGTTCGTCGCGGTGCTCGGCTACAGCGACACCGCCGCCACCTACACCGCCAAGATCACCTCGGGCGGCGCGATCCCGACCACCTACGTCTTCAACGACAAGGCCGCGAAGCTCTACAAGGTCCACACCGACGTCGACTACATCTCGGAGTCGCCGGCCGGCACCGACGGCAACCTCGCCTCGACGATCGATCGCTACACCCACACCGACCGTTACGACTACATCCTCGAGGTCGACGCCGCGGGCAAGATCATCGGCGGCGAGTGGCTCGGCGAGTCGAAGAAGGCGCACCCGGACTTCGTCTGGCTGCCCTACAGCGTCAAGGGCACCTCGGTCGCCGGCGGCAAGATCACCTACGCCAACGTCAAGGCCATCTACGACCTGTCGATGAGCGACGGCCAGCCGCCGGTCACCGGCGGTGACAAGGTGGTCGAGGAGTCGGGCGCCATCACCAAGGCGGCGTGGAAGCAGCTCGGCCCGTACAACGTCGCGGCCGGCTCGACCCTGACCGCGGTCATGACCGGCGACGGCGACGCCGACCTGTACGTCCGCAAGAGCGCGGCCCCGACCGCCGCCAGCTACGACTGCCGCCCGTACCGCAACGGCACCAACGAGGAGTGCTCGATCGTCGGCCCGGCCACCGTCTACGTCGGCGTCAACGGCTACGCGGCGACCTCGAACTACGCCCTCAAGATCACCTACAAGGAGGGCACCGGCGCCCCGCCGGTCGAGCCGCCGCCGGCCGCCGTCGTCCACCTCGACACCACCGGCTCGGTGGCCCAGGGCGAGATGAAGATCTTCACGATGAACGTCATCGCCGGCAAGAAGATCGTCATCCGCACCACCGCCCCCAGCGACATCGACCTCTACATCATGATGGGCGCGGCCCCGACCACCAGCGCGTACACGATGAAGGCGTACACCTCGTCGGGCAACGAGACCATCGCGTACACGCCGACCTCGAACGGCACCCTGCAGATCGGCGTCCACGGCTACGCGGCGTCGACCTTCACGCTGAAGACCGCCAACAACTGAGCTCCCGGAGGTGCACCTCCCTCGGCGGGGCCATGTCCTCGCCGAGCCTCCACCAGGACACGCGACGCCGCCACGCGGCGCGACCCCAGGCGGCCCGGGCGACCGGGCCGTCGGCCGTTTCGGCGCGCGGCGCGCGTCACGGCGCGACGGTGGCGGCGCGGATCACGTCGAGCGCGCGGTCGGGGTCGCAGCCGTAGATGCCGGCGCCCCAGGCGCCGTTGGCCTCGACCACCGCCCACCGCCCGTCGGCGAGCAGGCCGACGTCGAGCGCCAGCGCCCGCGGCGTGGTCGCCGGGGCCTGGGCCAGCGCGGCGGTGGCGAAGGCGACCGCCGCCGCCAGCTCGTCGGCCGGCGCCGCGTAGTCGTCGTCCCGGGCCAGCGCGCCGTCGCGCAGGTAGGGCGACGCGGTCGCGACCGCGCCGTCGAGGCAGAAGCAGCGGTACTCGCTGCGCCAGCGCACCGGCTCGGCGATCAGCACCGCCGCCGCCGGATCGAGATCGGGCGGCAGCGCCGCGCCCGTCGGGTACACCGCCGCGGCGAACGACTTGTCGTTGGGCGGCTTCACGAACGCCGGCGCGGTCAGCGCCCGGGCCGCCGCGACGGTCGCCAGCTCGATCCGGCGGAGGCGCAGCGCCGCGGGCAGCGCCGGCAGCCAGTCGACCGGCGGCTCGAGCAGCGCGCGCCCGACCGCGGCGGCGATCGTCGGGCCGTACAGCGCCTCGACGTAGATCACCGCGTCGGGATCAGGGAACGCCGGCACGGTGACGCCGCGGGCGCGCACGACGTCCCAGCCGCGGGCGATCGCCACCCGCCACAGCGCCTGCGCGTCCTCGGTGTGGCGCCCCGACAGGATCAGCGTCGTCATGGCGGCCAGCGTAGCGGCATCGGCCGCGGCCGGGCGCCCACGCGCGCTACTTCGCGAACACCGGCGAGTAGTGCGCGTCCTTGAAGTGCAGGTAGCGCGTCACGCCGCCGCTGCGCCCGATCGGCAGCGCCTGGATCTCGCCCTGGGCCTCGATGAACACCACCAGGTCGATGTCGAGCTCGGCCAGGATGGCCTGGCCCTCCTGGGCGCTGGCGATGTCGAGGGTCCGCTTGAACTTGGTGTAGCCCGCGGCCACCAGCGCCTCGCGCATCTTGCCGACCGTCTCTTCGCGGGTCGCGCCGCCGAACTTCGCCTGCGCCTCGGGCGCCACCTGGCACAGCGAGTCGAGCAGGCAGTTGAGCCCGGCGCCGTCGCCCTTGCCCTTGCGGTAGCGCTTGTTGAACTCGAACAGCGACATCCGCGTCGGCGCGCTCGGCCCGCCCGGCCCGCGCGCCCCGTCCGACGACGACCCCAGCATGCCGTCGAACTCGTCGCCGCGCGGCGCCTGATCGTGCATGCCCGAGCTCGACGACGGCATCGGCCGCGAGGTGTCCACGCCGTGCCCCGAGCCGCGGTCGCCCGAGCCGCCGGGACCGCCGGGGCCACCGCGCGGCGGCCCGCCCCGGGGCGGCAGCTGCCGCGGCTCCAACGACGGCGCCTCGCTCGGCTCGCCGAGCAGCCCGAGCTTGTCGCGGATCGCCTCGAGCTTCTGCACGTCGGGGCCGAGATCGCCGGGCGTGAGCACGCGGTCGAGCTGGGCGCGGAGCTGCGCGATGATCCGGTTGTGCGCGGCGTAGAACACGCTGAACGACGGGGTCCCGAAGGCCGGGTTCGCCGCGTCCGGCTTGGTGTACGGCCGTCGATCGGGGAACCCGACCGGCGCGCCCAGCTGCGGCTGGCGCGCCTCCTGGTTGCCGCGCCGGATCTGGCTGGGCAACCCCCACATCGAGCCGCGGCTCTCCGACGACGACGGCCCGTCGCTCTGGGCCTGGGCGCCGCCCGCCCCCAGGTGCTCCAGCTCCATCTCGACGTTGAACGTCTCGGGGAACGCCTTGGCGTTGGTCGTCCGGTACCAGGCGCCGAAGTCGAAGTCGTCGCGGGTCGGATCGATGTCCCAGTCCGCGGGGCGACAGCCGATCGTGTGGTCGCACGAGATCTCGATGTTGATGACGCCCTTGCCGCCCGGCGGGATCGCCTTGAGGTTGAACTTGGTGCGGTCGCCGATCAGCACCATCGCCTCGCGGAGGCCGCCGAAATCGACCTGCTGCTCCGCGTCGAGGCCGAGGTTGGCCTGCTGCGCGCCGAGGTTCCAGGGGTCGTGGCCGTCGGCGCCCTCGGCGAGGAACGCGCCGATCTCCGCGGGGGTCGCGTCGGGGTTGAGCGAGAAGCCGATCTCGTGCCGCCGCCAGATGTCGGTGCCCTCGCCGTCGGGCGCCTCGCGGTAGGCCTCGCCGTGGCGCGGCGTCCCCGCCGGCGCCTTGACGTTGTAGCCGGCGCCGGTCTTGACGTTCAGCTTCGCCGCCTCCTTGCTCCGGCGCTTGCGGATGCCCAGCCCGGCGCGCAGCCCGTGGAGCGCCGCGTCGTCCAGGTAGACGTCGGTGAACACCACCGGCTTCTTCTTCTCGAGCTTCCACGTGAAGCCGCCGAGCAGCGGATCGCCCGCGCCCATCAGCTCGGTGACGTCGCCCTCGCCCCACGCGCTCAGCAGGTCGACGATCGCGTACAGCCCACCCAGCGACGACACCTTCAGCGTGGCCTCGTTCTCGATCCGGGTCTGCAGCTTCAGCTGCATCTCGTCGCGCTTGTCGTCGATGCCGAGCCGCGGCTGGTCCTGGCCGTCGCGCTCGAGGAAGCGGGGCGGCGCCAGCGGCTCGAACGACGGGTGGTCCGCGGGGTAGCTGGTGGGGAACGGCAGCTCGAGCGAGTTGGGCGGGTTCTCGGGCAACGGCTGCTGGTGGTACGCGTCGGGCGCCTGGCGGGCGCCGGCGGCGATCTGCAGGTGCGCGAGCACCGCGCCGTCGAACACGACCCGTCCCAGCGACTGCGGTGACGAGGTCGCGCCGAAACCGTACTGGTGGCCGCGCGGATCGGTGCGCTCGAACGCCAGCGCGCGCTCGGCCTCGGTCGCGACCGCCGGGCCCGGCCCGCCGTAGTACATGTCGATGCCGAGCTGGATGCAGATGTCGGTGTCGGTCCAGCGGTGGAGCTGCGCCTCGTAGTACGCGCGGATGCGCGCGAGCGGGATCCGCATGACCGCGATCCGCACCGCGGCGGGCGCGCCGTTGCCCGGGAAGCCGGCGAAGTCCCCGCGGAACTGGTACTCGGGGTTGCCGATCGGCGTGCCGCCGGTGGTCCAGGCGGGGTTGCGATCGTCGATCAGGTCCGGGGTCACGCCGGTCGCGACGCCGGCGCCGCGCCCCTCGGGCGAGTCGGGATGCTGGAACCCGATCGTCCACTTGACGCGATCGTAGAGGTTGCGGGTCTGCAGCGTCGTCTGCACCACCAGGAACGCGCCGTCGACGGCGATCGCCCGGGGCTGGCCGATGAAGCCGGTGCTGCAGTCCCCGAACACGACGTGATCGTCGCTCGCCCGCGGTTCGGGATCGAACTCGAACGGCTCGCCGCCCTCGGCGAGCAGCACGCCCTCGGCGCCGCCGTGGCGACCCGACAGGATGCGCACCCGGGCCCCCTCGACGTCGACGCGGGTGCCCGGCGGCAGCACCACCTCCTCCTGGTCGATCCGCACCCGCACGCCGCGCGCCTTCACCTTGCCTTCCCGCAGCTGCGCGGCGTCGCCGACGGTCGCGCCGCCCGCGGTGCCGCCCCCGAGCGCGACCCGCTCGCCGCGCGCGGCCCGGGCGCCGAGCTCGTCGGCCTCGCGCTCGAGCGCGGGGTCGGCGTTGATGGCGGTGCCGCCGCGCGCCTGGGTGGTGGCGACGCGCCCCTGCCGCTGTTGCACGACGTGGACCAGCTCGTGGCCGATCAGCTCCTGGCCGCCGCGCGAGGCGGGATCGAACTGCCCCGGGGCGAACGTGATCTCGTCGCCGCGGGCGTAGGCGTCGGCGCCGAGCGCGCCGGCGCTCGCGTCCTCGCGCACCCGCACGTCGGCGAAGTCGGCGCCGAGCGCGCGCTCCATCTGCCCGCGCACGCCGTCGGGGAGCGGCGTGGTCGCGGCGCCGCCGGTCGGCGTGGCCGGCTCGTCCGCGCCGGCCACGGTCGCCGCGCGCAGCTGCACCGGCGCGCCGTCGTCGGGCGCGTGCAGCGCGAACGGATCCGCCAGCGGCGCCGGAGAGGACGCCGGCGCTGGGGCCGCGGCCGCGCCCGCGCTCCCGGTGGCGCGCCGCTGGATCGGATGGCGCGACGCGACGCGGGTGACCTTGCCCGGCGCGGGTCCCGCGGGGGAGGCGTCGTGGCTCGGCGTCGCGCGCGCGTGCAGCTCGTGGTCGTTCATCGACTGCCACGGTGCGCTCCCTCGGCGTTGCGGCCGATATCAGCTCGATGTCAGCCGCATTGGTCGGGGCGCTGGCCGACCGCCCGCGCGCGGGCGTACACTCGGCCCATGTGGCGACCGCTGCTCGGCCTCGCGCTCGCGTCCGGCCTGCTGGCGTGCGGCGACGGGAGCGCCCCGGTCGACGCCGCCGCGATCGACGCCGCCACGAACGACGCCGGCCTCGACGCCGCGGCGGTCGACTGCGACGGCGGGTGCGCCGGGCTCGGCGAGGCCTGCGGCAGCTCGGACGTCGACCTCGACGCCGGCGCCCGCACCTGCGGCGCCGGGCTGGTGTGCTGCTATCCGTGCGGCATCCCCGACTGCGTCGACCGGTGCATCGAGCCGTGCGCGCCGGGCTCCGGCTGCCAGGAGAACGGCTGCCCGGGGCCGTTCCCGTGAGCCGCCGCAGCAGCGATCGCTAGCGCGGGCGCGGGGTTCGACGATCCGCGCGGAGTGCGGGAAGAAGCGCCGGGAGCTGCGTTCCGGTGCTGACCATGGCCCACGACCACGCGACCGCGGCGATCGATCCCGATCTCTCGACCACCACCGAGGCCCGCCGCACGTCGCCGGGCAAGGCGTCGATGACCCAGCGCATGCCGGCGTCGGCGCGCGCGATCGCCCGCGCGGTCGCCGCCGCGATGGCCCCGGCGCCGGACGCCGACGCCCACGTCGATCGCGCGCTGGGCGGCTCGGGCCAGCCGCTGCCCGACGGCGTGCGCGATCGGTTCGAGCGCTCGCTGGGCGTGGACCTCGGCGGCGTGCGGGTCCACCAGGGCGGCGCCGCCGCCACCGCCGCGGCGGCGGTCGGCGCGCGCGCCTTCGCGTTCGGCGACGACGTGGTCATGGGCGCGGGCGAGTACGCGCCCGACTCCGCCGAGGGCATCCACCTCCTCGCCCACGAGGTCGCGCACACGGTCCAGCAGCGCGGCAGCGCCGCCGCGCCGCAGTACAAGCTCACGACGACGACGCCCGGCGACGCCGCCGAGGTCGAGGCCGATCGCGCGGCCGCGGCGATGGTCGCCGGCGATCCGTTCGCGATCGGCGCGGCCGGCACGTCGGTGGCGCGGATCGCCCGCTGGGCCGACGACCGCGGCGCGCGCGCGGTGCTGGCGGCGATCGAGCGCGCCGACCTGCCGGCGATCCGCCAGCTGATCCTCGCGCTCGAGACGGCGCGCGCGAATAACACGCCGGCGGTCGAGCTCGGCGACCGCACGATGCCAGTGGCGATCGCCGATCTGCACGAGCTCGAGACCCGCGCGCGGGCCCGCTTCACGTCGCTGGATCGCGCCGCGCCCGGTGCGCAGTCGCGCGACGGCGTCCCCGACGCCAGCCTCGACCACGGCCCCGCGCCGGCCAGCGCCGACCACGGCCCCGCGCCGGCCAGCGCCGAGGGCGCCGACGGCGCGCCGGCCTCCCACCCGCCCGCAGCGCAGGGCGGCGCTCACGGCCACGGCGCCGGCCTGCAGATCCGCGAGCGGTTCCGGCAGGAGTTCGACCTGATGGCCGGCGGCCGCGAGTTCGCGGGCGGCTGGCTGATCTTGCGCAGCGCGCGGATCCGCATCGAGGTCTACGACGAACAGACCCCGGTCGCGTCGGGCAACGGCGAGCGCACCCAGGTGGCGGTGCCGTCGGCGACGACCCGGCAGGTGCGCGCGGGCCGCCCCGCCGCCCCCGCGTCGGTCGGTGGCCAGGTCGAGCTCCCTCGCTTCGCGCCCGGCGAGTGGCACGGCGCGGTCGACCACGTGCAGGCGCGGACCAACTTCGCGCCGTCGCTGTCGCTCGCGCGCGAGGGCGAGGTCATGACCGGGAACATCGGGGTCGGGACCGTGCAGGTGCGTGGCCGCCCCTTCACCTGGGGGCCCGAGACCAGCTTCGAATGCCCGATCCGGCTCATCGAGCGCGCCCGCAACGGCTCGTCGGGTGCCGCCGAATGGCGGATCGCCGAGCTGCGCC
This sequence comes from Myxococcales bacterium, assembly GCA_016794525.1. Classification (GTDB taxonomy): domain Bacteria; phylum Myxococcota_A; class Polyangia; order Haliangiales; family Haliangiaceae; genus UBA2376. The sequence goes on from JAEUJY010000141.1 coordinate 266,172, forward strand.
CCACGTTCCATGCCGGCCCGGTCCAGCTTCCCGGCCACGACTCGTTCGTGCGCGTGTCGCTCGAGCTGTCGCTCGGCCCGAACCTGACCCGCCTGCGCTCGTGGCTCACCCAGCGCGGCGTCCGCGCCGCGGCCGACGCCGTCGAGCGGCGCGCCGAGCAAGCCGCGGCCACCGCCACCGAGAACGCCGCCGAGCGCACCGCCGCCAGCTCCGCCGAGAACGCCGCCGAGCGCGGCGCCGTCAACACCGCCGAGAACGCCGCCGAGCGTGGCGCCGTCAACACCGCCGAGAACGCCGCCGAGCGTGGCGCCGTCAACGCCACCGAGAACGCGGCGATGCGCGGTGGTGGCGAGGCGGCGCTCGAGGGCGGCGCGCGGGTCGGGGCCCGCGGCGTCGCGGCCCGCGGCGTCGCCGCGCTGGGCGCGGTCGCCGAGGTGCTGGGGTTCCTCGACCTGCCGGTGCAGATGACGATCTGGAACCTCTGGATGTGGCACCACGCGTGGGAGTCGGGGCAACGCGACGCCGCGCTGGCGACGCGCGTCCAGCGCGACCTGTTCGACTGCTGCATGTCGTACGCGCAGGTGATGACCGGCGGCGCGCCGCGCGGCGGGCGCCCCGGCGCCGACGGCGCCCACGCCGCCGAGCAGCGCATCGCGCGCGCGGTCGCGGCGGGCTACACCCGCGAGCGGATCTTCGAGGCCACGCGCACCTACCAGTTCGCCGGCCGCTACGGCCTGCCCGCCTGGTACCAGCAGGCCTACGTCGAGATGGCGCCGCGGGCCCGCGCCGCCGCCGCGCAGCAGCAGGGCTTCCTCGACGTCGTCGGCGCGGCGATCGACGCCGTCGATCAGGGCGGCTACGGCTACCGCGCGTTCGGCGGCTGGTGACCGCCGCCGGTCACCGCGCGTCGGCGCGCAGCTGCGAGCGCAGCCGCTCGGGCGTCGTGCCGGTCCAGTCGTGGAACGCGCGGATGAACGAGTTGGGATCTTCGAAGCCGAGCAAGAACGAGATCTCGGCGCCGGCCATGCCGGTGGCGCCGAGGTAGTAGCGCGCCAGGCCCTCGCGGGTCGCGTCGAGCACCTGCTGGAAGCTGGTGCCCTCGTCCTGCAGGCGCCGCTGCAGCGTGCGCGCGCTGACGCCGAGCCGCTGCGCGACGTCGGCGACGCCCCCGCGGCCGCCCGGCAGCAGCTCGAGCAACGCCGCGCGCACCCGCTCGGCGGCCGACGCGCCGGCGTCGAGCTCGGCCAGCCGTCGGCGCAGCTCGGGCTCGAAGAAGCTCCACATGCCGGCGCGCGCGGTGAGGAACGGCGCGCGCGCGTCGGCGGCGGCCAGCGTCATCGACACGATCGGCGCCGGCGTCACCGCCACGCCGAACGCCTGCGCGACCTCGGCCGCCGGCTCGAACCGGTGCGGCGACGTCACCGCCAGCGGCACCACCGGGCGCCGCGTGCCGAGCCGCGCCAGCTGCAGGCAGCACGCGAGCTCGAACGCGTACAGCATCGGCGGCGGCACCACCGGCGGCGCGGTCCACTCGATGCCGATCGTCGTCGCGGCCGGCCCGACGTCGACGTGCAGCGCCACCGGCGCGCACAGTCGCTTGTAGCGGGCCAGCCGCGCGGCGGCCGCGTCGAAGTTGTCGCTGCACATCGCCGCGAACACCGGCGGGTCGAACATCTCGAACGACATCGCCTGGCCGGCGCGCAGCGCCAGCAGCGGATCACCCGACTCGTCGTGGAACGCCGCCAGCAGCCGCGCGAACTCGTCGGCGCGCAACGTCGCGTTGTCGCGCGCGAGCAGGTCGTCGGGCAGGCCGGCCCGGCGCAAGACGTCCGCCGGCGCCACGCCGAACGCGTGCATGAGCAGGCGCCACGCCGGGCTGACCGGATATGCGCTGGTGGGCAACATGCCGACCCGCTGACGATACCGAGCCGCGGCCGCCGCCGCACTCGCGAACCGCGCCGCGACGCCTGCCGATCGCGCCAGCCCGGCCCGGTGCGCCGTGGCGCGATCGGTTGGTCGCCTGGCGCGACCCGCGATTGGCGTGGCGCGCGCCCACCTCTACAAGGGACGCATGCGGCACCTGGCGCTGAGCTTCGCGGTGATCGCGGTCGCGACCGGCGCGGCGCGCGCCGAGCCCCGCGGCTTCACGATCGGCGCCCGGCCGGTGTGGTTCGTGACCGGCGGCGTCACCACCGGCGGCACGGTCGCGGTGGCCGACCGCGGCGCGCTGGTGGGCGGCGAGCTCGGGCTGGTCCGCATCCGCGACCGCCACGTCGCCGGCGTCTACGTCGACGGCTTCTACGACTTCGGCGTCGACGCCGCGCTGGTCACCGCCGGCCCCGAGCTGGCGCTCATCCGCCGCTCGCCGACGATGCCGCTGGCGCTGGGGATCGACGGCGGCGGCGCGCTGCGGTTCGGCGGCGACGGCGGCCTCGGCGCCGCCGGGCGGGTCTTCGTCACCGTGGCCGGCGCGGTGTCGCTGTACGGCCGCTACGTGTTCATCGACGGCGACGCCGACCGCCACGCGGTGCAGGTGGGCCTGACGCTCAAGTTCCCGCTCGCCGCGCCGTTCGGCGCCGGCGCGCGCTGACGGAGGGATCATGAAGCTCCGGGTCAACGGTCAACCTGCCACCCTCGACATCCCCGACGACGTCCCGCTGTTGTGGGCGATCCGCGAAGAGCTGGGGCTGACCGGCACCAAGTTCGGCTGCGGCGCCGCGCAGTGCGGCGCGTGCACCGTGCTGGTCGACGGCCAGGCGCGGCGGTCGTGCGTCACCGCGGTCGGCGACGTCGCCGACCACGAGGTCACCACCGTCGAGGGGCTGGCCGCCGCCGGCACGCTGCACGCGGTCCAGCAGGCGTGGCTCGATGAGAACGTCCCGCAGTGCGGCTACTGCCAGGTCGGCCAGATCATGGCGGCCGTCGCGCTGCTCGCGGCGCGCCCCGACCCCAGCGACGACGACATCGACGCGGTCATGACCGCCAACCTGTGCCGCTGCGGCACCTACCCGCGGATCCGGCGCGCGATCGTCCGCGCCGCCGCCGCGCTGCGCGCCGGAGGCCAGCCGTGACCGCGCTCAGCCGTCGCGCGATCTTGCAAGGCGCGATCGCCGGCGGCGCGCTGAGCGTCGCGGCGTCGCTGCCCGGGTGCGCCGATCCGCGCCGCCAGCGCATCCGCCACGCCGACGCCACCGGCGAGCTGACCACCAGCGCGTTCATCACCGTGCTGCCCAGCGGCGTGATCGCGCTGACCGTGCACAAGGCCGAGATCGGCCAGGGCGTCACGACCGCCTACGCGACGATGGTGGCCGAGGAGCTGGAGGTCGAGCCCGGCGATCTCGACCTGCACTTCGGCGAGGCGCGCCCCGAGTTTCGCACCACCGGGCTCGAGGGCGTGCCGATGTTCGCGATCCAGGCCACCGGCGGCTCGACCAGCACCGCCGAGGGCTACCTGCCGCTGCGCCGCGCCGCCGCCGCGACGCGCGAGGTGCTGATCGGCGCCGCCGCCGCGCGCTGGGGCGTGCCCGCGGGCGAGTGCGCGGCCCGGGCCGGCCAGATCCACCACGCCGCCACCGGCCGCGCGCTCGGCTACGGCGCGCTCACCCACGACGCCGCGCGCCGCGCGCTGCCCGACGACCCGCCGCTCAAGCCGGCCGCCAGCTTCCGGCTGATCGGCAAGCACGGCGCGCGCGTCGACGCCTACGCCAAGGTCACCGGCGCCGCGATCTTCGGAATCGACGTGGTCGTCCCCGAGATGGTGTGCGCCGCGGCGATCCACGGCCCGCAGTACGGCGCGCGCGCCCGGGCGGTGCGCGACGCCGCTGCGCGCCAGAGCCCCGGCGTGATCGACGTGCTCAGCCTGCCGTGGGGCGTCGCGGTGGTGGCGGCCAAGTTCTGGCAGGCGCAGCGCGCGGCGCGGCTGGTCGAGATCGACTGGCACGCCGGCGCCACCGCCGGCCTCGACAGCGACGCGATGATGGCCGCGGCCCGCGCGCACACCGGCGCCGGCGCGGCGGTGCGCGACGACGGCGACGCCGGGGCCGCGATCGGCCGCGCGCCGAAGAAGGTCGAGGCGGTCTACGAGGCGCCGTTTCTGGCCCACGCCACGCTCGAGCCGCAGAACTGCGTCGCCGCGGTGCGCGGCCGCAAGGTCGAGATCTGGGCGCCGTGCCAGTCGCCCAGCGCGATCCAGGAGGTCGTCGCGGTGGCGCTCGACGTGCGCGCCGAGGACGTGCGAGTCCACACGACGTTCGCCGGCGGCGGCTTCGGACGGCGGCTGCTCGCCGACTACGCCGCCCAGGCCGCGACGATCGCGCGCCGCGTGGGGCGCCCGGTCAAGCTGATCTGGGATCGCGCCAGCGACATGACCCAGGGCTACTACCGCCCGGCCAACGTCACCCACGTGCGCGGCGCGATCGACGCCGCCGGGCGCATGACCGGCCTCGCCTACCACAACCTGTCGCAGTCGATCACGGTCGACTCCGCCGAGGCGGTGCGCGGCGGCATGCCGCGCTGGCTGCCGGCGCTGTCGCGCCACCTCACCGCCCAGACGATGGTCGCGCTGACCGCCGCCAACACGATGATCGATCTGTTCGCGACCGAGGGCGCGCACAACACGCCGTACCGCGTGCCGCACGTCCGCGTCGCCTACACGCCGATCGCCACCGGCCTGCCGGTCGCGTCGTGGCGCTCGGTCGGCAACTCGGTCAACGGCTTCGTCATCGAGGGGCTGGTCGACGAGCTGGCCCACCTGGCCGGCGCCGATCCGTACCAGTTCCGGCGGGCCCACCTGGCCGCGGGCTCGCGCGAGCTGCGGGTCCTCGACGCGGTCGCCGCGCTCGCCGGCTGGGGCCAGGCGCCGCCGGCCGGCCACGCCTGGGGCATCGCCCGCCACACCGCGTTCGGCACCGAGGCCGCCGAGATCGCCGAGGTGACGACCGTCGGCGGGCGCGTCCGGGTCACGCGGGTGTGGTGCGCGGTCGAGTGCGGCCAGGTGGTCAACCCCGACCTGGTGAAGGCGCAGCTCGAGGGCGGCATCGTCTTCGGGCTGTCGGCCGCGCTCGATCAGGCGATCACGCTCGCCGACGGCGTCGTGCGCGAGCGCAGCTACGACGCGTTCCCGCCGGTGCGCATGGCCGAGTGCCCGCGCGTCGAGGTCGCGATCGTGCCCAGCGACGCGGCGCCGACCGGCGTCGGCGAGCCCGGCGTGCCGCCGATCGCGCCGGCGGTGGCCAACGCGATCTTCGCGCTGACCGGCCGGCGCCTGCGCCGGATGCCGCTGCAGCGCGCCTACCAGGAGTGGAAGCCATGATCGGCACCGCCGCGATCCGGGTCACGACCGCGCTCGCGCTGTGCGCCGCCGCCGCGCTGGTCGCGCGCGGCGACGAGCCGCAGCCCCCGCCCACCGGCGCCCCGACCGTCGACGCCGCCGCCGGCGCCCGCGCGTTCGCCACCGTCGCCCGCGTGCTGCAGTCGCCGCGCTGCCAGAACTGCCACCCCGCCGGCGATCGCCCGCTGCAGGGCGACCGCGGCCGGCCGCACCGCATGAACATCAGCCGCAAGAGCGTCGCCGCCGGGCTGACCTGCGGCGCGTGCCACCAGCCGACCAACGCCGACCGGCTCGGCGTCGTCGGCGGCCCGCCGGGCGCGCCGCACTGGGGCCTGCCGCCGGCCGCGACGCCGATGGTCTTCCAGGGCCGCACGCCGGCGGCGCTGTGCGCGCAGCTCAAGGATCCGGCGCAGACCGGCGGTCGCGATCTGCCGACGCTCCTGCACCACGTCGCCACCGATCCGCTGGTGCTGTGGGCGTGGTCGCCCGGCGGTCGGCGCACGCCGCCGCCGGTGCCGCACGCCGCGTTCGTGGAGGCGTTCACGACCTGGGTCGCCTCCGGCGGCGCCTGTCCGTGATCCGGACGGCCCGCGATTTCGCGCTTGACGATCGCGCGCGAGTCTCGTAGAAGCATCGTGCCTCGCCGATGTCCCCGGCGAGGTCCGTAGCGGGGTGGCAGAGGTCGGGCATCGCAGGACGCGATGTGCTCCTCGGTCGGCACGACGGTGCGCGCTCTCCCGGGCGTGTCCACGCAGTCGCGTCCCGACGCCAACCCGTCGGCCAGGGAAAGAGGGTTCGACTCCCTCCAGCTCCGCCATCTTATGGAGCTGACGCCGAACGGCACGGCACTGGGTCGCCATCCCAGCTCCCGACGCTGTCTGGAACACAGCGAAAAAACTTGGCCGGTCGGTCGGGGGCGGCCTCGACGTCGCGGCTCGCCGCGCCGTCACCCGCACCTCGACCGGGCGTCACGCCCCACCCGCACCGCCGCGATCCGCTGCGCCGACGACGTCGACGCGGTCCGTCGCGATCCGCTGCGACCACGGCCGTGCCGCTCGCTCGCGATCGGTCCCGCCATCGCCGCTCGTCGCTCGCCGCGCGCGTCTCCGGACGCGCGTCGCGCCGCCGACCGGCGCCGGTCCTGGCCGCCCCCGCCGACCACCCTTTCGATTTCCCCCTGCAAGGAAGGCAGGTGTCCCATGAAGACGTTCACGATCCCGATCACCCAGCGTGCCGTGCTCACCAAGCACGGCGTCCCCGTCCGCGCGCTCGCGCCCGGCAAGCACGGCTTCTGGACCGGCGCGTACGACGTCGTGCGCTTCGACCGCAGCGAGCTGGTGTTCGACGCCGCGCCCGAGCTGCGCGCCGTCATGCCCGCCGGCTGGTACGCCGAGGCCACCGTCGGCCCGCGCCAGCGCGGCGTGCTGTGGAAGCACGGCCGCCCGGCCAAGTTCCTGCGCCCCGGCACCCACCGCTACTGGGCCGGCGACGACGGCATCGAGCTGCGCGTCTACGACGTCGACCAGCCGATGCCCGAGCTGACCGACGAGCTGCGCGCGCTGATCCCGGCGGCCGAGCTGCTCGACGTCACCGTGCAGCAGCACCAGCGCGGCCTGAAGTACGTCAGCGGCCGGTTCGCCGAGCAGCTCGCCCCGGGCCGCTACGTGAGCTGGAACCCGCCCGACGCCAAGGTCGCGATCGCGGTGCTCGACACGCGGCGCCAGCAGCTCAACGTGCCGGCCCAGGAGCTGATGACCAAGGACAAGGTCACGCTGCGCCTGACGCTGACGCTCGAGTACGCGCCCACCGATCTGCCGGTGGCGATCCACGCGGTCGCCGACCTGCGCGAGGCGCTGTACCTCGAGGTGCAGCTGGCCGCGCGCGACTACGTCGGCGCGACGACCCTCGACGAGCTGCTCGAGGGCCGCGAGGCCATGACCCGCTACCTCGAGGCGCGGGTCGTGCCGCGGGCCAAGGACCTCGGCGTCGAGGTGGCGCGCGTCGGCGTCAAGGACGTCGTCCTGCCCGGCGAGATGAAGACGCTGCTCAACCGCGTCATCGAGGCCGAGAAGGAGGCCGCGGCCAACGTCATCACCCGGCGCGAGGAGGCGGCCGCGACCCGCAGCATGGCCAACACCGCGCGCGCGTTCGCCGAGCAGCCGCTGCTCCTCGAGCTCAAGCGGCTCGAGACGCTGAAGGAGGTCGCGGGCAAGGTCGGCGCGATCAAGCTGGTGATGGGCGCCGAGGGCGTCCAGCGCCTGCTCGGCGACGGCAAGCCGGCGTGACGCGACCGCGGGCGCGCGGGGCCGCAACCTTCGTTGCGGTCCCGTCGCGGATCGCCTCGCCGCGCCGTGAACCGCCGCGCACGTCGTCGGGATCCGCCACGCGGCGCCGACACTGCCGCGAGATCCCGCGCCCGTGAACCGGCGGTGACAGCGCGGCCGAGATCGACGACTTGGCCGTCGCGCGTTTCACCGCGCGCCACGGATCCGGACATCTCCGTCGTGGGTCGCGCCCGCGGCTCCGTGGCACGCGCCGTGAAAAGCGCCGCGGCCATGCCTACGCATGCTCACCCCACCTTCATCCTCTCTACCCTCGCCGTCGTCGCGTCGTCCCTCGCCGCGTCGCCGGCCGCCGCCGACGGCGCCGATCCCGGCGTCGCCGTCACCGTCTCGCCGTTGCACCTGTTCGTGCCGATGGCCGAGGTCACCGTCGAGGCGCGCGTGGCGCCGCGGCTCGGCGTCGCCGTGATCGGCGGCGTCGGGGCGGTCCGCGACGCGGCGACCGACGATCGGATCCGCCTGTTCGAGGGCGGCGTCAGCGCGCGCTACTACGTCGTCGGCTCGTTCCGGCACGGCGTCCAGGTCGGGGCCGAGGCGCTGTACGTCCACGCCGACGCCACCGCCGACGCCACCGGCGTCCAGGCCGCCGGCCTCGGGCTGTCGCCGTTCGTGGGCTACAAGTGGACCCACCGCACCGGCGTCACCATCGACGCGCAGCTCGGCGCGACCTACCTGGCCGCGCGCGCCGAGGCCGACACCGGCGCCGCCGCGGACACGCGCGACGTCGCGCCGATGCTCAACCTGAACCTCGGCTACAGCTTCTGAATGACCGTCGCGGCGGCGCCGCGCGGGCGGGCACACCCGTCGCCTCGCCCCTTTGCGATCGCGCCCGGGATCTGATGTAGTGCGCGCGCATGCGTGCCGTGTCCTCTGCTCGCTTCCTCGCCCTGGGTCTCCTCGCGCTCGCCCTCGCGGCCGGCGGCTGTGATCACAAGGAGCGGTCCACCTCCAACCCCGCCGCCGAGGCCTGGACGGTCGCCGACGGCGCGATGACCAAGCGGATGTCGCAGCTGCGCGACCGGCAGAAGGTGCTGGCCGGCCGCGCCGCCGTGCTGGCGGTGCCCGAGGGCACCGAGGACGCGACCCTGGCCTCGGTGATCACCGACGTCCAGGGCCAGCTCGCCGCGATCGACGCCGCGTGCAACGCCGCCGAGGGCGCGCTGAACCAGGCCCGCACCGACGCCACCGCGGCGCTCGCGACGCCCGACCGGATCGCCGCCGGTCGCCAGGTCACCGCCGGCGCGGCCGCGTTCGAGACCGCGGCCAAGGCCGCCGACGGCGTGATGGATCAGCTCGAGCCGCGGATCGTCACCGGCGAGCAGATCATGAAGCGCCTGCTGGCCCAGGTGGCGGCCGCGGTCGCGCAGCTGCAGCGCCTCGCCGCCGAGGGCGGCACCGCCGACTTCTCGGACATCGACTTCCAGGTCGGCAGCGCCGAGTTCGACTTCACCCACCCGGCCAGCAAGGCCACCCTCGAGCGGCTGGTGAAGTTCGGCTCGAGCTGCCCCGAGCTGCGCTTCGCGCTGACCGGCTACACCTCGAAGGAGGGCGTCCCGGCCCGCAACAAGGCGCTGAGCGAGGCCCGCGCCGAGGCGGTCAAGACCTACCTGGTGGCGCAGGGCGTGCCCGCCGCGGCGATCGCGCGCACCGCCGGCCTCGGCTCGGCCACGACGCTGGTCGACGAGCCCGATCCGGGCACGCCGGCCGAGGCGGCGATGCCGCCCGAGCAGCTCGAGATGATCCGCCGCAAGAACCGCCGGGTGAACGTCGAGGTCATCACGCCGTGCCCGGCCACGCCGACCGCGGCAGCGCCCGCCCAGGTGCCGCCCGGCCCGCCGCCGACCGCCGTGCCGCCCACGCCGCCGGTCGTCGAGCGCCCCGCCGCGCCCACCGGGCCCGGCGCGCAGCGCTGAGATCGTGGAGGGGCTCTCGCAACGCCCCTCCCCAGCCGCCGCGCGGCGCTACTGCCGCTCGAGGACGCTGATCGGGCGGTAGCCCGCGGCCCACGCCGCGTCCGCCAGGCGATCGCCGTGCGGCCCGCGCACCGTGATCACCAGATCGAACCCCGCCGGGAGCACGCCGGCGATGGTCAGGCCCAGCGCCTTGGCCTTGGGGGCCAGCGCCGCGAGCAAGCCGTTGGCGTCGACCCGCGTGAACACCATCCGCGTGCACGGCCCGTCGACGCGCAGGCTCGAGATCAGCGCCCGCAGCGCGTCGGCGTCGGTGATGATGCCCAGGAGCGCGCCGGTGCCACGCACCACTGGCAACGCCCCGAGCTTGCGGGTGGCCATGATCTCGGCGGCCTCCTCGAGCGCCGCGGTCGCCAGCGTCGTCACCACCGGGCTCGACATCACCGCGCGCACCTCGCGCTGCGGCGTGCGATCCTCGCTGGCGCCCACCGAGAACGGGTCGATCGCCTCGCCGCGCAGCAGGTCGCTGCGCGTGACCATGCCGATGACCCGATCGCCCTTGACCACCGGCAGGTGACGGATCCGGTGGTCGGCCATGATCGCCGCGGCCGCCCGGACGGTGACGTCGGGCGTCACCGTGAACGGGTCGCGGGTCATCCAGCTCTCGACGATCATGGCAGGTCGATCGTTGAATCGACCGCCCCCGCCGCCCGTGCAGCCCGGTCAGGGCGCGGCGAGGCAGGCCTCGGTCGCGACCGCGAGCTCGCGCAGGTACGCGTCGACCCGCGTCGACCGTCGCCACGCGATCGCGCGTACCACCGCCAGCCGCTCACCGCGGCGGACCACGCACTCCGTGTCGCGCTGGCTGCCGCGACGCGTGGTCGCACACGCCCACGCCGCCTGGGCGACGGCCTGCCACCCACCGCGATCGTCGCGCACGTCGATCAGGTCGACGTAGAAGTACTCCGGCACCGCGAGTTGCAAGCTCCAGCCCACGCCCCAGCCGTGCCGCCGCACCGGCGGCGTCCACATGCGCCCGCTGCGCGTCGCCGGCCGATCGATCGGCGGCAGCACGTCGGCGCGCACGCCGGCGAACGCGCGGTGCCGTTGCCCGATCCGCGCCGCCGCGCCGTCGACGGCGGCGGCGCAGCCGGTCGCCCACGCCTCGCTGGTCGCCGCGACCGGCGTCGCGGGCGCTGCGCCGGCCGGGGCCACGACCGCGACCAGCGCGACCGCCGCGACCGCCGCGCGGCTCACTCCACGATCACCTTGTCGGAGGCCGACCGGCCGAAGGTCTCGGGGTGGTACATCTCCTCGGCCTTGGTCGGCGGGACGACGAACGTGCCGGGCGTGGTGGCGCGGGCGACGTAGGTGTAGTCGTAGACGCCCTCCCAGAGCAGC
>JAEUJY010000144.1 GCA_016794525.1 Myxococcales bacterium
TCGAAGAACGTCGCGAACCCCAGGTGGCGATGCACGCCGGCCGCCCGCGCGCGCCGCAGCCACCCGGCCTCCTCGACGTCGAGCGCCGCCCGCCGCCGCGCCAGGCCGCGCAGCGTCCGGTCGACCTCGCGCCAGTCGTCCCCCGCCGTCCCGCCCGCGGGCGCGACCGCCCCCACCTTCTCTCCGCCCTCACCACCGTCCAGCATGCCCGAGACCTCAGCAAGCCGCGCGCCAGCCGCAACCCCGCGACGCCACGCGCCGGATGTCCGAATCTCGGACACGATGGCCGGGATCCGGACGAATCCGGCCGTCCACCGGACAGCCGCGCCTGTCCGGCCCCGGACAGCTCGCCTACCGCCCGCCTACCCGCTCGACGCTAGACGCCGAGGAACAGGCGGTTGCCGAAGTTCCGCTCGAGATCGCTCGCGAAGATCTTCTGCGCCGACGACTCGATGTCGTACGCGACGCGCTTGAACTCGAAGACCTTCTCGTCGGTGTCGTAGATGGTGTAGCTGGCGCGGTTGTCGTAGTCGCGCGGCTGGCCGACCGACCCGACGCTGATGATGTAGCGGTGATCGGGGCGGATCGTGAACTTCTGCGCGACCACCTCGAAGACGTCGTCCTGGGACAGCGCGAACGACTTGCACAGGTGCGAGTGCCCGATGAACGTCACCGTCGCGAGGTCGTCCCAGATGTCGAGGCAGCGCGCCGCCTGCTCGGTCGAGAAGATGTACTCGAACTCCTCGAGGTTGATCGGCGAGCCGTGGCAGAAGGTGACCGGCCCGTCCTTGACCTCGTACGGCAGGCTCTTGAGCCACGCCATGTTCTCCGGGGTCAGCACCCGCGCGTGCAGGTCGAGCGCCGCGCGCGCCGCGTCGTAGTAGTACGAGTAGTCCATCCGGCCGGCGACCGCGGCGTCGTGGTTGCCGAGGATCGTGAACTTGGCGAGCCCGCGGATCGCGTCGCAGCACTCGTTGGGCGACGCGCCGTACCCGACGGTGTCGCCGATGCACACGTACTGATCGATGCGCTCGCTCCGGAACGCCTCGAGGACCGCGGTCAGGGCCTCGATGTTCGCGTGGACGTCGCTGAAGATACCGATACGCATGCGGATCGAGCCGTCAGTGTAACTGGTTTTGGTGGAAAGCGCGCAAGGGCTGCGCGAATCCTCGCGGCCCGACCGCGTTCACTCGTCCACCAGATCGCTCTCGTCCAGCTCCTCGTCGGCGTCGTCGTCGGCCAGCAGGTCGCTCTCGTCCAGCAGCTCCATCGGGGAGCTGGCGTCCAGCGCGGCCAGTTCCCCCTTGCCCAGCTCCGGCAGACCGCGCTCGAGGGCCTCGAAGAACCGCCGCGAGAACGCGCGGTTCACGGTCACCTCACGCACCGGCGCCCGGGCCGAGACGTCGTCGGAGGCGGCCGGCTCCATGCGATCGATCGCCATGCGCGCCACCGGCGCGACGGCGCTCTGGCCGTTGGCCAGGGTCTCGACCGCGTGGCGGCCCCCGCGCACGCCGACGTGGGCCATGGCCCAGGCGATCCGCTCGCGATCGTTGGCGGTGGCGCGCTCGCCGAGCCGCCCCAGCCGCGCCGCCAGCGGCATCAGCGCCGGCGGGCCGACGTGGCCGACCGCGCGGGCGATCTCGCGCCAGATCTCGGTCGGCTCGCCCAGGAGCGCGTCGACCACCGCCTCGGTGCCCTCCTCGGTCCGCAGCAGCGCCAGCGCGAGCGCGCAGCCGTGGCGCAGGAACGCCTTGCTGCTCGACAGGCCGGCGGTCAGGGTCGGCGCCGCCGCCGGTCCCAGGCGCACCATCGCGCCCAGCACCCGCACCGCGTCGGCGCGGCTCATCCGCCGCGCGGCGTTCATCACCGCGCGCGCCACCGCGCCGTCGCCGCGCTCGCACAGCTCGAGCGCCGCGGCCAGGCGCCGGTCGCGATCCTCGAGCAGCTTGACCAGCTCGCCGGTCGCCAGGCCCTTCACGCCGGCCGGCGCCGCCGGCTTGGGCGTGATGATGCCCGAGGTCACCGGCTCGGCGTCGGCGGCGCTGGCGGCCACGCCCAGCGCCGCCGCCTCGTCGGCCAGCGCCTTGCGGTTGTCGTCGATGGCATCGGCGTCGAGGTCGTTGGCGCTGGCCTGCCCCAGCAGCGCCTGGAAGCCGGCGTCGAGGCGCAGCAGCAGATCCTTGCGCGACCGCGCCAGGCCCTCGGAGACGGCGGCCTGGGCCAGCTCCGGGCCCATCCACAGCCCGAGCTCGACGGCGCGGGCCAGCACCTGGTGGCGCAGCTCGCGCCAGCGCCCGAGCGGGAAGCTGCGCACGCACGCCAGGTAGTCCTCGCGCGCCGGCTTCGAGAAGCGCCGGGCGATCGCCAGCGCGCGGCGGGCCTGGTTGGCGGTGGCGATCGGCTCGAGCTTGTCGACGCGGAACTCGCCGTGCTCGGGGTGGCCGAGCCCCAGCACGTCGCCGACGCCGCCCAGCGCCACCAGGCCGCGGGCGAAGTTGGCGGTGGCGCCCAGCGAGCGCAGGTGGTCCGAGGCCGCGCGCACGACGAACGCGACGTTCTCGGTGAGCGGCGCCGTGAGCCGCGCCCGGCGCACCGGCCGGCCGTCGACGACGACGTCGATCTCCAGCGCGAAGTCGCGCTCGAGGGTGGCCAGGAACCGCCGATCGAGCTCGGCGGCGACGTCGAGCGGCACCAGCACGCGGTGGGCCGGGCCGACGCCGCGCAGCGCCGCCGGGGTGCCGATCAGGAGCACGATGACGCCGTACTCCGGCAGCCGCTGGACGACCAGCCGCGCGTCGAGGCGGCTGGCGGTCAGCGCCGCGCCGCTCGCGCCGGTCGCGCGCACCGCGATGCGCGCGCGGGCGTCCTCGAGCGTGAACGCCGCCGGGGCGGTGCTGCGCGCGAAGCCGACGATCCACGGGTCGGCCGACGGCCGCGGCGCGTCGGCGGTGGTCGTGGTGATCGGGTCGGCGCTCGCGGGCAGCTCCGGCGCGTCGATCTCCGACAGCAGCTCGAACGGGCTGGTCACCTCGTCGGGGACCTCGGTCAGCGAGCGCACCGGCGTCGTGACCGGCTCGGGGGCCGGCGCCGGGGTCGGCCGGACCGGCCGCGCGGCCGCGGCGGCGCGCGCGTCGCGCTCGGCCTGCTCCTTCAGCGCCGCGGCCTCGGTGCGCAGGCGGGCGGCGTCGCGATCGGCGTCGAGCAACCGGCGCGCCGCCTCGGCGCCGGCGGCGTCGAGATCGGCCCGGAGCGCGTCGAGCTCGCGGGCGCGCTTGTCGAGCGCCGCCTCGCGCGCGGCCAGGTCGGCCTTGCGCGCGTCGAGCTCCTTGCGCTCGCGCTCGACCTCGCGGGCGCTGTCGGCGGCGCGCGCGGCCTCGAGCGCGGCGTCGGCCTTGCGCTCGAGCAGCGCGGTCAGCCCGGCCGGCCCGAAGACGACGGCGAACTCGCGCACGTAGGCCGGCACCGCGGCGGCGCGATCGCCGGCCAGCTCGGTCCACAGCGCGGCGCGCAGCTCGAACTCGCGGTGGCGGTCGGCCTCGCTGGCCACCAGCGCGAACACCTCGCTGGCCGGATCGTGGAACACCACCGGCGTCGTGATCGCCAGCTCGCCGCCGTCGGCCGTCGTCAGCCGGTTGAGCGTGCCGCCGAACAGCCGGTGCGCCAGCTCGGGGTCGGCGACCGCGTCGACCACGTCGTGGACCTTGGCCGAGACCACGTCGCCCGACGGCAGGGTCACGTGGACGGCGCGGGTGCGGGTGGCGCCGACGGCGCCGCGATAGGCGTGCTGCGAAGGTGCGCGATCGCGCCCACGAGACATGGCGACGGCATATCACCGCCGCGCGCGCGCGATCTACTGCCGCCTGGTCAATTGACGAGCGGGTCGGCAGGCGGCGCGGGCTCGTCGTCGCCGTCGTCCTGGCCGTCGTCGGCCGCGGGCACCGACTTGCCGGCCAGCTCGGCGGCGACGGTCAGCAGCACCTCGTGGACGTGCTCGAGGGTGTCGAGCCGGCCGCACAGCGAGTAGTACTCCTCGGTCGACACCGGGCTCATCCGCGCCAGCGCCGCCTCGACGTACGGCCGCATCTTCGGCGGCGAGTCCAGGCCGGTGTCGAGGTCGGCGGCGTCGGCGCGGACGATCGCCGAGCCGACCATGCCGGCCGGCGAGAACGACACGCCGGTCGGCAGCACCAGCCGCCACGTCAGCTCGTCGCCGTCGCCGGTCTCCCAGCGCCCACCCAGGCGCCGCACCACCACCTCGCCGAAGTACGCCGCGGCGGTCGTGATGATCAGCCGGGTCGTCGCCGGCTGGTCCGCCGGCACGTTGCGCAGGTAGTGGTCCAGCAACGGCAGCGTGTCGCTGTCGAAGTCGAGCGCGACCCCGACCGCGCGCCGCACGTACTCGACGGTCTGGGCCGCGTACTCGCGGAGGCGTTCGCTGAGCGGGGTGGGCGCGGTCATCGCCGCAGCATGTCGGCGCCCCCCCGCTTGGTCAAGCCACCATGACGGACCCTTCCCCGGAGCTCCGGGGCCGTCTCGGATCGTCGCCGCCTGCCCACCCCGGGCGCCACGCGCCGCGCCGTTTCGGCCGGTGGCCGCCCGACCGTCGGGAGCCGCGCTCCGGGCCGTTTCGGGTGGGGGCCCCACGTCTTGTGGGGGAGGGGCTTTGCGAAAGCCCCTCTCATCAACACGAGGGGCTTTGCGAAAGCCCCTCTCATCAACACGTCACTGCACCAGCGCGAAGCTGACGTCGCCGAACCGCGACTCCACCTGCACCGCCGCCCGATCGCGCCGCGCCCCGTAGCGCGCCTCGATCCACCGATCGGCGCTGCTCGGCGGCGCGGCCGCACCCGCCAGGGTGACCCGGCCGCCGGCCCGGGCCCGCACCGCCACGCCGACCGCGCCGCGCAGCCGCACGTCCACCGCGCCGCGCAGGCTGGTGACCGCCACGCTGCCGCCGGCCTGGGGCTCGGCCTCGAGGTCGATGCTGCCGCTGATCGACGACAGCCGCACCTGCTTGCTGGCGACGCGCCGGCCGTCGATGTCGCCGGCGTAGGCGCGCGCGGTCAGCGCGGCGCCGCGGACGCTGTCGAAGGCCAGGTCGCCGTCGACGGCGTGGCTGTCGAGCGAACCGAAGACCTCCTCGAACCGCTGGCTGCCGGCCAGCGAGCGCGCGAACACCACGCCGGCGACGTTGCGCACGACGATCGGCCCGGTCGACGAGTCGAGGTCGGCGCCGGCGTCGACGTTCTCGACCTCGAGCCGGCCGGTCGTCACCCGGCCGCTGATCGTCGCCGCGCGCGGCACCTTGATCGTCAGGTCGACCCGCACCGAGGCCAGCGCCACCGCGGGGCGCTCGGCGCCGCCGCTGCCGCGCTCGGTGAGCAGCGTGGTGAGCCGGACGCTGCCGTCGGGGTTGGCCAGGCTCTCGACCCGCAGCCGGCGCAGCGACGCCGCGTCGGGCGCGTGCTTGACCGCGATCACCGTGACCGTGCTGCCGTCGTAGCCCTCGATCCGGACGTCGCCGAGGCTGTTGTCGATCGTGATCTCGCCGACCGGCCGCCCGACGACGCCGGCCTCGAACTCGGCGCGCTCGATCACCGCCCCGTCGCCGTCGCCGTCGGTGCCGTCGTCGGCCCGCGCCACGGCCGGCGCGGCCAGCGCGGTCAGCCCGGCCAGCGCGCTCGCGGCCAGCGCCCGCAGCGCGCTCACCGCCCACCCCCCATCGCGACCTGCTCGCCGAGCGCGACCCGCTCGAGGTAGCTGGTCAGGTCGTGCCACGCGCGCTCGCGGACGTGGCCGGGGCTGGCCACCAGCACCGCCTGCTCGCGCCGCTCGAGATCGTGGGCGAAGGCCTGGGCCCGCCGCGGCGCCCAGGTCGCGACCTCGGCCCGCGCCAGCGGCAACAGCTCGCTCACCACCTGGCGGAACCGGCCGTCGGCCTCGCGCTCGAGGTCGGCGCGCTCGTCGAGCGCGTCGCGCAGCGCCAGCCGCACCGGCGGCGCCGCCGCCGCGGGGGCGACCACCGGCGCGCGCAGCGCCAGCGGCTGGCTCGGCGCCGCGCCGCGCAGCTGCACGACGGCGAGGGCGATCGCGCCGGCCGAGCCCACCATCGCGACCGGCCACGCCACCGGGCGCAGCCACGCGACCAGCCGCGACCATCCAGTGGCCAGCGCGCCGCGCCGGCTGTCGGCGATCTCCGCGGCGCCCAGGCGCGCGTCGATCGCGGCCCACAGGTGCGCCGGCGGCTCCGCGGGCGGCAGCTCGGCCAGCGCCGCGCGCAGCCGGGTCTGCTGATCGGCGAGGTCGCGGCACGCCGCGCAGGTGCGCAGGTGGCCGCGGCACGCGCTGGCGCCGACCTCGTCGAGGTCGCCGTCGAGGTACGCGTCGACCTGCTCGGCGAGCTGGCGACAGTTCACGGGGCCTCCCCGCCGGGCAGCCGCTCGGCGGCCAGCGCCGGCCCCAGCAGCTCGCGCATCCGCATCCGCGCCTTGTGCAGCTGCGACTTCGACGTGCCGACGCGGCAGTCCATGATGGCCGCGCACTCCTCGTGGGACAGCCCCTCGACGTCGTGCAGCACCAGGATCGCGCGGTAGCCGGCCGGCAGCTCGGCCATCGCCGCCTCGACCCGGCGCGACAGGCGCGGATCGCGGCTGGCCACCGGCGGCGCCGCGACCTCCTCGAGGTGATCGTCGCCGACCTCCTGCCGCCGGCGCTGCTTGCCGGCCTGGGTCAGCGCGCAGTTGACCGCCAGGCGGTAGATCCACGTGCCCAGCTGGGCGTCGCCGCGGAACCCGGCCAGGCCGCGGAACACGCGCACGAACACCTCCTGCGCGACCTCCTCGGCGTCGACCGGTCCGACGATGCGGTGGCACAGGCCGAACACGCGCCGCTTGTACTGGTGGTAGAGCAGCTCCATCGCCCGCGCGTCGCCGCGCCGACAGGCGGCGATCAGGGTCGCGTCGTCCATGGCGGCGGCGGCCAGGTCGGCGCGGGGGCGTGGGATATCCGAGACGGCGGTGCTGGCCACAGGGTCCTCGCGTCGGGGGTCCTGGGTAGGACCGGCCGCTGGCGCGGAGGGTTGCCTGGGGCGCTCGCTCACGGTCCCGGGACCCTAACCCGGCGCGATTGCCCGGTCGAGGCGCCCCGTGAGGTCGGCCGGGCTGTTACCCTTGCGGTGTGATCCCGCCGACACGGAGCCCCCGGTGAGCCCGCCGATCGTGGTCGGCGTCGGGCGGGTCGGCGTCGCGCTGTCGGCCCTGGCCGTGCGGGTCCCCGAGGCCTCGTCCGGAGACGCCGGCGAGCTGGCCGCCATCGCGGTGTCGCCGGGGCCCGGCGTCGCGGTCGCGGTGCGCACCGCCGCCGTGTTCGGGTGCGCCGGCCGCCTGGCCGGCTGGGTCGGGACCGACGGCCTGTCGGCGCTGGTCCGCGCCACCTTGACCCAGGCCGGCATCGACGCCGCCCTGCTCCGCCCCTGCCCTGGCGGCTCCCGCGCCGAGCTGGTCACGGTCGATCCCCAGGGCGGCCGGCTGGTGCAGCGCGCCGCCGGCGACGACCTCGACCTCGACGCGCTGCCGATCGACGCCGAGGCCGCGCTGTCGGGCGCCGGCGCGCTCCTGCTCGACGACTCGCTGCCGGCCGCGCAGATCGCGGTGGCCCAGCGCGCCCGGGCCCGGGGCATCCCGGTGGTGATCGACCTGACCGCGCCCACCGAGGGCTCGAGCGAGCTGGTGGCGTTCGCCGACGTGCTGCTCACCTCCGAGCGCATGCTGGCCGAGCTGGCGCCGCGGCGCGATCTCGAGGGCGCGCTCGGCGAGCTGGTCCGGCTGGGGCCGCGCGCCGTGGTGGTGACGCTGGGCGCGGCCGGCGCGGTCGGCCGCCACGGCGGCGAGCTGGTGGAAGTGCCGGGGTACCCGGTCGAGACGCTCGACTCGACCGGCGCCGGCTCGGTGTTCCACGGCGCGTTCGTCGCCGGGCTCCTGGGCGAGCTGCCGTTCGCGCGCTGCATCGAGCTGGCCTCGGCGGCGGCGGCGCTGTCGTGCCAGGTGCTGGGCGCGTGGGACGGCGTGCCGGCGCGCGACGAGGCGATGGCGCTGGTCGCGGGCCGTCGCTAGCGTTTTCGTGGGGACAGCGCTCGGGGCGATCCCCGCGCCGCGCGATCGGTCGTGGTAACGCTCTCGCCATGGCCGAGGCCGCTACTCCGTCGTTCGCTTCCACGCGCGCCGCGTTCGCCGCCGGCGCCGGCGCCGCGCTCTGCGCCGCGTTGATCCTGGCCGTCGTCGACGGCGTCGTCACCGGCGGCGGCGCGATGATCACCGTGCTCGGCCTGTGGGGCCTGCCGGCGTTCGCGTTCGCGCTCTACGCCGGCGCGGTCGCGGCCGGCTTCTCGGCGACGTTCGGGCCGGGCGCGATCGGCCGGCTCAAGGACGACCCCGAGCGCGACGCGGCGTGGGCCGGCGTCGTCGTCGCCGTGCTGATCGCGGCGGTCGCGATCGCGATCCTGGCGCCGACGGCCGCCAAGAAGCTGGTCGCCAACGTCCACCGCCCGATCCCCGGCGCGCGCGTCATGGGGCCGGTGATGATGATCCTGACCCTCGGCGCCGGGCTGGCGATCGTGCCGCTCGCGCGGCTGGCCCGCGCCGGCGCGCGCCCGCTGCCGGTGATCGCCGGCGTGCCGCGCTTCGTGCAGGCGCTGATCATCGCGATCCCGGCGGCGCTGGTGTTCGCGCGCAACGCGCTCTACCACGCCGGCTTCGACAACGCCGCGCTGCCGATGGGCGCGATCGCCGAGCTGGTGCTGCTGCCGGTGCTGACGCTGGTGGTCGGCGCGGTCGCGCTGGGCCCGCTGGCCGCGGTGCGGACCAAGCTGCCGGCCCGCGGCGCGCTGGTCGGCGTCGGGCTGGCGCTGGCGCTGGTGCTGGGCGTCGTGACGCTCGGCCGGCAGCCGTCGGCCGGCGTGGCCAAGGCCGTGACCTCCGAGGGCGGCGCGTCGCGCATGATCGTCTTCGTGATCCAGGGGCTGTCGGACGCCGACGGCGACGGCTTCTCGGGGTTCTTCCGCGGCCCCGACTGCGACGACCACGACGCCGAGGTGAACCCCGACAAGAAGGAGATCGCCGGCAACGGCAAGGACGACAACTGCCAGGGCGGCGATCGCGCCGCCGAGCCGGTCGCCGACGGCGGCGCCCCGCCCGCCCCCGACGGCGGCGCCCCGGCGATCGACGCCGGGGTGGCGGCGCCGGCGGCCGCGGGCAAGAACGTCGTGATCGTCATGATCGACACCGTCCGCGTCGATCGCCTGGGCAAGAGCGGCTACCAGCGCGACGGCAAGTCGCTGACCCCGCGCATCGACGCCTTCCTCGATCAGGCCGTGTGGTTCAAGCGCACCTACGCCCAGGCCAACAACACGCCGCGCTCGATGCCCAGCTTCATGGCCTCGCGCTACCCGTCGCTGGTCAAGGTCGACAAGCTCCACTCGAAGTACCCCCGGGTCGACGACGCCAACGTCATGCTGTTCGAGCAGCTGCAGGCCGCGGGGCTGACCACCCTCGGCGTGGCCTCGCACTTCTACTTCCGCGACGAGCGCAACTTCGCCCAGGGCTTCACCAGCTTCGACAACGACGGCGCGCTCGACATCGGCCCGTCGAACAAGGACGTCGCGGCGCCGCGGATCGTGCCGCGCGCGGTGGCCAAGCTGGCCGAGCTGGGCAAGTCCAAGCAGCGCTTCGCGATGTTCGTGCACCTGTTCGAGCCGCACTCGAGCTTCGTCGAGCACGAGGGCTACCCGCCGGTCACCGAGACCGGCACCAAGGCGCACGCGCGGCGCTACGACTACGAGCTGGCGTTCGTCGACGGATGGGTCGGCCAGCTGCTCGACGGCCTGGCCGCGGCCGGCCTCGATCAGGACACGGTCGTCGTGCTGATGAGCGACCACGGCGAGGCCTTCGGCGAGCACAACTTCGGCGGCCAGAGCATGTTCCACGGCACCAACCTCTACGACGAGCAGCTGCGGGTGCCGTTCGCGTTCCGGGTCCCGGGCGCGGCGCCGCGGGCGGTCGACGACGTGGTCCAGCTGATCGACCTGGCGCCGACGGTGGCCGAGCTGGCCGGCGCCAAGCCCGACGCCAGCTGGCTGGGCCGCAGCCTGGTGCCGGCGATCCAGGGCGGCGCGCTGCCGCCCAAGCCGGCGTTCGCCGAGCTGCTCGCCTACCCCGGCTGGGAGCAGGACCTGAAGATGGCGGTGTCGGCCGACGGCGCGTGGAAGCTGATCAACGTGCTGTCGCAGCGCCGGATGGAGCTCTACGACCTGGCCAGCGACCCCGGCGAGCAGCGCGATCGGTTCGGCGACGCCAGCGCCGCCGCGGCCAAGGAGCAGATGCAGAAGCTGCTGCTCGACTGGGTCGAGGTCACGCTCGCCGAGTAGCCGCACGCCACCGCGCCAGGCCGGCGCGCCGCCGAGGGAACGCCATGACCACCTACCAGAACCCGACCCCCACCGTCGACGTCATCATCGAGCTGGCCGACCGGCCCGGCACCGTCGTGCTGATCGAGCGCAAGCACACGCCGGTCGGCTGGGCGCTGCCCGGCGGCTTCGTCGACCGCGGCGAGTGGGTCGCCGACGCCGGCGTCCGCGAGGCCAAGGAGGAGACCGGCCTCGACGTCGAGCTGACCGAGCTGTTCCACGTCTACAGCGACCCGGCCCGCGACGCCCGCCAGCACACGATGTCGACGGTGTTCCTGGCCCGCGCGGCCGGCGCGCCGGTCGGCAGCGACGACGCCGCCGCGGCCGGGGTGTTCGCGCTCGACGCGCTGCCGCCGCTGGTCTTCGACCACGCGACGATCCTGGCCGACTACGTGGCCTACCGGGCCACCGGCCGCCGTCCGCCGCCGCGACGCTGACCGCGGCGCGCGCCGGTCGTGTACGATGGCGGCGATGGCCACGCCGCTGGTGACGATCGCGATGCCCGCGTTCAACGAGGAGCACTACATCGAGGCCTGCATCCGCTCGGTGCAGGCCCAGGACTACCCGAAGGATCGGATCGAGATCCTGATCGCCGACGGGCGGTCGACCGATCGCACCCGGGAGATCCTGGCCGACCTGGCCAAGGCCGATCCCCGGATCAAGGTCGTCGACAACCCCGATCGGCTGCAGGCCGCGGGGCTCAACCAGCTGATCAAGGCGGCCAAGGGCGAGATCATCGTCCGCATGGACGTGCACTGCGAGTACGCGCCCAGCTACGTGCGCACCTGCGTCGAGAAGCTGGCGGCGACCGGCGCCGACAACGTCGGCGGCGCCCAGCGCGCCAAGGCCAAGACCGCGTTCCAGCGGGCGCTGTGTGCCGCGCTGACGTCGCCGGTCGGCGTCGGCGGCGCACGGTATCGCAGCGCCACCGCCGAGGGCTTCGTCGACACCGTCTTCCTGGGCGCGTTCCGCCGCGCGGTCTTCGATCGCATCGGCCTGTACGATCCCAAGGCCATCACCAACGAGGACGCCGAGATCAACCAGCGGCTGCTCGAGTCCGGCGGCCAGATCTACCTGTCGCGCGACATCGAGGTGCACTACTACCCGCGCGACTCGTTCCAGACGCTGGCCAAGCAGTACTGGAAGTACGGCCGCGGCCGGGCGCGGACGCTGCTCAAGCTGGGGCGGTTCCCGACGCTGCGCCCGCTGATCCCGTTCGCGATGGTGATCGGCGCCAGCGCGCTGGTGCTGGTGCCGCCGCTGTGGCCGATCGCGCCAGCGGCGTTCGCGGCCTACGCCCTGCTCACCGGCGCCGAGGCGGTCCGGGTGGCGGCGCCGCTGGGCCCGGCCGGCGTGGCCACCGCGTGGGCGATCTTCCCGGTGCTGCACGCCAGCCACGGCGCTGGCTTCGCGTCGGGCCTGTTGCACTACCTGCGCGCGCCCGACTGGGGCCCGGTCGAGAAGCCGACCCCGGCGCCGGCGCTGCGCGCGGTGTGACCGGTCGCGCGCGCCGCTAGCCGTCGCCCAGGGCGACCCGCTCGCCGGTCGCGGACGCGCCGCCGCGGGCGATCAGCACCGCGATCGCCGCGTCGATCCGCGCGGCCAGCTTGTCGCCGGGACGGGCGAAGCCGACCAGCTTGGCGGTCTCGCGGACCAGGTCGGCGCGCGGCAGGCCGAGGTTGCGCTCGAGGACGATCCGCGCGGCGCCGGCCAGCTCGACCAGCGGCAGGTGCTCGCCGTCGCGCTTGCTGTCGGGCCGGCTGTCGTCCGGAACCCGGACCGCCGCCAGCGCCGCGGGATCCTGATCGCGGCGCCACACCACGTCGGGGTCGTCGGGGCTGCCGACCTGGGCCCGGGTGGCGGCGATCATCCGCACCCGCTCGACGACCTTGGGCATCATCCGGCCGATGCCGTAGGCGGTGGCGACCCGGCGGGCCAGGAGCGCCGCGTGGATCGGCGCCTCGACCGCCAGCACGGTGTCGATGACCTTGCCCAGCTCGTCGCCGCGCGCCACGTCGTGCAGGTCGTCGGCGGTGCGCCGCCCCGACACCACCGGCGCGACGACGTAGCGGCCGATCGGCGTGCGCGCGACGGCCGGCGCGGTCAGCGCGGGCGCGGTCGGCGTGAACGCCACCGGCACCGGGGCGCTGACCGGGGCGCTGGCGCTGACCGGGGCGCTGGCGCTGACCGGGGCGCTGCCGCTGACCGGGCCGCTGCCCGCCGCCGGGACCGCGATCGGGCCCGACGTCGAGGCGCGCGCGGCGATCGGCGCCGGCGTCGGCGTGCGTCCGCCCGGTGCCTTGCGCGCGTTGCGGGCCTTGGCGACCGCGGCGATCGCGGCGTTGTAGGCGCGGCCCAGCTCCTTGTCGGGATCGTGCTGCCAGTCGAGCGACCAGATCCGGTGCAGCTGCCAGCCGAGGTTGGTCAGCACCTGCGCCCGCAGCCGGTCGCGATCGCGCGCGGTGGCGGCGCGGGCGTAGGCCGGGCCGTCGGTCTCGATGCCCAGCACGTACCGGCCGGGGTCGTCGGGGTCGACCACCGCGAGATCGATCTTGTAGCCGGCGCAGCCGATCTGGTGGTGGACGGTCAGGCCTTTCGCGGTCAGCGCCGCCGCGATCGCCGCCGCGGTCGGGGTCGCCGGCGGCCGGGCCTGGCGCTCGCCCGCGGGCTGGCCGCCGGCCCGGGCGTAGCGCAACAGCTCGCCCAGGTGGCGCACGCCGAGCGCGCTGACGTCGGGGTCGAGCTGCTCGGGCTCGAGCGACGAGAACACCACCAGCTCGTCGCGGGCGCGGGTGACCGCGACGTTGAGCCGGCGCTCGCCGCCGGCCTTGTTGAGCGGCCCGAAGTTCATCGTCACCTTGCCGGCGGCGTCGGGGCCGTAGCCGATCGAGAACAGGATCACGTCGCGCTCGTCGCCCTGGATCGTCTCGAGGTTCTTGACCAGCACCGGCTCCTTGGCGTCGTCGGCGAAGAACCGATCGAGGGCCGGATCGGCGGCGCGCGCGTCGTCGAGCAGGTCGAGCACCAGCTCCTGCTGCGGCCGCGAGAACGTGACCACGCCGATCGAGCGCGCGGCCCGCGCCGGATCGCGCAGCCGCGCCACCACGTCGGCGACCACCGCCTCGGCCTCGGCGCGGTTCTGCCGGGTGCCGGCGCGATCGTAGACGCCGGCCACCTTGCGCCAGCCGACGCCCAGCCCGGCGACGTCCGCGGCGGCGGCCGGGAACACGTCGAGCGCGCCGTCGTAGTAGTGCTGGTTGGAGAACGCGATCAGATCTTCGTGGTGGCTGCGGTAGTGCCAGGTCAGGCGCAGCTCGGGCAGCCGCGCGGCGACGCACTCGTCGAGGATGCTCTCGAGCTCCTCGACGTCGTCGTCGGGGTCGGCCCCGGCCTCGGCCGCCGCGCCCTCGCCGATCGCGAAGAACCGGGTCGGCGGCAGCTGCTTCGAGTCGCCGACCACCACCGCGGCCTCGCCGCGGGCCAGCGCGCCGATCGCGTCGGCGGTCGGGATCTGCGACGCCTCGTCGAAGACGACCAGGTCGAAGCGGCCGATCGCCGGGTCGAGGTACTGCGCCACCGACAGCGGGCTCATCAGCAGGCACGGCTTGAGCCGCGGCAGCAGGTTGGGGATGGCCTGGAACAGCGCGCGCAGGGGCTTGTGGCGGCGCTGCTTCTTCAGCTCGTGGAGCAGCGTCCCGATCTCGCCGGCGTCGGCGGTGTCGGCCGACACCCGCGGCACCCGCTCGGCGAGCCGCGCGATCGCCCGGGCCTGGGCCACGCCCAGCTGCGCGCGATCGAGCTCGACGAACTCGGCGACCCGCGCGTGGTGGCTGGCGCCGTGGAACTGCGCCAGCGCCGGGCTGCTCGCGATCGCGCGGTCGGCGACGCCGCGGTACAGCGCCCGCTCCCACGCGGCGACGATCGCCTCGGCCGGCACCGCGCCGGCCTCGACGCCGGCGACGGTCTGGCCCAGGCCGGCGGCGACCGCCGCGGCCCGCGCGCGGACGTACAGGGTCCAGTCGCGCAGCGCGGTCGGCGCCGCCCCCCACGCCGCCACCTGCGCGCGCAGCGCCTCGAGGTGCGGGCGCTCGTCGTCGCGCACCTCGACGCCGCACACGTCGCGCAGCCGGCCCAGCGCGGTGCGCCAGCGCGCCACCGCCGCCGCCAGCTCGGCCCAGCTCGCCGCCGGCTGCGCGGGATCGGCGGCGACCGCGACGATCGCCTGCCACGCGGTCGCGCGATCGGCGGGGGCGACCGCGGTGCGCGCGAACGCCGCCGCCAGCTCCCGGGCCCAGGTCAGCGCGGCGTCGACCCGGCCCAGATCGCCGCCGTCGTCGGCGGCCGGCGCCAGCGCACCCAGCCAGCGGCCGGCGTCGGCGCGGGCGGCGGCCAGCGCGCGCTCGGCCTCGACCACGGTCTCGGCGGTGGCGAGATCGGCGGCGACCTCGGCGTCGGGCGGCAGCGCGCCGGTGGCCAGCGCGCCCCGGGCCTGCTTGCGCGCGGCGCGCAGCGCGAACCAGCGGAACAGCGGGAAGCGGTTCGCCCAGGCCTTGAACCGCGCGGCCAGCCCGCCGAGCGGCAGCGCGTAGACCCGCTCGCTCCAGCGCGCGGCCAGCGTGCGCGCCAGCTCGCGGCGCCGGCGGGCCAGCGCCAGCCAGGCGACGACGTCGGTCGGCGCGACCACCGCGCCGTCGCCGCCGGCGGCCCGGGCCTTGACCAGGGCGATGCGCTCGGCGACCGCGCCGCCGGCCGCGCCCTCGCCAGGGCGGACCTCGGCGTGGGCCTGGGCGGCGGCGATCAGCTCGGCGCCCGGGTGCGGCGTCTTCGCCAGGTGGTCGGCCAGCGTGCCCAGCGCCTCGAGCTGATCGCGGGTGCGGGCGCCGACGCCGGGCAGCCGCGGCGCCAGGCCGTCGACCGCGGGCGCCAGCGCGGCGGCGGCGGCGGTGGCCTCGGCCAGCGCGGCGCGCACCGCGTCCTCGGTCGACAGCTGCCAGGTGTCGAGCGTCGAGCCGTGCCACGGGTGCGCGGTCACCGGCGCGATCGCGCCCGCGGCCTCGGCGAACCGGCGCACCGCCTCGCGCTGCGCGGCGATCGCGTCGGCGGTCGCCGCGGTGCCGTCGGGCAACGCCGGCGCGTCGCGCAGCCGCCCCAGCTCGCCCAGCGCGTCGTGGGCCGAGATGCCGGCGGCGCCCGGCGCGTGCAGCGCGGCGACGTAGCGGTTGAGCTCGGCGCGGGCCGCGGCCAGCCGCGGATCGTCGCCGGTGACCGGCGCGTTGGGCCGCCACACCCGCTCGAGCACCCGGCCCAGCTCGGCGATCACCTCGCGCTTGCCGGCCTTGTGCGAGTGCAGCTCGAGGCAGAAGTCGCCCAGCCCCGCCGCGGCCAGCCGCCGCTGCACGACCTCGAGCGCCGCCTGCTTCTCGGCGACGAACAGCACGGTCTTGCCGTTGGTCAGCGCCTGCGCGATCAGGTTGGTGATCGTCTGCGACTTGCCGGTCCCTGGCGGTCCTTGGAGCACGAACGATCGGCCGGCGGCGGCGGCCAGCACCGCGGCCAGCTGGCTGGCGTCGCAGTCGAGCGGCGCGAACAGCTCGCCCAGCGGCAGCGTCTCGTCGAGCGTGGCCGCCACCGGGAACGCCGGCTGGGCCGGGAACGCCGCGCCGTCGCCGGTGGCCAGGTGGTGGACCACCGGCGCGGCCAGGAGCGCCTCGCCGCGCTCGGCCAGATCGGTCCACATGACGAACTTGGCGAAGGCGAAGACGCCGAGCCGCGCCTCGGGCAGCACCTGCCAGCCCGGCAGCTTGGCCACCGCGGCGCCCAGCGTGCCCATCAGCCCGGCCAGGTCGAGGTCGTCGCGCTCGCCGGCCGGCGGCGTCACGCGGATCCCGAACTCGGTGGCCAGCTTCTCGAACAGCGTGTCGTTCCAGCGCGGCTCCTCGTCGGCGCGGGCGGTCAGCGTGTAGCGCTCGCGGGCGCCGGTCCGGCGCAGCTCGACCGGGTACAGCGCCAGCGGCGCGTGGCGCGCGACCTCGCCGCCGTCGGTCTCGAACCAGCGCAGCACGCCGAGCGCCAGCCACAGCGTCGACGCGCCGCTCTCCTGCTGGCTCTCGCGGGCGCTGCGCGCCATCGCCACCAGCCGCCGGTCGAGCTCCTCGGCCGACAGCGCCGCCAGCAGCCGCCGCTGGGCCAGCGCGTCGGCCCCGGCCTTGGCCGCGGCCTCGGCGGCGCGCTCGACGCCGCCGACCGCCGCCGGATCGATCGCCGGGGTCGTGGCCAGCTCGAGCGGCGCGCCGTCGTCGAGCCGGGCCGCCAGCGCCACCGCGTCGACGCCGGCCAGCGGCACCACCTGCCGGCCGTCGCGCGCGTCGAGCAGACGGTTGCGCAGCGTCAGGTCGAGCAGCGACAGCTTCCAGCGATCGAGGCGGCGGGCGGCGGCGGGCGCGGTCACCGCGGGAATGTACGCCCCGCGCGCGGGCGCCGCGTCGACGAGGTCGCGGGTGGAGCGATCCCGGCGAGGCGAGTAGGATGCGCCATGACCTGGACCGCTCCAGCCGATCGCGACCGCGGGCTCGGCGCGCTGTGGGGGCTGGCGCTGGGCGACGCGCTCGGCACGACCACCGAGTTCACCGCGCCGCCGGCCCCGCCCTACCCGGCCCTGGCGACCGGCCCGCTCGACGACATCGTCGGCGGCGGCCCGTTCTCGCTGGCGCCCGGCGAGGTCACCGACGACACCCAGATGGCCGCGGCGCTGGCCCAGAGCCTGATCGTCTGCGACGGCGACCTCGATCGGGTCGACCTGGCCGCGCGCTTCGTCGACTGGCAGCGCCACGCGTTCGACGTCGGCTCGCAGATCGGCGCGGCGCTGCGCCGGCTGGGCACCGGGGCCAGCGTCGACGACGCCGCCCGCGCGGTGTGGCTGGAGCGCGGCAAGGACGCCGCCGGCAACGGCGGGCTGATGCGCGCCGCGCCGCTGGCGGTCGCCTACTGCGCGCGCCCCGACGCGCTGATCGACGCGGCGCTGGCCGAGGCCGCGCTGACCCACTTCGACCCGCGGTGCCGGCTGGCCCAGGCCGCCTACGACGCGGCGATCGCCGCCGCGGTGCGCCCGGCCGGTACGCCGACCGCCGCCGCGATGCTGGCCGCGGCCCGGGCCGGCCTCGACGAGGCCACGGCGCGGCTCGACGCGGTCGGCGACGATCGCGACCGCATCACCGCCGCCCACGCCGCGCTGACCAGCGACCTCGACGCCGCGACCGAGGACGATCCTGCGCTGTACGGCGAGCGGCTGCACCTCCACCGCCACCAGGGCTTCGTCCGGATCGCGTTCCGGCTGGCGTTCTGGCAGCTGGTCCACGCCCCCGACTTCGCCGCCGGCGTCATCGACGTCGCCAACCGCGGCGGCGACGCCGACACCAACGCGGCGATCGTCGGCGCGCTCCTCGGCGCGCGCGACGGCCTGGCCACGCTGCCGCGCCGCTGGGTCGAGCGGGTCCACGACGCCCGTCCGCCCGACGAGGCGCTGGCCACCCGCTACCACCCGCGGGCGCTGGTGGAGCTCGTGCCATGAGCGCGGCGGCGATGCGCGCGGCGTTCGCGCTCGATCCGGCGGTGCTGCACTGGAACCACGGCTCGTACGGCGCCGCGCCGCGGGCCGCGCTGGCCGCGCAGCAGGCGGTGCGCGATCGGATCGAGGGCGCGACGATGCGGTTCTTCGTCCGCGAGCTCGCGCCGGCGATGGCGGCGGCCCGCGCCGCGGTGGCGGCGTTCGTCGGCGCCGATCCCGACGGCCTGGTGGTCGTGCCCAACGCCACCCACGCGGTCGCGATCGCGCTGGCCGCGGTGCCGCTGGGCCGCGGCGACCAGATCGTCACCACCACCCACGCCTACCGCGCGTGCAAGAACCAGCTCGATCGCAAGGCCGCCGACGCCGGCGCCGAGGTGGTCGTGGCGCCGCTGGCGCTGCCGCTCACCGACGCCGCCGCGCCGGCCCAGGCGGTGCTGGCCGCGGTCACGCCGCGCACCCGGCTGGTGCTGGTCGATCACGTCACCAGCCCGACCGCGATCGTGTGCGACGTGGCGGCGCTGGCCCGGGCGCTGCCGCCGGCGGTCACGCTGATCGTCGACGGCGCCCACGCGCCGGGCAGCCTGGCGCTCGACGTCGCCGCGATCGGCGCGCCGTACTACGCGGGCAACCTGCACAAGTGGGCCTGCGCCCCCAAGGGCGCCGCGTTCCTGTGGGTCGCGCCCGATCGCCGCGCCGCGACCCGCCCGCTGGTGGTCAGCCACGGCGCCACGCTGCCGCTCGACGGCAGCACGCGGTTCCGCCGCGAGCACGACTGGACCGGCACCCACGATCCGTCGGCGTTCCTGGCCGCGCCGGTCGCGCTGGCGACGATCGCGGAGCTCGGCGGCGGCTGGCCCGCCGTGCGCGCCCACAACCACCGGCTGGCGCTGGCGGCCGCCGCGGCGCTGGGCGAGGCGCTCGGCGCCGACCCGATCGTCGCCCCGGCGATCGCCGACGTCGCCCAGGCCAGCATGGCCGCGGTCGCGGTCGAGCTGCCGCCGGGCGCCACCGGCGTCGCGCTGGTCGAGGCGCTGCTGGCGCGCGGCGTCGAGGTGCCGGTGGTCGAGCACCCCGGCACGCCGTGGCCGCTGGTGCGCGTCTCGGGCCACCTCTACAACGACCTCGGCGAGGTGGCGCCGCTGGTCGACCACCTGCGCGCGCTCGGCGTGCGCGGCCGGAGGATCGCATGAGCGGCCGCACCTTCGTCATCGGCGACGTCCACGGCGAGCGGGCGATGCTGTCGCAGCTGCTGGCGGCGCTGCCGTTCATCGCGCCCGACGACGCGCTGGTGTTCCTCGGCGACTACCTCGATCGCGGCCCCGACAGCCGCGGCGTGATCGAGATGCTGCGCCGCCTGCCCGAGGCCACCGCCGGCCAGGTGGTGTGCCTGCGCGGCAACCACGAGGACGCGCTGCTCAAGGCCATCGACGATCGCGACCCGAGCTTCATCCTGCCGCCGGGCAACGGCGTCGCCGCCAGCTACCGCGCGTTCATCGACGACGCGACCGCCGATCCGTTCGCCGCCGATCACGTGCGCCAGTACTTCGAGCCGGCCAGCTGGCTGCCGGCGCCGGTGGTGGCGTGGATGCGGTCGCTGCCGCTGTGGCACCGCGACGTCCACGCGACCTACGTCCACGCCGGCGTCGAGGGCGAAGGCACGGTGTGGGCCGCGCCCGAGGCGTCGAGCCCGGCGGCGCTGTTGTGGCAGCGCGAGCCCGACTTCTTCGCCGGCTACGGCGGTCCGCCGCTGGTGTTCGGCCACACGCCGGTGACCGAGCTGCCCCCCGACGACGCGACCCGCACCGGGCCGTGGGCCCGCGGCCCGCTGATCGGGCTGGACACCGGCGCCGGCAAGGGCGGCCCGCTCACCTGCCTCGAGCTGCCGTCCCGGGCGGTGCTGCAGGTGTTCCCCGACGGCCAGCTCATCCGCTCGACGGTGTGACCACGATGCCGGCCAGCGCGTCGCGCAGCCGCGGCGGGATGGCCACCGGGCGCCGGGTCGCGCGGTCGACGAAGACGTGGACGAAGTGGCCGTGGGCCACCGCCTGGTCGCGGGCGTCGGCGTCGCCCTCGTCGACGAAGATCGCGATGCCGTAGGTGACCGCGCGGCCGCCGAGGCGATCGACTCGCACCATCGCGGTCAGCGGCGTCGGGTAGGCGATCGGCGCGTGGTACTGGCACGCCGACTCGACCACGAGGCCGATCACGTCGCCGCCGTGGATGTCGAGCCCGCCCGCGCGGATCAGGAAGTGGTTCGCCGCCGAGTCGAAGTAGCTGTAGTAGGTGACGTTGTTGACGTGGCCGTAGACGTCGTTGTCCATCCACCGCGTCGTGATCGCCACCGGGTAGCGGTAGTCGGCGCGGCGCGGGCGGGCGACCGGCATCACCGGCCTCCCAGCGCGGCGCGGAACAGCCCGTCGAGCAGCGCGCCGGTGACCTCGACCGGCGCGTTGCCCAGGAGCCGCTGCTGCGGCAGCGTGCCCTCGACCAGCGCCGGCACGTCGCCGTCGTCGTAGCCGATCGCGCGCAGGCTGCCGGGCGCGGCCACCGCGCGCATCACGCCGGCCACCGCGTCGGCCAGGCACGCGCCGGCCTCGGCGTCGCCGACGTCGGCGATCGCGGCGCCCAGGAGCCCCGCCGCCTCGCGGAAGCGCGCCGGCGCGGTCGCGGCCAGCGCGTCGAACGCCGCCGGCGCCCCCAGCGCGACCGCGAAGCCGTGCGGCACCAGCGGCGCGCCCGGCGGGTAGCCCACCGCGACGTAGTCGCGCACGCCGCCGGCGATCGCGTAGGCCATCGCGTGCGGCACGTGGACGCCGGCGTTGCCGAACGCGATGCCGGCCAGCGTCGCGGCCCACATCATCTCGGCGCGGGCCTCGGCGTCGTCGGCGTCGTGGGTCGCGCGCGGCAGGAAGCGGCCGCACAGCCGCAGCGCCTCGCGGCAGCCGACGTCGCTCCAGCGGTTCGCGCCCTGGCTCATCGGCCGCGCCGTCGGCGTCGGCGGCGCCGGCCGCTGGGTGTGCGGCCGCGCGGTGTACGACTCGAGCGCGTGGCACAGCACGTCGAGCCCGGCGGCGGCGACCACGCTGGCTGGCAAGGTCGCGGTCACCCGCGGATCGATCACCGCCTCGGTCGGCCGCAGCCGCGGCGACGCCACGCCGGTCTTCACGTGGTGCGCGCGCAGATCGAAGATCGCGATGCCGGTGACCTCGCTGCCGGTGCCGGCGGTGGTCGGGCACGCGACGTGGACCGGCAGCGCCGCGGTCAGCGGCTGGCCCTCGCCCCACGGCGCCGCGACGTAGCGCCGGACGTCGTGGCCGGTGGCCGCGCCCAGGTTGGCCAGCTTGGCGGTGTCGATCGTCGAGCCGCCGCCGAGCGACAGCACGCCGTCGGCCCGGGCCTGGCGCGCGAACGCCACCGCGTCGGCGATCGACGCGTCGGTCGGCTCGACCGCGACGTCGGCGTAGACCGCCGCGTCGACGCCGGCCGCGGCCAGCGACGCCGCCACCTCGGCGAACCACGGCAGGCCGTGGACCCGCGGGTCGACGAACACCGCCACCCGGGCCACCCCGTGGGCGCGCAGCCGCGGCCCCACCTCGGCCAGCGCCCCGCCGCCGAACGTCACCCGGGAGGCGTCGACCGTGAAGCAGGGGTCGCACCCGGCCGCGACCGCCGCCAGGTGCCGGCAGCTCATGCTCAGGGCTTCTTGCCGCGGCGCTGCTGGAACGAGTACGGCCGGTGGGTCGGGCCCTTCTTGTCGCCGCCCTCGCCGTCCTCGTCGAGCGGCGCGCCCATCGGCTCCTCGGCGCCCTCGCGGAACCGGATCGCGGTCAGCGGGTTCTCGCCGACCAGCACCTGGGTCTGCTTGTCGAGCAGGTCGCCGAGGCCGTCGAGCTTGTCGATGTCCTCGAGGATGTCGTCGACGGTGGTGTAGCGCTCGGTGCGCGAGTCGCGGGTCATGCGATCGAAGATGTCGTCGATGCCCTTGGGCAGCGAGCCGTTGATCGTCGACGGCATCGGCGAGCGGCGGCCCGGCAGCTTCCGGGTCAGGAGCTCGTAGAAGATGATGCCGAGCGCGTAGATGTCGGTCTGGGCGCCGGCGCCCATCGGGTCGGCGTACAGCTCCGGCGCCATGTACGCGACGTTGCCCATGCCGACGTAGACCTGGCGGATCACCGCGTGGTCGCGCTCGACGACGCGCGAGAAGCCGAAGTCCGAGACCTTGACGTTGCCGTAGCCGTCGATCAGCAGCTGCTCCGGCTTGAGGCCGCGGTGGTAGACCCGCTGGGCGTGGGCGGCGCGCAGCGCGTGCAGCGTCTGCAGCAGGTACTTGAAGACCAGATCGACCGGGATGTCCTCGGCGTCGTTGATCAGCCGCCGCGCCGAGCCGTTGGGCGCCAGCTCGGTGATCACGCACGGGAACTCGCGCTCGAGGTTGACGTCGTGGATCGGCAGGATGTTCGGGTGCGCCAGCGTCGCCGCGGCGCGCACGACGTCGGAGAACCGGCGCACGATCTCGTAGCGCTGGTCCTCGCTGAAGAAGCCGAACAGGTCGCGCACCTCCTTCAGCGCGACCTCGCGGTTGAGCGCGACCTGGCGCGCCCGGTAGACCGTGCCGATGCCGCCCGAGCCGAGCGACGCCAGCTTCTCGTAGCGGCCGTCGCTGTCGGCGTTGCCGGCGATCTCGCCGCCGACCGCCATCGACGGGCGGCCGCCCGACGACATCATCTTGGCCGGCATCGGATCCTTGCGCGGCACCGCCATCGCGCCCGAGTTGCCGCCGCCGGTCGACGACACGACGCCGGAGTTGGTGCTCATGCCGGGCGCCGCCGGGCCGAGCATGCCGGCCTGGGTGCGGGTCTGGCGCAGCTTCTTGAAGTGCGCGACCGCCCGCTCGGTGAAGTCGGTGAGGTTGCCGCCGTTGACGACGTCCTCGCCCTCGGGCGTGACCTCGAGCGAGTCGCCGTTGCGATCCTGGCGTAGGTACCCCGACTTCTCGAGGAAGCTGACGTACTCGGCGAACGGGATCGAGACCGCGCCCTCGCACACCCGGCGGATGTCGTCGAAGCGGTTCTGACGCCCGTAGCGCGCCTCGGCCATGACGTTGGCGAGGATGAAGCGAGCTTCCTCGCACAACACTTCTTTGGTGACCTTGGCGCGGCCTTCCATCGGCAAGATTGTAGGCAGCCGCGGGCGGCGCGGTCAAACCCGGGGGGGGCCTTCGGCGACCAGCCGGTCGACGAGCGGCGCGTCGGCCGGCAGGATCGGGTAGCCGCCGAGCTCGGCCGGGCGGCACCACGCCAGGTCGGCGACCTCGACGGCGCGCGGCGTCGCGCCCGGCGCCAGCCGGCACGCGTAGACGATCATCAGCAGATCGAACTCGGGGTAGGCGTGGTGCAAGACGTCCCACGCGCGCCCGACCGTGACCTCGACGTCCAGCTCTTCGCGCAACTCGCGCGCCAGGCCGGCGGTCGGCGCCTCGCCAGGCTCGAGCTTGCCTCCGGGAAACTCCCATTGACCACCCAGCGGTTGGTCGTCCTTGCGGCGCGTGATCAGCACGCGGCCGTCGTCGGCGACGATGAGTCCGGCCACCACCAGCTTGCGCGCGCGCGAGGTCATTCTTCGACGACAATACGGCCGCGGTCGTCCTTGCGAAAGCGGGTATCGGCCCGTACAGTGCGGGCTCCCATGAAACTGTACGCGGGCAAAGTCGACACGATCGCCGCCGAGGTGATCAACAAGCTCACCAGCGACGGCGACCTCGAGGTCGCGGACCCGCACGAGGCCCAGCTCGACGTGGCGTCGGTGCTCAAGGAGTACCTCCGCGTCGATCGCGAGCTGACCGAGCGCGCCAAGGACATCCTCGAGATCCGCGGCCTGCCCCACGGCCACCTGTTCCGCACCAAGAAGCAGCTCGCCGACCAGAAGGATTTCGGCCTCGGCGAGGAGGCCCTGACCTGGATCACCAACCAGCTCGTCGAGACCTTCATGCAGTCGAAGAACATCGACGAGGTCTACGCCGAGGACGTCACGCTGCGGAAGAAGATCAAGGAGATCGTCCGCAAGCACATGGCGGTCGAGGAAGAGCTCGATCAGGAAGTCCGGCAGCGGCTCAAGAACATCCAGGAGGGCACGTCCGCCTGGGAGGTCGAGTACGCGCGCGTGCTCGACCAGGTCAAGCAGAAGCACGGCATCAAGGAGTAGGCGGCGCGGGGCGGCGGGCCCGAGGCGGCGGCGGGCACGAGGCGGGCACGAGGCGACAGCGACCGAGGACGATCGCGGTTGCGCCGAGGCGGCGCCTGCGGTTGGATGGACGCCATGTGGTGGTGGCATCGCCTCGACGACCCCGACGAGGGCCCCAAGCTCAAGGTGTGGCACGTGCTGTTCATCGTCACGCCGCTGATGCTGTGGCTGGCGTGGAGCTCGTTCCGCGACTTCTCGAAGCTCGAGGACGAGGGCGGCGTGCTGTACGTGGGTCGCACGACGAAGCTGCTCTACGACCTCGGCGGCAAGTGGGCGGTCGTGCTGGCCCCGATCGCGGTCGCCGCGGTGTGGCTGTACGGCGTGGCCGTGACGCTGCGCCTGCACCGCCGCGCCGACGAGCTGGCCGGCCTGCGCGAGCCGGCGCCGCCGCCCGCGCCGCCGCCGCCCGACCTCCCGCGCGCGATCGCCACCGGCGCCCTGCCCTCGGCGCCGCGCCTCGACCCGCTGGCCGCCAAGGCGCCCGAGCGCCCTGCCGACAGCGCGCCCGCGCCCGCCACCGGCGACGGCCCGCGCCTGCTGCGCTGAACCGCCGGCAGGCGCTGCGGCCGCCCGCGGTCAGCGATACGGGCCGTCGGCGCGGACGGCGGCGGGCTCGGCCAGGCGCGCGACCAGCCCGATCGCCGGCGCGAGCCGCTCGCGGCTGCCGACCAGGCCGTCGAGCACCAGCGCGACGTCGCCACCGGCGAGCGCGATCGGCGGCGCCCCCAGGTCACGGACCGCCGCGGCCGCCGCGGCGAGCCGCCGCGCGAGCGTCGCCGCGTCGATCGACGTCGGCGCGCGGATCCGGGTGCGCAGGCGCGCGTGCTTCGCGGGCTCGTCGGGCATGCGGCGGATGAAGTCGGCGGTCACGGACGCGGCGTCGCGCTCGAAGCGCATCGCGAAGCGCTCGCCCAGATCGAAGGCGGCCGCGGTGACCGCGCCACCGAGCGCCGCCGCGACCGCGGCGAGCTCGGCCCCGAGCCGCGCCGGCCGGCTCGCGAGCAGCACGCCGATCTCGATCACCGCGGCCAGGTGCGCGGGGTTGCTGGCGACCGGGGCCATCAGCACCTCGCCGTCGCCGACCCCGATGCGCGCGCCGTCGATCAGCGTGCGGCGCAGCGGGCCGGCCGTGACCCAGAGGCACGCGGGCAGCGCGTCCCGGGTCGGCGCGTCGATCCAGGCCTCGGCGAGCGCCGGATCGTCGCACGCGATCTGGACGTCACCCTCGTCGAGCGCCGCCGCGACCTTCGCGGGCGTGCCGTCCACCTCGCGCTGGCGTGGCAGCACGCGGAGCATCGCGCCCTGGAGATCGATCGTAGACGTGACCAGGCACACGCCGTCCGGTTCGCGGCGCGTCGTCACGTGCACCGCGCCGCCGTCGTCGAGCTCGAGGCGCAGCCGCGGGATCCGGTCGTCGTCGCACTCGAGCGTGCAGCCGGCGAGCTGCGCGGCGACGTCGGCGAGCTCCACGCGGGCGGCGGGATCGAACGGCGTCAGCAGGCCCACGCGTGGATGATAGCGGTGCCGAGGGCTACGCGCTCAGCTCGCCGACGATCATCTCGGCCAGGCGCTCGATCTGCGCCTGGCCCTCGGCGGCGGTGGCCGCGGCGGGGTCGCCGGCGTAGGCGTCGTGCATGCCCATCGCGGCGAAGGTGGTGACGCCCTTGCCGAGCTGCTCCGACAGGCTGATCGGCACCGGCGGCAGCGGCGCGCGCGCGGCCTCGTCGACCAGCGCCGGCTCGGCGGCCAGCACGATCGACGTCTCGTAGCGCCCGGCGTGGCAGGCGCCGCTCTTGAACTCGGCCGACAGCGTCCGCGCCCAGCGGCGGGTCAGCGGGCACGCGACGACGACGCCGGCGCGGTCGACCGCCGCCGCGCGGATCGCCGCGTCGTGGGCCGGCTCGAGGTGGTTGTTGACCAGCGCCACCTGGGCGAAGCCCTGGGCGCGCAGCCCGTCGCACACCGCGGCGACGAACGCGGTCAGCACCGCCGGCGGCACGCTCACCGCGCCGGCGAACCCCGCGGCGCACTCGGTGACGCCGTACGGCACCGCGGGCGCGATCACCGCGTCGCGCCCCGCCGCCGCCAGCAGCTCGACCGCGCGCACGCACGCGGCGCGCGAGATCGCGACGTCGGTGCCCAGCCCGAGGTGCGGGCCGTGGGGCTCGGTCGAGCCCACCGGCACCAGCGCGATCACCGGGCCGGCCGCCAGCCGCTGCGCCAGCTGCGCGCTGGTCATCGCGTGCAGGTCGCGGGTGGACGTCGCGCCGCTCACCGGTTGACCTCGGCGGCCAGCCGCCGCTTGTCGACCTTGCCGCGATCGTTCTTGGGCAGCTCGTCGACGAACACCACCCACCGCGGGTACTTGTACTTCGACAGCCGCGCCTTGACGTGGTCCTGCAGCTCGGCGGCCAGCGCGTCGGCGTCGGCGCTGAGCCGGGCCCGCGCCTCGGGCCGCACCACCACCACCGCCTTGGGCTTGGTCAGCCCAGCGTCGTCGGCGCCGATCACCGCCACCGCGCTCACCGCCGGGTGGGCCAGGAGGCAGTCCTCGACCTCGGCCGGCGCGACGAAGACGCCGCCGACCTTGAGCAGGTCGTCGGCGCGCCCCGAGAAGTACAGGTAGCCGTCGGCGTCGACCCGGAACAGGTCGCCGGTGCGGCACCAGTGGCCGTGGAACGTCAGCCAGCTCTTGTCGCGATCCTGGAAGTAGCCCTGGGCGACGCTGTCGCCGCGCACCCACAGGACGCCGATCTCGCCGACCGGCACCGGCGCCGCGTCGGCGCCGCGCGCCTCCTCGGGCAAGACCCGCAGCTGGTAGCCGTCGACCACCCGGCCCAGCGAGCCCAGCTTCACGTCGCCGGGGCGGTTGGTGCAGTAGATGTGGAACATCTCCGCCGAGCCGATGCCGTCGTAGATCGCGCCGCCGAACCGCTCGAGGAACCGCTGGTACAGCGGCGCCGGCAGCGCCTCGCCGGCCGACAGGTGGAAGCGCACGCTGGCGAGATCGAGGCCGGGGCGGCCGGCGGCGCGCAGCTCGTCGTCGTGATCGAGCAGCTTGCCGAGCATCGTCGGCACGTTGGTGACGATCGTCGGGCGGTAGCGGGCGATCGCCGCGGCCAGGCTCTCCGCCGTCGGCCGCTCGCTGAACAAGCACGTCGTCGCGCCGACCGCGAACGGGAACCACAGGTTGGTGCCGGTGGCGTAGCCGAAGAACAGCCGCGGCACGCTGACGGTGACGTCGTCGGCGCGGTAGCCCATCGTCGCCTTGGCGTAGACCTCGGTGTTGAACGCGAAGTCGCGGTGGCAGTGCATCGCCGCCTTGGGCCGGCCGGTCGAGCCCGACGTGAACAGC
This sequence comes from Myxococcales bacterium, assembly GCA_016794525.1. GTDB lineage: Bacteria > Myxococcota_A > Polyangia > Haliangiales > Haliangiaceae > UBA2376. The sequence goes on from JAEUJY010000144.1 coordinate 27,619, forward strand.
CAGATCGCCGGGTCGTCGCGGTGGGTCCGCGGCAGCGCGCGGGCGTCGGGACGGCCGCGCTCGATCGCGTCGGTCAGCGGCCGCCACGGCCGCTTGCTCGCGATCAGGGCCGGCCCGGCGGTCACCGCGGCCTCGGGATCGTCGTCGGTGGCGGCGTCGGCGGTCAGCACGAAGCCGCCGCGCGGCGCGCCGGCCAGGTGCGGCACCAGCGCGTCGGCCACCGCCGGCGTCGTCACGACGATCGACGCCTTGACGTAGTCGATGACCGCCGCGAGGTCGGGCGCCGGCATCGCCGGGTTGCCCATCGTCACGACGCCGCCGGCGGCCAGCGTCGCGAAGATCGCCCACGCGAACGGCGGCACGTCGGGCAGCACGATGTAGACCCGCTCCTCCGGGCGCAGCCCGGCGGCGACGAAGGCCTGGGCCAGCGCGCGGGCCCGGTCGGCCACGTCGGCGTAGCTCCACGCGCGGTCGCCGAAGCGGATCGCCGGGTGGTCGCCGCGGCCCTCGCGCACCCGCGCGAACAGCCAGTAGTCGGCCAGGTTGAACTCGTCCGGGAAGCGGACGTCGGTCATGGGCTGCCTCCGGTGGCGATCGCGCGGCCGATGATGGTGCGCTGGATCTCGCTGGTGCCTTCGTAGATGCGCAGCGGGCGGATCGCCCGGTACAGGTGCTCGACCATCGCGCCGGCGACGACGCCGCGGCCGCCGAGCAGCTGCACCGCGCGGTCGATCACGTCCTGCGCGGCCTCGGTGGCGTGGAGCTTGGCCATCGACACCTCGACGGTGCCGCGCGCGCCGGCGTCCTTGACCGCGGCGGCGCGCCAGGTCATCAGCCGCGCGCTGTCGATCTGGGTGGCCATGTCGGCCAGGTGCGCCTGCACCAGCGGCTGCTCGGCCAACGGCTTGCCGAACTGCACGCGGGCGCGGACGTGGCGGGCCGCCTCGTCGAGCGCGCGCCGCGCCATCCCGACCGCCGCCGCCGCCACCGACACCCGGAAGGTGTCGAGCGTCCGCATCGCCAGGCCGAACCCGGCGCCGACCTCGCCGATCCGCGTGGCGCGGGCGCCGTCGAGGATCAGCCGGCCCAGCGGGTGCGGCGCGATCGGCGCCTGCGGCACGACGGTCACGCCGGGCCCGTCGAGCGGCAGCCAGAACGCGGTCAGGCCCTTGCGGCCGAGCGCGGGGTCGACGGTGGCCACGACGGTCGCGACCGACGCCAGCCCGAGGTTCGAGATGAACATCTTCTCGCCGGTGAGGCGGTAGCCGTCGCCGTCGGCCACGGCCCGCGTGCTGATCGCCGCGACGTCGCTGCCGGCCTCGGGCTCGGTCAGCGCGAACGCCGCGACCGCCCGGCCGGCGGCCAGATCGGGGAGCCGCGCCCGCTGCGCGGCGTCGCCGGCGGCCAGCACCGCGTAGCTGCCCAGCCCCTGCACCGCGAAGATCGAGTCGGCGCGGGCGTTGACCCAGCCGAGCAGCTCGCGGGTCAGGCACAGCGAGCGGGCTCGGACCTGGCCGTCGGCCGGGGCCACCAGCGCGAACAGCCCGGCCTCGGCCAGCGCCGCCACCGCCGCGCGATCGCGGGCCGGCTCGTCGGCGGCCTCCTCCGCGGCGGCCAGCGCCGGCGCCGCCGCCCGCAGCCGCGCCGCCAGCGCGCGGTCGCCGTCGTCGCAGAACCACGGCAGGTCGTCGGTCGACAGCGGGATCATGCGTCGCCCTCGGGGGACGCGGGGGCGCCGGCGAACCGCGGCGGCCGCTTGGCCTTGAACGCGGCGTGGGCCTCGGCGAAGTCGCCGTGCTGCATGCACAGCGCCTGGGCCTGGGCCTCGGCCTCGATCGCCTCGGCCAGGCCCATCGTGACCTCGCTCTCGATCATCTGCTTGGTCATCGCGTGGGCGAACGCCGGGCCCGCCGCCAGCCGCGCCGCCCACTCGGCGGCGAGCTTGTGGCAGTCCTCGACGGTGTCGACGACGCGGTTGACCAGGCCGATGCGCTGCGCGTCGGCCGCCAGCACCAGGTCGCCGAAGAACAACAGCTCGGCGGCGTGGGTGGTGCCGACGATCCGCGGCAGCAGGTAGGTCGCGCCCATGTCGGCGCCGCACAGCCCGACCTTGGGGAAGATGAAGCCGAACTTGGCGCTGGCGGCGGCCAGCCGGAAGTCGGCGGCGATCGCGATCACCGCGCCGGCGCCGACCACGGCGCCGTGGACCGCGGCGATGACCGGCCGCTTGCAGCGGCGGATCGCGGCGATCAGCCGGCCGGTGGCGCGGGTGAAGGCCAGGAGCTGCGCGGTCGACTGGCCGAGCAGGTGGTGGATGATGTCGTCCTGGTCGCCGCCCGAGCAGAACCCGCGGCCGTTGCCGCGGATCACCACCGCGCGCACCTCGTCGAACCGGTCGAGCTGCTCGAAGGTCTCGGCCAGCTCGCGGTAGCTCTCGAAGGTGAGCGCGTTGAGGCGCTCGGGGCGGTCGAGGGTGATGGTGGCGACGCCGCGGTCGACGACGAGGCCGAAGGTGCGAGGGGTGGGAAACCCGGTGGGCAGCGCGGTGGGCAGCTCCATGGGCCGCGGGTGTACCACGCAGCCTCGGCGGATCGCCGCTGCCGCCGCGCGCTACGCGACGAACGCGGTCGCCTGGATCTCGACCTTGGCCCGCGGCTCGACCAGCGCCGCCACCGCCACCAGCGCCATCGCCGGGAAGTGCTTGCCCAGCCGGGCCCGCCACACCGGCCCCAGCTCCTTGAGCCGCGCGCGGTAGCCCTCGATGTCGGTGACGTAGATCGTCATCGACGCGATGTCGGTCACCGCGGCGCCGGCGGCGGCGACGACCGCGACCACGTTGGCCAGCGCCTGATCGAACTGCGCGATCAGGTCGTCGGTGTGGAACACGCCCTGCGCGTCCCAGCCGATCTGGCCGGCGACGCACAGCGTCCGGCCGGCGCCGATCATGCCGTTGGCGTAGCCCCGGGGCGTCGGCCAGCCCGGCACCAGCACCGGCTCGACCCGGGCCGTCACTTCAGCACCTGCCCGCCGTCGAGGACGATGGCCTGGCCGTGGATGCCGCGGGCGTCGTGGCTGCACAGCATCGCGACCGCGTGGGCGACCTCGGCCGGCTCGATCAGCCGCTTCTGCGGGCTCATGCCGGTGAGCGCGGCGGTCGCCGCCGCGGTGTCGCGGCCGGTCTTGGCGGCGATCCGGGCGATCGCCTCCTCGGCCATCCGCGTCCCGACCCAGCCCGGGCACACCGCGTTGATGGTCACGCCGGTCCGGCCCAGGTCGACCGCCAGCGCGCGGGTCATCCCCACCGCGGCGTGCTTGGCCGCGCAGTACGCGGCGGTGTAGCCGTAGCCGGTCAGGCCGGCGTTGGACGCGATCGTGACGACCCGGCCCCACCCCGCCGCCACCATCGCCGGCACGAACGCGCGGGTCAGCCGGAACGGCGCGGTCGCGTTGAGCTCCATTATCCGGTCCCACATCGCGTCGTCGGTGTCGGCCAGCGGCGCGCTCTCGGCGATGCCGGCGTTGTTGACCAGCACGTCGACCCGGCCGAGGCCGCGGACGGTCGCGATCATCGCGTCGGTGGCGGCGCGGTCGGCCAGGTCGGCCACCACCGCGACGCCGTCGATCGCCGCCGCGACCTCGGCCAGCTCGGCCTGGCTGCGGCCGGTGACGATCACCTTGGCGCCGCGGCTGGCGAGGTGGCGCGCGATCGCCGCGCCGATGCCGCGGCCGCCGCCGGTGACGAGCGCCAGGCGCCCGTGGAGACTGTCGGTGTCCATGGCCGTGTTGGTACCGCGCCCGCCGGCCGCTGCGAAGCCCGGGCGGCCACGAGTCGCGGCCCGCGCCGATGGCACCCGCCGCCCCGCCGTGGCACCGTCGGAGGCGATGCTCGCCCAGCCGCGTGCGCTGATCCTGCTCTCCACCCTGGCCCTGCTCGCCGCGACCGGGACCGCCACCGCGGCGCCGCCGGTGTGCGACGGCCCCGCCGACTGCGAGGCCAAGTGCGAGGGGGGCGACGGCGAGCTGCCGGCGTGCACCCGCCTGGCCGACGCGCTCTTGCGCGGCCGGCGGATCGCGATCGATCGGCCGCGGGCGCTGCAGCTCCTGACCAAGGCGTGCGGCGTCGACGACGAGGACTTCGACGCGCCGACCGACCCCGCCGCCTGCGTCGCGCTCGGCGACCTGCGCAAGGACGGCTGGATGTTCGAGATCGATCGCACCGACAACTTCCGCGCGCCGTACATGCGCGCGGCGTCGCGGGCGCGGTGCTTCGACGGCGACCAGCAGGGGTGCGCCACCCGGGCCCGGGCCAACCTCGCGCTGGCCTACGCCAACCTGGCGCCCGGCGCGTCGCTGACGCCGGCCGCGGTCAAGACCGCGTTCGCCGACGCCGAGCTGGGCTGCACCAAGGGCAACGATCCCGAGGCGTGCCTGTTCCTGATCAACTACGCGTACCGCGGCGCCGAGGGCAACGAGGCCCAGCGGCGCAGCGCGGCGGGCAACGCCGGCCTGGTGGCCGGCTGCGTCGCCGACGACGTCACCGCGTGCCTGGCGGTGCTCGACTCGACCGCGCCGCCGATCAAGGCCGCGCTCGAGCGCGGCTGCCAGCGCCGCGACCCGCGGGCCTGCGGCAAGCTCCGCTACAACGACGTGCTCGCCGTCGTGCGCGACCCGGCCAAGCTCAAGCCCGCGGTCGAGGCGTTGCTGGCCACCTGCGACGGCGACGGCCACGATCAGTGCGCCCCGCTGGCCAGCGATCTGATCTACGGCCGCCCCGGCTTCGTCGAGGCGGATCCCGAGCGCGGCCTGGCGCTGGCCGAGCACCGCTGCGACCTCGGCGACCCGGTCGGCTGTCAGGTGCTGGCGTCGGCCCGCGGCAAGCGCGGCCCCACCGCGATCCAGGACGAGGCCGTCGCCCGCGGCTTCGCCGATCGCGCCTGCCGGCTGGTCGGCCACAACCAGTTCTGCCCCTGCGAGGACCCGACCGTCCCCACCTGCGTCGTCCGCGCGCTCTACACCGATCACCTGGCGTGCGATCGCGACGAGGTCGGCGCCTGCGTCCGGGTCGCCACCCACTTCCGCGACGGCGACGGCATCGCCCGCGACGTCGCGCGCTCGGCCAACTACCTGCGGCGCGGCTGCGACGCGGCCGACAAGGCGGCGTGCGCGACGCTCGACGAGGTCTGCCGCGACAACCCCGAGCTGCCGGTCGAGCTGTGCCAGCAGTCGCTGATCCAGAGCGACCTGTTCTTCGAGGCCGAGTTCCAGGCCGCGGCGGGCGGCGACGTCGACATGATCAACCCCGACGCCACCGCCGCCGCGCAGCCGACGCCGGGCGCGATCACCGTCGCCGACGTCGCCGCCAACCTGCCGACCAGCGCGCGGCGCGGCCGGCTCGACGCCGATCTGGTCGTCGACGTCGTGCTCGATCGCGCCCGGCAGGCGGCGATCAAGCTGGTCGTCCACGAGCTGCTCAAGGCGCAGAAGCGCGCCGGCTACCGCTACCTCCAGGACCTGCTCGATCAGGGCGCGCGGCTGATGGCCGACCCGACGACGATGCGCCGCGAGAAGTTCCAGGACCTCGGCATGACCGTGGTCCGCGCGTTCGTCGCGGCCAACCTGATCGACGGCCTGTACCCCACCTCCGACGAGCTGCGCGCCGCGCCCGAGATCGGCGCCACCGTGATCGCCGGCGCGCACGAGCTGGGCACCCGCCCCGGCGTCAAGCTGTCGGCCGACCTCCACGGCCACCTCGTCGACGTCGCCTACTACTGGCTGGGCCAGACCCGGCTGTTCGGGCGCACGTCGAGCCAGAGCCAGGATCCGCCGCAGTGCCCGTTCGTCCGCGACCACGGCATCGCGCTGTGCGCGCAGCTGCGCGAGCGGGCCGTCGCCGAGCGCGCGATCGGCGTGGCCAAGGTGCTCGACGCGCTGCGCCTGGTGAAGCTCCTGCGCGGCGGCGGCTTCGAGGACGTCCGCCGGCTGATCGAGGCGGCCAGCCGGTCGCGGACGATCGCCAACCTGCGCACGACCCCGGGCCTCAACCTGCAGGCCTGGCAGGACCAGATCATCGGCACCACCCGCGAGCGCGTCGGCAAGATGCGCGGCGGGCTGTCGGACCTGCGCCTGCTGCTGCGCGCCAGCGTCTACGCCGACAAGGGCCCCGGCATCGACGAGCTGATCGCCGCCGCCGCCGGCGCCCGCACCGCGATCGGCCCGTCGTCGATCCGGCTGGCGATCGGCACCGACAACATCGAGCAGATCTACCGGATCCTGCGCATCATCGAGCGCGCCAAGATCGAGCTGGGCAACGCGCCGATGATCGGCCCGTCCGCCCCCGGCACGCCGGCGCCCCCGCCGAGCGCGCTCGACCCGCGCACGATCGCGCTGGCCAAGGTGCGCAAGGACGTCCTCGAGGCGCTGCGCAGCTGGGGTCCGCGGGCGGTCACCGAGACCAGCACCAAGCTCGAGGCGCTGGCGGCGTCGCTCGACGGCATCGCCCCGGCGCTGACCAAGCTCGAGGCCGCGGTGGCCGACGTCCGCGGCGTCTTCGCGCGCTTCCCCGGCCCCGACCGCAAGGTGTCGCTCGACGTCGGCGATCTGCCGCTGTACGCGACCGTCGACCTGACCCGCGAGCTGCGCACCACCGCCGCGGCGCTGGCCACGCTCGACGACGGCCTGCGCGCGGTGTTCCCCGGCGAGGTCCCGGCGCGGCTGCGCTTCGCCCGCACCTCGACCGCCCGGCTGATCGCGTTCCTCGACCTGATGCAGCGGGTGGCGCGGCAGTCGCCGCTGTCGATGCGCTCGGGCGACGTCATCGCGGCGCTGCGCACGCTGGGCACCTACCGGATCGGCGGCTTCGACGCGCCGCTCTACGACGTGCTCGAGCCGGTGCTCGACGCGATCAAGACCCACGAGCCGATGAGCCTCGACCTCCTGTTCGCGGTGATCGGCCGGGTCCGCCTCGACACGCTGATCAGCTCGCTGCAGGGCCGGCAGAACGCCTGCACCGACGACACCAGCGTCGACTGCTGGGTCACCAAGCTGATCCACGCGCTGCAGGAGTCGGTCGAGAAGGACGGCTCGTCGATCCGCGTCGACGGCGGCAAGTTCGCCGCGCGGCTGGCGCAGCACGGCGACGACTTCCGCCACAAGCACACCTGGCGCGGCTACTTCCACCTGACGGTTGGCGTCGGTGGGCTGTACTCCGACCCGGCCGACGACACCGGCAGCCAGCGGCGGCCGGTGCCGCTGATCAGCGAGCAGGTCGGGTTCGGGCTGGCCAGCCCGTCGCTCCTGGGCGATCGCGTGACGTTCAAGGTCGGCGCGGCGGCGTCGGGCATCCTGTACCGCGCGCTGCTCGACTCCGAGGAGTCCAACGCGATCATGCTGCACCCGATCCTGTTCGCGCTCGACGTCGGCGATCTGGTCGAGGCCTACGTCTCGCCGGCGATGATCATGCTGTACCCGCCCCACGGCGACGACGACGGCGCGCTGCGCTGGGGCTTCTCGGCCGGCCTGAGCGTGCCGCTGTCGGCGTACCTCGAGAAGCTGTGACCCGCGCCGGCGGCTACCCCGCGGTCGCGCCGAGGCCGCGACCGCCGCGCTTGAGCAGCTCCGCGGCGGCGACGTAGGCCAGCGTGATGCCGAGCAGCGCGGCCACCAGGTGCGCCGGCGGCGCGACGAAGCCGAGCAGCGTCGCGCCCGGCAGGTACGGGATGGCGCAGGTCAGCGGGATCAAGGCCAGCGTCGACCACAGCAGCACCCGCCCCGGCCGGCTGCGGTACAGCGGCCGGTGGGTCCGCACCACCAGCGCGATCGCCAGCTCGGTCAAGAGCGACTCGATGAACCAGCCGGTGCGGAACAGCGCCGGCCCGGCGGCGAACCCGAACCACAGCAACGCGAACGTGGCGGCGTCGAACAGCGAGCTGAGCACGCCGAAGCGCAGCATGAAGCCGAGGATGAAGCCCATGTGCCAGCGCCGCGGGCGCGCCACCAGCTCGGGATCGACCGCGTCGTCGGCCAGGCCGATCGCCGGGATGTCGGACAGCAGGTTGTTGAGCAGGATCTGGCCGGCCAGCAGCGGCAGGAACGGCAGGATCAGCGACGCCGCGGCCATGCTGATCATGTTGCCGAGGTTGGCGCTCATCGTCGTCAGCACGTACTTGAGCGTGTTGGCGAAGGTGCGCCGCCCGGCCTCGACGCCGCGGCGGATCACGTCGAGGTCGGCCTCGAGCAGCACGAAGTCGGCGGCGGCCCGCGCCACGTCGACCGCGCCCTCGACCGACAGGCTGGTGTCGGCGGCGTGCATCGCCGGCGCGTCGTTGATGCCGTCGCCGAGGAAGCCGACGACGTGGCCGGCGCGGCGCAGCGCGGCGATCACCCGCAGCTTCTGATCGGGATCGACCTCGGCGAACAGGTCGGCGCGCTCGACCGCGCGGGTCAGGCCGTCGGGATCGAGCGCCGCCACGTCGCGGCCGGTCAGGAGCCGGCTGGCGTCGAGCCCGACCGCGGCGGCGACGTGGCGGGTCACCAGCGCGCTGTCGCCGCTGATGATCTTGACGGTCACGCCGAGCTCGACCAGCGCCGCGATCGCCGCCGCCGCGCCCGGCTTAGGGTGATCGGTGAAGGTCAGGAACCCGGCGAAGGTCAGCTCGGCCTCGGCGGCCCGGTCGATCGTCGCGTCGGCCGGCAGGTCGCGGGTGGCCACCGCGATCACCCGGGTGCCGGCCGCGGCCCAGGCCTGGTAGCGCGCCCGCAGCGCGGCCCGCGCCGCGTCGTCGAGCGCCGCGCCGTCGGCGCCGCGGCTGCAGCACGCCAGCACCGCGTCGACCGCGCCCTTGCAGATCAGCCGGACCCCGCCGGGGGGTCGCGACCGCGACGCTCAGCCGCTTGCGCGCGAAGTCGTAGGGAAGCTCGGTGACCTTGGCCGGCTGGTCGGCGGCGCCGCCGCCCGCGAGGATCGCCGCGTCGAGCGGGTTGGTGAAGCCGGCCTGCAGCGCCGCGTTGGTGTAGGCCAGCGCGCCCACCGCCGGCGCCGGCGCGCCGTCGGGCCCGAACGCTCCGGCCAGCGCCACGTCGCCGGCGGTGAGCGTGCCGGTCTTGTCGGTGCACAGCACGTCCATGCTGCCGAGGTTCTCGATCGCCTCGAGCCGCCGCACCAGCACGCCGCGCTTGGCCATCAGCTGCGCGCCGCGCGCCAGGTTGACGCTGACGATCGCGGGCAGGAGCTCCGGGCTCAGGCCGACCGCCAGCGCGATCGCGAACAGGAGCGTCGTGATCGGCGGGCGCCCGAGGATCACGTTGATCGCGAACACCGCCAGCGCGACCACCAGCATCGTCGTCGTCAGCAGGTAGCCGAAGTGGCGCAGCGAGCGCTGGAACTCGGTCTCGGGCCGGGCCTCGGCCAGCCGGTGGGCGATCGCGCCCAGCTCCGACGCGGTGCCGGTCGCGACCACCAGCCCGGTCGCCGAGCCGCTGCGCACGTCGCAGCCGCGGTAGACCGCGCTGGCCCGCTCGGCCAGGCGCGCGTCGGCCGCCACCGCCGCCGCCCGCTTCTCGGCCGGGAAGCTCTCGCCGGTCAGCGCGGCCTCGTTGACGAAGCAGTCGCTGGCGCTGACCACCCGCAGATCCGCCGGCACGATGCTGCCCGCCGACAGCACGACCAGATCGCCGGGCACCAGCGCGTGGGTCGGCACCGGCCGCGGCGCGCCGTCGCGGATCGCGGTGGCGTGCAGCTGGACCCGGGCGCTGAGCACCGCGGCGGCGCGCTCGGCCGCGTACTCGCGCGAGTAGCCGAACGCGGTGGAGGCCGCGAAGATCACGGTGACGATCACCGCGTCGACCCACGCCGCGGTGGCGAGCGACGCCGCCGCCGCGAACACCAGCAAGAGCAACAGCGGGTTGCGCAGCTGCCGCCACAGGACCGCGCGTCGGGTGACCGCGGCCTTGGCCTGCAGCGTGTTGGGCCCGTAGCGCCGCAGCCGGGCCTCGGCCTCGGCGGCGGTGAGGCCGGCGCCGTCGGTGTCGAGGGCGCGCGCGACCTCGGCGACCGCGAGCGACCACCACGCCCCACGCAGCGGCGGCGGGCGTCGGGGCGGCGGCGCGCGCAGCGACACGCGGGGCGCGAGGCGGTGCACGCCCGCCAGCGAAGCATCGATCGTGCCCGCGCGGAGCTAGCGCCCGGCGCCGCGTCGGCGCAGGACCTGCGCGATCGCTGCGCGCGCTCACGCTCGCTGCGCGCGCTCACGCTCGCGGCGCGGGTCGCGCGTGGCGCGACGGTTGCAGTCTCCCGGGGCATGTCGGCCAAGCGACCCACGCGCTGGCGCACCTGGACCGTGATCGCGCTCCTGCTCGCCGGCGTGGCCGGCTATGCCGTCTACGCGCGGCTGCGCCCGGTGACCGTGACCGTGGCGCCCGTCGTGCGCGGCCGCGCGGTCGAGGCGGTCTACGCGACCGGCACGGTCGAGCCGATCGAGCGCGTCGTGGTGAAGGCGCGCCTGAGCGAGCACGTCGCGCGGATCCTGGTGAAGGAAGGCGACGCGGTCACCGCCGGCCAGCTGCTCGCCGAGCTCGACAACCCGGTGCGCGCGTTCGCGCTGCGCCAGGGCCAGGCCCAGCTCGGGCGCGCCCAGGCCCAGGCCGGCGCGCGGTCGCCGCAGCTCGCCGGGCTGGCTGCCCAGGTCCGCGGCCTCGAGGCCCAGCTCGACCAGGCCCGCCTCGAGCTCGATCGCACGACCCGGCTGGCGCGCACCGCGGCGGTGCCGCAGGCCGAGCTCGACGCCGCGCGGGCCAAGGTCGCGCTGCTCGACGCCCAGGTCCAGGCCGCCGCCGAGCAGCTGCGCTCGGCCAAGGTCGATCTCTCCGCCACCCGCGATCAGCTCGCCGCCCAGGTCGGCTCGCTGGCCGCCGAGCTCGGCGAGGGCGCGGTCACGTCGCCGCTGGCCGGCGTCGTGCTGCGGCGGGACGTCGAGCCGGGCGAGGTGGTCGCGCAGAACCAGGCGATGTTCGAGGTGGCCGACACCCGCACCCTGCTGATCGAGCTGCACGTCGACGAGGCCGACATCGCGCGGATCAACGACGGGCCCACCCCCACCGCCGCCGCGCTGTCGTTCTACGCGTTCCCCGGCCAGGCGTTCGCCGGCACGGTCGCCGAGATCCTGCCCGAGCCGGATCGGATCCGCCGCGCCTACACGGTGCGGGTGCGGCTCGATCAGCCGATCGCCGGGCTGCGGGTGGGCATGACCGCCGAGGCCAACCTGATCGTCTCCCGCAAGGACGACGCCGTGCTGGTGCCGATCGAGGCCCTCGACCGGGGCCACGCGTGGTTCGCGGTCGACGGCCGCGCCGTGCGCCGCCCGGTCACGATCGGCATTCGCGGCCTGACCGACGCCGAGGTCACCGCCGGCGCCGCCGCCGGCGATCAGGCGATCGTCGACGCGGTCGCGCGTGGCGTCGGCGCCGGCGACCGGATCCGCGCCGTGCCGCGAGCCCGGCCATGAGGGCCGAGCTGTTCATCGCGTGGCGCCAGCTGTGGCACCGCAAGCTGCTCAACGGCATCGCGGTGCTCGGCGTGACGCTGGGCGTGCTGACGCTGATCGCGATCACCGGGATCATGCGCGGCTTCCAGACCAAGTTCCTCGACACCGTGCTGCAGATCAGCCCGCACGTCGTGATGTTCGACACCAGCCTCGGCCAGCCCGCGCCGGTGGTGGATCAGCTGCTCGGCGGCGACCGCCGCGCCACCAGGATCGTCCGCCAGACCAGCACCGATCGCCAGCGGCGGATCGCCCGCCCCGGCGAGACCGTCGCCGCCATCCGCGCCCTGCCCGGCGTGACCGCCGCGGCGCCGCTGGTGGTCGGCAGCGCGGTGGCGTCGGCCGGCAGCAAGACCCTGCCGGTCGAGCTGCGCGGCATCGACCCCGCGGTCCAGGACGCGGTCACGCCGCTGCGGCGGTTCGTCGTCGCCGGCGGGTTCGTCGAGCTGGGCGGCGCGGTCGACGGCGCGATGATCGGCTACCAGCTCGCGGCGCAGCTCGGCGTCGGCGTCGGCGACTCGCTGGGCTGCGTCGCCGGCCAGGGCGAACGCGTCAACCTGCGCGTGGTCGCGCTGTTCGACACCGGCGTCGCCGGCCTCGACAAGGGCCGGATCTACGTGCCGACCCGCCTGGCCCAGACCATCCTCGGCCGCCCCGACGTGATCGATCGCATCGAGCTGCGGCTGGCCGATCCCGATCGAGCGCCCGGCACGACCACGCAGCTCGAGGCGCTGTTCGGCTACGACGCCGAGAGCTGGCAGGAGACCAACGCCAGCATGCTCGGGGTGTTCGATCAGCAGAACCTGATCACCGGCCTCATCATCGGCGCGGTGCTGGTGGTGGGCGGGTTCGGCATCCTGTCGATCCAGATCATGATCGTGCTCGAGAAGCGCCGCGACATCGCGCTGCTCAAGAGCGTCGGCTACTCGTCGAAGAGCGTGCTGGCGGTGTTCCTGCTCGAGGGCGGCGTCGTCGCCGTGGTCGGCGCCGCGATCGGCGCCGGGCTCGGCCACCTGGTCTTGACCGCGATGCGCTCGCTCGACAGCGCCTCGGGCATGGGCTACTCCAGGCCGTCGACGTTCGCGATCTACGAGCGGCCCAGCGTCTACCTGATGGCGTTCGGGTTCGCGGTCGGGGTCGGCCTCCTGGCCAGCCTCATCCCGGCGTGGCGGGCGTCGCGGGTCGAGCCGGTCGACGTGCTGCGAGGGGCGTCGTGACCGCCGCGGGCGTGCCGGCGCTCGAGGCCCGCGGCCTGGTGCGCGATCTCGGCGACGAGGTCAAGACCCGCATCCTGCACGGCATCGACCTGGCGATCGCGCCCGGCGAGTTCGTCAGCGTCACCGGCGCCAGCGGCTCGGGCAAGTCGACGCTCTTGTACCTGCTGGGCGCGCTCGATCGCCCGACCGAGGGCGAGGTGCTGATCGAGGGCCAGCCCACCGCCGGGCTCGACGATCGCGCCCGGGGCGCGCTGCGCGCCGAGCGGCTGGGCTTCGTCTTCCAGTTTCACTTCCTCCTGCCCGAGTTCACCAGCGTCGAGAACGTCGCGATCCCGATGCTGCGCCGCAAGGACATCGCGCCCGCCGAGGCCCGGCGCCGCGCCGCCGCCGCGCTCACCTCGCTCGGCATCGGCGAGCTGGCCGATCGCCGCCCGACCCAGCTGTCGGGCGGCCAGCAGCAGCGGGTGTCGATCGCCCGCGCCATCGCCCACCGCCCGCGCATCCTGCTGGCCGACGAGCCCACCGGCAACCTCGACACCGCCGCCGGCGCCGCCGTGCTCGAGATCTTCGAGCGCCTCGCGCAGGGCGGCATGACGATCGTGATGGTCACCCACGAGCCGTCCTACGCCGCCCGCGCCCAGCGCGAGATCCGCCTGCGCGACGGCCGCATCGTCGATGTGGTCGCCCGGGCCGCCGCGCCCGCGGCCACTCCGGCAGGGTGAGCTAGCCGCTGGACGCGTCGAGGCGGCGCGCCCAGTCGGGCGGCGTCGGGGTCGGGTGGTAGTCCGCGTCGAGGCGGCGTAGCCCGCGCGCGTCATGGACCCAGCACTCGAGCTCGCGCAACCACAGCTCGTGCAGGTGCGCCCGGGCCTGGCCTTCGTGGACGAACACGAACCTGATGTGCTCGACCGGCTCGGGCTCGCCCGGGTTCAACCGGTAGTGCCGGCGCAAGGTCGCCGCGTTCAGCATGCGCAGCTGCGGCACCTCGACGCCGTCGGCCACCACCACGTGCAGCGTGCGGTCGTGCGCCGTGTACGCGCCCTTGGCGTCGTCCAGCATCCACTGGTCGATCTGCTGGATGAAGCCGCCGGTGTACGACACCCCCATCCGCTCGTGCCCGACCTTGGCCACCGCGTACGCCTCCGCCGGGTCGGTGATCCCCAAGTCGTGGAATTGCACGAACGTCGTGTCGTCGGGCAGCCGGATCGTCCGCCACGGCCCGAAGTCCAGCCACCGCCGCGACACGAGGTGGTCGTGCCCGACGCCGCGGAACGCGCAGCCCCAGCCGTGATCGATGTGGCCACGCGAGAACGACCACCGATCGTAGTCAGCCTCGATCCACTCGTCGAAGAAGACCGAACCGAGGCCCACCACGCATGGGCGTCCACCGACCCTCAGGAGGGTCTCCGCAACCCGCAACTCAGGGACGAAGTGGCTCACGACGACCAGGTCGCTCCGGCGCCGATACCCAAGGCTCACCTTGTCGGTTCGCCATTTTGCGCGGGCATCGTTGCGTGCGGCAAGCATGGTTGCAACCCAGTCAGTCCCCATCGGCGCGACCTCGAACTCCAAGAGCATGGCCTGGGGAGGCTCGTCCGCATACGGAGACTGCTGCGCGAGTTCGCGAAGGACCTGCGCGCTCTCCTTGCTCTGAATGGATGCAGTGAAGCGAATCACCGCGACTCTCCGAGTTCAAGAATAGCCGCCCGAGCCGCTTGCGCACTCCCGACGCGACTCAACCTCCCGTCGCGCGTGTAGTACTCGACGCTGACACGGCCAGACACATCCGGATCGTCCAGAACAGCCGCAAACTTGCCCAGGTTGACCTTGGCGCCCTCTGGGTCGGTGAACACGTACCGAACCTTCTTGATGTGTGGCGCCTTTGCGCCCGGCTCGATGTTCCCGCGGACCATGTCGAGGTACGCGCCGAGTTGGCCCATGTCGATCTCGCTCGGCCCCGCTTTTACCTCGACCGCGGTCGCGCCGTCGACTCCATCGATCACCCGCTTCTCGATCTTACCGGCGTTCTCGCCGTCGCTCCGCTTCACCAGCGCCTCGACGTGGGCCTTGGCGTTCGGCGCCTTGCGGCCCATATGCCAGGCCTTGGTGAGGGTGCCCTTCCTCAACAACTGGTGGCGCTGGCGCACGCACGCGTGGTCTGCAGCGTGCCGTTGGCGCCGTTGGCGCCGTCGTTGCCGTCGCGCTCGGCGCTTGGCGCGTTGGGCGCGTGAGCGCCGCCGCTGCCGCCGCTGCCCAGCGCGCCGCCGGTGATTGCGCAGTCGTGGGTGACGGTCGAGCCCGGCGTCCAGCCGAGGCCGACCGAGCGGCCGCCCTGGCCGCCGCCGCCGCCGCCTCCGTGTCCTCCGTGGGCGCCATCGCCGCCGTTTCCCGGCTGTGCGCCGCCCGGGAAAGCGCCACCGGAGTTCCCGGTGCCACCGCTCTGACCGCGGCCGCCGGTGCCGCCGTCGCCGCCGCGGCCACCGTTGCCGCGCGTGAGTGCGCAACCGGCGATAGTCACCGTGGCATTGCCGACCGCAAACACGCCGAACGTGCTGCCGCCGGCCCCTCCACCGCCGCCGCCGCTTCGGGCTGCGCATCCGCCGGCGCCTCCACCGCCTCCACCGCCGCCGTAGCTGTCGGTGCCGTTGTCGCAGCCACCTGCGCCACCGCCACCTCCACCGCCGCCGCCGTTCTCACCCGTGCCACCCGTGGCGCCGCTGTTGCCATACCAGTAGCCGTTCGCCAGCGTTGCGCCTGTTCCTGCCGTGCCGCGAGCGCCGTTGGACGCCTCTCCGGTGCCGCCGCTGGTCGTCGGCCCGCAGACACCGACACCGCTGCCGCCCTGCCCCGGCGCGCCGAAGCTGCCGTTGCGATACGTGGCTGCGCTGCCGTTGGCCCCGGGCCGCGCGTCGTAGTCGAGCGACAGGACGCTGCAATCGGTGTCCATCTGGCCGCCCGCGCCGCCTGCTCCGCCGTTCATGCCGCGGCTCGACGGGCTGCTGCTGCACGTGTTGGTGCCCGCGGGCCCAGAAGCCCCCCGTCCGCTCGAATCGCACGTGGTGTTGTACTCGCGGCCGTCGCCGCCCCGGCCGCCGTTCATGTACGACTGGGTGTCGACGATCACCGCGTCCTGGCCGTTGCTGCCGGCGGCGCCGGCGGCGCCGTTGCCGCCGGTGATCTGCACGCGCTCGAGGCGGACGGTGGCGGAGTCGACGTGGACGGCGTAGGTCGAGCGGCCGTTGCCGCCGACCTCGCCGATCGCGGTGGGCCCGGTGATGACCAGGTCGCCCAGCGTCACCGGGACGATCAGGTCGTGGGCGCGGACCGCCATGTACTCGCCGTCGCCGCCGGCGGCGTTGTCCTGGGCGCCGACGATCTCGACGCGGTGGCCGGGCGTGGCGTAGCCGTCGCGCTGCCAGCCGAAGTCGTAGCCGCCCCACACGCTGATGCCGTTCACCAGCACGACCACCTCGTTGTAGGTGCCGGCCTGGACGAAGACGTGGTTGCGCGCGACGGTCGCGGCCCGGACGATCCCGTAGCTGATCGTCTGGCACGGCGCGGCCGAGGTCAGCCCGCACGCCGGGGTGTTGGCGCCGCCGCCGGCGACGAAGATGCCGCGGGTCACGTCGCCGTCGATGCCGTCGCAGTTGGCGTCGCTGTACGTGCCGTCGGGATCGTCGGTGGTGGCCGGCGGCTGGCAGCCGCCCCAGCCGGTGGCGCCCTGGCACGTGCGCATGCCGGCGCAGGTGGTGCCGAACGGCGTCATGATCGAGCAGCTCTCCATCATGCCCATGTTGGCGGCGCTGCAGTCGCACGCGCCGGAGTTGGGCACGCACTGCTTCACGGCGGTGCCGCCGATGACCATGTCGGTGCAGGCGTAGCCGGTCGGGCAGTTCACGGTGCGGCAGTCGCGGCTGCAGTACTTGTCGCCGTCGGGGTAGGTCAGGCAGCGGTCCATGCCGATCTGCGTGCACTCGCCGTCGCCGGTGCACGGCGAGCACAGCTGGTCGACGACCGGGACGCAGACGTTGTCGACCTGGCCGGGGTCGATGACGTCGATGACGCCGAAGCAGCCCCAGTCGGTGGGGCAGTCGTCGTTGCACAGCCGGGTGCAGCGGCCACCGGTGCCGACGAAGATGCACACCTCGGACTCGCACTCGCTGTTGCCCAGGCACGGCTCGCCGAACGCCTTGCCCGGCACCGCGTCGATCGGGATCGCGTCGACGGTCACCGCCGCGTCGACGTCGAGGACGCAGAGGTCGCCGGCGCCGCAGACGTAGCCGGTCGGGCACGGGTTCTGCGCGTCGCACACGCAGGCCTCGGACGCAGGATCACAGTTGCCCGCGGGCGTCGACGAGGCACAGCCGAACGCCAGCACTCCCCCCAGGAGCACGACAACGAAGCGATACATGGAGGCACGGTACCATGAGCGCGGGTCAGACCGGTCCGGCGTTTCGTGCGGCGACGCGGCGATCCGGGGGGCGAGGTGCGATCGCGGTCACAGCCCATCCCACCCGGGCGCACGCACCGTCGTCGCGCCGGCGACCGCGGGCCGCGCGCCCAGCCACACGGTCGCGGCCGGCGCCTCGACGGCGAGATCGCCGCCGATCCGGGCCAGCGCGCTGGCGTCGATGGTCTCGAGCGCGGCCGCCCGCCGCACCGTCGCGTCGCCCGCCACATCGGCGAGCCGCGGCAGCGACAGCGTGGTCAACGCGGCGTCGTCGGTGATCTCCAGCGCGCCGACCGCGGTCAGCGCCGGCGCGAAGACGCCGGTGACGCCGCCGTTGGCGACCACCGCGAAGCGGCCGCCCACCTGGCGCAGCGCCGGCAGGCCGACCGAGCTCAGCGCCAGCGTCGGCCCGATCACCAGGTCGCCGTCGACCGACTCGAGCCCGGCCAGCGCCGCGAGATCGATCGGCGCGGCGCTGCGGATCGTGAGCGCCGGCAGGCGCGCGCAGCCGCGCAGCGCCGCCAGCTGCTCGGCCGACGCCACCACCACCGGGGCCGTCGGGCACGCGGCCGGGGCCGGCGCCGCGCCGTGGCGGCAGCCCAGCGCCGTCAGCGCGACGACGGCCCAGCGCCTCACCGCGTGACCGGCGCGGCGACGTCGACGCCGCGGCACGCCGCGAGGTAGCGCGCGATGGTCTCGGCCAGGCCCAGGTACAAGGCGTCGGCCAGCAGCGCGTGGCCGATCGACACCTCGGCCAGCTCGGGCACCGCGCGCGCGAAGGTCGGCAGGTTGTGCAGGTCGAGGTCGTGGCCGGCGTTGACGCCGAGCCCGGCGGTCGCCAGCGCGCGCCCGCAGGCGACCAGCTTGGCCAGCTCCTCGGCCCGCCGCGGCGTGTCCCACGCGGACGCGTACGGCTCGGTGTACAGCTCGACCCGGGCGCAGCCGGTGGCCGCCGCCAGGTGCATCTGCGCCGGAACGGGATCCATAAAGATCGCGGTGCGCACGCCGCGATCGTTGAGCCGCGCCAGGATCGGCGCGATCTGCGCGGTCTGCCGCGGCAGGTCCCAGCCGTGATCGCTGGTGACCTCGCCGGGCTTCACCGGCACCAGCGTGAACTGATCGACCCGCAGCTCCTCGGCCAGCGCGTGCAGCGCCGGGCGCTCGTCGCCCTCGAGGTTGAACTCGACGCCGCGCTCCTTGCAGATCGCCCGCAGGTCGCGGACGTCGGCCTCGCGGGTGTGGCGCTCGTCGGCGCGCCAGTGCAGCGTCAGGCCCTGCACGCCGGCGTCGATGCACGCGTGCGCCGCGACCCGCGGCGAGGGGTTGTCGTGGCCCCGCGAGTTGCGGAGCAGCGCGACCTTGTTGAGGTTCACCGAGAGGTTGACGGTCACGAAAGCTCCGTGGGTCTCGCGCGGCTGGCCCGGCGCACGCGGGCCCGTGCTGAACGTCTCGCGCTTCGGGTTCAGAACGCGCCGCGGACCAGCACGCCCAGCGTGTCGCCGCCGACGGCCGGCACCAGCGCGACCTCGCGGTTGCGCTTCGCGGGCGCGGTCAGGTACAGCACGACGCCGCCCGCGACGGCCACGCCGCCGACCGCGAACGCGATCGTCGAGATCGTCGCCCGGGTCCGCGCCGAGTCGATCAGATCCTGCGCCGCGCCGAGATCGCCGCGGCAGTCGTTCACGTCGCCGCCGCACTCGCGCTTGGCGTCGGCGTTGGCGCTCGTCGACATCAGCCCGAACGCGACGCCGGCGCCGAGCGCGGCGACGCCGCCCGCGACCAGCCCGATGCCGACCACCCGGCGCCCATGGCCGGGATCGAGATCGATCGGCTCGGGCGGCGGCGGCGGGGGCAGCTTGTCCGGAACCGGATCGGGATCCGGCGGCGGCGGCGTCTCGGCCAGCTTCTCCAGCGCCGGGATCTCGACGGTCACCGTCGTGCCGTCGCCCATCACCGCCACCTCCGCGTGCCACGACTGGTAGCCCTCGGCGGTGGCCTCGATCATCGACTGCCCGGGGTCGACCGGCGTCGCGACGCCGATCGCCGCCGTGATGTCGCTGCCGTCGCGCGTGACCTTGATGCCCGGCGTCGCGCCGCGCACCACCAGCAGCACGCGCACCAGCTTGGGCGCGAGCGCCTTGGCGCGCTTGGCGGCGTCGGCCTTGCGACCCTTGTTGGTGTCGGTCTCGGCCAGCGTCGAGTACAGCGCCCACGCCGACGCGCTGCGGCCGAGCTTCTCGAAGCAGAGGCCCAGGTTGTACTGGGTGCCCAGCTGCGGATCGAGCTCCTGGCTCTTGCCGAACGACTCGCACGCCTCGGCGATCTGGCCGGCGGCGATCTGGTCCTTGCCTTGCCGGAACGCCGCCTCGGCCGCGGTCTTCTTGGCCAGATCGTCGGGCTGAGCCGCCGCCACGCCAGCCATCAGGCCGACCGCCATCGTCACGAGCGCGAGGTGCCGTCGCATGGCGTCGATCATGCCCGCCCCGCGATGGGCGCGCTAGTGCCGCGAGTTGGAGAAGTCCTCTTCGCCGCTGCCGCTGCCCGAGCCGCGCTTGTGCCCGCCGCGCCGCGACGAGCCCGATCCGCTGCCCGATCCCGATCCCGTCGCCGCATCCGTGCCGGATCCCGATCCCGTCGCCGTCATCGCATCCGTGCCCGTGCCCGTGCCCGTGCCCGTGCCCGTGCCGGTTCCCGATCCCGTCGCCGTCATCGCATCCGTGCCCGTGCCCGTGCCCGTGCCCGTGCCCGATCCGGTCCCCGTCCCCGATCCCGCCACCGTCCCCGATCCCGTCTCCACCGCGCTCCCCGTCCCGGTCACCGCGCTCCCCTGCCCCGCGGCCTTCCCGCCACCGCCGCTCTTCCCTCCGCCCAGCACCATCACGCCGACGATCACCGCCGCCACCACCGCCACCCCGGCGATGACCATCCCGAGCCTCTTGCCGCTCTTGGCGCCGCCCGCGGCGCCCGCGGTCGCCGACGACGACAGCGTGGTCGGCGTCGTCGCGATCGGCAGCACCGCGCTCTTCATCACGTTGGTCGACAGCCCGGCCTGCACGCGCGCGATCCGCTGGGCCTGCTGCAGCGCGGTCGGCGGCCCGAACGGCACCAGCGCCGCGGCCAGCTCGGCGATCGAGCCGTAGCGGCCGGTCGCGTCCTTGGCCAGGCACTTGTGGACGACGGCGGCGAACTCCGGCGGCACCGACGCGTCCATCGGCGGCACCGGATCCATGGCGACCTTCAGCGTCAACTCGGTGATCGAGTCGGCTGCGAACGGCGCCTGCCCGGTCACCAGCTCGTAGAGGATCACGCCGAGCGCCCACACGTCGGTGCGCACGTCGACGTCCTTGGCCGAGCGCAGCTGCTCCGGCGACATGTACCCGGGCGAGCCCATGACCGTGGCGGTGCGGGTCAGCGAGAAGTCCTCGGCCTCGCCGGTAGCCTTCGAGATCCCGAAGTCGAGCACCTTGACCATCGCCAGGCCGTCGGCGCGGGCGGTCAGGAACAGGTTGGCCGGCTTGAGGTCGCGGTGGATGATGCCGAGCGAGTGCGCCTCGGCGATCGCCTCGGCGGCCTGCAGCACGAAGTCGACCGCCTGCACCACCGGGAGCTTGGTGTGCTGGGCCAGGAACTGCTGCAGGTCGCAGCCGTCCAGGTACTCCATGACGATGTACGGCGCGCCGGTCTCGAGCGTGCCGACGTCGATCACCCGGCCGACGTGCTCGCTGCGCAGCTTGACCACCGCCCGCGCCTCGCGCAGGAACCGCTCGGCGACGATCGGGTTCTGCAGCGCCTCCTGGTGCAGGAACTTGAGCGCCACCAGCTGGCCGAGTTGCAGGTGCTGGGCCGCGACCACCACGCCCATCCCGCCTTCGCCGAGCACGCGCTCGACCTGGAACTTGCCGGCGAGGATCTGCCCTGGTTGCACCACGCCGTCAGTGTACGCGGCGTCAGGCGGCGTGTCACATTCCGGTTCGGCTGGGACGATGGACGTCATGGCACCCCGCACAGCTACGCGCGGCGGGCGCGATGGTTACGGCGCAGGAGCGGCGGCGGATCGCTGGTATCGTGGGCAGCGATGCGATTCCTCCAAGCGGTCTGCGTGAGCGGCCTGGCGCTGGTGGCGCTGGGCGCATGCAAGAGCAAGAGCAAGGACGACGGCAAGGCGGCTCCGCCGGCGCCCGCGCCGACGCCGCCCCCGGCCCCCGCGGCCACCCCGGACGCCGCGCCCGCGCCCGCCGTCGACGCCGCCCCCGCGGCCGCCGCTGACGCCGGGCCCGATCCCGCCGCCGCCCGCACCGCCGCGCTCGCCGCGATCGACGCCGCGCTCACGCCGATCGAGGCCGTGAAGAAGCCCCGCGCGCGCGGCGACGCCCTGTGCGCCGATCGCGCGCTGCGCGCGCTGGCCGCCCCGCTCGATCCCGCGGCGCCGCCGGCCGGGACCGACGCCGAGGCCTGGCGCGACGCGGTGGCGTTGCTGCAGGAGCGCATCGACCCGGTCGCGGCCTGCACCGAGGACGACCGCGCCGACGTCGGCACCTACACGGTCGCCGAGCTGCGCGCCGCGCTCACCGCGGTCCAGAAGCTCGCCGCGCCCTGACCGGCGGCGCGCGGCGCCTCAGACGCTGTCGAGGCCCTGGCGCAGGTACTTCACCGTCTCGGCCAGCGTCAGCTGCGGGTCGCGGATCGTGAAGCCCAGCTCGCGCTCGGCCTTGGCCGAGTCGAACCACCAGTAGTGCTCGGCCATCGCCACCGAGATGCGATCGACCGGCGGCTCCTTGCCGCGCCAGCGGTAGACCTCTTCCATCGCCGCCGCGCCCCAGGTCTGCAGCTTGCCCGGCAGCTTCAGCCACGGGCCGCGCACCTTGGACACGCGGGCCAGCCGCCCGAAGAACTCCTCGGTGGTCCAGTTCGGCCCGCCCAGCAGGTAGCGCTCGCCCGGCGTGCCCGCGGTCAGCGCGTTGGCGAACGCGATCGCCGCGTCGCGCGCGTCGACGAAGTTGACCCCGCCCTTGGGGACGCTCGGGATCTGACGGCGCAGGAACTTCAGCACGTCGCCGGTCGACGACAGCCGGCGATCGCCGGGCCCGAGCAGGAGGCTCGGGTTCAGCGAGATCACGTCGAGGCCGAGCTGCTTGCCCAGCTCGAACGCCAGCCGCTCCTGGTAGATCTTCGAGGCGTAGTACGGCCACTTGGCGGCGATCGACTCCTGCGGCCCCTCGCGCTCGTCGAGGATCGCCTCGTCCTCGGACACCGCGATCGTGCCCGAGGTCGACGCCAGGATCATCCGCCGGACGCCGTGGCGAGCCATCGCCTCGCACACCGCGCGGGTGCCGTCGACGTGCAGCCGCATCATCCGGGTGGCGTCGTCGGGATCCCGCGACACCATGCCGGCCAGGTGGAACACCGCGACCGCGCCGGGCAGCACCCGGTCGAGGTCGGCGGCCGAGCGCACGTCGCCGCGCACCACCTCGGCGCCGAGGTCGGCCAGGTAGTCCGAGCGCGTCCGCGCCAGCGCCCGCACCGCGACGCCGCGGCGGAGCAGCTCCGCGCACAGGTGCTCGCCGAGGAAGCCGGTGGCGCCGGTGACGACGACCGGGCCGCTCACGACCGGCGCGCTCACGACTGCGCCTCCTCGCCCGCCGCGACCCCGTTGGCGGCCGCCCAGTACGCCCACGGCGTGGTGCCGGGCTCGCCCAGCGTCCACGCCTGCTCGCGCGGCGCCAGCTTGCGGATGACCCGCTCGGCCTCCCACGAGATCGCGCGGTAGCCCTCGCTGCGGGTCTTGCCGGCGGCGATCGCCGCGGCGTCGGCGTACGACATGAACGGCCCGATGTGCGCCGCGACCTTGGCGCCGGCCTTGGGCAGGTAGTCGCCCTTGGCCATCGCCGCGTGGGTGCCCGACAGGTACATCGGCAGGATGCCGCACTTGTTGGTCATGGCCAGGTAGCCGAGCGACGGCTTGAAGTCGGCCATCACGCCCGACTCCGAGCGCGTGCCCTCGGGGAAGATCAAAAGCACGTAGCCCTGGCGCAGCACGTCGGACGCCAGCTTGAGCGAGTCGCGCAGCGAGCCGAAGCGCTCCATCGGCACCAGGTTGGTGAAGTTCTCGAAGTACGCCTTGCGCACCGGATCGTCGAAGAAGTAGTCCTTCGCGGCCAGCGCGACGACCGCGTCGCCGTGCTCGCCGAGCGCGTGCTTGCACAGGCCCATGTCGAGGTGGCTGGCGTGGTTGGCGGCGATGATGTAGCCGCCGAACGGCGGCACGTAGGCGCGGCCGGTGACCTTGGTGTCGAGGTAGCGGCCGTACAGGTTGCGCATGCCGGTGCGCAGGAGCGCGCGGCCGGCCCGCACCACCGGCGCCGGCACGTCGATCTCGTCCTCGTCCTTGGCGTCGTCCTTGGCCTTGCCGGCCAGCTTGCGCGCCCGGGCGTCGTTCTTGGCCTTGCCGCCGAGCCGCGCGATCAGCGCCTCGACGTCGCCAACGGTCTCGAGCCCGGTCAGCTCGCTGGGATCCGGCAGGCTGGCGCCGGCGCCCTCGAGCGCGACCGCCAGCTCGGTGAACATCAGCGAGTCGAAGCCGAGGCTGTCGAGCCGGGTGTCGGCCGCGACGTCGCCGCGCTTCTTCTGCGACACCGACGCGATCACCTCGCGCACCCAGTCGGTGCCGGTGCCGCCGGCGGCGCTCGCCAGCTTCTTCAGCTCGGCGCCGCCCTTGGCCGCCTTCTCGAGGCGCTCGAGCTCGCGGATGACCTCCTTGCGCTTGATCTTGCGGGTCGACGTCTTGGGCAGGTCGAAGTCCCACAGGTGGACGACCTTGAGCCGCTTGTACAGCGGGAGCTGCTTGCCGACCTTCTTCAGGTGCTCGCGCACCTCGTCGCGCACGCCCTCGCGGTCCTTGCTGCCGTGCTCGTAGTCGGGGACCACCAGCGCGGCCACGGTCTCGGCGCCGTCGCCGGCCGGCAGGCCGACCACCGAGATCTCCTTGACCCACGGCGAGTCGCCGTACAGCTCCTCGAGCTCGTCGGGATAGACGTTCTCGCCCGACGGGCCGAGGATCATCTCCTTCTTGCGGCCGACGATGAACAGGTTGCCGTCGGCGTCCATCCGGCCGAGGTCGCCGGTGTGCAGCCAGCCGTCCTTGATCGTCTCGGCGGTCGCGGTCGGGTTCTCGAAGTAGCCGACCATGACGTTGGGGCCCTTGGCCACGACCTCGCCGATGCCGTTGGCGTCGGGGTTGTCGATGCGGACGTCGACGCCGGGCAGCGCGCGGCCGACCGAGCCGGGGATGACCTCGTCGCCCGGGCGGGTGACGGTGAGCACCGGCGCGGCCTCGGTCATGCCGTAGCCCTCGTACAGGTTGAAGCCGAGGCCGCGGAACGTCTTCATCGTCTCGGGCGGCAGCGCCGAGCCGCCGCTGATCAAGAGCCGCATCCGCCGGCCCAGCTTCTTGTGCACCGGGTAGAACGCGACCTTGCCCAGGCTGGTGCCCAGCTTGTCGCGCAGCGAGCGGTTGCCGTCGACGACCGCCTCGAAGGCGCGCTCGAGCAGGATGCCCTTGTCCGAGATGTTCTTGTAGATCTTGCGCTCGAGCAGCTGCCACAGCGCCGGCACGCCGATCATGCCGGTGATGCCGGCGTCCTCGAGCGCGGCGCTCAGGTTGTCGGCGTCGATCTCTTCCAGGTAGGTGATCGACGCGCCGTGCATCAGCGGCATCAGGAAGCCGGCCGAGAACTCGAACGTGTGGTGCAGCGGCAGCACGCTCAAGAGCACGTCGTGCTTGTAGAGCTGGAAGGTGCCGGCCAGCTTGGCCACCATCGAGGTCAGGTTCTTGTGCGACAGCATCACCCCCTTGGGCACGCCGGTCGTGCCCGAGGTGAAGATCAACGACGCGACGCTGTCGCTCTTGATCGCCGGGGCCACCGCGCCCGGCGACACCGCCGGCTCGGTGAACAGCTCGTCGAACGCCACCAGCGGCGTCGCGACGCCCTGGGCCGCGAGGTGCTGGCCGAGCACCGCCAGCGCGGCGTCGTCGGTCGGCAGCGCCAGCCCGAGGTCGGCGCACAGCCGCTCGGCGACCTTGGTCGACATGATCAGCGCCGCCGCGGTCGACACCTTGGCCAGGTTGGCGACCTCGGCCGCCGACAGCTCCTTGTCGAGCGGCACCGCCGCCGAGCCGGCCTGGAGGATCGCGAAGTACGCGATGCCCCACTCGGGCCGGTTCTCGCTCATGATCATCACCCGGGCGCCGGCGGCGCCGCGCTGGCGCAGCTGCGCCGCGCCGACCAGCGCCAGATCGGCGATCCGGCCGTAGGTGTAGACCACCGGCTCGACGTCGCGCGGGTCGACGTCGTCGTCGAGCTTCGGCCGCAGCCGCAGCGCGACGCGGTTCTTGTGCAGCTTGGTCGTCGCCTCCCACAGCTCGAGCAGGTCCTTGTAGGTGTAGACCGAGCGCGGCTTGGGCCCGAACTCGTCGTCGAGCGTCGGGAACACCCACTCCTGCAGGCCGGCGAAGTGGGTGCCGATCCAGTACTCGCGCCAGTTGAGCGTCTCGGGCGCCCACCACAGCCGCTCCTGATCGGCGGGCGTCACCCGCTGCCACAGCGCGCGGGTGCGATCGCAGCGGAACGTCACGTCGCGGTCGTAGTTGAACGGCTTGAACAGATCGGTGAGCTCGATGACCTGGCCGGTGAACCGGCTGATCTTGGTCAGCTCGTCCTTGGCCCGGGCCGCCAGCGCCTCGAGGCGCGGCGCGCCCCACCGCGGCAGCTTGTCGTCGATCAGCTTGATCGCGCCGTCGGCGAGCTTCTTGAACATCGGGGCCGAGAAGCGATCGAACTCCTCCTGCGACACCCGCCGGCCCTCGAGCCGGACCTTGATCCGGTTCTTCCACTCGTCCTCGCCGGCGTCGGCCTTCTTGCGCCAGTGCGCGCGCACCGCCAGGCCGGTCAGCTCGGTCAGGCGGCGCGACGTCACGCGGTTCACGTCGGACGCGCCCAGCTGGTAGACCTGCTCGTGGCTGCCGTCGAGGATCGCCGCGGTGGCCAGCAGCATGCCGGCGGCCACCATGTCGACCGGGATGACGTCGAGCGCGGTGTCCTCGCCGGCCGGGATCGAGCGGTGGCCCTTGAGCACCAGGTAGACCAGCGGCGCGGTGGTGTTGAAGCCCTCGTTCCAGCCGGCGAACGGGAAGCGCACGGCGCTCTCGACCACCGCCGGGCGGACGATCGTCGACACCACCTCGCGGTCGGCCAGGATGACCTGCTCGCCGAGGCTCTTGGTGTACGTGTACGTGTTGGTCCAGCCCCAGTGCAGCGCGCGCTCCATGCCGAGCTCGGTCAGGCGCTGCGCCATCCACATCTTGCGCTCGCGCGCGACCGCCAGCTTGAGGTCGCCCTCGTCGTCGGGATCGCGGCGCTGCTCCTCGAGCGACTTCGCCGCCTTCTCGCGGAACTCGGAGATGTGGGCGCGGTCGTTGGACTGGTCGCGGACCTGATCGATGATCCGCTGGCAGTCCGCCATCTCGGCGGTGGCGTCGAAGTCGCGGTCGCGCAGGTCGTCCTGGCGCGGGAAGTAGCCGACCACCGGCTCGTCCTCCCAGATCTCGCCGTCGCGCTGGCCGGCGACGTAGCAGGTCGAGACGTGGACCAGCTTGGCCTTGAGCCGGCGCGCCACCTCGAGGACGTTCCGGGCGCCCTGGGCGTTGATGCGCAGCGCGCTCTCGAGCGACGGCATGAACGACACCAGGCCGGCGCTGTTGAGGATCACGTCGACGCCGCCGCTGGCGGCGAACTCGGCGAACTGGGCGTCGTCGAAGTTGCACAGCGGCCGGCCGATGTCGCCGGCGATCGCGACGATCTTGGTGCGCAGGAACGCCTCGGTGCCGTCGCCGTGCTTGGCGCGCAGCGGCCGGAACGCCTCGGAGGTCGCGACCTTCTTGTAGAACCGCTGCTCGGCGGTGTTGCCGGCGCCCGGGCGGACCAGGCAGTAGACCTTGCCGACGTCGGGGTAGCGGTCGAGCAGCATGCACAGCGCCACCTTGCCGACGAAGCCGGTGGTGCCGATGAGCAGGATCGTCTTGCCGCGCAGGGTGGCGGTGACGTCGAGGCGGTCGGCGGGGGGTGTGGAGCTGGTCATCGCGACGACTCGGGTTCGGGGGCGGGATCCGGATCGGGGGCGGGATCCGGATCGGAGACGGGATCGGGACCGGAGGCGGGCACGGGCACGGGCACGGGCACGGGCGCTCGGTGGTTCACGAGACGTCGGAGATGACGATCGGCGGGTGGTGCAGCATCGTGATCTTGGCCGAGCGGCCCATCGTGCCCTGCGCCATCGAGATGGCCTCGGCCATCGTGTCGGCGGTCTCCCAGCCCATCAGCGTCGGCACCGTCGTGTTGTCGGCGCCGACGACGATCACCCGCGAGACGTGCTCGCGGCCGCGCTGGCCCCAGTACCACATGTAGAACGGGTGGGCGCCGTGGTAGGCGTTGCCGCGCCGGTACATCTCGACGTAGCTGGGGTTGTAGGCGAACTCGTCCTGGTACTTCTTCTCGAGCACGTAGCTGTCGGTGGTCTCCGGCAGCAGGCGGTTGAAGAACTCGATGTAGCTCGGGTGGTGGACCGGATCGAACTTGTCCGAGCACGGGTGCGCGATGATCAGGACGCCGCCGTCGCGCAGCACCGGCTTGCCCCGGTACATGTGGTAGTAGTAGCCGAGCGCCATCACCTGCACGAGCAGCGGGTTGAGCGCCTTCGAGTTGACGTTGTACGGCGAGATGTAGGGGATGCCGGTGATCAGGATGTCGGCCTGGCCCTCGACCTCGACGGCGTACTGATCGAACGACTTGGCCAGCGTCTTGTCGTGGACCGGCTCGCAGGCGCCGGCGGTGCACGCGATCAGCTCGTAGGCCGCCGGCGTGCGCATGAAGATCTCGCGGCGCGCCGCGAACGGCAGCTTGTCGAGCGCCCACTTCATGCCCTGGAACTTCAGCCGATCGGCCTCGGTGAAGTCGTCCTCGTTCTTCATCAGGAAGTCGAGGGGCCCATCGAAGGTGCGGTTGTTGAGCACCGTCTCGATGTGGAACACCTTGAGGTGGCTCTCGACCACCGCGCCCTGGCGGTTCATCGAGTGGCTGATCGCCGAGTCCGGCGGGTTCATGTACGAGTTCGAGTCGGCGATCATCTTGGGCGTGTGGTGCGACTTGAGGCTCTCGTAGCCGCACAGCCCGACGCCCATCGACTTGTGCCCGCCGTTCATGGGCACGAAGTTCATGTTCACGTAGATGACCAGGTCGCTCTCGGCGGCCCGGCGGTTGACCTCGACCAGCTCGCCGTGGCGGGTCTTGCCCAGGACGACCATGCCGTCGGGGTCGCAGGCGTCGTGGTTGTACAGGCGATCGGGCCAGTACTCGTTCCAGATCTTCGGGCCGACCATGCGCTTGATCTCGCTGTCGGTCATGCGCCGGTGCAGCGCGAGCGCGATCACCAGGTGGACGTCGTCGACGCCGTGATCGGCCAGCATCTCGCACACGATCTCGAGCACCAGCTGGCGCACGTCGGGCGTGCGCATGATCGGGAGCGGCATCGAGATGTCGTCGATCGCGACCGTGACCTTCATGCCCGGCTTGAGCAGCGCGTGCAGCGGGTCCATGCCCTCGGGGTGGTTGAGCGCGTAGCGGATCGTCGCCTGGGGGTTGGCGACGCCGGTGATCGGCCGCTTGGGGTAGATGACCCGGGTGCCGACCGGCAGGTCCTCGAGGAGGAAGTTCTCCCCGTAGAACATGATGCGCGGGGCGCTGTCGGTGTCGATGGTGACGACGTGCTCGCGGCTGTCGGGGCGGGTGCGGGGGCGGATGGCGCGCATGGGCATAGCCTCGGAGATCAGGCGTCCAGATCGAGGACGGGCCAGTCGTAGCTGCGCGCGATCGAGCGCAGGCGGAGATCGGGGTTGACCGCGGTCGGGTGGCCGACCACGGCGAGCATGGGGTAGTCGGAGAAGCTGTCGGAGTAGGCCCAGCTCTCGGCGAGATCGATGCCGTGCTTCTTCGAGTACTGGCGCATGATCTCGGCCTTGGTGGCGCCGGCGACGAACGGCTTGGCCAGCTTGCCGGTGGCGTAGCCGCCGTCGAACTCGAGCTGGTTGGCGATCAGCTCGTCGACGCCGAGGTAGCGGGCCAGCGGCTTGAGCGTGAAGTCGAGGGCGCCCGAGATGAGCACCTGGCGGACGCCGGCCCGGCGCGACTCGTCGACCAGGTCGCGGGCCCGCGGGTAGATGTTGGGCTCGATGACGTCCTCGAACAGCTCCTCGGCCAGGGTCACCAGCCGGTCCTCGGAGGCGCCCTCGTAGCTGCGGTAGAAGATCTCGTTGAACCACTTGCGGGAGATCTTGTCGGCCGCCCAGAACATCGGGATCGAGGCGGCCGTCGTGATGGTCCGCTTCACCGACTCCAGGAGCGAGGGCTGACGCTGCGCGTAGTAGCTGAACGTGTGGACGATGTTGATCCGGATGAGGGTGCCGTCCACGTCATAGAAGGCCGCGGAATTCTTGTACTTATGAAGCTGATGCGGCATACGGGCCCGAAGGCGGGCGGACGTTGGCCCAAACCGGGGCGACTTGTCAACCAAGCGGGCCGTCCGCACTCCCGGGGGCTCGTCGCCGAGCCCGGGTGGAGGTAGGTGGCGGGCCCGTGCTACATGAGCGTCACCATGGCGATCCCGCAGTGGCTGGCGTTCGTGATCGCCGGCGTGGTCCTGCTCTACGGCGGCTACCGCATGTACCTCGCGGTCGGCGGGCCCTCCAACGAGGAGCGGGCCAAGGCCCGCACCGGCATGCTGGCGATGTCGCGCCGCACCCACGGCCTGGTGGCGATCATGCTGCTGATCGCCGGCGCGGCGCTGCTGGCGTCGGCGTTCGGCTGGAAGCCGTGGGGCTCGACCACCACGACCGTCGAGCGGCCGGGCCCGGGCTCGGCGTTGCCGGTGCGCTGACCTCGCGCGGCGCGGTGTGACCGCGGCTTGACGGCGGGGGTGCGGACCGGTGGTCACGACGACCGCGGGCGGGCGCGCTGGCGCGGGTCGCGCCCGCTGGCCTCGCTCGTGCACTGCGGCGGCGGCCCATGCCTCCTCGCGCCCCCGCTCGCCTCGCCCTCCCCGCCTTGCTCGCCCTCGCCGCGCTGGTCCCCGCCTGCGGCGACGATCCGGCGCCGACCGACGCGTCGCCGCTGTGCGCGCTGTACCGCGCGGCGTGCGAGCGCCAGGCCGCGTGCGGCGTCTACCTGTACAGCAACACCGCCGACGTCGACGCGTGCCTGGCCGAGCTCGACTGCGTCGGCACCGCCGCGTCGATGGCCGCCGCCGACGTGACGGTCTCGACCGCCGACGCGACCGCGTGCGCCGCGGCGATCACCGCCGCGAGCTGCGCCGAGCTGGCGCCGTGGCAAGACGGCCGCCCGGCGTCGTTCATCAGCGGCACCCCGGCGTGCGCGGCGACGCTGGTCGGCGGTCGCGCCGAGGGCGAGGCGTGCGCGTCGAGCGAGCAGTGCGCGGGCGCGCTGACCTGCCGGGGCCAGACCTGCCCCGGGACCTGCCAGGTCGACGCGTCGGCGTGCCAGCGCGACAGCTGCCCGGCGGATCAGTTCTGCGACCTCGGCGGCTGCGCGCCGCGCGCCGGCCGCGGCATGCCGTGCGAGATCGGCGACGACTTCGTCAACACCTGCGCCGACGGCCTGTTCTGCCAGTTCGACGCGGCGCTCAACGGCACCTGCGTCGACCCGACGCCCCGCGGCGGCGCGTGCACGGCGGCCTCGTACTTCGCGTGCGCCGGCGGCGACGCCTGCGTCGACGGCACCTGCCAGGCGCCGCGCGCGCCGGGCGCCGGCTGTTCGACCGCGACCGACTGCGGGATGGGCAACTTCTGCGACTTCGACCACGGCAACGTGTGCGCGCCGTGGCGGCCGCTGGGCGCGGCCTGCGGCGCGATCTTCGCCGAGTGCGGGCTGCACGGCGACTGCGTCGAGGGCACCTGCCAGGCGCTGCGCGATCCGGCGCCGAGCCCGCTGATGACGCGCCCGACGGTGGCCGCCGGCGCCGACTGCGCCGACGCCAACTGCGCGGCCGGGCTGGCCTGCCGCCCGAGCGGCAGCGATCCCGCCAACCCGATCTGGCGCTGCGAGCCGGCCGCCGCGCTCGGCGCGTCGTGCGAGCCGCCGACCGAGGCGCTGCGGTTCGCGCTCCTGTTCGCCGGCCAGCGCGCGGTCGCGGCGTGCGCCCAGGGCGTGTGCGACGTGCTGGCGCCGACCTGGACCTGCGTGTCGCCCCAGCCGCCCGGCGGCGCGTGCCACCACGACGGCCTGACCGCCGAGTGCACCAGCCTGCGCTGCGAGGCCGGGGTGTGCGCCGAGTTCTTCACCTGCCCGTGACGTGGGGTGGTCCGCGCTGGCGTCACGCCGCCGGCGTGGGCGACTCTACCCGGGCATGTGTTGCTTCAGCCGGCCGATCCCGTTCGTGGGCGGCACCAAGATCTTCGGCCGCGTCGACGGCGATCGCCAGTGGCTGGCCTACAGCATGGACTTCGCCGCCCGCGAGGCGCTGGCGATGGTGCTGCCGCTGCCGGTGCCGGCCGGCACGCCCGAGGACGCGGTGCGGTTCGTCGATCTGTCCGGCTACCGGACGTTCTTCGCCGACGTCGAGCGCGCCTTCCCGGTGTTCCTGCTGCCGGCGGCCAAGGGCGGGCCGGCGTTCCGCGGCGCGATCCCCGCGCGGCCGAGGCTCAAGGTCCACGAGGTCGGCGACTTCGTCGCGTCGTTCGTGCCGACCAGCGGCGACTTCGACCGGCTCGACCCGCGGTTCCGGCTGGCGCCCGAGGTCGTCGCGGCGCTCGCGGCGCAGCGCGACTACGGCTTCGCGGTGGTCCAGCTGGCCGCCACCGGCGCCGGCTGGTGGCGCCGGCTGTGGCGCAAGGTCAAGAGCCTGGCGCCGGTGGCGCTGTCGTTCCCGACCCGCGACCCCGGCCGGGTGTTCTTCCCGACCGTCCACGTCCACGACGGCGTCGTCCACGATCAGGCCGCGTTCGATCACATGCTGTACTGGCAGGGTGGCCCGCCGGAGGGCGACCCGCTGGTGGCGTTGGGCCAGCCGATGAGCGCGTCGGGCCCGCTCGGGCGGACGGTCGACGCGGCGCGCGCCCGGGGGCTGATCGATCCCGACGCGCCGGCCCGCCGCCGCGTGCTGGTCGGCCGGCTGCCCAACCGCGATCAGTGGATCGACCTCGCGCCGCCGACGCCGGCCGACGCCGCCGCGTGATACCGTGGGCGCGATGCGCGCCGCGTTCGCCACCAGCCTGCTCGCCCCGCTCCTCGCCACGGTCGTCGCCACGCTCGTCACGGCGTCGCCGGCCCGGGCCGACGACGGACCGGCGCCGCTGCCCAAGCGGTGCGCCGCCGACTCGCCGACCGACGCCCCGTGCACCAAGCTGGCCGGGCGGTACCGGATCACGCTGGCGCCGCGCGGCCAGGCCTGCGTCGTGACCAAGCCGGCGACCGGGATCCTGACCGTCCGCGGCGAGGGCAAGACCCCGGCGTTCGACGCCAAGCCGCTGGTCCGCGCGCTCGGCCTCACGCCGGGCAAGGACGACGCGCCGTCGCTCAGCGCCGCCCGGCGCGACGGCGTCTGCTGCATCGACCTCCGGCTGTACGGCCACGCCGGCGATCGCGGCCAGCGCATCACCGTCAGCCTCGCCGCCGGGGCGACCACGGTGAACGCCAAGGCCCGGGACCGCTGGACCCAGGACGATCCGGGGCGCGACGAGTGCGGCGACGCCGACCTGGCGGTCACCGTCGAGCGCGTCCGCTGATCGCGCCGGGCCGCGCGCCGCCGCCGCGTCAGGCGATCGCGCGGTGGGTGCCGCTGTCGTCGGCCCAGTACAGCTCGACGCGGTTCTTGCCGCTGCGCTTGGCGCGGTAGAGCGCGCGGTCGGCGCGCCGCACCAGGTCCTCGGCGGAGCCCAGGCCGCTGTCGGGGTACGCGGCGATCCCGAACGACGCGGTGACCGACAGCACCGGGCCGTCGGCGGCGACGGCGATCCGCCGATCGGCGATGCGCGCGCGGATCCGCTCGGCCAGCGCGAACGCCGCCACCAGCTCGGTGCGCGGCAGGATGATCACCAGCTCCTCGCCGCCGTAGCGCGCGGCGGTGTCGACGCCGCGCAGCTCGCCCTTGACCGCCGCCGCCACCTCGCGCAGCACCCGATCGCCGATCAGGTGGCCGTGGGTGTCGTTGAGGTGCTTGAAGTCGTCGATGTCGATCATCACGACCGCGAAGGCCTGGCCGTAGCGGCGCGCGCGCTCGATCTCCTCGTCGACGCGGGCGTCGAAGTACCGGCGCACGAACAGCCCGGTGAGGCCGTCGACCATCGCCATCGTGTAGAGGTGGGCGTTCTGCAGCGCCGCCCCGACCTGCAGCGCCAGCGACGCCAGCAGCCGCTGATCGCTGGCGGTGAACGCGCCGACGGTGCGGCTCTGGACCGCCAGCACGCCCTCGCAGGCGTCGGCGACGAACAGCGGCACGCCCAGCCAGGACCGCACGCCGTCGGTGCCGCTGGGCCCGAGGTCGACGTCGCTGTCGGCGAGGTCGTCGATCGCCAGCGGCGCGAGGGTGGCGACGACGCGGCCGGCGGCGCCGTCGCCGCGGGCGATCGCCACCCGCGAGAACGCGTCGTGCTCGCGGTCGTAGGCGTCGACGACGAAGCCGTCGGTCTCGCGCTCGGCGCCGCGGTGGATGAGCGCGATCGTCTCGGCGGCGGGGATGGCCTGCGCCACCTGGCGCGCCACGGTCGCGACGACGTGCGGCAGCTCGATCGACCGGGCCAGCTCGCGGGCCGAGTGGTCGAGCTGCTCGAGCTCGCGCACCCGGGCCCGCCACGCGTGGCTGGCCCGGGCCAGGCGGTTGAAGATGAAGTTGACCAGCAGGTAGGTCGCGCACAGGAACGCGAACGCCAGCTGCTGGCGCGCGGTGAACAGCAGCGCGAGCACCGCGGCCAGCGGCAGCAGCGATCCCTCGGCGAGCATGCCCGGGCCGGCCTGGTCGACCACGAACCGCCGCCACGGCTGGCCGCCCAGCACCTGGCGCAGCCCCTGGAGGGCGTTGTGCGCGATCAGGAACGTCGCGCCGACCAGCACGACGTGGATCGCCACGTCGACCTCGAGGTCGGCGGCGAGGTCGAGCCGCGCGAACAGCGCGGCGATCGCGGCCAGGAGTCCGCCGCTCATGCCACCGAAGTACGCCGCGTACAGCAGGCGCTCGCCCATGCGGGCGTCGCGGCGCCGCGGCCCGAACCACGGCCGGGCCAGCGCGTCGGCCGACAGCGTCACCGCGACCATGACGCCGGCGGCGACCGGGCCCACCGCGACCGCGGCGGCGACGTAGAACGCCGAGTCGAGCGACAGCACGCTGGGCCCGACCCGGAAGGCGAGCGCGCGGGCCGCGGCGACGACCGCGACGAAGCCCAGGAACGCCACCGGGCCGGCGCGGTCGGCGAACCCGCCGGCGTGGACGCCGTGACCGACGAGCACACCCCACCCGAGCGCGGTGAGCGCGACGGTGAACGCGAGCTGTGCGGAGGGACGCGGCGGCATGGTCGGACCAGACGGCCGACACCTACCACGCCGTCCTGACGCACGCAGTCACAATCGACCGCGGCTCAGCGGATGCGGCCCCGCCAGTCCGCGCCGGTCGACGCGGCCCGCGATCCCCGCCCTCCCCATCCCCCGCGCCGGCGCACCGCGCGCCCGCAGGCTCCCGCGCCGACGCCGTGCGCGTCGCGGGAGGCAACAGGGGCTCGTCGCCGAGCCCCTGAGGTCAAATATCGATGATGGCGACGCCGCGCTCTTCGCCCGGAGGCTGAGGCGGCGGGTTGGCTTGTGGGTACGGACGCGGGGTCTCGAGCGGCACCTCGATGCGACGTTCCTGGTCGCGCCGACGCTGCTCTTCCTCGCGTCGCAAGATCTCTTCGATGATCCAGGGATCCAGCATGATGGGACCGCCCTAGTCTTCCCGGGGCCGCCGGGATGGGTGAAGACGGTGGATGGCTCTCGTATCCTTAGACGTCCGTTCGGGGCGAAAAGTTTAGGTGCAAACGACGCGCCGCCCCGGGGGATGCCTCAGCTTTAGCATAACGCATGAGAACGGCGAGGTGACCAGTAAGCGCTGCCACAAGTTTGCCGTCGCGAGTGTGGGCGGAACCGCACGGTCGAGGGGGTCGGATCGGGTCTAGCAACCCCAGGTTCCGTCGAACCGCCAGCCTCGACGCCAGCTTAGCGCCAGCGCCCGGACAGCGACATTTTTTGCGCGAGTTCGCGCAGACCGTCACCGCCGTTCACGCCCTCGCCGCCAGGAGATCACTCGAGATCTTTGAGCCGCCACCGCCCGTCCTCTTTCACGAACGTCACCTGCTGCCCGGCGCCGTAGCGCATGCGCGCCTCGCCGGGGCCGACCTCGTCGATCGACTGATCGACGTTGGCCTCGAGGGCGTTGAGCAGCTGGGCCATCGCGTCCTTGCGCTCGCCGGTGAACTGGCCGCGCATCTTCTCGACGTCCATCAGCTCGGCGTAGGCCTTGGGGACGAAGCGCAGCATCACGTCCCAGCGCTCGAGCCGGTACGCGCGGACGAACGAGCGCAGCGCGGCGCGCGGCGTCGACTGGTCGTAGAACGCGAGCGGGTTGTCGGCGATGCGCCAGCCGCCGTCCTCCTCGATCAGCCGCAGGCTGTCGCCGAGCCCGTAGACCAGATCGGCGGTGACCTGCATCCGCCGCTTGCGGCTGGCCAGCCGACCGGCGGTGTCGTCGACCTCGCGCGGGTTGTCGCGCAGCATGCGGACGAACTCCTCGCGGCTGACCTTGGCCCGGAACTCCGACGACATCAGGTCGTAGGCGGCCTCGTAGTTCTTGGCGCGCAGCGCCGCCGCGTAGCGGTCGAGCGCGCTGGCCGGCGCCGCGCCGCGCCCGCTGCACGCGCCGAGCGACAGCGCGGTTCCGAGGAGCACGGCGAGCGAGGTCAGCGCGAGAGGGCGACGCACGGTCAGGTTATAGCAAACGCGGCGCGCGCCCGCCCCGCGGCGGCGGCGTCGGGGCCGATCGTCGCGAACGCCCGGGTCATCAGCAGCGCGGCCACCGCGACCGCGGCGGCGGCGGTGAGCATCGCCGGCCGGCCGCCCCAGCGCTCGTTGATCTCGCCGATGATCCGCGACGACGGCGCGGTGCCGATCAGGTGGGTCGCGAACAGCACCACCGCCTGGGCCGAGGCCTCGCGGCCGGCCGGCGCGACGTCGTCGACCGACGCCGCCATCGGTCCGTGGTACCAGGTGATGAAGAACATCGTCGCCACCGCGCTGGCGGTGAGCGCCGGGCCGGCCGGCAGGAGGATCGCGCCGATCCCGCACGGCACCGTCAGCGCCATGCCCAGCGCGATCGCGCCGGGCCGGCCCCATGCCCAGCGCCGCCGCAGGCGGTCGGCGACCCGGCCGCCGGCCAGCACCCCGAACAGCCCGGCCACCAGGCAGCCGGTGAACAGGCTGGTCGCGGCCTCCTTGCTCATGCCCTTGTCGCGCTGCAGGAAGTCCAGCAGCCACGCCTGCAGGCCGCCGGCGGCGAACGCCATCACCGTCGTCGCGGTGGCCAGCCGGCGCAGCGTCGGGACCGCCAGCACCGCGCGGGTGTCGGTCAGCAGGTGGCGCAGGTGCGTGCCGAGGCCCGCGGTGGCCTGGGCGGTCGGCAGCGTCGCCGCCTTGGCGTCGATGACGGTCACGACCACCACCGCGAGCAGGAAGCCCGGCGCGGCGATCGCGATCCACGACGCCGGGAAGCCCAGCCCGGCGCCGACGCCAAAGCCGGCGGCGCCGCCGAAGAACAAGCCGAGGTTGAACACCGCCATCGCCAGCGCCTTGTGGCTGCCGGCGTAGCGCTCGCCGAGGATCGCGTTGGCCACCGGCACCACCGCGGCGGTGCCGAGGCCGACCAGCACCCGCGTGCACAGCACCGCGGCGTAGCTGTCGAGCACCGCCCCGAGGATGCCGGCCGCGCTCCACAGCAGGATCCCGGCGGCCAGCACCCGGCGGCGGTCGGCGCGATCGGCCAGCCAGCCGACCGGCAACGTCGCCAGCGCGTGCGGCAGCATGAACGCGGTGCCCAGCCAGCCCAGGTCGCGATCGTCGACGCCGAACTGCGCGCGCAGGTCGTCGTAGACCGCGAACGGCGCGTTGCGGGACGCGTACGACAGCAGGTTGGCGACCGCCAGGATCGCCAGCACCACCGCGGCGGCCGGCGGGCGCCGAGCCATCACTCCTCTTCCGGCGGCATCGGGTCGTCCTCGACGACCGGCGGCGCGGCGCCGGTGGTGAGCGACCAGCGCAGCTGGTACGGACCGGCCGGCGTGCCCTTCTTGCCCTTGCCGGTCAGCACCACGATCACCGGCTGGTGCGCCGCGACCGGCGCCGCCGACAGCTGCGCGCGATCGCCGAGCGGCCCGCCCTGCCCGCTGGCGCCGCCGGCCAGCGCGATCGTCACCTCGACGCCGGGCGGCGGATCGACGACGACGTCGAGGCTGCCCGGCCCGGGGCTCGGCGACAGCGCGAAGCGATCGGTCTCGCCCGGCCCCAGCTCGCCGCGC
This sequence comes from Myxococcales bacterium, assembly GCA_016794525.1. Lineage (GTDB taxonomy): Bacteria > Myxococcota_A > Polyangia > Haliangiales > Haliangiaceae > UBA2376. The sequence continues at coordinate 65,476 of JAEUJY010000144.1, forward strand.
ATCGTGCCGGTGTCCTCGGTGCCGAACC
>JAEUJY010000169.1 GCA_016794525.1 Myxococcales bacterium
GCGCCACCGCCGCCGGTCGTCACGCCGCCGCCGCCGCCGGTCGTCACGCCGCCGCCGGTCGTCGCGCCACCGGCCCGGGCCGCGACGGTCGGCGTCGCCAGCGTCGCGGTCGACGGCGCGCTGGCCGCCGGCGCGGCGCGCAAGGGCGTCGATCGCGCGCTGCCCGCGCTGCGCGGCTGCATCCCCGGCGCGACGCCGGGCACGGTCACCGTCAGCTTCACGATCGGCGAGGCGCGCCGCCCGCAGCGGGTCAGCGCCCGCGGCGGCAGCGCCGCGACGCAGGCGTGCGTGGCCGCGGCGATCGGCGGCATCCGCACCGACGCCGCGCCCGACGTGGGCGACGCGCGGGTCACCGCGCGGGTGGCGTTCACCCCATGATCGGCGCGCGCGGCGCGTGGCTGCTGGTCGTGCTGCCCGCGGTGGCCTGCGTCGACGTGCTCGGCCCCGAGGTCGGTCCGCTCGACGACAACCGCTGCGAGATCACCGACAGCGCTCCGGCGACCACCGTCAGCTTCGCGACCGACCTGCTCGGGGGCGCGCTGCGCCGCACCGACACCGACTGCCTGCGCTGCCACACCGCGGGCGGCACCGGGCTGCGCGACAGCGGCCTCGACCTCGGCAGCTACAGCGCGCTGCGGCTCGGCGGCAACCGCTCGCGGCAGACGATCGTCGTCGCCGGCGATCCCTGCGCCAGCGTGCTGGTGCAGAAGCTCGGCGTGGCGCCGCCGTTCGGTGCGCGCATGCCGCGCAACGGCCCGCCGTACCTGCCGGCCAGCGACGTCGCGCTGATCACCGACTGGATCGTCGAAGGGGCCCATGACAACTGAGGCCCAAGGCCGGCGCCGACGCCACCGACTTCGACTTCACGCTGTCGCGCTCGCCGGGCCAGTACTACACCGACACCAACTCGCAGCCGATCGTCGGCGCGCGGGTGGCGGGCACGATCGAGTTCGACGACGCCAGCGACCTCACGCTCGGCGGCTCGGCGATGGCCGGCACCTACGATCCCGGCCGCGACCTCGACTTCGTGATCGCCGGCGTCGACGCGGTGGCGCGGCTGCCGGTGGTCACGCTGCGCGGCGAGTACCTCGTGCGCCGCACCCGGGTCGCGATCGGCGACACGCCGGCGCTGCGCTGGAAGTACGGGCCGGGCCCCGACGGCACCTACGCCGACTACTTCGTGAAGGACGGCTTCTACGTCGAGGGCGAGGTGCCGGTCGGGCGGGTCGAGCTGATCGCCCGCTGGGACGGCCTGCGCCGCAAGGGCAACGTGCTGGTCACCAGCCCGCTCACGTCGCGCGCCGCGATGTACCGCTACACCGCCGCGGTGGCCGTGCGCGTCGACCCCGCGGTGCGGCTCAAGGGCTCGGTCGAGCTCTACGATCTGGGCACCAGCCGCGAGCTGGCGCTGCACCTCGGCGTCGCGACGCCGTTCTAGCCGCGCGCGCGGCGACGCGGTGCGCGCTAGCCGCGCGCCAGCGCGACCGCCAGCGCCGCGGCCAGCGCGATCACGCTGGCGGCGACGCCGAGCACCGCCACCGCCTCGCCGCGCCGGCGCGCCCGGGCGCCGACGATCCGGACCAGCGCGATCGTCGAGACGATCAGCCCGAGCGGCGGCAGCGGGAGCGCGAGCGCCGCGCCGATGATCGCCAGGCGAGACGTCCGCGGTGGCGGCGGCGCGGCCACCGGCGGCGGCCGCGGGATCTCGGGCACCCGCAGCGCCGCCAGCGAGGCGATGACCCGCGGGTCGTCGACCTTGAGCGTGCCGACGATCGCGGGGCCGTAGACGGTGGCGCGCGGGTCGGCGGCGGGCGCCCAGCCGCCGGAGGCGCTGGCGACGGAGGGTGGGCGGAGATCGGTGGCTGGCATGCCGAGGCTATCGGCCAGGCCGCGCGGCGGTTGCGCCCTATTTCTTGCAGGCGCCGACCTTGAGCGCGTCCTTGGCGAAGTCGGGCCAGACCGCGTCGGGGTTCATGCCGCCTTCCCACGTCAACATGCCCACCACCCGCACGCCGCGGGTGGCGTCGGGCGCGAACAGCAGCTCGTAGTTGGCGTCGTACTCGCCGGCGCCGCCCGAGCGGCACAGCGCGTACTTCCACGGCGTGCCGCCGACCGGGGCGTCGCCGCCGGCGGGGTCGGGGCGTGCGCCGAACGTCGGGTCGGCGGTGGCCAGGAACTCGTTGCTGCAGATCAGCTCGTGGTCGACGTACGCGGGGTCCTTCTTGCCCTCGGCCTGCTCGCGCATCAGCGTCTTGGCGTCGTCGGTGAAGCGCGTCGCCGCCTTGGCCCCGCAGTGGCGCTTGATGACGTCGGGATCGGCCTTCTCCATCGCGCCCGGCATGATGATGTGCTCGAGGTAGCCCTCGGCCGGATCGACGAACCGCGCCGCCGGCACCTTGCCCTCGGCGATCGCGGCGATCAGCGCCTCGACGACCACCTCGGGGACCTCGTCGGCCGCGCCCAGCCCGGTCCGCTTGCCCTGGCGCGCCGCCGCCTCGGGATCGCCCGCGTCGACCGCGACCGGCGCGGCGTCGACGGTGATCGGCGCGGCATCGACGGCCGGCGGCGGCGGTGGGGGTGGCGCCGCCGGTTCCTTCTTCTTGCAGCCGGCGAGCGTGGCGATGGCCACCGCGATGATCGAGACCTGGCGCATGCGTCCTCCTCGTGGCCCGCGGCCACCGGCCCGAGCCTACGCTGCGGCGGTCCGACGCACCTCACGATGGCGGTGGTGATTTCGCCGCGCGTGGGTGACAGCGGCGGCCGTGCGGTCGACACTGGAGCCATGCGCGCATCCTTCCTCGCCGTCATCGCTGCCCTCGCGTTGCTCGCGTGCGGCCACCCCGCGGCCAAGCCCGCCGGTCCGCCGCCCCCGTCGGGGCCGGTCACCGAGGCGGCCATCGTCGGCTACCTCCAGCAATCCTTCCCCGCGGCGGTGGCCGAGGGGACGCTCAAGCTCGACTGGGGCTCGCCCGACGTCCCCGCCGAGGTGGTCGACGAGCTGGCGATCATGGGGATCGACGACATGGGCGAGGTCGCCGCGCTGGTGCCGGCCGACTTCGCGACCAAGGGCCTGGACGCGATCAAGGCCGAGGGCGGGACCAACGCCGCCGGGCTGATGCGCGACCTGATGATCATCCACGACGTGCGCGGCTACTTCGAGAAGGCGTGGCGCAACCACTGGTCGGCCAACGGGCCCGAGGACTTCCCGCTGCCGGTCGCGTACGGCGTCGACTTCCAGGTGATCGCCGACCTCGGCGTCTTCGACGGCGGCGGCGAGGGCTACGACGAGGGTGACGACGGCAGCGACAGCGCGGACGGCGACGACGACGACGGTGACGACGACGGCGGCGACGACGACGACGGCGGCTGGTAGCTACGCGGCGTCGCCGGGCTCGAGCTCGGCGCGGATGCGCTCGGCGAGGTAGGTCCAGCGGGCGCGCGCGGTGGCGTTGCCGACCGCCAGCGCGATCGCGCGGCGCGAGCCGACGACGACGACCAGCCGCTTGCCGCGGGTGACCGCGGTGTAGAGCAGCGAGCGGCCCAGCATGACGAAGTGCTGGGTGGCCAGCGACAGCACCACCGCCGGGTACTCGGAGCCCTGGCTCTTGTGGATCGACACCGCCCAGGCGTGGACCAGCTGGTCGAGGTCGTTGCGCTCGTAGTCGGCGACCCGGCCGTCGCCGAAGCCGACCCGGACCTTGGCGCCGTCGGCGTCGATCGACTCGATCACGCCGATGTCGCCGTTGTAGACCGAGCGGTCGTAGTCGTTCTTCTGCTGCATCACCTTGTCGCCGGCGCGGAAGGTGCGCTCGCCGCGCAGGATGACGGTCGCGCCGTCCTTGGGCGGGTTGAGCTTGGCCTGCAGCGCGGCGTTGAGCGCGGTGGTGCCCAGCTCGCCGCGGTGCATCGGCACCAGCACCTGGATCTCGGTGGCCGGGTCGAGCCCGAACCGCGCCGGGATGCGCTCGGCGACCAGCTCGACGATCGTGGCCTGGGCCGCGGCCGGCTCGTCGCGGGCGATGAAGTAGAAGTCGCTGTCGCCGCTGGTGGCGAGGTCGGGCACCTCGCCGCGGTTGATCTGGTGGGCGCTGGTGACGATCTTCGACGCCGCGGCCTGGCGGAAGATCTCGGTCAGCCGCACCACCGTCGCCGCGCCCGACGCGATCACGTCGGCCAGCACCGCGCCGGCGCCCACCGACGGCAGCTGGTCGATGTCGCCGACCAGCACCAGCTGCGCGGTCGGCCGCACCGCCACCACCAGCGCGCGGAACAGCGCCAGGTCGACCATCGACACCTCGTCGACGACGATCACGTCGGCCTCGAGCGGGTTGTCCTTGCCGCGGGCGAAGGTGCCGAGCTGCGGCTGGTACTCGAGCAGCCGGTGCAAGGTCACCGCCTCGGTGCGGGTCGACTCGGCCAGCCGCTTGGCGGCGCGGCCGGTGGGCGCGGCCAGCGCGATCGAGCGGCGCGCGCGGCCGGCGAGGTCGACGACCGCCTTGACGATCGTGGTCTTGCCGACGCCGGGACCGCCGGTGATGACGACGCACTTGTCGACGGCGGCGGCGGCCACCGCGGCCCGCTGCTGCGGCGCCAGCGCCAGGCCCGAGCTCACCTCGAACTGGCTGATCGCGTGCTCGACGTCGAGCACCGTGACCCGCGGCGGCGTCATCACCAGCTCGGCGAACGCCGAGGCCGCCGAGCTCTCGAGCGCGGTCACCTCGGCCAGCGCCAGGCACCGGCCGCGCTCGCCGAGGATCTCGCGGGTCGTCAAGCCGCGCTCGACCAGCGCGTCGACCCGCGCCGGCAACAGGTCGCGCGCCACGCCGAGCAGCTCGGCGGTGCGCTCGAGCAGGATGCCCTCGGGCACGTGGGCGTGGCCGTCCTCGACGTGCTCGCCCAGCACGTGGATCAGCCCGGCGTCGAGCCGATCGGGCGAGTCGCGGGCGATGCCGAGGCGCTCGGCGATCGCGTCGGCGGTGCGGAAGCCGATGCCCCACACCTCGACCGCCAGCCGGTACGGGTTGGCGCGGACGACCTTGATCGCGTCCTTGCCGTAGCGCTTGACGATCCGCGCGGCGAACCCGATCGAGACGCCGTGGCCGAGCAGGAACACCATCACGTCCTGGACGTGGCGGTGCTCGGCGAACGCCGCGGCGATCTTCTGCGCGCGGTGGCGGCCGATGCCGTCGACCTCGGTCAGCCGATCGGGCTGGCCCTCGACCACCGCCAGCGTCTCCATCTTGAAGTGCGCGACCATCCGCCGGGCCAGCTCGAGGCCGATGCCGGGGATGATGCCGGAGCCGAGGAAGCGCTCGATGCCGGCTAGCGTCTCGGGGGTGCGGGTGGCGTAGCCCGCCAGCTTGAGCTGGCGGCCGAACTTCTTGTCGTCGACCCACTGGCCGCGGACCGTCAGCGGCATGCCGGGCGGCAGCTCGGGCAGCTCGCCGACGATCGTCGCCTCGGTGCCGTCGGTCAGGTTGAGCCGCGCGACCGTCCACAGCGTCTCGGGGTTGCGGAAGACCACCCGGCCCAGCTCGCCCTCGAGGGACGCCAGCGTCGGCTCGGGCCCGGCGAACAGCCGGCCCTGATCGCCCGAGGCGGAGTCGCGATCGCTGGCCACGCGCGACCTTACCGCTGCGGCCTGGCGACGGCGACCCCGCGGCCTCGCGTTTGTGCTTGACCGGAGTGTCCGGGATCCGTACAAGAGGCGCATGTCGACGATCGCCGAGCCCAACCGCTTCGCCGTCGTCGTGGCGTGAGCTGGTAGCGCGGGATCGTCCGATCACCGCCGCCGGCGGCTCCCCACGACGCAACCTCTCCTCGCGTCTGGATTCGGGAGCCCCATGGCCCGTCGTGATCTCGCGCGCACCGTCATCGAGGGCGGGCGCTACAACTACAACCGCTGGGAGCGGCGGCAGTCACACGCCGAGGCCCGCGCCACCGCGCACGCGTGGCTGCGCCGGCTGACGGTCGACGACGCCGCGGCCGGCGCCAGCGCGCCGCCGCCGTTGCGGCCGGTGCACCGCGCGTTCTACGACAAGCTCGCGCCGCTGTACCGCTGGCTGCATGCGCAGGTCGGGCGGCGCTGGGACGACGTCCGCGCCGACGTCGCGGCGCGCTTCGACGTCCGGACGATCGCCGGCCAGCACATCGTCTACGACCACCTGCTGTTCGAGGTCGAGCCGCGCTGGCCGCGAGACCCTCGCTACCAGCGGTTCGTGATCGACCCGGCGGGGGTCTTGCGCCACGGGCCGCGCTGGCAGCGGCGTCGCAAGCGCCCGCCGCGGCCGGCGTGGGCGCCGCCGTGGTCGGCGGCCCGCGTCGATGGCGCGTGGTGGTGGATCGGCGATCGCCCGTGCGGGCGCTGCGTGGTCGGCGACCGCTGCCGCTACGGCCACCTGCGGATCGACGGCGCCCGCTACCACTTCACGGCGGCGACGCGGATCCGCCGCCTGACGCCGACCGAGGTCGGCCGGCTGACGTCGTCGCCGCCCGAGGTGCGCGCGCTGCTGGCGTGGGCCGGGCCGACGCTCGCGCCCGAGGCGGCGGCGCTGTCGCGGCAGGGGCGGCCGTGATCGCTACGCCGCCGGCGTCGGCGCGGGCTTGCGCTGCGACAGCGCGACCGCGCCCAGGATCACCGCGACGCCGGCGTAGGCCTGGGGGCCGAGCCGGGTGTGCGACTCGAACAGCGCGTCGACCGCGAGCGCGATCACCGGCAGGACGAAGCCGAGCACGTTGGCGGCGAGCAGGCTGACCCGCGCCAGGAGCCAGAAGTACGCGACGAAGCCGATCGCGGTGCCGGCCACCGCCAGGTACACCAGCGCCAGGGTGGCGTTGACCGGCAGCGGCCACGGCATCGCCTCGTGGTCCGAGAACCCGGCGGCGATCCACAGGCAGACCGCGGTCACGCCGACGAACACCGTCGTCGAGGCCAGCACGTGGGTGCGGCCGCCGTGGCGCTTGATCACCATCGTGTACAGCGCCGACACGACGACCGACGCGATGACCAGCACGACGCCGACCGCCTGGCCGCCCGACACCGCGAGCTGGTCGGCGAAGATGATCGCCACGCCGATCAGCGCGATCACCGCGCTGGCGACGTCGTGGACGCGCACGGTCTCCATGCGGGTCAGGAACAAGAGCGCCGCGACCACCAGCGGCTGGGTGCCGAACAGCACCGCCGCCAGGCCGCCCGGCACCTCGCGCTCGCCGAGGTAGATCAGCGCGTAGCCCAGCGCGTTGAGCATGCCGGCGACGATCAGCCACGGCCACTGCGCCCGCTCGGGCCACGGCCGCGCCCGCCACGCCATCGGCACCAGGATCGCGGTCGCCAGGGTGAAGCGCAAGGCCGCCGCGAGCATCGTCGGGAACCCGTCGGGCCCCATGCTCTCGCGGATCGCGAACCACGTCGTCCCCCAGATCACCGCCAGGGCGAGGTACGCGAACGAGGTCTTGCGTGCGGCGGTCACGGCGTCGCCGGCTTCTTCTTCTTGCCGCCGCGCTTGGCCTCGCGCGCGGCCTTGGCCTCGGCCGGCGTCGTCGTGAACAGCTGCGACGGGAAGTCGGTGAGGCCCTTCACCGGCATGCGGCCCATCATCATGTCGACGCTGCGGGCCCAGCCGTCGTCGAGCCACGCCTTGAACGTGTCGAGCGGCTGCGCGCTGTAGCGGTAGTCCTCGTTGGCGTTCGACGACTGGGTGTGCAGCGCCAGCGACTTGGCGTCGGTCGGCAGGCCGCGGACGTTGGCGCGGAACTGGTCGGTGTACGTCCAGTACTCCTCGGCGTTCGACAGGTACAGCGTGCGCACCGGCAGGCCGACCTTCGTCATCGCCTCGCCGATGCCCTTCATGCCCTTGTCGGCCAGCAGGTCGACCAGCAGCGGCCGCACGCAGCCGTTCTTGATCATGTTGCGGATGAAGTCGTAGGTGGCCTGATCCGACAGGTAGGTCGGCGTGCCGGCGAGGTTCTTCTCGAGGCGCGCCATCCGCCGGCGCATGCGCGGCTGGCCCTGGCCCAGGATGTGGAGCAGGCGCTTCTTGGCGCGGGGCTCGGGCGCGATCTGCGCGATGATCGCCTTGGCGGCGTCGCTGTGATCGTTGCGCCACATCGCCTTGTACTCGGCGGGGGTCGCCGACGCGGCGATGAACGCCTGCTGCAGCTCGTGCATGCCGACGACCTGGTCGTCGTAGTCGACGGTCCACGCGAACTGCGGCCGGGCCCACCCGATGTAGAGGTAGGCCTGGTCCGAGCCGATGCCGACGTAGCCGCCGCCGCTGTTCTCGATGTACTGCTTGAAGCGGTCGGCGTGGCCCTCGTCGCTGACGTAGTAGTGCTGGCCGAACTTCTCGGGGCGGACGCCGTCGAGCAGCTCGGGCTTGGCGTCCGACGTCGTGCCCCACAGGATGTCGCGCATCGCCTGGCTGGGCGGGGTGACGCTGCAGTCGGCGGGGAACACGTCGGGGGGCGGCGTCGGCGGCGGCGCCGGCTGGGTCGCGACCAGGTCGGGCGTCGGGGCCGGGGGCGGCGCGGGCGTCGGGCTCGGGGCCGGGGCGGGGACGGGCGGGGTCGGCGCGGCCCGCTCGTCGGTGCGGGGGGCGCGCTGGCCACCGCAGGCGGCGACGGCAGCGAGCGACAGAACGACGGCGGGCAGCTTGGTCATCGGCAGATCAACGGTGCGAGGGCGGAGCTAATTCCGGTCCGACCGCGGTGGCGGACGCGGCAGGTTCGGCCAGCGCCCCGCCGCCGTCAAGTTTCGCCGGCGGTGATCGCCGGGGCCAGAATTCGGCTCACACCGACGCTGATCAGGCCTCGGCCAGGGCCGCCCGCACCGACATCCGGATCGCCCGCCGGGCGGGCGCCAGGCTGGCCAGCGCGCTGCCGATCAGCGCCGCCAGCGACCACCCGATCATCGCCGGAGGCGACAGCGCGAACGGCGGCTGCCCGATCACCGCGACCCGGTCGACCACCAGCGCGGTCAGCGGCGCGGTCAGCGCCAGCGCCGCGATCACCGCGACCGCGCCGATCGCCATCGCCTCGCCGACCACGACCGCCACCAGCCGCCGGTCGCTGGCGCCGATCGCCCGCATCACGCCGAGCTCGCCGGTGCGCTCGGCCACCGACACGCCCATCGCGATCGCCAGCCCGAGCAAGCCGACCGCCGCCACCACCGCGGCCAGCGCCACGACCGCGCGCACGACCATCGCGACGTGGTCGGCGATGATGGAGTGCAGGCCGTGGATCGGCAGCGCGTAGATCACCGGCACGCCGTCGAGCGCGCGCTCGACGCCGGGCAGCGCGCCGGGGTCGGCGGCGATGCGCAGGAGCGTCGGCCCGGCCTGGCCGGTGACCCGGCGGAACGCCGCCGGCGTGACGAACGCCGAGCGCCCGGCGAGCTCGTCGACCACGCCGACGACGGTCCAGGCGCTGACCCGGCCGTCGACCGTCAGCTCGATCCGCGCGCCGATCGGCGCGCCGCGATCCGACAGCACCACCGCGTCGTCGTCGTCGGGGCGCAGCCAGCGCCCGGCGCGCAGCGGGAACTGCGCCAGCGTCGTGCCGTCGGCCGGCGGCGCGGCCAGCACGAACGCGCCGTGGCCGCCGTCGGGGTGCGTCCGTGCCACCGGGCCGCGGGCGGCCGGCGCCACCGACCACGCCTCGACCGCGCGCACGCCGGGCGTCGCGCGCACCGCGGCCAGGCGTCGCTCGTCGAGCGGCGCGGCGGTGCGGACCTCGAGCTGGTAGCGGCGGGCGTCCTCGACGCGATCGGCGGTGCGCGCCAGCCCGCGCTGCACGCCGGCGGCGGTCATCACCAGCGCGCCGCCGGTGATCATCAGCGCCAGCGTCGGCACCAGCCGGCCCGGGCGGCGCAGCGCGTTGCGCGCCGCCAGCGGCAACCACGTCGCGCGCACGACGGCGCCGCGCGGGCCGCCGGCGGCCAGCGCCGCGCGCACCGGCAGCCGCGCCGCGCGGGCGATCGGCACCGCCGCGAACGCGAGCGGCACCGCCAGGCCGAGGCCGATCACCGCCAGCGGCACCCAGGTCGGGATCGCCGGGTCCTGCACCGCGAGGTTCATCATCGCGGCGATCGCGTCGATCGCGGCGTCGGGATCGCGCCCGAGGACCAGCCGCGGGTGTTCACGCCGCTGTTCCGCGCCGATCGCAGCCGGTCGCGCGCGTCGGGCGGCGTCGGCCTGGGGCTGGCGCTGGCCCGCCGCATCGTCGTCGCCCACGGCGGCGCGATCGGCTTCACCAGCGAGGTCGATCGCGGCTCGACGTTCTGGCTGACGCTGCCGGCGTGAGCGCCGCGGTGGTAGGGTGCGCCGGCGTGCGCGTCCTCGCCTACGTCTACCCCGGCTGGCACCCGATCCCCGAGCGCGACGAGTCGTTCTACCCGGGCTTCACCGAGTGGGACCTGGTCTACGACTCGCCGCCGCGCTTCGACGGCCACGTCCAGCCGCGGCTGCCGGCGTGGGGGCGCTACGACGATCGCGATCCGGTGGCGGTCGAGCGGCGGATCGCGCTGTGCCGCGACCACGGCGTCGACGGCTGGGTCTACGGCTTCTTCTGGTGCCGCGGCAAGCGGGTGTTCCAGGACGCCCTCGATCAGGGCTTCCTCGGCGCGCCGTCGGGCGACCGCTACCCGTTCGCGCTGATGTGGGCCAACCGGATGCCGCGCCGGGTGCTGCCGGTGCGGCGCACCGACACGCCGGTGATCGAGGCCGATCGCCTGGTGCCGGCCGACGTCGACGACTTCTGCGCGTTCGTCCGCTACGTCGCCGAGCGCTACTGGGTGCGGCCCAACTACCTGCGGGTCGACGGCCGCGCGTACTTCTCGATCTTCGACAGCACCTACTTCATGAAGGAGCTGGGCGTCGACGGCGCGCGCGCGGCGATCGCCGCGGCGCGGGCGATGCTGGCATCGGCCGGCCTGCCGCCGATGTACCTGACCGCGATCGAGCCCAACGCCGACGTGATCGCGCAGGTCGCGACGATCGGCTTCGACGCGGTGACCAACTACGTGCTGCTGCCCGAGTGGAAGGGCGAGTTCCTGCAGGACTACGACGCGTGCGTGGCGCGGCGCGCGGCGCAGTGGCCGCAGATCGCGGCGGCGGCGGGGCTCCCGTATCATCCGGCGGTGACCCCCGGCTGGGACGCGTCGCCGCGCGGCGCCGACTTCGGGCCGGCCCGCCCCGACAAGTACCCGTGGTCGCCGGTGGTGGTCGGTGAGCACCCCGACAAGTTCCGCGCCGCCGTGGCGCGGGCGGTCGCCTACGCGCGGGGCGCGGGGCGCGGCGCCGACGAGCAGCTGGTGCTGGTGTCGTCGCTCAACGAGTGGAGCGAGGGGCACTACCTCGAGCCCGACACCCGGTTCGGCACCGCGTGGATCGAGGCGGTGCGGGACGGGCGCGCGTGAAGGTCGAGGCGACGCCGCTGGCCGACGTGGTCGTGCTGGCGCCCGAGGTCCACGCCGACGCGCGCGGCACGCTGATCGAGGCCTGGCGCGACGGGCGCTACGCGGCGCTCGGCATCGGCGGCTTCGCGCAGCGCAACCTGTCGACGTCGCGGCGCGGCGTCGTGCGCGGCCTGCACTACCAGCGCACGCGGTCGCAGGGGAAGCTGGTGACCGTCGCCCACGGCGCGATCTACGACGTCGTCGTCGATCTGCGCCGCGACTCGCCGACGTTCCGGCGGTGGTGGGCGATCGAGCTGACCGCGGTCGGCGCGCGGCAGCTGTGGATCCCGCCCGGCTGCGCCCACGGCTTCCAGGCGCTCACCGGCGACGCGGTGGTCGCCTACGATCTGACCGTCGCCTACGACCCGGCCGACGAGGGCGCGGTGCGGTGGGACGATCCGATGCTCGACATCGGCTGGCCGATCATGCCGGCGATCGTGTCGGCCCGCGACAGCGCCGCGCCGTCGCTGGCGGCCGCGCCGCTGCCGGCGGTCACGGCAGCGCGCACGGACCGACCGCCGCCACCGTGAGCGTGCGGCGCCAGCGCACCGCGCCCCCGCGCTCGCCGATCAGCGCGGCGGTCGGCTGCACCGGCTGCGGGCGCGCCTCGGGCGCCAGCGCCGGCGTGCGCTGATCGACGCGCACGGTCCAGGCGCCGTCGACGTAGCTGAACGCGGGCGGCGGCAGCCGCGCCGGCATCGTGCGGGTCGGGACGTCGGGCCCGGCGGCGCAGCCGGTGGCGGTGATCGTGATCGTGAACGGCAGCGGCGGCGGCAGCTGGTACGGGCGGGCCGCGCCCGACGGCACCTCGCGGGTGAACGGCGTGACGTGGAGGCGGCCGGCGGCCTGGCGCCAGTCGGCGTCGTCGCCCTGGCTGTCGGCGGGCGGCGCGCACTGGAAGCGGACCGCGCCGTCGCGGCGGCCGAGCACGGCCAGCGCGCCGCCGCTGGCGACCACGACGTCCCCGTCGGGCAGCTGGCCCAGCACTCGCTGCCAGGCCGGCGCGGTCCACCGCGGCTGGCCGGTCGCGACGTCGATGCCCTCGACGTGGGTGACCGGGCGATAGCCGCACGGGCCCTCGACGCGGTCGAGCCAGGTCCACGGCACGATCCCGTCGACGACCGCGACCGCCTCGACGGACAGCGCCGGGCCGCTGAGGGCCGGCGCCGCGTCGATGAGCGCGCTGGCCTCGACCGGCGCACCGGCATCGACCGCGGGCGGCGCGGGTGCGTCGGCGGCCGGGGGCGGCGCGGGGCTGCGCGGGAACGGCGGCGGTGGGGTGGTGCAGGCCGCGATGGCGATCAAGGCGAGGGCGCGCGGGTGCATGGGCCTGGTGACGGTAACGCGCGACCGCCGCCGCGGCGCTATCGCCGGCTCGTATAGTCGGCGGCGTGACGATCCTGATCACCGGCGCCGGCGGCCAGCTGGGGCGGGCGCTCGCGCGGGCGGCGCCGGCGGCGATCGCGCTCGATCGCGCGGCGTGCGACGTGACCGACGCCGACGAGGTGGCCGCGGCGCTCGACGCCCACGCGCCGACCGCGGTGATCAACGCGGCGGCGTACACCGCGGTCGATCGCGCCGAGGGCGACCGCCTGGCGGCGTTCGCGGTCAACGCCACCGGCGCCGGCGTGGTCGCGCGGGCGTGTGCGGCCCGCGGCGTGCGATCGATCTACGTCTCGACCGATCACGTCTTCGATGGCGCGCTGGGGCGGCCAGCGCGCGAGGACGATCCGGTCGCGCCGGCCAACGTCTACGGCGCGAGCAAGGCCGCCGGCGAGCGCGCGGTGCGGGCGGCGGGCGGGACGGTGGTGCGCACGTCGTGGCTGTTCGCGCCCGACGGCTGGGGCTTCGTGCCGGCGATCGTGCGCGCGGCGCTCGCCGGCGAGCCGATCCGCGCGGTCGCCGATCGGGTCGGGCGGCCGACCGCCGTCGACGATCTGGCGGCGGCGCTGCTGGCGCTGATCGCCGCGCCGCCGGACGTCTATCACTACGCCGGCGCCGAGGAGACCACCTGGCACGGGCTGGCGTGCGCGGTGGTCGCGGCGCTCGGCGTCGACGCGCCGGTCGCGCCGATCGCCAGCGCGGCCTGGCCGACCGTGGCGCCGCGGCCGACGACGTCGGTGCTATCGACCGCGCGGGTCGCGGCGCTGGGGATCGCGGTGCCGTCGTGGCGGCCGGCGCTGGCGCGCGCGGTGGCGGCGCTGGCGTCCGCTGGCACGGCGTAGCGCGCGGCGCCCGTCACCTGGCGGAGAACAGGAGCACGCTGCGGGTGACCGCCGGCGCGCCGATCGCACCGAAGTCCGTCGCCCAGACCGCGGCGCAGACGCAGGCCAGCCGCCCGGCGTCGACGTCGTCGGCGCGGACCTCGGCGCCTCCGACGTGGCCGTCGGGGCGGATCGCGATCCGCAGGTCCACGCGCGTGGTGCCTCCGGCCAGGTCGGGCGCGGACATGCAGCGCAGCAGGCTCGCCCGGTTGGCGCGCAACCCGACATCGATCGCGCGCGTGTCCAGATCGGCGAGCTCCGGCGCGCTGGCGCGCGGGGCCGTCGGCGGCGCCGGGGTCGGCTCCCACGGCATCGGCTCGCGCATCGGGGTCGCGGCGCGGCGCGGAGCCGGCGCGGGCAGCGGCCGACCGCAGGTCGCGACGCCGGGGGCGGCGGGGGCTGGCCGCTGCGGGGGCACCGCGCGCCCGCAGCCTGCGGCCAGGAGCGCCGCCAGCGCGCATGGGCACCAGCGCGAGATCGTGAGGGCCGTGGACGCGGGCATGTCGTGCGGTGGTGAGGGACGTCAGGATACCGCACCGCGGCGCCGCCGTCCCCGACGCCGCTCCGCGTCGCGCGCGTCGCGCGCCGTCGCGGATGTCACCGGTTGGCGCCCCGGCGCCGGGGTTCCGGGTACGATGCGCGCGTGGAGCGCTTCGACGTGATCATCCTCGGCGGCGGCCTGCTCGGCTCGGCCACCGCCATGCACCTGGCCGCGCGCGGCGTGACCTCGATCGCCATCCTCGACGTCGATCTCGGCGGTCGCTACTCGAGCTCCGAGCTCAACGCCGGCGGCGTGCGCGCGACCTGGCGGTCCGAGATGAACGTCGCGCTGGCGCTGCCGTCGATCGAGTTCTTCGAGAGCGTCAAGGACGAGATCGCCTTCGATCAGAAGGGCTACCTGTGGATGTACGACGAGGCGCGCTGGCCGGGCGCGCTCGAGGCGATGGCCTGGCAGAACCAGCACCACCAGCTCGGCGTGCAGGCGCTCGACCCGACGCAGCTGGCGGCGCACTGCCCGTACCTCGACACGCTCGACGGCGTCGCCGGCGCGACGTTCTCGCCCAAGGACGGGCTGCTCAACCCCAACCTGGTCAAGGAGCTGTACCGGCGCGAGGCGCGGCGGCTGTGCGGCAGCGGGCTGCGGCTCGAGAACTACGCCTACGTCGCCGGCATCGACCTCGATCCCGACAAGGTGACGGTGCGGGTGCTGAAGTTCCAGGAGTTCTCGCCGGCCGGCGACGCCGCGATCAAGGCGATCCTGTGCGACGCGATGCCGCCCGACGACGCGGCGGTGCTCAACGTCGTCGGCGACATCGTCATCAACTGTACCGGCGCGTGGGCGCGGCGGGTCGCGCCGATGTACGGCCACGCGGTGCCGGTGCGGCCGGTGCGGCGGCAGATCGCGATCGCCCACGCGCCCGAGGTCGACCTGCGGCCGTACGGCATGTTCGTCGACACCAGCGGCGTGTACTTCCACCGCGAGTCGACCCACATCCTCGCCGGCTGGGCCGACCCCGCCGAGCCGACCGACTACCGCTTCAGCTACGACGGCCCGGGCTGGTTCGAGGAGCACATCTGGCCCGCGCTCGCCGGGCGGATGTCGAAGTGCGCGCGGATGAAGCACCGCTCGGGCTGGAGCGGCCTCTACGAGTACACGCCCGACCTGTGCGGCATCATCGGCTTCGCCCCCGGCCACGAGCGGGTCATCGAGGCCTTCGGCTTCACCGGCCGCGGCGCGATGCAGTCGTGGGCCGCCGGCCGCGCCGCCGCCGAGCTCGCCACCGCGCGCCGCTTCGAGACCGTCGATTGCACGCCGCTGCGCCCGACCCGGTTCGCCGACGGCCAGCCGGTGAAGGAGAGCCTCTTGATCTGAATTGCAGGGGGCTCGTCGCCGGCGTTTCTCGACAACCTGCTACAGCGGCTGCTCGCCGCGGCCGACGTCGAAGACGACCTTCCAGCCGTCGGCCTCGGCGCGCCAGATCGTCAGGTAGCTGCCGCGCCAGGTGACGCGGGCGTGATCGACGATGCGGGCGCGGCCGACGGTGGCGGCCCACTGGCCGTCGGGCGAGCGGCGGCTCCACACCGGCTCCCACAGCAGATCGGCGCGCGCGAGGAGCGGCGCGATCGTCGCGCGGATGGCGGGGCCCTCGACGCGCTTGCCGGCGCGCATCATCGCGCCGTCGGTGGCGAACGCCGCGACCCAGCCGTCGGCGCCGTCGGCGTCGGTGGCGCGGGCGAACGCCACGTCGGCGGCCTCGGCCTCGGGGGCCGGCTCGCCGGTGACCGCGGTCATCGGGATGACCAGCTCGCCGCGCGGCCCGCTGACCGTGGCGGTGAGCGCGTCGCCGCCCGGCGCGTACGCGATGATCTGCGGGTCGTCGTGCTGCGGGTTCGCGAAGCGCAGCGCCTCGGGATCGGCGTCGGCCGCGGTGAAGACGGTCTCGGCGGCGCCGCCCGGCATCGCGAACAGGCGCAGCACGCCGTCGGGCTTGCCGTCGGCGTCGGCGGGCGCGTCGTCGATGATCATCGCCTCGAAGCCGCCGTCGGCGAGGAACCCGACGCCGTAGAACGCGCCGGCGGTGGCGACCCAGTGCTCGCGGCCGCCCGGGTGCTCCCAGTCGCCGACCATCCAGCGCACCGGCGCCAGCGCCGGCGACAGGTCGGGCCCGGACTGCGGCTCGGGGCCGGCGGGGCGCGGCGGCGAGCCGCCGCACGCGGTGACGATCAGGAGCGACAGGGCGGCGCGGCGCATGCGCCGAGCATACGCGGGCGCGCCGGTCACGGCGGCGGCGCGGGGCCATGCGGTCGCGCGGCGGCGGGACACTCGTCGGGATCGACGGGCGCTGGCCGCGGGAACTCGGCGCCCGCCAGGTAGTCGGCGAGGTGCGCGGCGAAGTACGTCCACGAGGTCTGGTTGCGCGCGTCGACGACGCAGGTCGGCGCGTGCGCGAACAGCGGCAGGCGGTCGCGCAGCTCGGCGCGCAGGAACGCGGGCAGCTCGTCGAGCGAGCCCAGCTTGCGGCCGCTGGCGCGGTAGAGCAGCACGCCGGGGCGGTCGCCCATCTGCATCCACGGCAGCCACGGGCCGAGGCGGTGCCAGGTGAGCTGCATCGTCGGCGCGGTGGTCGCGGTGAGCGCGGCGGCGGGGACGCTGAGCGTGAAGAACTCGCCGCCCTGGTAGCTCGGGCTCGGGCCGTACGCGGCCAGCGCCGGATCGGCGGCCAGCGGGTTGGGATAGAACAGCGGCACGTCGATGCTGAGCGTGGCGCGACCGTCGGCGATGGTCAGCGGGACGCCACCGCCGAGCGGCGCCTGCACCAGGCGGTTGGCGACGTGCACGACCGGCACCTCGACGTCGGTCCACGGGTTGCGCCAGCGCCGCAGCGGCGTGGTGCCACCCGGCGCCAGGTAGTACATGAGCTCGCGCGACGTGAGGGTCCAGCCGGCGTCGATCGGCAGGCACCGCGCGACGTTCACGCCGACCACGTCGAACAGCGCCCGCGGGCGCTCGTCGCGCGGGTAGGCGTAGACCGTGCCGGTCCAGCTGGTGATCACCTCGGTGGCGTCGGCGGCGCAGCGCACCCGCACCAGCTCGTCGAGGCTGGCGGTCCGGGTCACCGGCGGCGGGGGCGGCGGCGCGGCGCGGGTCGCGGCGCAGCCGGCCAGGGTCAGCGACACGATCGCGACGGCGCGCATGACCGACCGTAGCCTACTGCGGCCGCCGGCGCGGCCGACCTGGCGTCGCGGGCGGCGGCGCCGCCTCGCGCGCGTCCCACAGCTGATCGAGGCACGCGGTGAGGTAGCGGAGGAACTGCGCGCGCGCGGCGGGCGCGACCGCGGCGAGCAGGCGCTGGTTGGCGGCGCGGCGCAGCGGCTGGATCTGCGCGATCGCCTCGGCGCCGCGGTCGGTCAGCGCGAGCTGGCGGCGGCGGCCGTCGGCGGGATCGGGCGCGTCGGTGATCAGCCCGCGACGGCGCAGCGCCGCGACGACGGCGCTCACGGTGGCCCGCGACACGCCGCGCACGCGGGCGATCTCCGACGGCAACACCGGCGTGGTGGCGCGCCCGGCGCGGCTCGGGAAGTTGGGATCGCCGGCGACGTGCAACAGCACCAGCCACTGCTGGGTGGTCAGCCCGGCCGCGGCGGCGAGCTCGTCGCCGCGCCGCACCAGCTGGTTGGCCAGGTCGAACAGCGCGAGGACGATCGCCTCCTCGACGCCGTCCGGCAGCGCCGGCGCGGCCGCGGGCGGCTTGCGCTTGGTCATGGGCCGAGCATCGGCCACCCGGGCGACCGCGTCGAGGGCGGTCACGGCGCGATGCGCTGCCAGTCGAGGTTGAAGCCGGGCGCGGTGTCGCCGCCGACCTGATCGACCACCACCCAGAACGTCGCCGGCTGGGTCGGCGCGCCGCCGAGCGAGGTGGGGTAGAGGATGTTCAGCGCCGCGGCGTCGCAGCCGGTGATCCCGCAGAAGCCGACGTTGTACTCGTTGGAGCCGCACGCGGTGGTGTTGTCGAAGTCGGGCCAGCTGCCGCCCGGGCAGGTGTCGAGCAGGTAGATGCCGGCCTGGCGCCCGTCGGTGAGCTCGGCGCGCAGCCGCAGCCGGTCGCCGGGGTTGAGCGTGATCGCGAACACCCGCTCCTTGCCGCGCGCGTCGTAGACGACCGAGCAGCCCGGCGGCAGCCCCGACGTGGTCAGCGGGTTGTAGTCGTCGCTGGCGCCGAAGCTGGCGCTGACCCGGTGGGTGTAGGTGGCGACCGGCGTCCCGGTCGACGCCGCCAGCAGGTCGAGCGCGGTGGCGCAGCGCTCGCCGTCGCCGGCCGGCGGCGCGTCGGGGGTGCCCGCGTCGAGGGCCGGCGGCGCGTCGGGCGCGCCCGCGTCGATGGCGAGCGGCGCGTCGATGGCGGCGGCGTCGACCGCGAGCGGCGCGTCGGGCACGCCGGCGTCGGTGGCCGGCGCCGCGCCGACGCACACGTCGTTGGGCCGGCAGGTGCCCTGGCACAGGCCCGAGGCGCACTCGTCGCCACCGCCGCAGCTCGCGCCGTCGGCGCGCAGGGCCTCGCAGCGCTTGCTGCCGAGCACGTCGCACCACGACACCTCGCACACGCCGAGCAGGTTGAAGCTGGCGTCGACGCAGGTCGCGCCGACGGCCAGCGGCGTGTCGACCCCGGCCCGGCACTGGTCGGTGGCCGAGTCGCAGTCGGCGCCGGTGGCGCACAGCTGCAGCGGCAGCCCGGTCGAGCACGCCTGGCCGACCGCGGCGACCGGCTGGCAGGTCCCGGGACGGACCGCGCCGTCGGCGGCGAACGGGAACTGGCAGCCGGGGCTGCCGGCGACGCCGTAGCAGCAGAACGCCTGGGTCGGATCGCAGCTGCCGTAGAACACGCCGCCGAGCCCGTCGCGGATCGGCGCGCAGGCGGCGCCGGTGGTGCGCGATCGGGCGAACATCCGGCGCTGCTCGGCGCCGCCGCCCGGCGCGGCGTAGGCGAAGCAGGTGGAGTCGTACAGCGCGGCGCGCGCCGGAGCGCCGCAGGCGGCGGCGCCGAGCTCGGCCACGCACGCGCCGGCCGCCGCCGGGAGGTACGCGACCTCGCCGCGGCGCGCGGCCGCGACCCAGTCGCCGAACGGCGCGACGTCGTAGATCTCGCGCAGCACCGCGCGGCACCCGGCCTCGTCGAGCGTCGCCGTCGGCGGCAGCCGGTCGGCGAACGCGGCCAGCCGCTCGTCGGTCCGGAACGGCGCGAAGTACGCGACCAGGTCGTCGTCGCAGCAGCGGAACAGCGCGGCGCACACCGCGTCGGCCGCGGTGGCGGTGAAGCCGTCGAGCTCGACCGGCGGCGCCGGCGGCGCGTCGGTGGTCGCGGCGTCCACGCCGCCAGGCGCGTCGATCGTGGCGGCGGGGTCGCTGGTACCGCAGCCGGCGAGGGCCAGCGCGGCGACCAGGCCGGCGCGGCCGAGCAAGGAGAGGGCGGGCTGGTGCATGGCGGTCAGATATGCGATCCGCCGCGGCCCGGTCAATATGATTCGTTCGCTGAACTAATTAAATGGCGCCGGCCGGCCGGCGGGCGGCCTCCCCCCGCGCGGCGCCCCGCCCCGCGCCGGTCAGTACGCCGGCTCGAACTGGTCGGCCATCGGCTGGCCGGCCTCGTCGACGATCAGGTCGCCGCGCGCGTCGCGGGTGGTGCTGCACGGGTAGGCCGAGGTGCGGCGCGCCCGCGGGTTGATGAACATCGGCTGGAACAGCCAGCGGTCGTCGTAGTTGCTGAGCGCGTTGCACATCAGCTGGATCTTGGCGCGGTTGATCGCGAGCTTGAGGACGGTGGCGTCCTTGACGAACGCGATGTCGGTGTCGGAGTCACCGGCGGCGAAGACCGCGCGGCGGCCTGGGTCAGGGTTGGCCGCGAGCTGGGCGTCGACCGGCTCGCGGTAGATGACCTTGTTGATCCAGCAGCGCTTGCCCTCGTCGAAGGTGATCATCGTGTTGGCGCCGTCGGCCACCGGGCCGCAGCCCGCGGTGTCCGCGGTGACCCGGCCGTGGCGGACCAGCTGGCGGATGCCGATCACGTGATCGGGCTCCACGCCGACCAGATCGTCGGCGACCGCCTCGATCACCAGCTGCGGCGACGCGGTCACGATCCACACGTCGAAGCCGTTCGCCTGCAGCACGGCGATCAACTCGTGGACCTGGTCGTAGATGCGGATCCAGCCGTTGTCGACGTAGGTCCCGACGGTCGTGGTCGCCCCCTCGGGGGCGGCGAGGCCTTCGGCGATCGCCGCCCGCGCGAACCGCCGGATGTCCTGCGGCTTGTGGCCGGCCATGATCTGCGCAGTGAGCTGGTAGGTGTAGTTCGCGTACGGCGTCACCGTCGCGTACCGCCACGCCGGCAGGCCGGCGACGGTCTTCTCGGTGATGTACGCGGCGTAGATCTCGTTGGCGCAGGCCGGGTGGGTGCTGGTCGGCAGCGGCTCGCCGGGCGCCGCCAGGCTGCCGCAGGCCGCGGCGAGCGCGGCCCGCGCCGCGTCGGACAGGTGCGGGCTGACGTTGGCCCAGTCGCCGGCCGCCGGCTGCAGCACCTTGTCGTGGTTGATCATCCAGAACGTGAACCGATCGCCGGTGTCGTTCTTGGTGATGGTGTTGTCCCAGTCGAGCGTCACCACCGGGCGGTCGTGGGCGTCCCAGGTGGGGCTGCGCCGGCCCAGGGCCGCGATCATCGCGTCGATCCGGTCGCGGTTGTCGCCGAACCAGCCGGAGGCGGTCAGCGTCGGCAGCGCGTGGCGCGCTGCGGCTTCGGTCGCCGCACCCGTCCGGTCGTCATCATCGCTATCGGCACAGCCCACCAGGGCCGTCGCCAGCAGGGCCGCCGCCGCCATCGAGCCGCGCCAACCTCGGTACGTCGCCAGGTCATGGTTCTTCATGTCCGTTCCTTTCGCGGTGGTCGAGTCCACCCACGGCGCACTCTGCGCCCGCGGGGCGTGACGGCGCGTGGGGGTCGGCGTGAACAACGCGTGAAGCGGTCGATGGGCGGGCACGTTGCGCGCGCCGCGGCGTGGGGCGACAATGGTCGCGGATGTCGACGCCGGGCCGGATCCGGGTGGCGCCGTGGGGGCCCGCGAGCACGCGCGAGGAGGCGCGCGCGTACGTCGAGTCGCGGCTGGCGCTGTTCGCGACGCTGATGTTCTGGATCTTCTGGATCCTGGTCGCGTTCCTCTACGGCATGTACACGATGTGGCCGGACGTGCGGCCGTCGAACGTCGGCTTCGTGTTCCAGACCGCGCTGGTCGGGCAGCTGACGTTCGCCGCGATCTGGTACTTCGGGCTGCGCCGGCAGCGGCTGAGCCTCGAGTGGTTGTACCGCATCGACGCGTTCTGCGTGATCGTGATCGGCCTCGAGCTCGGCGTCTCGGCCTACGCCCAGGCCGAGCTGCACGCGGCGATCTACAGCGCGTTCATCTGGCACAACTTCACGATCCTCGCGCGCACGCTGATCGTGCCGTCGAGCGGTCGCCGCACCGCGGTCGTCACCGCGATCTCGTTCGTGCCGCTGCAGCTCGCGGCGATCGCGCTCGCCGTGTGGCACGACGCAAAGCTCGACGTGCCGGGCGGCGCGCTGGTGATCGGGACCGCGGTCTACGCCGGCGTCGCGGTGTGGCTGGCGACCACCGGCTCGCGCCTGATCTACGGCCTGCGCCGGCAGGTCAGCGAGGCGATGCAGCTCGGCCAGTACACCCTCGAGGTCAAGATCGGCGAGGGCGGCATGGGCACCGTCTACCGCGCGCGCCACGCGATGCTGCGTCGCCCGACCGCGATCAAGCTGCTGCCGCCCGAGCGGCACGAGGCCAGCAGCTTCAAGCGCTTCGAGCGCGAGGTGCAGCACATGAGCCAGCTCACCCACCCCAACACCGTCGCGATCTTCGACTACGGCCGCTCGATCGACGGCGTCTTCTACTACGCGATGGAGTACCTCGACGGGATCGATCTCGAGCGCCTGGTGCGCAGCCACGGTCCGCAGCCGCCGGCCCGGGTCGCGCACGTCCTGGCCCAGGTGTGCGGCTCGCTGGCCGAGGCCCACGGGCTCGGCCTGACCCACCGCGACGTCAAGCCGGCCAACGTGATCCTGTGCCAGCGCGGCGGCCACGCCGACGTCGCGATGGTGGTCGACTTCGGGCTGGTGAAGGAGGTGGCGCGGACCGACGACGACAGCCGCACCGCCGCGATCGCCGGCACGCCCGCGTACATGTCGCCCGAGGCGATCACCGACCCGTCCCAGGTCGGGCCCGCTAGCGATCTGTACTCGCTGGGCGCGCTCGGCTACTTCCTCCTGACCGGCACCCGGGTGTTCGAGGGCAAGACCGCGATGCACGTGTGCGCGCAGCACGTCACCGACGCGCCGGTGCCGCCGTCGCGGCGGGTCGCCACGCCGATCCCCGAGGCGCTCGAGGCGCTGATCCTGCGCTGCCTGGCCAAGGAGCCGTCGGCGCGACCGGCGAGCGCCCGCGCGTTGCGCGCCGCGCTCAAGGCGCTGCCGCTCTACGCCGAGTGGGACGAGGCGCTGGCGCAGGCGTGGTGGGACGTGTACCAGCGCGCGCGCGCCGAGGACGCGGCGGCGCCGACGACGCCGGTGACGACCACCCGCGAGTTCGCCAGCCTGACCGACCGCGAGGTCACGCCGCGCGCCGGCGCGGACGACGCGGGTCAGGCGACCGAGACCGGCCAGCTCAGGTAGTAGCCGCGGCCGGGCACGGTCGCGACCAGCCCCTCGGCGCCGAGCTCGGCGAGCGTGTCGCGCAAGCGGCGCACGACCTGGCGCACGTTCTCCTCGTTGGCGTAGCGCGACTGGAACGGCAGCCGGCGCACCAGCACCTTGGTCGCCACCGTCGCGCGCACCCCGGCGGCGTCGCCGGCCTCGACCGCCGCCTCGCACAGCAGCTGCAACAGCCGGTGCTCGAGGCGCGGCAGCGCCAGCTCGTTCCAGGCGGCCGCGCCGCGGCGGCGGTGCAGCAGCACGCCCGCGCCGTCGCCGTCGTCGCCGTGGCTGCCGAGGTGGCACAGCTCGCGGACCCCGTCGCTCATGATGTGGCGCATCGCCGCGGCGCCGGCGTGGCTGGTCTCGATCGACGCCGGGTCGTCGAGCGTCAGGTCGTCGGTGCGGTGGCACAGCCACAACGCGACGTCGCCGAAGCGGACGGTCGCGCCGTCGGCCAGCGCGCTGCGGCCGGCGACCCGCACGCCGTCGACGAACGAGCCGTTGCGGCTGCCGAGATCGCGCAGCTCCCAGGCGTCGCCGGCGCGCCGCAGCTCGGCGTGGTCGCGCGAGATCGACGTGTTGTGGATCGTCAGATCGGCGCCGGGGCGGCGGCCGACCACCGCGCGCGGCGTGGCCACGCGGTGCGCGACGCCGAACCCGTCGATCAGCCACGCGCCGGTGGGCGGGCCGGCGGGCGACGCGATGTGCGCGGGGAGCAGGCCGCTCACCGTCGGCAGCAGCTCGGCGCAGCCGGTGCACAGCAGGCCGCGGATCGCGGGAGACTGGCAGCGCAGGCAGGGACGCACGCCCCGATTGTAGGCACGTCGGCGGCGCGCCTGCCTGGGTCCGCGTGTCACAGTCCGCACGATCACCGATCGCTCACGAGCGGTTCACGCCGGGTTCACGCTCACGCCGTCACCGTGCACAGCAGCGCCGCGCCGTAGCCCGCGAGCAGCGCGCCGACGCCGCGCGTGAGCTGCGCGACCCGGCGGCTGCGGCCGAGCGCGCTCGCGACCAGCGCGTACCAGCCGGTGGTGCCGACGGTGACGCCGACGATCAGCGGCGCGGGCGCGAGCGCCGGCAGCGCGGCCACGGCCGCGGCCACCAGCGCCGCCCACATCAGCACCGCGCCGGGGTTCGCCACCAGCAACGCGAAGCCGACGGCGACCCCGGGCACCCGCGATCGCGCCGATCGCGCCGGCGCCGGCTGGCCCGCGGCGCGGCGCGCGCGCAGGCCGCACACCAGCAGCGCGGCGCCGCCGGCCACCCGCGCCATCGTGGCGCTGCCGGCCTGGCCCGCGAGCCAGGTGCCGACGCCCGCGCACGCGAGCGTCGCGCACGCCGCGTCGCCCAGCCCGGCGCCGACCCCGATCGCCAGCGCGCGGCGCCGCTGGCGATGGCGGGTCGCGGTCAGCACCGCGAGCCCGCACGGCCCCGGCGCCAGGCTCGACCCGACGCCGAGGGCGACGCCGGCGGCCAGCGACGCCGCGATCACGCGCCCACCGCCAGCGCGGCCGGCGCGCCGGGCACGTCGACGAGCCAGGCCTGGTTGGTCCAGATCGACCAGCCGATGCGGAAGCTGCGGGTGACGCGGGCGCCGGCGTGGCAGCGCCGGAACATCCCGCCGCGGCAGAACACGTCGTCGTCGAGGGGGCGCTGCAGCGTCGGGTGGCCGTAGAGGATCGCCGCCGGCCGGGGCCGCGCCGCCACCGCCGCGACGACGCGGTCGATGACCTTGGCGGCGATCGGCTCGCGGAACGGGTGGTAGAGGTAGAGGACCAGCGGGCCGGGCGGGACGGCCAGCGCCGTCGCGTCGCCGAGCTCGAGCTCGATCGGCGCGGCCAGCGCGCGGTGGCGTCGCATGATCGCCAGGTTGCGCTCGGCGATCGCGTGCAGCACCGGCGACAGCTCGACGCCGCGGGTCGCGCGGAACGGCCGCATCGCGGCCAGGAACAGCGCGCGACCCTTGCCGCTGCCGACGTCGACGAACGTCGCCGCGCGCAGCAGCGCGTCGGGCCAGGCCAGCGCGGTCAGCATCGCGTCGAGGTCGGCGTCCATCGACGGCAGGTACATCGTCGCGCCGCGCCGGCGCGCCGCGGGCAGCGCGGCCTCGACCGGCGTCAGGCCGGTGGTGGTGTCGGTGCCGAACCGGGCGTCGAAGCCGCTGTCGGCGGCGCGGGCGTCGGCGTCGGTCGAGTAGGCCAGGAGCCGCGTGGCGATCCGCCGCGGGCCGATCGCCCGCCACGAGTACGCGATGATCGACCACAGGTGACGCAGGTGACGGATGGGCATGGGCGCTCCTCCTGCGGTCACGATGGGGCCGGCGGGCGTCGCCTCGCCGCGGCCTGGGCGTGAAGCGGGCGTGAGCCGGCGCGCGTCGGCGGGCTTCTCACCGCGACCGCGCGGTGGCACGATCGCGGCATGTGGCGACGCGCAGGAGTCTTGTTGGCGACCCTCGGGCTGGCGGCGTGCGGCGGTGACGACGGCGGCGGCACGGTGATCGGCGGCGGCGGGCCGTACTTCCCGGCCGGCGCGTTCTGGGATCAGGACGTCAGCGGCGTGGCGCCGGCGGCCAACAGCGACGCGATCATCGGCTCGCTGCGCGGGGCCGGCGGGTGGGGCAACGGCGACACCTTCCAGATCGACTTCTCGATCGACGTGCTGCGCGCCGACGGCGCCAGCCCGGCGAAGCGGTCGTTCACGCCGACCGCCGACTTCTACGAGCCCGACTGCGACGCGGTGCCGATGCCGGTGCCGGCCGGCGGCAACGTCGAAGGCGAGGCCGGCTACGCGTGCACCGGCGACGGCGACTGCCACCTGCTGGTGTGGGCCCCCGACGAGAAGCAGCTGTACGAGATGTGGCGGGCCAACATCGTCGGCGATCAGTTCGACGGCGGGTGCCTGGCGGTGTGGGACACCAGCCGCAACTACGGGGCGACCGGCCGCGGCGAGCAGTGCACCAGCGCCGACGCCGCCGGCTTCCCGATCGCGCCGCTCTTGTTCACCGCCGACGAGGTGGCCGCCGGCGAGATCGACCACGCGATCCGCTTCATCCTGCCCAACGATCGCGTCCAGCGCGGCTACGTCCGCCCGGCGACCCACGGCACCAACACCACGGGCGACGCCAACGCGCCGTACTACGGCGTCCACCTGCGGCTGCGCGCCGACTACCCGCTCGACACGCTGCCGACCGAAGGCGCGCGCGTCGTCGCGCGGGCGCTGCAGCGGTACGGCATGTACCACGCCGACGGCGGCAACATCGCGCTCACCGCCCAGAGCGACCGCTACACCACCGCGAAGTGGGACGGCCTGCTCGAGCCGCGCGACCTCAGCGCGCTGCAGGTCGAGGACTTCGACGTGATCGATCACGGCGCGCCGATCGACCTCACGTTCGACTGCGTCCGCAACTAAGGTTCACGCGGCGCGGCCGCGGTCAGCGCCTCCGCGCAGCGCGCGTGGTGGACGCGCCGTCTTGAAGTGCGTCAGATTGTCTAATCGGTAGCCTTCTTGTCTGAGATCGAGGCGGCCGATGCCACGTCACTCCCGTAAGTTCGGCTACATAGATTTCGCGCACGAGTCTTGCTCCGAACGGCTCGCATGTCGAAGCACATGGGGCTGTGCATCGGATTGGTGATCGCGACGGCGGCGTGTAGCGAGCCCGATCCGGGCCCCCGCGCGCTGCGGCTCGATCAGCTCGACGCCGAGCGCGTGGCCGGCGCGCTGATCGTCGGCGACCGCGAGGTGCCGTTCGCGAGCGCGCGCGCCGCCGATGGGGTCTACGCGGTCCGGTTCGAGCTGCCGGGCGGCGAGGTCGGGACCGACGTCGACTGGAACGCGTACGCCGCGATGCCGCGCGCCGGCGCCACCTGGGCGATGAGCGCCGACGATCGCGCCGACCTCGACGCCCTGGCGACCGCGCTCGCCGACAGCCTCGATCGCGCCGACCCCGTGGCCGACAACCTGGTGCGGCAGGCCGGGCTGTGGGCCCGCCACCCGACCGGCGCGCTGGTGCTGCAGCCGATCGTGGCCGATCGCGAGCGCAGCTGGACGACGCTGTGCAACGGCACGAGCTATCGCACGTTCAACTGGACCTGGGGCTCGACCGCCAAGAGCGAGTACCTGAAGTACGGGCCCGGCGACACCGCCAACCCGTGCCGCGCGCGCTGCGGCAACGGCTGCAACGCGATCGTCGGCACCAGCGCGTGGACCGTCGACTGTGCGCGCCACGATCGCTGCGAGCAGTACGGCGGCTCGGGCGTCAACAGCCAGTGCAACGACGAGCTGGCCTCGGCCAGCGACGACTTCTCGTTCGCGCCCAACTGCAGCTACTGATGCGCGCGATCGCGGCCGCCCTGGCGATCGTGGGCGGCGCCCCCGACGCGGGCGACCCCGCCGTGGTCGCGGTGGTCGAGCGATCGCTGACCTGCCCGACGCGGTCGCCGGCGCTGGTGTGCAGCGGGACGGCGATCGGGCCGCGCGTCGTGCTCACCGCCGCGCACTGCGTCGGCGATCGCGACGCCGCCGGGCTCGACGTGATCGTCGGCGCCGATCTCGGCGGCGCGGCGACGCCGGTGATCGCCGCGGCGATCGCCCCCGACGCCGACCTGGCGGTGCTGACGCTGGCCGCGCCGCTGGCGGCCACCGTCGCGACCGCGCCGCTGGCGCTCGAGGTCGGCGCGACGGTGCGCGTGGTCGGCTTCGGCGCGACCGACGGCGCGGCGGCGACCGCCGGCGTCAAGCACGCCGGCACCAGCGCGATCACCGCCACCGGCGCGGCGACCGTGACGCTGGCGCCGGGGCCGGCGCTCACCTGCCACGGCGACTCCGGCGGGCCGGTCTTCGACGGCGACGCGCTGGTCGCGGTGACGTCGGCGGGCGACGCCGGCTGCGCGGTCGACGGCGTCGCGGTGCGGGTCGACGCGCACGCGGCGTGGATCGCGGTCGCGGCCCAGGTCGCGGCGCCCGCCCCGCGACCGCCCTTCGATCCGGCGGCGTCGCTGTGCGCGCGGCCCTGCGCCGTCGACGCCGAGTGCGCGGCCGGGCTGGTGTGCCGCGGCACCTGCACCGTCGCCGGCCTGCCACCCGGCGAGCTCGGCGCGGCCTGCGGCGACGACGCCGACGGCGCGTGCGTCGCGGGGCCCGACGGCTGTCGGCGGTTCGCGCCGTGCGGCACCGACGGCGGCGGCTGCGCGGTCGGGCCCGGGGCGCCTGGCGCGACCCCGCTCGTGCTCGCCGCCCTCGCGCGGTGGATGGCGCGGCGGCGCCCGCGGCGACGCGCCCTCGGGTAACCTGAGCGGAATGTGCGCTCCACGCGATGCGGTGACTCGACGGCTCGCGCTCGGCACGCTCGCCGGCCTCGGCGCGCTCGCGGCGTGCGGCGATCCCGAGCCCGCGCCGGGGATCGACGCGCCACCGGCCATCGACGCCGCGATCGACGCCGCGATCGACGCGCCGATCGACGCGCCGCCCAACCTGCCGCCGCAGGTCGGCGCGATCGCCGGGCCGACGACGCTGCTGGCGGGCGCCAGCGGGACGTTCGCGGTGGTCGCCACCGACGCCGAGGGCGACCCGCTGACCTACGCGTGGTCGGCGAGCGGCGCGCCGACGCCGGGCACCTGGGCCGCGCCCGCCGCCGCGTCGTCGGCGTGGTTCTCCGGGGCGATCGCCGCCACGGGCCCGGCGCAGCTCCAGGTCAGCGTCAGCGACGGCGTCAACCCGCCGGTGGTGCAGTCCCTGGCGGTCACCGTCGCGGTGCCGCGCTTCACCGACCTGCAGCCGATCTTCGGGATGGTCTGCACGAGCTGCCACGGCAACGCCGGCGGGCTGCGCCTCGACCCCGCCAACGCGTACGTCGAGCTGGTCGGCGTGGCCACCAGCAACACCGCGTGCAACACGCTGGTGCGCGTCGCGCCCGGGGCGCCCGATCAGTCGTCGTTGATCCGCAAGATGACCGGCACCACCTGCGGCGATCGCATGCCCCGCGCCGATCCGACCTACTTCGACGACAACCCCGGCCTGGTGGTGCGGGTGCGGTCGTGGATCCTCGCCGGCGCCGCGAACGACTGACGCGCGCCCCGATGCGGGCGCGCTCCCTGGAACTCAGGCCGCGAGGCGGCCGGCGCGGTAGTCGGCCACCGCCTGGTCGAGCTCGGCCTCGGTGGTCATGACGAACGGGCCGCGGCGCGCGACCGGCTCGCCGATCGGCGCGGCGGCGAGCACCAGGCACCGGCCGCCGGTGGCGCTGGTGGCGCGCAGCTCGTCGCCTGGCGTGAGCACCGCGAGCTGGCCGGCGTTGACCGCGGCGCCGGTGGCGCCCAGCGCGACCGCGCCGTCGAGGACGTAGGCGCACGCGGCGTGGCCGCCGGGGAGCGCGAGCGCGAAGGTGGCGCCGGCGGGCACGGTGACGTCGAGCATGGTCGGCGCGACGTCGATGCCGTCGACCGGGCCGCGGGCGCGACCGACGGCGCCGGCGACGACGCGGACGCGGGCGTCGGCGACGTCGATGGTCGGGATCGCGGCGGCGCCCAGGTCCTGGTAGCGCGGCGCGATCATCTTGCGCGCCGCCGGCAGGTTGACCCACAGCTGCAGGCCCCACACCTCGCGGGTCGCGGTCGGTTGCGGCATCTCGCTGTGGACGATGCCGCGCCCCGCGGTCATCCACTGCGCGCCGCCGTCGGCGATCAGGCCGTGGTTGCCGACGCTGTCGGCGTGGGCGAAGCCGCCGCGCAGCACGTACGACACGGTCTCGAAGCCGCGGTGCGGGTGGGTCGGGAACCCGGCCTCGTAGTCCGCCGGCTCGGCGCTGTGGATCTCGTCGAGCATCAGGAACGGGTCGAGCAGCGGCAGCGCCCGGCTGCCGAGCGACCGGCGCAGCGCGACGCCGGCGCCGTCGCGGCCCGGCACCGCGGCGACGATCGTCGCGACGACGCGGCCGGTGCGCGACCGCCGCTGGCAGGCCACGGCCAGGCCCGCGGCGGCGGCGGTGCCGGTCAACAGCTGGCGGCGCGACAGCATCGCCCCATCGTACCTGAACCGCCTCCAGGTCGCGCGGGCGTGCGAAGGTCGGCCGATGTCGTGGTCCCGGCTGATCGCCAACCTGCGGCTGCCCGTGATCGGGTCGCCGCTGTTCATCATCTCCAACCCGGATCTGGTCCTCGCGCAGTGCCAGGCCGGCGTGATCGGCGCGTTCCCCGCGCTCAACGCGCGGCCGCCGGAGCTGCTCGGCACGTGGCTCGAGCGCATCACCGCCGAGCTGGCCGCGTACGACGCCGCGCACCCCGACGCGCCGGCGGCGCCGTTCGCGGTGAACCAGATCGTCCACAAGTCCAACGATCGGCTCGACCACGACCTGGCGCTGTGCGAGCAGCACCGCGTGCCGCTGGTGATCACGTCGCTGGGCGCGCGCGAGGACGTCAACGCGCGGGTCCACGCCTGGGGCGGCCTGGTGCTGCACGACATCATCAACGTGACCCACGCCAAGAAGGCGCTCGACAAGGGCGCCGACGGGCTGATCGCGGTGTGCGCCGGCGCCGGCGGCCACGCTGGCACGCTGTCGCCGTTCGCGCTGGTCGAGGAGATCCGCCGCTTCTGGGCCGGGCCGCTGGTGCTGGCCGGCGCGATCGGCACCGGCCGCGCGGTGCTGGCGGCGCAGGCGATCGGCGCCGACCTGGCCTACGTCGGCTCGGCGTTCATCGCGACCCGCGAGGCCAACGCCACCGAGGCGTACAAGCAGGCGATCGTCGCCGGCACCGCCGGCGACATCGTCTACACCAACCTGTTCACCGGCGTGCACGGCAACTACCTCAAGGCGTCGATCGTCGCGGCCGGCCTCGATCCCGACAACCTGCCGGTCAGCGACCCGTCGAAGATGGACTTCGGCGGCGGCGCGGCCAAGGCGTGGAAGGACATCTGGGGCTGCGGCCAGGGCATCGGCACGCTCGACGAGGTGCCCGGGGCCGGCGACCTGGTGGCGCGGATGCGCCGCGAGTATGACGCGGCGCGCGCCAAGCTGCGGTAGCGCTTGCGCGGCGGTGCCCGCGTGGGATGGTAGCGGCGTGATCTCGCGACGACGGTTCGTGCTGGGCGCGCTGGCCACGCCAGCGCTGGTCGGGCTGGCCCGCGCGGCGCCGCGGCCCGGGCAGCTGCGCGCCGGGCGTCCGCGCCGGCCGCACCTGGGCGGGCCGCTGCCGGCGCTGTACCCGTACGGCGCGATCAAGCTGGGGCGCGCGACGCCGATCCGCCGCGCGGCGGTGTTCTCGATCGCCAACGCCAACGACCGCTACGTCGCGTCGATCGCGACCCGCGGCGGCGCGCGCGACCAGCTGTACCTGACGGTGGCGGCCGGCGCGGTGCCGGCGTCGTCGTGGGGTGGCGACACCTCGACCTTCACGCTCGATCGCGCCACCGCCGACGAGGTCGCCGGGCTGCTGCGGGTGCCGCGCCGCGATCGCACGCCGCTCGGCGCCGGCTTGTTCGGCACGTGGCGCGCGGTCGGGCAGCCGTTCACCGTCGGGCAGCCGATGCCGATCGCGCTGTCGATCGCGCACACCGGCGGCGATCCGGTGGCGGTGACCGTCGGCGGCCGCCAGCGCGGCCCGCGCGACAACCGCTTCGCGTTCACCGCGACCGATCGCGCCGGCCAGGCGCTGCCGGTGATCGACGCGCCCGACTTCGGCGGCGTGATGACCTACCGGCCGATGGTCGCGGGCGATCGCGTCGAGCTGACCGCCGATCTCCGGAGCTGGGTCGCGATCGACCGGCCCGGCACCTACGCGATCACCTGCCAGCACCAGGTCGAGCTGGCGCCGACCACCGCCGGCGCGCCGTGGCCGGAGCACGGCCACGAGGCCTGGGACCTGACGCTGGCCGGCGCGCTGACGATCACCGTCGCGTGATCACGCGACCGACAGCGTGACCTCGATGTTGCCGCGGGTGGCCTTGGAGTACGGGCACACCTCGTGCGCGGCCTTCATCACGCCCTCGGCCTGCTCGCGCGCCAGCTCGGGGAAGTGACCGACCAGCTCGACCGCGAGGCCGAAGCCGGTGTCGTCCTTGCCGATGCTCACCTTGGCGGTGATGTCGTGCGCGCCGAGGTTGATCTTCTGGGTGCGGCCGACGAGGCCGACCGCGCCGCCGAAGCACGCCGCGTAGCCGGCGGCGAAGAGCTGCTCGGGGTTGGTGGTGCCCGGGGTCTCGGGCCCGCCGAGGCCCTTGGGCATCGACAGCGGCAGATCGATGGTGCCGTCGCTGGACTTGACGTGGCCGGCGCGGCCGCCGATGGCGTTCACAGAGGACGTGTACAGAGGGGTCATCGCACTTGCTCCTGGGAAGCGGCGCCGCGCAGGCGGTCGCCGAGGTCGGTGAGCTGCGCGCGCAGGCGCGCGAGCTCGGGAAGATCGAGGGCCATGTGGCACAGCATCTGGCGGGGCACGTCGACGGCGCGCCGGCGCAGCGCGCGCCCGGCGGCGGTGAGCGCGATGCGCACCACCCGCTCGTCGTCGGCGTCGCGGGTCCGGGTCACCAGGCCCTGGCTCGCCAGCCGCTTGAGCAGCGGCGTCAGCGTGCCGGAGTCGAGGTGCAGCCGGGCGCCGAGGTCCTTCACCGCGACGCCGTCGTCCTCCCACAGCACCAGCATCACCAGGTACTGCGGGTAGGTGAGCCCGAGCGGCGCCAGCACCGGCTGGTAGGCCTGGGTCATCGCCCGCGACGCCGCGTGCAGGGCGAAGCAGAGCTGCCGGTCGAGCTGGAGGAAGTCCGCAGGCGCCATCGATTGATGTCGATCATATTGCGCACAATTCAATCGCGCGTCAAGGGGCGATCGTCCGGCGCGGCGACGTTCACGGACAGGGCGCCGGCGTGGCGGCCAGGGCCGCGCCCAGCGCCGGCCACGGCTCGGCGGCGCCGGCCGCGAGCGTGGCCACCGCCACCACCCGCAGCGCGCCGTCGATCGGGGCCAGCACGATCACGTCGCGCGGCTGCTCGGGCACCAGCGGCACCGTGCGGCACACCGCGTGGCGGCCCAGCGGCGCCAGGGCCCCGGTGGGCGCGGCGGCCAGCGCGCCGTTGTCGCAGCTGAGCAGCGCCGCCCCTCCGCGCTCGAGATCGAGCGCGCGCCCGACGTAGGTCGCCGCCACGTCGCGGGCCGCGCCGCCGCACCGCCGCGCGACCTTGCCGTCGACCGCCTCGTACACGCCGCGGGCCGGCGCCAGCACCGCCGACAGCGAGGTGCGGCCGGCGGCCACGGACTCGAGCAGCCCCTCGGTGGCCACCGCGGGCGCGCCGCTGACCACACCGTCGTCCTGGCCGACCCGCCGGGCCGCCTCGTCGGCGGACACCGGCCGCGCGGCGTCGATCGGCAGCGGCGGCGCGTCGATCGGCGGCGCCACCGCGGCGTCGGGGCGGACCGCCGCCGCGGGCTGGCCGCGCTTGTCGCTGCCGCACGCCACCGTGACGATCACGCCGAGGCCGAGGATCACGCGCATGGCGCGCACTTCACCACCACCCGGGCGGCCTTGTCGACACCGCCGCCGCCTCGACGGTCGGGCCCCACCTCGGCGCTCGCGCGCCGCGTGGTAGAACCGCGGCCGATGCGTCACCTGATCACGAGCGCGCTCCCGTACATCAACGGCGTCAAGCACCTGGGCAACCTGGTCGGCTCGATGCTCCCGGCCGACGTGTACGCGCGCTACCTGCGGGCCCGGGGCCACGAGGTGCTCGCGATCTGCGCCACCGACGAGCACGGCACCCCCGCCGAGCTGTCGGCGCTCGAGGCCGGGCTGCCCGTCGACGAGTACTGCACCAAGATGCACGAGGTCCAGGCCGACCTCGGCCGGCGGTTCTCGCTGTCGTTCGATCACTTCGGCCGCAGCTCGTCGCCGCAGAACCGCGAGCTCACGCAGCACTTCGCGGCGCGGCTCGCCGAGCACGGCTTCCTGATCGAGCGCGTGACCAAGCAGGTCTACTCGATCGACGACAACCGCTTCCTCGCCGATCGCTACGTCGCTGGCACCTGCCCGCACTGCGGCTCCGACAAGGCCCGCGGTGATCAGTGCGACAGCTGCACGCGCGTCCTCGATCCCGCCGATCTGATCAAGCCGTACTCGACGCTCTCGGGCTCGACGCGCCTCGAGCTGCGCGACTCCAAGCACCTGTTCATCGACCTGCCGGCGCTGGGCGCCGAGGTCCGCGCGTGGATCGACAGCCACAGGGACGACTGGCCCACGGTCACCACCTCGATCGCCTACAAGTGGCTCGACGAGGGCCTCCAGGCCCGCGGCATCACCCGCGACCTCAAGTGGGGCGTGCCGGTCGATCGCCCCGGCTACGAGGACAAGGTGTTCTACGTGTGGTTCGACGCGCCGATCGAGTACCTGGGCGCGACCAAGGAGTGGGCCGATCAGGATCCCGCGCACCGCGACTGGAAGGGCTGGTGGCAGGGCGGCGACGCCGTCCGCTACACGCAGTTCATGGCGAAGGACAACGTGCCCTTCCACACCATCATCTTCCCGTCGACGATCTTCGGCAGCCGCGAGCCGTGGAAGCAGCCCGACTACGTGAAGGGCGTCAACTGGCTCACCTACGAGGGCGGCAAGTTCTCGACCCGCGAGCACCGCGGCATCTTCATGAACGACGCGCTCGAGCTCTTGCCGTCCGACGTGTGGCGGTACTGGCTCATGGCCAACACGCCGGAGTCGAGCGACGCCGACTTCCTGTGGGACCAGTTCGCCGCGCAGATCAACAAGGACCTGGTCGGCGTCTACGGCAACTTCGTCAACCGCGTCGTCAAGTTCGCGCTGTCGAAGCTCGGGCCCGACGTGCCGGCCGGCGGCGCGCCCGGCGAGCGCGAGGCCAAGCTGTACGCCGACCTCGACGGCCGCGTCGCCGAGCTGTGCCGCCACCTCGACGAGGTCGCGTTCCGCAAGGCCATGCAGGAGCTGCGCGCGATCTGGGTCGAGGCCAACACCTACCTGGCCGACGCCGCGCCGTGGTCGGCGATCAAGACCGACCGCGATCGCGCCGCGTGCGTGGTGCGCACCGCGCTCAACCTGGCCCGGGTGCTGGCCATCCTGTCGGCGCCGGTGATGCCGGTGACCTCGCACAAGATCCTCGACGATCTGCAGGTGCCGGCCGACGCCCGCGGCTGGCCGACCCGGCCCATGGCCGAGGAGCTGGCGGTGCTGCCGGCCGGCCACGCGTTCGTCGACGGCGGCCTCCTGTTCGCGAAGATCGAGGACGCCCAGGTCGCCGAGTGGGCGGCCCGCTTCGCCGGCAAGCCGGCCTGAGCGCGCTCACCGCGGCGCGATCACAGCGCCGCGACCGCCGCGGCCAGCATCTCGCGCCGCGCCGGCTCGGTGGCCGCCGCGGCACCCGCGCGCAGCGCCGCCAGCGACTCGTCGAGCGCCCCCGGCGGCAGCGCCGCGGCGACCCGCGCGATGGCCGCGCCCAGCCGCGCCGCCACCTCGGGCGGCGACGCCGGCAGGCCGGGGTCGAGCAGCATCCCCACCGTCGAGCCGACCCCGCCGCGCAGGCCGTCGGCCATGATCGCCAGGCCCTGCTCCCGCTGCGCGCGCTGCGGCGAGCCCGCGGCCGCCGCGTCGCGCAGCGCCGCGCCCACCTGCAGCGACGCCGCGTAGCCCTCGAGCAGCGCCGCGTTCGCCGCCAGCGTCTCGGTCGGCCGACCGCACCGCAGGTACGTGCCGTACAGCGCCAGCCACGCGTCGTCGAGCCGCTTCAGCTCGGCCTGGCGCGCCTCGAGCGGCTGCGCCGGCACCTCGTCGTGCAGCTCGGGCCCGACCAGCCGCGCGAACGCCGCGGTGCCGTAGGTCGGCAGCCGCAGCGGCGCGCTGGTGCACACCGCGTCGAGCTCCACCGCCGCCGCGGCCAGATCGTCGATGGTCCACGCCCGGTCGAGCGGCGGCAGCGCCAGCGGCGGCGGCGGCGGCGGCGCGGCCTTGCGGTCGCCGCACGCCAGCGCCAGCAGGCTCAGCACCGCCACGAACGCGCGCGCACAGTGCAAGGTTACGAGACGGGTAGGACGGACGTGGGCGAGCACGGGTGCCGCGACGCACGATGCCACCGGATCGAGACCTCATCAACCGCCGGCTCGCGCTCACTCCCGCGCGAGCGGCTGGCGTGGGCAGGACACCGCCCGGGGTGATCGCACGCCCTGAGCGCGACGTGCAGAGCGCGTGAGGACGGCGCCCCGGGGGGCTGGGGCGTCGCAGGCTCACCCAGGAGGGCGTGAGAATGAGCGTGAGAATGAGCGTGAGAATGAGCGTGAGAATGAGCGTGAGAATGACCCCAAGAATCACCCCTCGAATCCACCGTCCCAAACCGGAACACCTTCTCGAAACGGGACGATACCCCACGGCTACCTTGACGAGGAACTCGCAGATCCCCTAGCGTCGACGCATGCGAATCCTCCGGGGTCTTCACACACCGTTCGCGCGATGGGTCGGATTGATAGGGATCGTGGTAGCGCTCGCGCTCACCGCCGGTACGGCGCGCGCGCAGCAGACCATCAATCCCAGCGGCGGCACCACGGCCAGCAACGGCCTGCGCATCGTCATCCAGCCGAACACCGCGTTCCAGATCTACCGCAACAACGCGCAGCAGCTCTACATCACCTCCGGCGACGGCCCCGACATCGCGGTCGGCACCGCGGTCACCGGGACGTACATCACCGGCGCGGCGGCCTGGACCAACGTGTCGCAGTCGGCGGTCACCGGCTCGGGCACCTCCGCATCGCCGTGGCAGGTGACCACCACGGTTCGAACCGCCAGCAACGTCGTGGTGGCGATGACCATCCGCTACGTCAACCTGGACGACACGATCGACCTGCGCGTGGTCATCACCCCGCCGGGCAGCAACACCGCGTTCGTGAAGTACTCGCACTACTTCGACAGCTACCTGTCGGGCGGCGACAACGGCGCGGCGTTCTGGCAGCCCAACAGCACCATCAACCCGCCCCCGACCATCCCGACCGTGCTGGGCGTGACCAAGCTGGTCGGTTCGGTCCGCCAGTACGAGGTGTTCATCGCCGGCACGCCGATGTGGAATCGCTACTACTCCGCGAACTACTCGGCGCCGTACTCGCTGCTCAGCAACGGCGGCAACCTGAACAACGCCCTCGACACCAACGAGGCGACGGACAACGGCTTCGGCGTGCAGTGGGACCTCGGCGTCATCACCACGCCGCAGACGATCAACTACCGCCTGTCGTTCTCCGACACCGCCACCACGCCGGTGTGCGGTGACAGCGTGAGCGCTGGGTTCGAGAGCTGCGACGACGGCAACACCGCGAACGGCGACGGCTGTTCGTCGCTGTGTCAGGTCGAGACCGGCTACGTCTGCACCGGGTCGCCGTCCACCTGCGCCACGGCGTGCGGCGACGGCGTCCGCGCCGGCGCCGAGGCCTGCGACGACGGTGGCACCAGCGGCGGCGATGGCTGCTCGGCCACCTGTTCGATCGAGAGCGGCTGGTCGTGCACTGGCTCGCCGTCCACCTGCGCCACGTCCTGCGGCGCCGGCGTCCGCGCCGGCGCCGAGGCCTGCGACGACGGTGGCACCAGCGGCGGCGATGGCTGCTCGGCCACCTGTTCGATCGAGAGCGGCTGGTCGTGCACTGGCTCGCCGGCCACCTGCGCTACGTCCTGCGGCGA
>JAEUJY010000013.1 GCA_016794525.1 Myxococcales bacterium
GTGCAGCCGCGCGGCGGGGTCCGGCGGGTCATCCGGCCCGTCGCCGCGCCGCCGCCCGCTCACCATGTCCTCGATCTCCCGCACGGTGTGGTCCGCCGCCGCCGCCAGCCACGCCGCCTCGGTGTCGACGGTCGCGACCCGGGTCAGCTCGCGCGCGGCGCTGTACGCGACGTCGCCGGCGCTCATCGCCGCGCGCAGCTTTGGCAGGGCCATCAGCGCGTCGGCCACCCGCAGCCGCTCGCGCGCCGCGCCGGGCGCGTAGCCGAGCACGCGCTCGACGTACTCGAAGAACGTCGCGTAGCCCAGCTCGCGGTGGACGCCGAGCGCGCGCGCGCGCCGCAGCCACCCAGCCTCCTCGACGTCGAGCGCCGCCCGCCGCCGCGCCAGCCCACGCAACCTGCGGTCGGCCTCGCGCCAGTCGGCGCTGCCCGTGGCCCCAGCCCCCGCCGCCGCCCCCTTCTTCCCGCCCTCGCCACCGTCCAGCATGGTCAGCCCCGAAGCAAGCCCCACGCCAGCCGCAACCCCGCGACGCCTCGCGCCCCTTGTCCGAATCCCGGACACAACGCCCCGGATTTCGGCCGGATTCGTCCGGGATCCGGCCACCGCCGGACAGCGGCGCGTGTCCGGCGCCGGCCACCGGTCCGCCCGCACCGCCCGACGCCCCTGTCGGAGCAGGCCGCCCAGGCGACTGGCATTGGTCCTGGCCGGCGGCGTTGCGTAGTCGCGCGAGGCTCGCCTCGCCAGGGCGCACGACCGCCAGATTGCGTGGCGGTGCCGTCGGCGCGCGGCTCGGTCTGCGCCCCGACGTCGGCTCCTGGGACGGGCACGTCGAGGCGGCGCTGATGCGCGCCGAGGAGCAGCCCGCGCTCGTGCCGCTACCCGGAGGAGCGGTGGCGTCGCGGACGCGGGGCGCAGGGCCGTGGCATCATCGCTGGGGTGGGCACCTGGGGCCACGGACCGTTCGACAACGACGCTGCCGGTGACCTGTTGGCCGACGCGACAGACGCGGCCTCGCCAGCGACGGTGGTGACCCGCGCGCTCCGCTGCGCGGCGCGAGCGCCCGCGGCCAAGCCCCTCGACGTCGACGACGGCGCCGCGGCAATAGCGGCGTGCGAGCTGGTGGCGATCGCCTCGGGACACGGCGCCTCGGATGCGATGAACGACCCGGTGGTCGCCGGCATCGTCACGAGTCTGCGCCCGGGGACGGCCGACGTGCGCCTGGCGCTCGGCGCGCTGGCGCGCGTTACGCAGCAGCCTAGCGAGGTGATGGACCTGGCCCACGGCGCCGGCGGCAGCGACTTCATCGCGATGCTCGCCGACCTTCGTGCGCGCCTCACGGGAGCGCGCGCCGCTCGGGCCCCAGTTGTCAACGCCAAGCGAGGTGACCTGGTGGTGGTCCCGGCTGGGCCGCGCCGGCGATCGGTGATCGTGATCGCGGTCGTCAGCGCGCGCGAGGTCGCTGTGTTCGACGGCGCCTGCGCCGACGCGCGGCGCGCCGTGGCACACGCGGCGGTGCGGCCGGCGCGCCGTGTCGCCCTGGCCGCGTCAGCGACGGCCTTGCTCGCCGCCGGGCGAGTCGTCGCCAACGTGCCGCTGCGCGCCGATCTGAAGGGCCCCAAGCGGTACGCGACGGAGCTCGCCGTGCTCGGCGACAGCTACGCGCTATCGAGCGCGTCTTTCGGGCAAGTCGACCATGTGAGCTACGACGTGGCCTGTCAGTTCGATCGCCTCGATCCGCTTGCACCGGACGACCTCCGCGACGTCGCATTACGTGCGGCGGTGCCAGGGAGGGTGCGTTCGCCCGCCGCCCGCGAGGCCGCATACGTCGCGAGCCACCGCGCCGGATGGCGGCACCGGCGCGCCAACACCACCCCGCATGCCTTCGGTGATCTCGAGGTGCTGACCAGCGTGGCCGCGTGGGTGCGTGAGTTCGGGGTCCGCAATGCGGTGGACGTGCACACGGACATCGCAGACGGCCGCCAGGGCTACGGTCGCCCCAACGAAGAGGCCGAGCGGCGGTGCTACGTCTTCTGCGGCCTTGCTGCCTGGTGGCGCAATCGGTGGGGCGCGCGTGCGCTCCCGAGTGCGGTCGTGGCGACGCTGCCCGCGACGCTGCCGCCGCGCCAGTTGGCCCGGACGCTGCGGGCGGCGCGTGTCCTCGTCGCGCAGGTGACTGGCCACGATGCCGAGTTGCGCCTCCTCTGGGAGGGCGCGCCCGACCGCGGAGCCAGGCTGCGCAAGGCGGTCGCGTCGCTGCGCGATGCGCTCGCGCCGTGAGGCGCCCTGACCGTTGCGTGGACGAGCGCCGCGAGCGGGGTGCGACACCGCGACCGGGCCTGGTCGCGGCGATGTGATGGTGTGTGACCGACCGTGGGCCAAGGTCGCGCGTCGGCGAGTCCATGCCGTCGTCCATCGTCTGTCCATCGAGATCTCGATTCCGCCGCGCCGGGCTCCTCGCCCTGGCCCTCGCCCTGGCCCAGGCGCTGCCGCCGGTCGGCGCCACGGTCGCGGTCGCCCAGAATGCCTCGACCGGCGCGATCCAGGGTCAGGTGAGGGACAAGGCCAGCCGCGCACCGCTGGCCGGCGTCACCGTGGTCATCACCGGCACCGGCCACAGCGAGACCACGATCACCGAAGAGGATGGCTCGTACCGCGTCACCGGCCTGCCCCCCGGGACGTACCTGGTGACGTTCTTCTTCGGCGACGTGACGCTCGAGCGGCGCGGCGTCGTCGTCTCGGTCGGCAAGACCACGCCGCTGTTCCAGGCGATCGACACCGCGCAGGCGGTCGCGGAGACCATCGTCATCAGCGACAAGCCGCCGACGATCGATCCGACCAGCACCACCCAGGGCATCACGATCACGCAGGACTACACGAAGAACATCCCGGTCCCCGGCCGGACGCTCGGCGCGACGCTCGGGACCGCGGCCGGCACCCAGGGCACGTCGGGGGTCAGCTTCTCCGGATCCACGTCGCCGAACCCGCCCGACGTCGTCATGGACGCCGAGGCCTACGCGCGGCTCGCCGACAACCCGTTCCAGGCCGTCGCCACCGCGCCGCGGTCGACCTTCTCGATCGACGTCGACACCGCGTCGTACGCCAACCTGCGGCGGTTCGTCCGCGACGGCCAGGCGCCGCCGCCCGACGCCATCCGCACCGAGGAGCTCATCAACTACTTCACCTACGCCGACGCGGCGCCGCGCGGCGACGCGCCGTTCGCGGTGACCACCGAGCTGGGCGAGAGCCCGTGGCACCCCGGCTACCAGGTATTGCGGGTGGCGTTGCGTTCGAGGTCGATCGCCCAGGCCGACGTGCCGGCGCGCAACCTGGTGTTCCTGCTCGACGTGTCGGGCTCGATGGACGATCCGCACAAGCTGCCGCTGTTGCAGCAGGCGATGGGCCTCCTGGTCGATCAGCTGCGGCCGCAGGATCAGGTGGCGATCGTCGTCTACGCCGGCGCCGAGGGCGTGGCGCTGCCGACCACGTCCGGCGATCACAAGCCGGACATCCGGGCGGCGCTGGCGGCGCTGGCGGCCGGCGGATCGACCAACGGCGCGGCCGGCATCACCCGCGCGTACCAGCTCGCGCGCGCGTCGTTCCTGCCCGGCGGCATCAACCGCGTCATCCTGTGCACCGACGGCGACTGGAACGTCGGCGTCACCAGCGAGGGCGGGCTGACCCGGCTGATCGAGGACCAGCGCAAGCACGGCGTGTACCTGAGCGTGCTCGGCTTCGGCATGGGCAACCTGAAGGACCAGACGATGGAGGCGCTGGCCGACAAGGGCAACGGCAACTACGCGTACATCGACTCGCTGGCCGAGGCGCGCAAGGTGCTGGTCGAGCAGGCCGGCGCGACGCTGGTGACCGTCGCCGACGACGTCAAGCTGCAGGTCGAGTTCAACCCGGCCCAGATCGCGGGCTACCGGCTCATCGGTTACGAGGACCGGCTGCTGGCCGATCGCGACTTCACCGACGATCAGAAGGACGCCGGCGAGCTGGGCGCCGGCCACTCGGTGACGGCGCTCTACGAGCTGGTGCCGGCCGGCGTCGCGGTGCCCGGGCCCGCTGCCGATCCGCTGATCTATCAGGCGCCCGCCGCGGCCACCGGCGCGGCCGACCTGCTGACGGTCAAGATCCGCTACAAGGCCCCGGGGCAAGCCACGTCGACGCCGCGCAGCTACCGCGTACGTGGCGCGGCGCGACCGCTGGCCCGCACCAGCGACGACTTCCGGTGGTCGCTGGCGATGGCCGGGCTGGGCGCGCTGTTGCGCGGCAACCCCGAGCGCGGCGCGGTCTCGTGGGCCGACGTCAGCGCGCTGGCCCAGGGCGCGGTCGGCCCCGATCGCGAGGGCTACCGCAAGGACGCGCTGGCGGTGATCGCCGGGGCGCAGGCGCTGGCCGCGCGGGCGCCGGCGATGCCGTAGTCGACTGGCGGAATCGGGTCGCGCCGCCGCGCGTTGTCTGACCGTGCGAGCGTCCGCGCTGATCGTCGTCGCCGCGCTCGTGACCGCGCCGGCCGCGGCCCGGGCCGACGAGCTCATCGAGGCCGGCCACCCGGTCGAGGTGGCGGGCGGCTATGTGCTCGACGTCGACGGGGACGGCCTGCGGGTGCGCCAGGGCGCGCGGCGGGCGCCGCTGACCATCGCCGGCGGCCGCCCGGCGTCGCACGCCACGGTCGAGGTCGCGCGCCACGGCGCCGCGGTGACGCTCCGCTTCATGCCGACATGCTGGGACGTCAGCGAGACGTTCTCGCCCGATCAGCTCGAGGCCCGCCTGGCGCACGCGACCGGCGTGGCGCTGCGGCGCCGCGATCCCGACGGCGCGCTGGCCGAGCTGACCCGGGCCCACGCGCTCGACCCCGGCTTCGCGCCGGCCGCGGCCGACCTCGCGCGGGCGCTGATCGCCGCCGGCCGCCTCGACGAGGCCGCCGCCGCGCTGCCGATCGCCGATCCGGTCGCGCGGCTGGTGGCCGCGACGATCGATCCGACGCTGGCGCCGCTGCGCGATCACCCGTCGATGAGCGCGGCCCGCGCCGCCACGCCTGGCGGCGCCGCGCTGGGGCCGACCGGGATCGGCGTCACCGCGGCGGGTGACCTGGTCGTGCGCGAGGCGCTGGGCAGCCACGGCGCGTGCTGGTCGGTGGACGCGTTGCGGGTGCTCGACGGTCAGACCCTGCGCGAACGCGCGCGCATCCCGCTGGTCGGCCAGGCCGACTTCGACGGCGATGGCTGCGACGCGCGGCGCCCGCACACGGCCGCCGGCCGCCGGCGCATCCGCGCGCGCCAGGCGCTCGCCGATCAGGTGTTGACGGCGCTCGGCACCGTGCCGGCGGCGGGCGAGCTGGCCACTGGCGAGACCGACTGGACGCGCCACGTCCGCAAGCTGCGCTTCGCCGCCGCCGACCTGGGGCTGGTGATCGGCGCCGACGGCGCGGCGCGCTGGTTCCGCCAC
Source organism: Myxococcales bacterium (assembly GCA_016794525.1). Lineage (GTDB taxonomy): Bacteria > Myxococcota_A > Polyangia > Haliangiales > Haliangiaceae > UBA2376. The sequence goes on from JAEUJY010000013.1 coordinate 5,452, forward strand.
GGAGTGCTGCTCGCCGAGCACGGCCCGGGCACGGCGCCGGCCGCCGGCGACGGCTTGATCACCGAGCCGCGCGCGGTGCTGCTACCGGATCAGCGGCGCGCGATCCTGGAGGTGAACACGACCAGCTGCGAGTGGAACGAGGAGAGCCTCGTCGTCGCCATCCCCGCGCCGTGACCGCGCGCGCGACCTGGCGCGGTCAGCGCAGCGCCGCGGCGAGCGACGCGAGCACGTCCGGCTCGGCGTCGAAGAAGCGGCGGTAGCGGTGCTCCGCGCGATCGCACGCTTCGTCGACCTCGCCGTCGACGATGCCATCCGGGAGCCAGACGGCCCGGTCGCGCCAGTAGTCGTAGTCGACGACCGCCGGCCCGACGAGCTGGCGGACCAGCCGGGCGGCGCACGCGACCGCCGGGAGGTCGACGGCGCGCGCCGCCGCGGCCGTGGCGATCACCAGCGCGCAGTCCTCGAGCCCCTGGATCGTGATGAGCGCCTGGTAGTCGCCGCGCTCGAACGCGGCGACCTCCGGGTCGCGCGCGACGCGATCGACCAGGCGCGCCAGCCGCTGCGCCCAGTCGTCCGCGCTCGCGAGCGTCAGGGCCGGCGCGCCGCGCACCGCGACAGCGTCGGCCCGCGCGTCGGCCGCGTCCAGCGCCAGCGACGTCACGACGCGGCAGGCCCAGTCGGCGAGCGACACCTGGCCGGCCTCGGTGGGCGGCGCCGCGTCGACGATCTCCAGGAACGCGTCCTCCCCCGCGAGCGCGTCGCGAAAGCGGTCCAGGGTGTCGGTCGCGGTGCGCAAGGGCGTCGACGCCATCGTCGCACCGACGGCGCCGTCGGGCGACGCCGGCCGCGTCACGGATGGAGCGTCTCGCCGCGAGCGAGCATCTCGACGAACTGGGCGATGCGCCTGGCGCGGGTCTCGGCCTTCTTCGCCGTGTGCACGCGAAAGAGCACGGCGAAGCGGTTGGCCGCGGTGAGCGTCGCGAAGAACGCCGCCGCCCGCTTGTCGGCCGCCAGCGCGGCCGCGAGATCGTCGGGCACGGTGATCGTCTTCGAGCCGGCGTAGGCCGCGTCCCAGCGGCCGTCGGCCTTCGCCCGCTCGACCTCGGCGAGCCCCGCCGGCTTCATCGCGCCGGACGCGATCAGCGCGAGCGCCTTGTCGCGGTTGATCTTCGACCACAGGCTCTTCGGCGTGCGCGGCGTGAACTTCTGCAGCCAGTGCGTGTCGTCCAGGGCCTTCTTCTGCCCGTCGATCCAGCCCCACGTCAGCGCGACGGTCAGCGCCTCGGGGTAGGTCACCGACGCCGTCCCCGACGCCTTCTTCGCGAGCTTCAGCCACAGGCCGCCCGCGCGCGCGTGGTGCTTCGCGAGCCACGCGTCCCAGGCCTTCGGTGTCGCGAAGGCCATCGTCGGGGTCTCCATAGCGGATGTCTTCGCAGCAGCCGTCGTTCGCGCCATGCGGTCCGAACGCTACCAGAACCGCGCGTCGACGCGGCCGCGCCCGGCTTCAGCCGCACGGCCACCTGACGTACGCTTCGACCGGTGATCAGCCCGCGCGTGACCACGCTGAAGCAGCGCCTTGACCGTCTTGCGGCAGAGGCCGAGGAGCAGCCTGATGCCACGGAGCCGCGCGAGCGCGCGTTGTTCGAGGCGGCGCTGGCGAACTTCGTCGATGGCGGCGACGCCCTCCTCGACCAGGCCACGGTGTACCTCTGGCAGTACTACCGGGCCACCCGCGCGGCCGTCGGCGAAGCTGCACTCGACGCCTACCAGGTCCCGCGCCTGGCGCCTGGGGCCGACATCTGGGAGCACGTCACGCTTTCTCAGGCGCCATGCTTCTCGATCGGTCAGACGTCGGAGTACGCGCCTGGCATCTCGTACTTTTCGTTCGAAGGCGAGGTGAGCTGGGAACCCGAGCACGGGCTCCAGCTGGTGTTCGAGCACGGTCGCCGCGTCTGCAAGGTCGGTCCATACGACGGCCACCTGACCCAGGCCCACGCCTTCGGCGATCTGTCGCTGGTGCGGGTGGTTTTTAGGGAATGACGGATGGGTGTGCCCGCCTGCCGCCGACTGGTCCGGCGTAGGACGTCGCGATGGTGCTGCGGGCGCTCTTGATCGCGATGTTCCTTGTCCCCGCGATCGCGCAGGCTGCGCCGCCGACGGTGGCGGTGCCGGCCGGCTGGATCCATGAGGATCCCGCCGTCGCGCGGACCTTGCCACGGCGCGCGCGGGCCGTGTCCGAGCGCTGGACCCCTGGCGTCGCGGGGACCGCCCGCCACTGCTACGAGATCACCGCCGACGTGCGCGGCGCACGGCGCCTGAAGGCGGCCCTGACGCGTCTGGGTGCGCGCGACGAGGAGGGCGTGCTGGTGATGCGCACCCCGGGTTCGATCGCCACCGCGCTCCGCGAGACGGCGCGCTTCTGCTTCGACCATGCAGACGCTGCGTGGGCGAAGGAGCAGCCCGCGATCGCGGCCGCCGTCGCGCCGCTGCGCCCGGCGCGATCGCTGCTCGACCTGCTCGGTGCGGCCGAGGTCATCGAGCGTGGGCACGTCGCGGGTAGCGCGCCTGGCGTCAAGCTCGAGTTTGCCCGCGCGGGCATCGACGTCGACGCGCTCGACGCCTGGGCGACCGGGCGCCGCTTGGCCGGCGACCGCCGCACGGGCTGGTTCGGCACGCTCGAGGACGACCTGCGCATCGTCGTGTCGCTCGAGACGCGCGACGGTCGCGAGGTCGTGGTCGTCGAAGCCGCGCTGCCGCCATGAGGAGCGGCGTCGGCGCCGCATGATCAGGGTGGGGCGCCGTAGAAGCGGAGGAGCACGGCGTACAGATCGGGCGCGCGGGTGCGCAGCAGCGCCGGGCGCTCGAAGTAGACCTCGCTGACGACCGCGAAGAACTCGGCCTCGTTGGTCGCGCCGTAGTCGCGCAGCGCCTTGCGCAGCGCGCGATCGCCGCGCCGCAGCTGCGAGAAGCGCGCCTGCATCACGGTCGCCCACGGCCGGTAGTCCTCGCGCGCGTGCAGCTCGGGCGTGCCGTCGAACAGGCCGTCGCGCGCGTCGAGCACGTGGGCGAACTCGTGGGTCGCGGTGTCGAGCCCGTCGCGATCGTCGCGCAGCCCGCGCCGGACCGCGTCCCACGCGAGCACGACAACGCCGACCCGCCCGTGGGCCTCGCCGAGGACGGCGCCGTCGCGGTCGGGGTGCTGGTACGCGCGCGGGTACACCACCAGCTCGGTGACCGCGTCGTAGCGATCGACGTCGAGGTTCAGGACCAGCCGCGCCGCCGCGGCGACGATCGTCACCCGCACCTCCTCGTCGATCGTCATGCCGCCGGCCGGGATGAAGTGCTTCTCGGCGAGCAGCACCTGCATGTCGCCATGGAGCTTGGCGCGCGTCGCCTCGCTCAGCCGCGCCACGAACGGCGCGTTGCGCCCGAGGATCGCGGACCACGCGGCCGGCACCGGCGCGGCGCGCAGCGCCCGCCGCCGCCGTCTCCGGAAGTAGCCGAACACGCCTGCAGGCTAGCAGAGCGCCCGCACCGCCACGGCTCCTCGCCTCCGGCGCGCGGCGGGCGTGATCGTACGAATCGTGCACAGGTGTCGGGTGGGCAGGCAGCCACGTTAGCCGGCCCCGGCCGCCGCGGCGTGGCCAGGCCCCAAGGAAGTCAGGGGGCTGCGGGCCCGCCCCGGCCGGCACGCGCGCTGCAAGCTGGGTGGAGGGGACCATGACGACACGTGCGCGAGGGGCCGACGGCGCCGATGGCGAGGTGGACTGGCGCGACCGCGTCGAGCTGCTCGTCACGGAGTCGAACGGGGCGTCGAGCCGCGTGCTGTGCATCCCCCTCGAAGCCGACGACCCGGCAGTGGACGCCGCACCGCCGGATCCGGAGCGCCAGGCACTCCCGCCCCGCGGCCCGTAGGCCGCCCGCGCGGCGGACGGTCAGCGCGCGGCCGCGCGCTGGTGCTTCACGGTGTCGACGAAGTGACGGAAGCGCGAGACCTTGCCGTCGTCGCCGAACGTCCACAGGTGCATCTCGTACTCGCGGAACCGCGCGCCGGTCGCCTTGGCCGCGATCTCGAGCGAGATCACCGCCGCGACTTGGCGCTCGTTGGCGAGCAGCGAGACCGGGGTGAACTCCAGGAACTCGAGCGCGGTCAGGGCCTCGAAGAACCCGACGACGTGGCGGGTGCCGGTGCCGGGCCGGAGCCACGGCACCCCGTAGGCCTCCCAGCCCTCGGCGTCGTGCTCCCACTCGATGCGCTCGTCGAGGTGGGCGAGGATGGTCGGGATGTCGCCGCGTCCGAAGGCCGCGTAGATCGTCTGGACGGTCTCGAGGTTGCTCATGGCCCGACGTACGAGCGAGCGGGCGCGGCGGATCGCGCGATGGATGCGGTGGGCGATCGGCCGCCGGGCGTCAGGCGGCCAGCAGCTCGTCGAGCTGATCGAACGCCTCGACCATCCCGTCCTCCGCGCCGCGGCCGCTGTCGAACGCCTCCTTGGAGGGGTAGAGCTCGTGGACGACCACCAGGGTCTTGCCGTCCTTCTCCTCGAACGTCACCGTCGTGATCTGGGTGCCGTGGGCGCTCTCCTCGTTGGTCCAGACCAGGCGTGACCCCGGCACCACCTCGGTATAGCGGCCGTGGAACGCCATCGGCTCGGCGTCGCCGTGGCGAAACACCAGGCGGTAGGTCCCGCCGACCCGCACGTCGAGGTCGCAGGAGACCAGCATCGGGGCGAAGGCCTTGGGGACCCACCAGCGCACGAACAGGTCGCGGGTGGTCCACGCCTCGAAGACGAGGTGCGCGGGGCCATCGAAGGTTCGCGTCAGGACGAGCTCGCGCTCGGAGATCTGTTCCACCAGCGTGCGGTTCTTCATCGGGACTTGCTCCGTTTCTTCAGTTCCTCGACCACCTGGTCCAGCTCGTCGAAGCGCGCGTCCCACAGCTCGCGGAACCGCTCGATCCACGCCGCCGCCTCTTCGAGGCGACGCGGCCCGAGCTTGCAGGTCCGCACCCGGCCGATCTTCTCGGTGGTGACCAGGCCCGCCTGCTCCAGGACGCCCACGTGCTTCTTCATGCCCGTGAGCGTCATGTCGAACGTCTCGGCGAGGTCCGTGATCGACGCGTCCGCACGCCCGAGCCGCTCCAGGACGCCACGGCGAGTGGCGTCCGAGAGCGCGGCGAACGAGGCGTCGAGGGCCTGCGCATACTGAACCATATGGTTCAGTTTATGGCACACCGCATCGCCGCGCGCAAGCGCGTTCGCGCGCGCGCCGCCTGCGCGCCGTGTTCAGGCCCGCCGTGGCGGCTCGACCTCGTCGCCCGCCGGCGTGACCGGCGCGGGCTTCCGCCCGACCAGCCGAGCCCAGAAGCCATCGCCCCGCGCCCGCGACCGCAGCCAGTCCACCTTCGCGGCGAGCCGGCGCGCGTCGAGGGCCCCGACCACGACGTCGAGCACCTCGCCGTCGTGTACCAGCACCATCGTCGGGATGGAGCGGATGTTGAACGCGGCGGCGAGCTCCGGGTGCGCCTCGGTGTCCACCTTGTAGAAGCGCACCGCGGGATCGTCCCCGGCGTGCTGCGCGGCCACCGCCTCGAAGTGCGGGGCGAGCGCGCGGCAGGGGGCGCACCACGGCGCCCAGAAGTCGATCACGCCGGTCCCGCCGCCCGGGCTCATCAAGCGCCCCACCGCGGCGCGGGTCGTGAGGTCGGTGTACGGCTTGGCCGGAGTCGTGGTTCGCGCCATGCACGGTGAGAGCCAGCGGGTGGCCAGAGGGTTCGCGCGGTCAACGCGCCGGGGGCGCCGGGGGCCTGCGGCGGCGCTGCGGTCGGCGGCGACCCCGAGGAGGGGTAAGCTCGACCGATGGCATCCCTGATCGATCGGCTCGCGTCGTATGCGGAGTACCACCGCGACCGGCGGAACATCGCGACGCACTTCGTCGGCATCCCGATGATCCTCGTCGGTACGCAGGCCGCGCTGGCGCGGATCGGCGTGGGTCCGCTGAACGCGGCGGCGGGCGCGACCGCGCTGGCGGCGCGCTACTACCGCGCGCTCGATCCGACCTACGGCGCGGCGATGGCCGCGGTGCTCGGCGCGACCTGCGCGCTCGGGACCGGGATCGGGATGCTGCCCCTGCCGGCGTGGGCCGGGGCCACCGCGGGCCTGCTGGTCGGCGGCTGGGCGATCCAGTTCCTCGGCCACGCGTTCGAGGGCCGGAAGCCGGCGTTCCTCGACGATCTCCGCGGGCTGCTCGACGGGCCGCTGTTCCTGGTGGCCGAGGTCGCGTTCGCGCTCGGCCTGTCGCCCGAGCTGCAGGCCGAGGTCGAGCGGCGCGCCGGCCCGACGCGGTGGGGCAAGATCGCGTCGACGGCGGTCGCGTCCGCCGCCTGAGCTAGCGGCGTTACCAGCGCGTCCGGGCGCCGGGTTCGAAGCGGCGCGGTCGCGCGCGCCAGGCCATCAGCGGCGCCACGACGCCCGTGATCGCGCAGAGGCCCAGCGCGATGATCAGCGCGCGCTGCGCCTGCGGGTCCGGGGCCGTGTGGTGGTTGAACTCGCCGCGGACCGCCGCGCCGAAGAACACCAGCAGGCACCACGCGACCACCGCGCCGACCGACCACACCAGCGCGCCGCTCCAGGTCCCGATCCGGAACTCCACGTCGTCGCGGCCGCGCAGCCGCTCGTGGAGCGTGCGCACGACCAGCTCGTCGTCGTCGTCCTCGATCGGGTAGCTGGCGCCCGCCCGGGTGAAGACCATGCACACGCGGGTCTGGTCGACGCGCTGCGCGTTCACCCGGCGCACCTCGGCCAGGCGCACGCGCGCCACCTCGTGGACCGGCTCGTCCAGCACCGCGCCGTCCTCGTCGGTCAACGCCGGCGCGAGCCGGCCGCGGGTCGGCGCCTTCCACACGATCTCCTCGCCGGTGATCGTGACGATGCACGTCACGTTGGCGACGACGCTCTCGATGACCAGCGGCGGCAGCTCGACCGCGCGATACGGGGCGCTTGCGGAGACGTCCACGCCCGTCTGTACCAGCCGCGCCGCCGCGCCGGCCACCCGGATCGCGCGGGAGGGTGCGCCCCGGACACGGGGCGCGTGTCTGGCCGTCCACGACCGTGTGGGAGGCCAAGGCATTCGCGGGGATAGGGTTGGCAACGAAGCTGCAGTACCGGAGCGCCACGATGCGCAACCGCTTCCTCGCCGCGACCCTGCTCCTGCTCGCTTCCGCTGCCTGTGACGACGTCGACGCGCTCGGGCCCGACGCCGGCGCCCCCGCGGACGCCGGCACCGATGGCGACGCCGCGCCGGCGACCCCGGCCGCGGTCGTGGCGCAGGAGCTGCCCGACGCGCCGTCGCTCACCGAGCTGACGTGGGCGTCCGGTCAGCTCGGCATGGTGATCGGCAGCGGCGGTGACAGCGCGCAGGGCCGCGTCGAACAGATCGGCAGCGACGCCGACGGCGCGGTCACGCTGCGCCGCGGTCACCGCGTCGACCGCGACGAGGCGGCGATGATCGGTCAGGTCGTCACGCTGTTCGAGCACAGCGGCGCGCGCTGCGCGGCGACCGTGACCCGCCTGGTCGAGGTCGCCGAGTTCGTGCCCGATCCCGAGCTCGGCCGGCGCAGCAAGGCCGCGCTGTGGCGGGTCGCCGAGGAGCGCGGCGCGGTGACCGTGGTCGCCGAGCTGTCCAGCGCGTGCGCCGAGCCGCTCGTGGCCGGCGAGCCGGGCGATGACCGGGCCGCGACGGCGCCGGTGGTCGTCGAGCTCGGCCGCCCGGTCGCGGTCGATGCCATCGCGCGGCTGCGCGCCCTGCCGCGCTTCGCCGCCGCCCAGGCAGAGTATCGCGCGGCCGAGTACGACTACGACCCCGCGCGTCCAGACTGGAGCGAGGACGCCGAGCCGCAGGTCACCGAGTTCACGCTCGCCGGCCGGGCCTACGTGACGGCCGCGCTCGAGCGCCCTGGCTCGTGCGGCGACTTCTACGCCTCGATGTTCGCGGTCTGGCAGCGCCAGCCCGGCGGCGACCTGCGCCGGGTCGTCGACACCGACGCCCAGCCCGCCGGCTACGACCTGGTCTTCGACGTCGACCACGACGGCGTGCCCGAGTTCGCGGCCACGCCCGGGCGCGAGGTGGTGTACGAGACGGTCGAGTACGACGGCTGCGGCTGCTGACGCGCGGTTGCGTGCGATCCCGTCGTTCGTCGAGCTCGCACCGACGTCGGTTGCCCCGCGGCGTCGGCACCGCCACCCGTCCGCCAGGGCCGACCCCGGCGGCGATCAGCGCGAAGTGCGGCGCGCGGACGCGGGGGCGACCCGACCGGCATCGAACGGCTACGATTTTCAAGCAACTGTGGCGCGCACCGCCCGATATCGCGTGCATGTACGAGCCACGCGAGTCGAAGCCGAGGGCGCCAGACGCAGCCGAAGGTGGCGGTCGGCGGTCGGCGCCAGGGAAGTCGCCGCGCACCGCGCGCCTGACCGGCAGCGGGCCGTCGCGCGGGGCCGCGATCGCCGATCCGCGCGGCGGGGTGCCTAACCCCGTCGATGGCGGCATGCCAGCGATGGATGACCCGTTCGGGTTGCACCTGCCGATGAACGAGACGACCTTCGCGGGCGACGACGGCGTGCCGCCGACCGACGTGTTCGCGGACCAGCGCGCGGCGCTCGCCGACGAGCTCGAGCGCTTGATCGCGCGGGCCGAGTGGCCGGCGCTGCGCCCCGAAGCGCGCGGCGCGGCGGCACCGGGGGCGGAAGGTCGCGCCCAGGCGCGCCGGCGGGGCGAGATGCCGGATCTCACCGGCGTTGGCAGCGTCGCCGCGATGGACACCTGGGCTCGGGGTGTCCGGGCGCTCGCGAGCTCGTGGGATCGCCTCGATGTCGACCAGCGCCGGGAAGCGCTCGAGCGCATTGCGACGACGGTGCTGACCGCGGCGGACGTACCGCCGGCGCCGATCGAGGCACCGGAGACGTGGCGGACGCCCGCATCCTTTGATTTCCGAACCTGGAAGGTGGTCATCAGGATGACACTGCTGCGGCGCGCGCCGCTCACGGAAGCAGCGGCCTGTGAGCTAGCCGAGATCCTGGCTCACGAGGCCCGCCACGCCGAGCAGTACTTCTTGGCCGCGCGCTGGCTGGCCGGCAAGGGCGCCTCCGCAGACGAGGTCGTGGCGACGCTCGACGGCCTCGACGCCGCGGCAGCCGAGCGGGCAGTCGCCCTCGGCACGCGCGGGCTCTCAGGTCCGGCGATGGCGCTGGCGAGCTCGATGCAGCAGGCGCTCGGCCCCGATCACGCAAGGCACGTACGCGACGCCAAGGACGATGGGTACGACGAGATGCGCGTCGCCCGCGCGGCGGCCCGCGAGATCGTCCCGCGGTTGCGGGCGCGACCAGCCACCGCGTCGCTGGAGGAAGGGCGCGCGACGTGCGAGAGATTGCGGGTGTCGATCGCCGAGGTGCTGCAGAAGTACCGCGTGTACCGTCGCAGCCCGTACGAGCTCGATGGCCACGAGGTCGGCGCTGGCGCGGTCGCCGCGTTCGAGGCGTCGCGATGAGCGCCACGTGGTGCGTCGATCGCTGCCAATGCCTGGTGCTCGCCGGGTTGGTCGCCTGCGCGCCGACGGTCTCGTCGCCCCGCCCGCCGGCACCGCCGCGGCGATCCGCCAACAGCGAGGCGCGGCCTGGGCCCCACGTCGCGGTCGCGCCAGCGCTGCCCGTCTCCGCACCCGTTCCACTGCCACCGCCACCGCCGCCGCTACCGCCGCCGCCACCACCGGTCGTGGACGCCGAGCAGCGCGCGATCCTCGACGCGCTCGAGGCGGTCGCGAAGGAGCTCGAGGCGCCGCGCACTCCGGCCGACCTCGCCGCGGCGCTGGGGACGATCGTCACGACCACGCTCGATCAGCACCTCATCGACGTGACGCCGCGTCACGCCGCGCTGTCGCGCATCCGCGTCGGCCGCGACCATCGACCGACGGAGAACTACGTCGAGGTCACGGTGCGTACGCCGACGAGCGCGGTGATCTTGGGCACCCGGTTCGGTGAGCTCATCGAGGCCGGGCTCGTGCCCGAGTTCGACGATCCGTACTGGCTGACCACCTGCCGCGCGCTGCCGGACGGAGCTGCCGTCTCGATCGAGGTGATCTTTGACTGGGTGCCCAAGCTCGAAGCGGCCGAGCCGACATCGACCGTCCACCTCGTGCGCCGGCCAGATGGCCGGTGCCCGTGACAGGCGTCGGGGGCGCGCCCGCCGATCGTCTCGACGCACGCGATGACCTCGGAGACGGTCGAGTACGACGGCTGCGGCTGCTGACGCCTCAGTGGTGGTTGTAGTTGTCGACGAGGAAGTTGTACTGCTTCACCACCTCCTCGTGCTCGGCGGGCGTCGCCGGCGTCGGCTCGGCCAGCTTGCGGTCGATGACCTTGCTGGCGGCCAGGAGCGACTTGCTGTAGTTGCGGATGTTGGTCAGCGAGCCCCACTTGGCGGCCTCGTCGGCGTGGGCGGCCGCGTAGGCGTCGGCCTCGTCGACCAGCTTGCCGTAGGCCGCGAGCTGCGCGGCCAGCTGCTGGGCGTCGGGCTTGCGCGCGTCGACCACGTCGAGCAGCGAGCTGGCCTCGAGCATCAGCGTGCCGAGGATGACCTCGAGGTTGCGGCCGTCGCGCTTCTCGGTCTCCGCGAGCGCGGCCTGGTGCCGCAGCCGGTTGCGCTGCTTGACCACCGCCTGCAGCGTGTCGTGAGCGCCGGCGAACGCGTCGACCGCGGCCATCACCTTGGGGTGCAACAGCTTGGCCTTGGCGCCCTGATCGTCCTTGTGCTCGCCCTTCTTGTAGTAGGCGTCGAGCTCGTCCCAGGCGGCGCGGAACGCGAGCAGCGCCGCGACGTAGTCCGCGCTGGCCTTGTCGAGCTCGGGGACCGCGGGCGTCAGCGCGGCGGCGGCCTTGACCTTGCGCTCGCACGGCTCCGACGTGCCCAGGCCCATCAGGTTCATCGGGCGGTTGGGCAGCGGCACGCCGGTGGCCGGGTCGACGTCGCCCAGGTAGCCGTCGCGGACCTCGAAGACGCGGCCCGAGTTGTTGTTGAGGCACTCGATGGCGGCCTCGAGCTTGGCGCTCTCGGCGCGCGCCGGGTCCGCGGGCGGCGGCGTGGCGGTCGCCGATGTGCCGGTGCTCGGCGCGCCGGTGCCGGCCTGCTTGCCAGCGCCGGACGGCGACGACTTGCCGCAGCCGACGGCGGTCAGCAGCGCGAGGGCCAGCGCGGCCACGGGGTGGAACAGCGTGAAACGACGGTTCGACATGGTGAGGGCGACGGGCACGGGGCCCAATATTCCCCGCGGCCTGGCCTGAACGCACGTCGATTGCGACCCATGCCGCAACGCCGTCGCCGAACTCGGGGCCCACTGGATATAGTCTTTCGATGGCAATGGTCGAAGTTGGGATCCGGATTGACCTCGTCAAGGGGGTCGCCTTCTTTGGGATCGAGGCAGTGAATCAGCGGATCGCCGCTGGCGGCCGAGTGATCGAGGTGCGGCCGGCCGGCGCCATCCTGACCAAGGTCGGCGCCGAGGAAGACGACGAACGCGTCGCGCTCGGAGGCTGCCAGTTCCACGTCGTGTTCGAGGACGCGTGACGTGGCGGTGCCGTTGACGGCCTTCGACCTGCTGGTCAAGGTGGAGGCGCTGGGGGAGGCCCTCGACGCCTTCGCGGCCAACGCGCCGAACAGGACGTTCTGCACCGATGGCCGGCTGGCGCGGCTCGCCTTCATGACGGAGGCCGACCGCCGCCACTTCCTGGCGACGGCCGGTCTGGCACCCGCCACGTTCGCCCGTGCCGATCGCCACGGCCCGGCGGTCGATGCCGACTGGGTCGAGGTGGGGCGCTACGCCGGCGTCATGGCAGCGTGGCGTCGCGGAGACCCGCGAGAGCCGATCGTGGTGCCGGTCGCGTGGACGTCGGAGGAGCTCGAGTTTGGCACCAGCGCGGACGTCGCGGCCCACCTCGAGCGGCTCGGCGTCGACGGAGACGTCGAGGTGTACCTCGACCGGCGCACCGGCAAGAAGGTCTACGTCGGCCGGACGCAGCCTGGCCTGTCTCCCGATGAACAAGCCCGGCTCGAGGTGCTCCTGCGCGAGGGTTCGGATCTCGTCGGTCCGTTCCTGACACGACGGGACCTCGGGTACTTCGAGCGTCGGCGCGTCAAGAAAGGGATCGCCAAGCTGACGGCGGTGCTGGCCGCGGTCCCCGATGCGTGGAACGCGTGCTGGATGCTCGGCATGTCTTACCGCGGCCTGGGGGACCACACCCGCGCGCTCGAGTTGCTGCGCCGTGCGTACGTGATCGACTCGCATCAGATCGATGTCGGTCGCGAGTACGCCGGGCAGTGCTTCTTCGCGGGCGCGGCCGAGGAAGGCGTTCGTGTCAGTCGCGAACTCCACGCGCGCTTCCCGGCCGACGTCGGGCTGCACTCAAACCTCGCCCTCGCGCTGCTGATCGGCGGCGACCTCGCCGAGGCCGCCGCCGTGGCAGCGGCCGCTCTTGCGCGCGAGCCGGCCGACGCGATCACGCGCGCGCTCGTCGACTTCATCGCCGATGTGCGGGCGGGCCGGCGCCCGCGGCCGGCGCGCATGCCCGGCATGTAGGAGCGCCCGTTCCGCGGCTGGTCGGATGAGAGGGGCGGCCGAGCCCTGCCACCGAGCGGCGGTGCACCCTGGCCTCTTGACCGCGGACCTCGCTCGATCCTGGTGTACCGTCCACGGATGGCTGCGGAGTCGGTGCGTCCGTTCGTGCCCGCGAAAGACGTGCGGGACGAGGCCTGACGTGGGGCTCTCGCTCTGTGTCGGCATCCTCGCCGAGGTGCGCGACGACGACCCCGAGGGATACACGCACTTCCAAGAGCAGCTCGCGCTCGCCAACGTCGTGCTGGCGCGCGCCGGCCGATCGCCGCATGTCGAGCCCGAGGCGTGCGAGCCTTGGTCGGCGGAGATGTTCGGCTACGGCGGCCTGCACTACCTGCGTCGTGTCGCCGCCCACCTCGCGCTCCGCGGAAGGCTCCCCGCGCCCGGTGACGAGCACGCCTCGCGCGACCGCGTGGTCGAGGCGTACGGCGACCTCGCCACGGGTACCCGGCGCGGGCTCAAGCGTCTGCTCGGCAAGGGCGAGCCGCGCCGTCAGCGCTTCGACCACCTGATGCTGCACAGCGACGCCGAGGGCTTCTACGTCCCGGTCGACTTCGACGACGTCCTCTTCGCCGATGACGGGGTCGCGCTGGCCGGGGGCATGCTCGGCTCGTCGCAGCGGTTGCTGCGCGAGTGCCTCCAGCTGCGGGACGCGCTCGGGATTCCGCAGGATCTCGATCCGGACGCCGATCAGCTCTGGGAGCTGGCCGACCGCCAAGGGGAAGGGGCGGGATGGGAGCGCTATGGGGTCGAAGCGTTCACGTGCGTCCGACTACTCCACGGTGCGGCGCTGTCGATCGAGCGCGCGGCCGCGCTGGCGTTCGTCTGAGGGCTGGGGCTAGAGCGCGTCGAACTCGGGGCGGTAGCGAACGACGCCTGTCACGCCGTCCAGGCCGCCGGGCGAGAGCGCCTGTACGAAGAACGCGTCGTCGTGGCCGTGCTCCCAGCGCAGGCCGCGGGTGCGGGCCGGGACGAAGCCGTGGCGCGGGTAGTAGTCGCGGTGGCCGAGCACCACGCAGAACGGGGGGCCGTGCGCGCGCATCGCCCGCAGGCCTTCCTCGATCAGGCGTGCGCCGATGCCCTGGCGCTGGTGCGCCGGCGCCACCGCCATCGGAGCCAGGCCGACCCCATGGGCGCGCCGGCCGTCGGCGTCGACCGTGACCGGCGAGCAGGCGAGGTGCCCCACGAGCACGCCGTCGAGGACGGCCACCAGCGACAGCATGAGCGCGCCGTTGCCCCGCAGGGCGTCGACCAGCCGCGCCTCGGCGTCGGTCGGGAACGCCGCCACGTTCAGCGCGTGGACCGCCGGTTCATCCCCGGGTCGCTCGGTGCGCACGTCGAGCTCCATCGCGTCGCGCTGCGCGTACCACGTGTCGACGGCGGGCGGCAACCCGGCGCGCTTGCCTGAAGCAGGCGGGACGGCAGCCGACCGGAGCGGGGCGGGGCGCCGCGATCGCGCACCGCGGGCTCGTCGCTACGGGCGGATCGTCGCACCGACGGCGGTGAAGCCGAAGCCAAACGACACCGCGTCGTTGGTGCCATCGGTGTTCGTGTCGATGTCGGGCGTGAGGAGGGCGTTGAACGACGAGCTCAGCTCGTGCAGCGTGCCCTGGCAGTCGCGCGGTTGCTCGATGTCGAGGAACGAGAGCAACGAGGCGCCCGTCGAACCGGCGACGCAGCCGCAGGTCGGCGGTGTCCGCGGAGCCGGGCAGTCTCGGTCGATGAGGGCCGAGAACGCCGCATAGAGCGCGGGGTGCAGGATGGTCTCGACGTCGGTCTGGCGGATCGCCCCCGCGAGCTTGCCGGTGGCGAGCCCGGCCGCGCTGGCGCCGGCCTCGCTGGCTCCCAGGACCACCGGCACCAGGACGACGGGGCTACCGAACCCGAACGTCAGCGGCAGGACGTAGGCGCCGCCGTCGCCGAGGAATCGGGCCCCGAGGACGTCACCGACGAGCGGCGTCCCCGGCGTGACGCCGGGCGCCAACGTGAAGCTGCCATCGCCCGCGAGGTGACGTCGACACACGGCGTCGGACGGAGTCGCGCAGGCCGTCGGCACCGGGTTGGCCCCGACGTCGAACGTGAGCGTCGCGGGTCCCGAGACGATCGGATCGGTCGCGCCGAGGCGCGCCAGCAACAGGATCTCGCCACGGTCGATGGCGGTCGCGTTCGCGACGGTGAGGTCGAGTTCGGGCGCGAGGCCGCGGAGCGATCCCAGCAGCGTGCCCAGCTGGTTGTCGATGCCGCCGTTCGCATCGCCCGCGAGCGCGTCGACGTCGAGACCGAGCATCCTCGCCTCGGTCGACGTGCTCGGCACGCGGAGCGAGCTCGTGACGTAGGTGAACGTCGCGGCCGTGGGCACGGCATCGCCGGGCGCATCGAGCACGGTGGCGCTGTCGGGGCTGGCGTCGACGGCCGCGGCGTCGGTCGGGCTGGCGTCGACGGCCGTCGAGTCGTCACCGCCGCACGCGAGGAGCGCGGCGCACAGGAGTGCGGGGAGTAACACGCGGGGCATGCGCCACTGTACTCGATCGCCGCCGCTCGCCGCCGTGAGCCGGCCTCGCGCCAGTGAGGCGCGCGCGTCGCAGCGGCTGGCCCGGTTGCCGGCGCCTCGAAATGCGCGACGCCGGTAACCGCGCAGCGCCACGTGGTCGGGCGCCGGCACAGCGCTTGAAGAGGGCGCGCGGCATGAACCGCTTTGCCTCGACGTGTCTCACCGTGCTGCTGCCGCTGCTGCTCACCACCGCCTGCGCCGTCGATGACGACGGCGTCGACGCCGACTTCCCGTACACCGACGACGCCGCCGGCGGCAAGGGCGAGGAGTGGAACAGCGCCAACGATCCGATCCGCGTCGACCGCACGTTCACCGCGCAGCTCGACCAGCTCCCGCGCACCGGCGCGGCGACGCGGACGCCGTGGACCGGCGACTACTGGGCCACCGCGTTCGACAGCATCAACGCGCGGTGGGACGGCGCGAGCTCGATGTCGCCGGCCGAGAAATGGGAGCGGGCGTTCGGGCGCGCCGGCTTCGTGGCGCGCGTGACGCAGGAGCTGGGCGCGACGAGCGTGACCGGCGCGACGTGCAGCACCGACGCGCAGTGCGCCGACGACGAGGCGTGCGCCAAGCCGCGTGGCGCGGCCAGCGGCCGGTGCATCCCGACCTGGTTCGGCATCTGTCACGGCTGGGCGCCGGCGGCGATCGCGGTGCCGCAGGCGACGAAGGCCGTCGTGAAGAACGGCGTCACGTTCTACCCCGGTGACCTCGAGGCGCTGATGTCGGCGGCGTGGAGCGGCGAGGACTACGGCGTGAAGTTCATCTCGGAGCGGTGCGATGCCGACGCGCTCCCCACCGATTCGTACGGGCGCATCCGCGCCGGCGAGTGCCGCGACATGAACCCCGGCTCGTTCCACGTCGTGATCGGCAACATGCTCGGCAAGCGCGGCCTGGCGATCGTCGAAGATCGCACCGCCGACGGCGAGGTCTGGAACCAGCCGGTCGCGAGCTACAAGGTCACCAAGCAGACCGAGGTCACCGAGGCTCAAGCCGCGGCGCTGGTCGGGCTCGCCGGCAGCAGCTACACGTACAACGGCGACGCGGCGCGCTTCGTCTCGGTCGAGACCGATCTGAAGTGGATCACCGAGTCCGAGCCGAGCCGGCGCGCGCGCGCCGCGTCGACGTACACCCGCACCACCAAGCTGGCGTACGTCCTCGAGCTCGATGCGGCCGGCACGATCCTCGGCGGAGAGTGGGTGGGCGCGTCGAAGACCAACCACCCGGACTTCCTGTGGTGGCCGACGAGCACGCCGCGCACCGAGGCGGTCCGCGGCCTCAAGTACAGCGAGATCAAGGCGCTCTACGACCAGGCCCGCTGATCGACCGTGCCGGCGCCGAATCACCGCCGCGAAGCGGGGAGGACGCCCACGAGATCGGGTAGGGTGCGGCCCCATGAGCAAGCGCAAGTCCGCCGCATCCAGTGATCTCACCCCCGAGCAGAAGCTGCTCGCCAAGCTGCGCCGGCAGGCCGCCGCCCGCCTCCTCAAGCGCCGCCGCTCGAAGTCCGGGCAGTAGCCGCGCGGCGGCGCGCTCGACGCTCGACCGGCGCCTGGCGCCTGCCTCCGCCGTCGCGAAGCGCAACCTCGGCGGGGCGGAGTGGAGCGGTGACCTCCACCACACGGTCGCCTGCTCGGCACCCCATGGATCAGGAGATCGCGCGCGCCGCCAATCGCGCCTGCGGCGCCGGCGATGTCGACGCGGCGGCGGCGCGACTGGTCAAGGAGATCAACCGCAGCCACGCCGCGCAGACGGCGCGCAAGCTGGAGCGGCTGCGCGCCCGCTTCGGCGCGTGATCGACCGGCTGCCTGAGCGTCGGATGCCCCCCGATCCGATCGGCCCCCCCGATCCGATCGGCTGCGACCCGCCGATCGGCGACGTCGTCCCGGGCCGCGGGCCGCGCGTGCTCAGCGATCGCCACGCACCTGCCGAAATCTCGGCAGCACCGCGTGCTGCCGCGCCCTGGTTCGCTCGACATCGTGTCGACCCACCCAAGGGATTCGAGATCTTGCCACGATCGCCAGGGGCGTCTCAGCGTGCCAACGCGGTGGCCCCGCAGTTGCTCGTTGGTCCAAGCATGCCTCGCCGATGCGCCGCGCTCGTCACCACCGCTGTCCTGGCCGCGGCGCCCGCTTGTGTCATGTCCAACGGGGCGCGTACCGCGACGATCGTGGCGGGCCTCGGCTCCATCGCGCTCGGCGCGGTCGCCAACGACAGCGCCGGGGTCGACTCGGACGGCAACGGCAGCAACGACAACCCGTTCAACGACGATCACGGACAACAGGCGCTCGGCAGCGTCATGATCATCGGCGGCGTGATCATGTTCATCGCCGGCATTGCCTCTCATCCGCCCGCGTCGCCACCACCACCGCCACTCGAGTCGTCGGTCTCGGTCGGCGCCCGCGCCCTGCCGGGCGGCCGGGTCTCCGACCACGTCTTGCGCCTCGCCCGCCAGGTGCGGAGCCTGGCCGCGCGCCACGAGTGCGCGGCCGTCGCCACGCTCGTCGCCCGCATCGCGGCCGAGGATCCCGGGTACGCCGCGGAGCTACGGGTCGCGATGCCCTGCCACGGAACCCCGACGCGCCCCGTCGTCCCCTGATCCCTGCGTCGTCGCTGCCACCGCGGGCCGCGCGCGAGGATCAGAAGGTGCCGCCCAGGGCGAGGCCGGTGCCCCGGCCGATGCGGGCGGCGCCGATGCGGACCTTGATCGGCGCGATGTCCTCGCCCCGGTTGTAGGCGCGCACCGCCGACGGCGTCATCACGATGTCGATGGCCGAGCCGAGGCCGTAAAGCACGGCGCTGGTCGTGTAGTAGCGGTCGGCGTCGTCGCCGCCGAGCCCGTCGACGAGCGCGCCGAAGACCAGCACGACCACCGCCGCGCCACGGGGGATCATGCCGATCGACTTGCGCCGCTGCGCGTAGATGAGGCCGGCGCTAGGCAGGACGACGCCGCCGAGCACCGAGCCAATCACGAGGTTGGCGCCGGTGTCGCCGCCGACCTCGAGGCCGATGCCGAATCCGACCGCCGGCAGGATCGTACCGGCGACCGCGAGGCCAACGCCGACGCCGGGCGACCGCTGATGGGGGAGCGCCGGCGGTGGCTGCGCTAGCGGGCTAGCGCCAGTTGGGGGCGTCGTCGGTGTCGTCGGCGTTGCCGGCGTTGTCGGCGTCGGCGTTGCCGGCGTTGCCGGCGTTGTCGGCGTCGGCGTCGTCGGCGTCCCTGACGGCTGGGCCCGGGCAGCACTGGCGAAGCTCAACGCCGCAGCGATGATGGCAGCAGCAATGACACGCACGGTGCCCATGGTACCGCGAATCGCCCCGACTCCGGCTGGCATCGGGCCCAGGAGCTACTCGAGCTCGTACAGGTACACCACCCCGGCGTCGTTCGCCGAGTAGACCTGGATCGCCAGCGTGCGGTTGTCGCTGTCGGGATCGGGCGACCGGCGCGGCGTGAAGCGCGCGCGCTCGGTGGCGTTCGCCGCATGATCCGAGAGCCCGACGCCGACGTGGATGTCGAGGCTCAGGGTGACGTTGGGGTGCCCCTCCTTCTCGAACGTCGCCGAGCCCCGCGCGTCCTCCGCGAGCACCAGGAAGCTGCTCATGATCTTGCTGCTGCCGGCGGCGGTGCCGGTCAGCTCCATCGCGAAGGGCACGCCCTCCTCGAGACGCTCGGGCGGCGGGGTCCACGACAGCGTGAACGTGTTGCGGTTCCCCGTGGCCGCGAACACCTCGGTGGTCGTGATGCTCCGCTCGGTGACCGTGCCGCTCAAGGTCGAGACATCGTCGCTGCGCGCGATGGCGCCGCCGGGGGGCGAGATCTCCACCTGGGTTCGCTTCCACGTGAGCCGGGTCGAGCGCTCCATCCGCACCGCCAGCGGCAGCGCGACGTCGGCGAAGCTCACGGGCAACAGCCAGACCGCGCGCACCTGGTCGTCGATCGTCACCCGCACGCTGGCGCCGCCGCCCACGACGCGTTGTTTGCCAGCGGCGTCCTCGGCGATCGCCCACAGCCAGCTCGCGCCAGCGAGCTCGGCGGTGAACGTCTGCCGCGTCCCGCTCGGCACCGTGGGCACCACCTTGATCATCCCCGCCACCGCGTGCCGCCGCCCGGTCAGCTCGCGGGTCACGCGCACGGGCTGGTCGCCAGCGGGGCCGAGCTCGAGCGTCGTCACCATCCGCTCCGGCACCTTCAGCGTATCGGCCGGCCGATCGTGCAGGGCCCGCGCGCCGACGCGCTGGTGAAACAGCACGTCGATCACGAACTGCCGGTAGAGCGCGTCCAGCGACGCGCTGGGATCCAGCTCGCGGACCGCGCGCTCGAGCACCTGCGTGTCGTCGGTGGCGTCCTGGTAGGTTTGCCCGAGCACCCGGTTCACGGCGGCGCCGCCCAGGCGCGCCGTGAGGTAGTGCATGAAGATCGCGCCGGCGTAGGCGTGGGTGACGTCGGGATCGCCGACGGCGAACGGATCGTAGACGAGTGGCACGAAGCAGAACTCGGGGTCGAGCGCCACGTCACCGTTGGCGTACGCCGGCGCCACCACCTGCGCGGCCCAGTTCGCGGTGGCCTCGGCGATGAACCCCGACCATCGGCCACGGGCACCGTCGCGCCGCGCGCGCTCGCGGTAGGTCCACTGGATGGCGTGGAAGAACTCGTGGACCGCCGCGTCCCATGGCGTTCCCGGCGTGAGCTCGCGGTAGTCGATCTGCAGGAGGTCGTGGCTGTGGGCGACGCCGCTGGGCGTGAAGCCGCCGGCGTAGAGCGTGCGCAAGTAGTCGAGCGCGGTCACCTCGACCAGCAGCCGCTCGTCGGCGCCGGCCGGCGGCGCCGGGAACGGCTCGGGGCGCGTGCCGTGTGGCGTCAAGCTGCGGTACGCGCGCTCGATCGACCGGTACAGCACGTCGACCATCGCCGGGTCTTTCGGCGGATACGCGTCGACCACGGCGATGTCGAAGGGCAGGCTCGGGTGACGCTTGACGATGCGGCTCGGGCTGGCGAGCACGGCGATGGCGGGCCGCGAGAAGTGCGGCAACCGCAGCGTGACCACGTGGCGATCCGGGTCGACCGCCGCCACCGGCAGCCGCGCGTACCCGGTGTCCGTCGCCAGCACGCCGATCAGGTCGGCCGCGGTGCGCCCGGGCGGCAGCCGCGTCGGATCGTAGGCGATCGCCACCTCGACCGGCGCGTCGAACACGCGGGGCCCGGCGTCGAGATCCCACACCGGCGACACCACGATCAGGTTGGCGTCGGGCGACGGCGGTGCGGCGGTGAGCACGCCGACCCGTACGTCGGTGACCGCGGGCACCGCGCCCGGCGGAAACGCGATCCGGATGCCGTCCGAGGTGATCGCGCCGCCGCCGCGATCGATCGTGCCCTGCGTGCGAGGTTCGACCGTGGGCGCCGCGGCGACCGGCGGCGTCGCGCCGCGGTTCGCCCCGCCCGCGCCGAGCGTGAGCACCGCCGCGGCCACCGCTCCGCCGACGACGAGCGCGGCGATCCCGGCGACGGCGAACCCGCGGCCGCGGCGGCGTGGCGCGGGCCCGCTCGCTGCCGCGTGGCCCATCCATGCCTGACCGCATCGCCCGCAGAACCTCGAACCCGGGGCCATCGGGGTGCCGCAACCGCCGCAGAACACCTGTCGATTGTACCTGCGTCGCCCCCGGATCGGGGTCGCAGCCGCAGGTCGGGGGAGCCGCTCGCGCCGACGCGCCACGAGCGTTCGGGTGGCCACGAGCGTCGAGTGGCCCCGTATCGGCTGCCGGCTGCCGTTCCCGACTTCTTCGCGCATGAACAACTCGAGTCCCGGGCGCTCGCGCACACCGCGTCGGTCGCTGAGCCCGGGCGCTCGCTCTCCAGGGACGCCGAGCAACGCGCCAGCAACGGAACCAGGGCGTTAGCGACGGCCCCGTCCTTGCTGTGAAGGTTCACGCGGCAGCCGCTGCTGAACCAGCGGCGCCGCACAGATTCTCAACCTGCCGCGTCGCGCGGCGAGAGACACCCCCTATGCGAACGATCTCGAAATCCCTCTTCGTCTCCTTCTCCGTCCTTTCGGGGGTGCTCCTCACAGGAGCGGCCCCAGCCAGCGCCGATGACGAACCGGTCCCGGCCAACGATGGCACGCCGGACAAGGACGCCACCGCCACGCCTGGCACCACGGCGGCGCCGACCCCGACCAACGAGCTGCCCACGTCTCAGTCGGACGACGACGTGCAGCCCGAGGTGGCCTCGCCCGGGCTGCCGTCGGGTGGCATCGTCCGCCAGGCCGGCGTCGGCGGCGTGATCGGCTACGGCCGCGCCGGCGTGCTCGAGCTCGGCGGCGGCGCCGGCTTCACGTTCGCCTCCGACTACCGGCAGCTGTCGTTCTCGCCGATGATCGGCTACTTCATCGCTGACAACTTCGAGGGGTCGGCCATCCTGGCGGTCTCGAACATCAAGGCCGGCGACTCGTCGGCCACGCTGTGGTCGGCGCTGCTCGAGCCCAGCTACCACGTCCCGGTCAACCGGACGCTGTTCGGCTTCCTCGGCGTCGGCTTCGGCGCCTCGCACGTCAGCGGCATCGGCACCGGCTTCGCGCTGGCGCCGCGGGTCGGCGGCAACTTCATGGTCGGTCGCTCGGGCGTGCTGACGCCGTCGATCTCGTATCAGTACACGACCATCGGCTCCGACATGGACCCGGGCGAGGGCACGGTCGTGGCCCTGACCAGCGCGGTGCGGTTCAACCTCGGCTTCACCGCGATGTGGTGAGCCCCGCGCGCCCCCGCGATTCCCGCGAGCGTGACAGCCCGAACCGGGTCGGCTGCTATCGAATGCTGTGGGCGCTGTTCAGCGTTCACGTGCACGACATCGGCGGCCTGCTGTGCGGCAGACCGAGCGCGGGCTACTCGTCGAGGTTCGGCGCTTCGATGAACCTGCGGCACGCCGGGCAGGTGAAGATCGGGCCGTAGTCGCCCGCGCCCTTCTCGAGCTCGGCGCCGCTGCAGAACGGACACACCAGCTTGCTGGTGCGGCCGGCGGCGATCTGCTCCATGACTTCCATCAAGCGTTCCTGCTGTCCCATGCGCGCAGGATACAAGACGACGGCGCGCGGGGTGGCCGTGGGGGGCCCTCCGTTCCGATCGGCCCGTTCCGATCGGCTGCCACCCGGAGGCGGGGAAGCGAGGACGGCGTCCGGGCCGGACATCACGCGGTAGGTGGCGTGAGAGGGGCGGCGGCGGCGCGGACCAGCATCAGGCGCAGGTGGCGCTGCGGCCAGACCCGGCCGGTGATCGCCGGGTATCGACGCCCCGGCGTGCGCCACAGCCGGGCGCCGAGCAGCACGCCGTCCTGCTCGAAGCGGTGCAGGGGCTGGCAGCCGTCGGCGCGGTAGCGCGCGATGCCCCAGTGCCCGGATCGGTCGACCAGGACGTCGAGGTCGTCCCCGTCGTCGCACCACACGGCGCCCACCGCGTCGAACGGGTTGGTCTCGATCTCGAGGGTGCGCAGGCACGCGCCGCCGGGCGTCGCGATCACGTAGCCGCGGGCGTGGACGTGGCTGCAAAGGCTGCGCTCCTGCGGGAGGTACAGCGCGTGCCCGACGACGACGATCCGGTCGCCGCGTGGGTGGACGTCGGCGTGGGCGCCGGCCGCCTCGTACTCGCTCGTCGCAACCGGGTCGCGCGCGCGCTGGTCGCTGTCGTAGATCCACGCGTCGCGGTGCGGATCGAGCACCAGCACGCGGCCGAGGCGCGCGGCGTGCCCGCCGGTGTCGTCGCGCGCCGTGCGCACCACCAGCGTCGCGCCCGCGAACTGCAGCTCGTGGGCCGCGAGATCGAGGGCGCGCGGCGACCGCGTGCGGTGCCCGGTGCGCAGGTCGAGCGTGGCGACCGCGCCGAGCGCGTAGCTCACGCCGGTCGCGGTGGCGCGCTGCGCCGGCCCGAACGCCGCCGCGAGCCCGCCGCCGTCGGCGCGCAGCGCGGTCGCCTGGTGGCGCCCGGCGATCGCCACCGCCTCGTCGTCGAGCTCGCGGCGGGCGATCGCGCGGCGCGGCGCGGCGGTGATCGGGTCCACCAGCCAGCCCAGCCGCGGGTTGGGCTCGCGGCGGTCGGCGCGATCGAGCTCGGCCCGGGCGATCCACGCCACATCGCCGGCGTGGGCGAGGTGGTGGCGCAGCGCGCGCAGCCCGGGCAGCTCGGCGCGGGCGACCGCCGCCGGATCGGGCAGCGCGTGCACCGTCACGGTGGCGGTCGCCCCGGCGCGGACGATCCACGCGTCCCGTCGCCAGGCCAGCGCCGTGACCGGCGCGTCGTCGACGACGGTGGCGACCTCGCGCGCCGTGGCGACCTCGATGCAGCGCACGCGGCCGGCGTCCGCGCCGACCCCGGCGACGATCACGTGGCGATCATCCGGCGACATCGCCCAGTGGCTGATCGGCTCGATGGCCAGCGACGGCGCGCCGTACGTGCCCGGGCTCCAGGCCAGCTCCATCGGCCGACTGTGACACGCCAGCGCGGGCGGTCGCGGCTCACGCACGCGGCCGCGGGATCGGTTAACGGAGCTCCCGGCCGCTCGCCTCTCCGATCGGCTGCCACCCGGAGCGGTCGGCTGCCACCCGGAGCGGTCGGTCACCCGGAGCGGTCGAGCGGTGCGAGCGGGCGCCGCCCGTGCCGTCACGAACTCCAAACAACCAGGCAACCGCAGCGCGCGCTGGCCGATATCGCACGCATGTACGAGCCACGCGAGTCGAGGCCGGGGACGGCGAGCCCAGCCGAAGCGGGCGGTCGGCGGTCGGCGCCCGGCAAGTCGCCGCGCACCGCGCGCCTGACCGGCACCGGCCCATCCGGTGCGACCGGGGGCGCTGACCTGGGCGGCGGGGCGCCCATCCCTGTCATGGGCGCCATGCCCGTGATGGATGACCCGTTCGGGCTGCACCTGCCGATGAACGAGACGGCCTTCGCGGGTGATGACGGCGTGCCGCCGACCGACATGTTCGCGGACCAGCGGGCGGCGCTCGCCGACGAGCTCGACCGGCTGATCGCGCGGGCCGAGTGGCCGGCGCTGCGCCCCGAAGCTCGCGCCGCGGCGGCACCCGGGGCGGACGGCCGCGCGAAGGCGCGGCGGCGAGGCGAGATGCCGGACCTCACCGGGGTCGGCAGCGTCGCGGCGATGGACACGTGGGCCCGCGGTGTCCGGGCGATCGCGAGCTCGTGGGATCGCGTCGACGTCGAGCAGCGGCGGGAAGCGCTCGATCGCCTCGCGACGACGGTGCTGACGGCGGCGGACGTGCCGCCGGCGCCGATCGCCGCGCGGCAGGATTGGCGCACACCCGCCTCCTTCGACTTCCCGAACTGGACGATCGCCATCCGCCGGTCGCTCATCGAGCGCTCGCCGCTCACCGACGCCGCCGCGTGTGAGCTGGGCGAGATCCTGGCCCACGAGTCCCGTCACGCCGAGCAGTACTTCTTGGCGGCGCGCTGGCTGGCGGGCAAGGGCGCCTCGGCCGAGGAGATCGTCGCGACGATCGCGCACCTCCCTAGCGCGATCGCCGAGCAGGCGGTCGCCCTGGGCACGCGCGGGTTGTCTGCTCCGGCGCTGGCGCTGGCCAGCTCGATGCAGCAGGCGCTCGGCCCCGATCATCCAAAGCACGTCCGCGACGCCAAGGACGACGGCTACGACGAGATGCGCGCCGCCCGCGCGGCTGGCCTCGAGGTCGTGGCGCGGTTGAGGGCACGACCGGCCACCGCATCGCTGGAGGAAGGGCGCGCGGCGTGCGACAGATTGCGGGTGTCGATCGCCGAGGTGCTCCAGAAGTACCGCGTGTACCGTCGCAGCCCGTACGAACTCGATGGCCACGAGGTCGGCGCGGGCGCGGTCGCGGCGTTCGAGGCATCGCGATGAGCGTGGCGAGGCAGGTCGCGCGCTGTCGGCGCCTGGTGCTGGTCGCGCTGGCCGCCTGCGCGCCGACGGCCACGCCATCCGGGCGCGTGACGTCGCCGCCTCGCCCAGCGATCGGCGCTGGGCAACCCGGGCCCCGCGGCGCAGTCCCGCCCTCGGCGCCCGATCCCGCTTCCGTACCTCGGCCGCCGCCGCCGGTCGTGGACGCCGAGCAACGCGCGATCCTCGACGCGCTCGAGGAGGTTGCGAAGGTGCTCGAGACGCCCCGCGAACTCGCCGACCTCGCCGCCGCGGTAGGAACCCCGATCGCCACCGATCGGCAGCACGGCTGGCTCGAGGTCACGCCGCGTGCGGCGGCCTTGAGCCGCGTCCGGATCGAGCTCGGTCGGCGTCCAACCGAGAACCGCCTCGAGGTCACGGTGCGCACGCCGACGAACGCCGCGATTCTTGGGGCGCGCTTCGGCGCCCTCGCCGAGGAAGGGTTCCTGCGCGAGTTCGGCGATGCGTATTGGCTCACGAGATGTCGCCCGCTGTCCGACGGCGCGAGCATCTCGATCGACGTGTGGCTCGATGGGACGATCGAACCACTCGAGGCCGAGCCGACGTCGGTCGTGTTCATCGAGCGCTGGCCGCCTCATCCATACCGAATCTGCTCGCCATGACTCGGGCGTCGCAGCGGTGGCTTGAGAAGTGGCAGGCCCGGCAGGCCCGGGCGTCGGGGCGCAGCGAGCGAGGGGCTGCGATGAAATCGCGCTGCTGTACCGCGTGGTTCGCCATCGTCGCGATCGTCGCCTGTGGTGCTGCACCGGCGAGGCGCGTCGCTATGGCGCCGCCATCGCCCCCGCGCGCGGTGATGGCGCGGAGTGGGGCGACGCCTCCGACGGTCGTGATCGCGCCCGCCGGAGCGAGCGCGTCCGTGCCGGCCAGCTCGTCGGCGCCGCCGGTCGCCGAGGATGATCGCCGCGTGCTCGACGAGCTCGGCCGGGTCAGGGGCGTACTGGTCGACGCAGAAGACGCGGCCCTGGTCGTGGCTCGCCTCGGCGGCCCGCGGCAGCCGCCCGGCGACCAGACCATCCGGATCGTGTCGCCGCCGGTGTTCGCCTCGCTCGAGGTCGCCGCTACCTCGTTCGAGGGCGCGGGGCTCCGCGTCGTCGTGCGGCTGCGTGCACCGATCGCGCTTGGCGTCCTGGCGTCGCGCGGCGCGGTGTTCGAGCGCGACCCGGCGGCTGGGCCGGACGGCCGCGTCACGTACGTCGCGGCGCAGGCTTGGTGAGCGGCGAGCGCTCGACGAGCGACCGGCGGATGGCGATCGTCCAGTTCGTACACCTCGAGTTCCCGCCGTGACGTATGCGCGAAGAAGTAGTCGCGCTCAGGGTGTGCTTGCTGGGCGACGCTGCACCGCTTCATGGCGGCGCGGCCGTCCTGACACTCCTCGAACACCGCGATTCGATCGAAGTACCGCCGACCCGCGATCGTGCGTGCCCCAGGCTTTCGAGCACCAGCCAGCGATCTGGATACGCCTCGCACACTGAGGATGCGTACTCCTACGCTGGGTGGCGGCCGATCGGAAGGGCCGGTTCCCGTTCGCCATCTACTCCGACCGTGACCGCCAGATCGAAGACATGAGCGCGGAAGCGCTCCCGCTCCCGCCTGTCATCGCCTGCCTCGCCCGTGACTCACCCCGCCGCGGTCAGGCCAGCGGAGCTTTCGGGTCCGACGTAGGGGTGATTCCGCGACGCCATCCATCGCGCGACCACCCGTAAGGGGTGCGTTGAGCGGTTGCGACCCTCGATTGCGGAGGAGAGGCTGCAAAGCTGGCATCGCGCGGGCCTCGGCAGAAGCGCGCAGTCCGTGTCACAGATTCGCCGGTCGCGTCTCTACTTCTGCATGGAGCTCGATCGCTGGCGTGGCTCAGAGTCGGAGCAGCACGGTGAGCTGCACGAGACCCTGGCGCCGGTGGGCAAGCGCAGCCTCACGTCGCGGCTGGGCGCGCCGGCGCTGGTGCTGCGCGTCGAGGACGTGACGGTCGCGCGCGCGCTGGGCGAGGCGATCCGCGGCGGGCGCGGGCCGATCCAGCGCGACGCCGAGCCGGGGCGCGACGGCAACGGCGTGGCGGCGAACGCCGAGGCGGCCGTCGAGCGCGCGGCGTCGGGGAGCGGCGAGCCGCTGCGCGCCGATCTGCGCGAGCGCTTCGAGGCGTCGCTCGGCGCCGATCTGTCGGCCGTGCGCGTGCACCGCGGCGCGGCGTCGGCGGAGGCGAGCCACGCGGTCGGCGCCAAGGCCTACACCGTCGGCAACGACATCCACTTCTCGGAAGGTCGCTACCAGCCGGACGATCCGTTCGGCTTGCACCTGCTCGCGCACGAGGTCGCTCACACGGTGCAGCAGTCGGGTGGCGCCGTGGCGCGCCAACACAAGCTCGAGGTCTCGACGCCGGCCGACGCGCTCGAGGGCGAGGCCGATCGCGCGGCCGATGCGATGGTCCGCGGCGCGCGGGCGACGGTGAGTGGCGGCGGCGCGCAGCTCGCGCGCGAGAAGGGCGACGGCGAGAAGGGTGAGAAGGTCGACGAGAAGGGCCCGTGGACGGCGCCGATCGCGGACACCGTGCCGCACGAGTCGGTCGATCCGCGCGTCCGCAAGGAGAAGCCGGCGTCTGCCGACAAGGTGTGGAACCCACCGCCGCCGGTGGGGTGGCACTACTTCCCGAACGGCAAGACGCCCCCGGTTGCAGGCGTGCAACTGTGCACCGCGCAGAAGACCAGGCCGCTGGGGACGTTCATCCAGGTGCTCATCGACGGCCAGCTCTGGGCGGTGCGCACCGAGTGGCACAACTTCACGACCAAGTTCGACGCGGACAAGAAGCCCTACAACGTGCCGGGCGTGTACCAAGGCGCCAACCTGATGCAGCCCGACCAGCAGCCGGCCGAGCTGCCCAAGGGCCCCGACCTGGGCAAGAAGGGCGCGCCGGCGCCAAAGCGCCAGAACAAGCTCGAGGTGTCGGGTCCCGTCGACGCGAGCGAGGTCGAGGCCGATCGCGCGGCCGACGCGATGGTGCGCGGCGCGCGCGCGGTCGTGAGCGGCGGCGGCGCGCACCTCGCGCGTGACTATGGCGGCGTCGACCCGGACGCCGGGCCGGCCGAGAAGAAGGTGGAGGGCGTGCGCTACGCCAGGACGGACGGGACCAAGGTCTACGATCGCGCCGGCAAGAAGCAGACCGAGGTCGAGACGCTGTCGATGGGCGCGGAGGTGAAGCTCCTCACCGAGGGCGGCGGCTACTACAAGTGCACCACGCCAGTGGGCAACACCGGCTACGTGACGACCGGCAGCGTCTCGGAGACGCGGCCGGAGAAGAAGGAGGAGAAGAAGGAGGAGCGGAATGAGGAGAAGGCGCCGGACAAGGCCGACGACAAGGCCGCGACGCCGGACAAGGTCGACAAGAACGGACCGTGGACGCCGCCCAAGCCGACCAGCTATCCCGACGAGTCGATCGATCCACGCGTGCCGACCAAGGAGCCGGCGTCGCCGAAGGACGTCTGGAATCCGTCGCCGCCGGTCGGCTACGAGTACATCCCGACCGACAAGTCGCCGCCGGGCAGCCACGACCTCGCGACGAAGTCGTTGAGCAAGCCAGTCGGCACGTTCATCCAGACCATCCTCAACGGGAAGCTGGTCGGCGTCCGCACCGAGTACCACGCCGGCAACCTCGTGAAGGAGGGCGACAAGTGGGTGGTGAAGAACGTCGTGAAGAAGGGCGTGTCGTTGATGATGGCGACCGAGCAGCCCAAGGATCTGCCCAAGACCGCCGATGGTGACAAGAAGGCGGATCCGGGCGCGACCAAGCGCCAGCACAAGCTCGAGGTGTCGGGGCCGGTCGACGCCAGCGAGCTCGAGGCCGATCGCGCCGCCGACGCGATGGTGCGCGGGCAGCGCGCGCCGATCGCCAGCGCGCCGACCTTGCTCGCGCGCGACTACGACGGCATGAACCCCGACGCGGGCCCGCCCGAGACCAAGCGCGAGCCCGCGGTCAAGGCGTACATCAACGCCGACGGCACGGAGCTGCTCGACCGCGTCGGCCAGCGCTCGAAGGCGATCGCCACGCTCACCAAGGACGTCGAGATCACGATCACCCACGACGCCGGCAGCTACTACAAGTGCACCACGTCGGCGGCGAAGGAACCGGGCTACGTGCTGCGCAGCCGCGTCGATCTCGAGAAGAAGGCCGCGCCCGCCGACAAGGACAAGGAGGCGTCGAAGGACGGCGCCAAGGCGCCCGGCACCGCTCCGCTCAAGCGCCCCAACGGACTCCAGGAGATCATCGAGGTGTTCGGCAAGCCGGGCACAAACCTCGGCATGCACGAGATCAAGTGCGGCAAGGGGGGCAAGCCCAAGCAGGTCTATTGCCACAACAAGATCGCGCCGCTGCTCAAGGCCGTGTTCGACAACATCGTCGCCGACGGCAAGGGCGAGCACATCCACTACTTCGACGGCTGCTACAACGAGCGCGACAAGGTCGGCGGCCAGGGTAAGAGTGTGCACGCGTGGGGCATCGCCTGCGACGTCAACCCCGAGGGCAACGGCCGCGTGCCGTCGGACACGCCGGCCGACAAGGTGCCGGTGTCCGAGAGCCAGAAGATCATCGCGCCATACTTCGAGGCCCAGGGCTTCGTGTGGGGCAAGGAGTTTGGCGACTCGATGCACTTCCAGTACTGCACGGGCTACTAGAACACCGAACGGTTTGAATGTGGCGTTATTGCGCTGCACTCCGCAGGTCGACTGCGGCGGCTGCAAGCAGTCGATGGATCGTCTCGAGATTCTGGACCGCGGCGGTGCGACGGACGTCGAAGAGGTTCTTGCGCAG
>JAEUJY010000059.1 GCA_016794525.1 Myxococcales bacterium
CCGCCGCCGCCCCGCCCCCGCCCACGATCGCGCCCACCGCGCCGGCGGCCGCACCCGCCGACGCTTGCGACCCTCCCTACACCTTCGAGGGCACCAAGAAGGTGTTCAAGCCCAGCTGTCTGTGAAGGAGCCCGCCATGACGATCACGCCGTGTCGCGCGCCGCTCTTGGCGGCGATGGTCCCGCTGTTCGCGGTCGCGCTGGCGCACGCCGATCCGCCGTCGAAGGAAGAGTGCGTCGCGGCCCACAGCCGCGGCCAGGACGAGCGCACCGCCGGCCACCTCGCGCTGGCCCGGCAGCAGTTCCTGCGCTGCGCGCAGGGCGCGTGCCCCCGCGTCGTGCAGGAGGACTGCGCGCGGTTCGCCGACGATCTGGCCCGGACGCTGCCGTCCCTGACGTTCGCGGCGCGCGACGCCGCCGGCGCCGATCTGCCGGACACCCGGGTGTTCATCGACGATCGCCTGGTCGCCGAGCGCCTCGACGACGGCGCCGCCCACGACGTCGACCCCGGCCGCCACGTCGTCCGGTTCGTCCACGACGGCCGCGACCGCGAGCTCACCGTGGTGGTCGCGCTCGGCGAGCAGGCCCGCGCGGTGGTCGCGCGCTTCGACGCGCCGGCGCCTCCGGCGACCGCGCCGGCCACCGGCGCGCTGCGACCGCCACCGCCACCCGCGGCGCCCCCGCCCGCGCCGCGCCAGGTCCGCCCCGGCGGCGCGCGGCTGGTGATCGGCGCCGGCACCGTGCTCATGCTCGGCGGCGCGGCGCTGGCCTGGTACCAGCTCGGCCAGCTGCCCGCCGGCTGCTCGCTCGATCGCCACACCTGCGCCGCGCCGCCCGGCGACCCGGTCTTCGATCGGGCCAGCGCCGCCGTCCGCTGGCTCGACGTCGGCGTCGGCGTCGGCGTGGTCGGCGCGGTCGCCGCGGTCGCCGGCGTCGCCTGGTACGTCGGCGGCACCCGCACCGAGCGGCCGCGGGTCGCGATCGCGCCGTGGCTCGGCGGCGACACCGTCGGCGTCGCCGCCACGACCGCCCTGCCGTAAACCGCGCCCCTCCGGGTCACGCCGCTCGACCCGCCCGACCGCCCCGCATCACCCGGGAGGCCCCGCCCCTCCGGTTCACGCTGCTCACCCCGCCCGACCGCCACGCATCACCCGGGAGGCCAGGCGGACAGCCGTCTCGGAGGGGAGGCTCGATCCCGGCTCCGCCGGGATCGAGGGGAGGTCTGGCGACAGACCTCCCTAATAGTTCAGTACGACTTGGCCCAGACCACGCGCTTGGCGCTGGGCTTGCCGGTGAACGGGCAGGTCCCGGCCTCGCCCTCGCCGAGCGGGATGCAGCGCACGGTCACGCCGAGGTCGTCCTTGATCTGCTTCTCGACGGCGACGTCGCCCGAGAAGTGGCTCATCGCGAAGCCGCCGTGGATCGGCGTCGGCGCGTTGGGGTCCTTCTGCTTGGGCGGCGTGAAGTACGCGTAGAAGTCGGCCTTGGTGTCGATGTCGCGGGTGTGCTCGACGCGGAACGCCTGGGCCCGGGCCAGCATCGCGTCCTGGATCGACTGCAGCGTCGCCGCCACCGTCGCGACGAACTCGCCGCGGCCGACCGAGGCCTTGTCCTTGGGCGCCTTGTCGCGCCGGCCGACGAACACCGAGTCCTTGTCGATGTCGCGCGGACCGACCTCGAGGCGCAGCGGCACGCCCTTCTTGATCCACTGCCAGACCTTGTCGCCGCCGCGCAGGTCGCGGTCGTCGAGCTCGACCCGCAGCGGGCCGCCGGCGAACTGCTGCTGCCGCAGCTCGGCCTTGAGCGCGTGGCAGTAGTCGAGCACCCGCTGCCGGTCCTCGGGCTTGTGGGTCACCGGCAGGATCACGACGTGGGCCGGCGCCAGCTTGGGCGGGCACACCATGCCGTCGTCGTCGGCGTGGGTCATGATCATCGAGCCGACCAGGCGGGTCGAGACGCCCCACGACGTCGTCCACGCGTGCTGCAGCACGCCCTTGTCGTCGAGGAACTGGATCCCCGAGGCCTTCGAGAAGTTCTGGCCGAGGAAGTGCGAGGTGCCGGCCTGCAGCGCCTTGCGGTCCTGCATCATCGCCTCGATGCAGTAGGTCGAGACGGCGCCGGGGAAGCGCTCGCCCGCGGTCTTCTCGCCCTGGATCACCGGGGTCGCCATCCAGTTCTCGGCGAAGTCGGCGTAGACGCCGAGCATCTTCATCGTCTCGGCGACCGCCTCGTCGGCGGTGGCGTGGGCGGTGTGCCCCTCCTGCCACAGGAACTCGGCGGTGCGCAGGAACAGCCGCGTGCGCATCTCCCAGCGCACGACGTTGGCCCACTGGTTCACCAGCAGCGGCAGGTCGCGGTAGCTCTGCACCCACTTGGCGAACATCTCGCCGATGATCGTCTCGGAGGTCGGGCGCACCACCAGCGGCTCCTCGAGCTGGCTGGCCGGGTCGGGCACCAGCTTGCCGTCCTTGGCCACCAGCCGGTGGTGGGTCACCACCGCGCACTCCTTGGCGAAGCCCTCGACGTGCGCCGCCTCCTTCTCCAGGAACGACAGCGGGATGAACAGCGGGAAGTACGCGTTGACGTGGCCGGTGTCCTTGAACATGCCGTCGAGGACCCGCTGCATGTT
This sequence comes from Myxococcales bacterium, assembly GCA_016794525.1. Lineage (GTDB taxonomy): Bacteria > Myxococcota_A > Polyangia > Haliangiales > Haliangiaceae > UBA2376. The sequence continues at coordinate 2,629 of JAEUJY010000059.1, forward strand.
CTCCCACAGCGCGTAGCCCCACGGCTTGATCACCATGCAGCCGCGCACCGGCGAGTTCTCGGCCAGGTCGGCGGCCTTGACGACCTGCTGGTACCACTCGGCGTAGTCGTCGGAGCGGGTGGGGACGATGGCGGTAGCGGCTTTGGCGGACGACATGATCGCCACTCTCGTACCGCGCCGGCCGCCGCGGCGAAAGGCCCGGGCGACGCCGGTTGCCCGGGCCGCCCGGTCGCGGTACCGGTAGAGGGTGCACGTCGTCCCCCGCCCGGGCTGGTACCGGCCCGCCACGCCCCGCACGCTGGGCACGCTGGCGGTGGTGTTCGGCGTGGTCGTGGCCAGCTTCAGCGCGCTGACGCTGTTGACCGGCGGGCGCATGCAGCAGGACGACGAGCGCTACCCGGCGGCGGCGGTCGAGGCGTTCACCGCCGCCACCCGCGAGGCGACGATCGGCACCAGCCTGATCATGGTCGCGATGTCGCTGACCCTGGCCACGCTCGGCGGCGGGCTGCGCCGCTACGAGCGGTGGGCCGTGCGCGCCAGCCAGCGCTGGGCGGTCGGCGCGCTGTTCATCGTCGCGGCGCTGACCTACGTCAACGCCGCGGTGGTCGGCCCCGCCGCCGCCGCGCTGTTCGCCAGCGCCAAGGACGAGGAGCTGGCGCAGATGGTCAAGTTCATGCGCTGGGCCGGGCTCGGCACCGCGCTGATCTACGCGCCGTTCCCGCTGGTCCTCTTGAGCCAGCTGCGCCGCCCCGAGGTGGTCGCCGCGATGGATCAGCCGCGGCGGGGCTGATCCGGCCTCCCCCCGAGGACGTGGTTGTGGCGGCCCGCGCGCCGCGCTACCACTCGGGGATGCACCCGGGCTACCCACCTCCGCCTCCCGGCTACGGCTATCCTCCCGGCTACGGCTACGGCTACCCGCCGCCGGGCCCGGTGAAGCCGAGCGCGCCGCGCACGCTGGGCACGCTGTCGATGGTGTTCGGCGGGCTGGTGGCGGCCACCAGCCTGTTCGGCCTGCTGGCCGGCAAGTCGTTCGGCACGATGATGAACACCAACCGGATCAGCCGGGCGGCGTTCGAGCGCTACCTCGCCGAGATCCACAGCGCGTCGATGGTGATGTCGGCGCTGATGCTGGCGCTGTCGCTGGCGCTGGTCTACATCGGCACCGGCCAGCGCAGCTACCAGCGGTGGGCGGTGCGCGCGTCGATCTGGTGGGGCATCGCGGCGCTGGTGTACCTGGTGGTGCAGCTGATCGTGCAGCTGGTCGTCATGCTGCCGGCGATCGATCACCTGATGGCCGACATCGGCAACCGCCAGTTCCGCGACACGATGGGCATGGTCATGAAGGTCAGCATCTTCAGCAGCGTGATCTTCTACGCGCCCTACCCGATCATCCTGCTCACGGCGTTCCGCAAGCCGGCCAACGTCGACGCGATGGACCAGCCGGCGCTGCCGACCGCCGAGATCCACCGCGGCTAGCGAGCGCCAGCGAGGCGACGCGCTGGGTCTACGCAGGACGAGCTGATCGCGGAGCCCGCGCGCGTCAGTTCTGGCGGTACACGAACTGGACGATGCTGCACACCTTGACCGCCGCGCCGTTGATCTCGTACGGGCGGTAGCGCCAGGTGCGGACGCCGGCGCGGAGCGCGTCGTCGTAGGCGGGGAAGCCGCTCGACCGCAGCACGACGACCTGCTCGATCGCGCCGGCGCGGTCGACGCAGACCTTGAGCGGCACCACCAGGCGGGTCTTCCCGCTCTGGGCGATCGCGTCGCGGGTGGCCGGGTCGGGGAAGATGTCCTTGTCGCCGGCGACGCGCTGGGTCTCGAGCACCTGGGGCGGGATGATCTGCGCGACGGGCGGCGGCGGTGGCGGCGGTGGCGGCGGTGGCGGTGCGACCACGCCCCCGATCACGCCCCCCGCCACCCCGCCCTCGACGCCGCCCTCGACGCCGTCGATCTCGTCGCTGTCCCAGGCCGGCGCCGGCGGCTTCCGCGGCGACACCGTGACCGCGACGATCGCCAGCGCGCCGGCCACCGGCGCCAGCTCGATCGCCACGTCGCGATCGTCGCCCAGACGCAGCCCGAGCGTGGCGCGCCCGGCGCGCCGCGTGATCGCCACCGCGCCGTCGGGCGCGCCCAGCGCGGTCAGGCACCGCGCCACCGCCGCCCGCCGCGCCGCGGTGGCCGTGCCCTTGCGACGCACCGCGCGCGGGCACGCCGTCTTGCGCAGATCGAACCGGACCCGCGCGTCCATCAGCGCCACCAGCGCGCCGGGCTCGCGGTTGGCCAGCGCCGCCTGCACCAGCCCGATCGCCGGATCGGCGGGCGGCGGCGGCGGTGGCGGCGGCGGTGGGGCCGGCTGCGCGCGCGCCAGCGACGCGGTCGCGATCACGACGAGGACCCCGACCAGACCCGTGCGGTTCATCATCGCCGCACTATCCCACACGCTGCGGCCCCCGGCGGTACGATGCGCCGATGCGCACCCGCCTCGCCGCCGCGTTCGTGCTCATGGTCGCGTGTGGCCCCACCGGCGGCGGCGGCGACGATGGCCCCGACGGCGCGCCCGGCCCCGACGCCACCGTCGACAGCGGCGCCACCGGCGACGGCACCGAGTGCGCCCCGCCGCCGGTCGTGCCCGGCCCCGAGGTGCGGCTGGCCGCGCCGTTCGACACGCTGTACTCGGTCTACGACCTCGGGCCGGTGCCGGGCGTGCCCAACCCGCTCGGCGGCGCGGTGATCAAGGCCAGCGATCCGTCGAAGCTGCTGATCGCCGGCGCCTCGGAGCGCCCCGAGGGCGCGATCTACGAGATCGGCGTCACCCGCGATCCGTGCGGCCACATCGTCGGCTGGAGCGGCACCGCGACGATGGTCGCCTCCACGCCGTACGTCGACGCCAACCTGGTCTACGTGCGCAGCGACCTGCTGGTCTACAGCGAGTGGCCGCAGTTCAACCTCTCGCAGCTGCCCGCCGGCGCCACCGCGCCGGCGATGACCACCGACCTGCGCACGGTCGGCCTGCCGTCGGGCGGCGACCAGGGCCCGGGCGGCGTCGGGCTGGTCCCGCCGGGGCTCGCCGCCGCCGGCCAGCTGCGGCTGGTCACGTGGCCGCTCGGCACGTGGGTCCACGCCGCCACCGTCCCCGCCGGCAACCTGCTGTCGGTCACCAGCGTCACGCCGACGGTGACGTTGCCCAACAACCCCGGCGGCTTCGCGTACGTGCCGGCCGGCTCCCCCGGCTTCGCCGCGCAGTCGATCATCGTCGCCGAGTGGCGGCAGTCGGGCACCGCCGACGATCGGGTCGCGGTCTACGAGGCCGACGCGCAGGGCGATCCGATCGTCGCCACTCGCCGCGAGTTCATGAGCGCGTTCCCGCGGCCGTGGGGCGCGTACTTCGAGCCGGTCACCGGCGACTACCTGTTCCTGTCGTGGGGCCTGGGCACCGATCGCGTCTACGTCGTCCAGGGCTTCGTGCCGCCGCCGCCGGTGCTGTAGGGTTCGGCGGATGGACGCGGGGATCGCGTGGCCGCCGGCCGGGGCCCAGTCGGAGCTGCTGACGCGGCTGGCGGCGCTGATCGAGCGCGGCGGCGCCGCCCACTTCCTCGACGCGCCGGTCGTGCGCGCCGACGATCGCGACTTCCCCGAGCCGTGGCGCCCGACCGCCGCCGCGGTCGAGCGGCTGCTGGTGCGGCTCTTGTGGCTGGCCCACGTCGACCTCGACGTCGCGATCGACGACCTGCGCCGCTTCGAGACCTCCGACAAGATGCTGCGGCGGAGCGCGATCGCCTGGCTCGCCACCGACGACGGCGTCGCGCACTTCCAGATCGAGGCGATCGGCAACGACGACGTCGCCGGCCTGTTGTGCCACCAGGTCGGGCTGGCCTACGCCGGGTGGCTGGCCGGCGCCGCCGCGTACCGCGACGCCGCGCCCGCGCCGCCGAGCGAGCGCGACGGCTCGATCGCCGCGATCTACCTCGGCCTCGGCGTCGTCGCGACCAACGCCGCGCTCTACAACCGCGTGGCGAGCAAGCTGGTCGGCCAGATGTCGGTGTCCGAGACCGACGTCGTCGAGGTCGGCGGCCTGGCGCCGGCCGAGGCGATCTACCTGCTGGCGATCCAGGCGGTGGTGCGCGGCGCGCCGATCGACGCCCACGCGACGCTGCGCGAGGACCTGCGGGCGGGGCTGACGGCCGCGATCGCGACGTTGCGGCCGCACCGCGACGCGATCGCCGCGTACCTCGGCGTCGATCTGGCGACCGCGCGCGCGCCGCTCGCGCGCGACCCGGCGCCGCCGGCGATCGCGACGACGCGCCCCGAGCCGGCCCCGAGCGGGCGCTTCGCCGGCGAGCGCACCTACCGGGTCGGGGAGCACGAAGGCAACCTCCGCGCCGGGCTCGGGGCCGGCGTCGGGATCCTGGCCGCCGCGCTGGCCAACGCCGCGCTCGCGCCGTCGGGCCTGGTGCTGCTGGCGACCTTGAGCGCGCCGATCCTGGCGGGCGCGATCAGCGGCCTGCGCGTGCGGTTCGATCGCTGCGTCCGGTGCAGCGGCCGCCTCCCGGCGCCCGCCGCCACCTGCCCGAGCTGCGGCGCGACGGTCGCCGGGCGGCTGCGCCACGCCGGCGAGTTCCACGCCCGCGAGCTGGAGATCGACGACGCCCCCGGCGATCTGCCGGCCCCAGACGATCCCCACGCAACCGACGCGACGACCGGTCGATAGCCGGCGCGAAGCGAGGTCATCCCGACCCGCACGCACCCGCACGATCGGAGTCACGCCATGTCCAAGCTCACCCTCGCCCTGTCCCTCGCCGCCGCCGCCGCCCTCGCCCTCCCCGCCGCCGCCGGCTCGTCGCCGACGCTGCACAACGCCGACTCGAGCGAGTACAGCTACGACCTCGAGTGCGGCGCGTCGACCACCCACAGCACGATCGGCGGCAACACCACGGTGACCCTGACCGACGGCTGCACGCTCAAGGTCGCCGGCAGCAGCAAGGCCCTGCGCAGCGACATGACCTGCGAGATCAGCGGCGGCTCGCTGTCCTGCCGCTGACGCCGCTGGCGGCGCTGGCGCGGCGGTCGCGGCGATGCGATGACTGACGCGTGCGCGGCGCGCTGGTGCTCCTCGTCGTGATCGCCGCCGCGGCGCCGGCGCGCGCCGACCTCGCCGTCGGCGATCGCGTCGTGGCCACGTGGAAGGACGGCGGCTACTACGCCGGCGTCGCGACCGCGCTCGACCGGCGCACCGTCACCGTGGCCTGGTCCGACGGCGACGCACCCTCGACGACGCCGCGCGGTCACGTGTTCGCGATCCCGCCGCCCGCGCGGCGCCGGCTCGCACCCCGGACCTGGGGCGTGTGCGCGTGGACGAAGGCCACGACCTGGTACGACTGCCGCGTCGTCCGCGCCGACGACGCCGGGGTGACCGTCCGGTACCGCGACGGCACCACCCGCACCGTCGGGTACGACGAGATCGTCGTGCCGACCGGCGCCGCCGCCCGCGAGCTGGCGCGGCGGGTCGCGAGCGATCGCCGCCGCCGCCCGCGTCGCTGAATCCGCCGCGCGCCGTGGGGGTGCGCCGCCCCGCCGGTCAGCGCGCGCGCCCAGCCCGCGCCGCCCAGTCGACGCCGACGATCTCCAGGCCACCGCCCGCCGGTCGCAGCTCGAGCACCAGCGTGGGATCGGCCTCGGCCGGGGTCCCGCGCAGCGCCAGGCGCGCGCGGACCCGACGCTGGCCGTGGACCGCCAGCACCACCACGCCGCCCGCGCTCGTCCGGGCCCGCAGGCACGCGGCCAGCTTGCGCCGCTGGCCGCCGCGCGCCACCGCCGCGACGCCGCGGCAGCCCACGCGCTTGCTGACCCGCACCGTCGGCGCCAGCCGCGCCTCGAGGTCGGCCACGGTCGGCGCGGTCAGCGTCGCGGCGATCGCCTCGACCGCGCCCTGGTTGGGGTTGGGCCGGGTCAGGTCGGGCGGCGGGGCCGGCGGCGGTCCGGGCGTCGGCGGCGCCGCGGCGGCGCCTCCGACGGCGGCGGCCAGCCCGATCACAGCGACGATCCACGGACGCGGGGACATGGGCGGAAGGTAGCCCGATTCGCGCCGATCGCTGCTTGCGCGCGCAACCGCGGGGGCGATACACCCGCGGCGCGCGGCCGCGTGGCCCGTGAGGACCCGATGAAGATCCACGAGTACCAAGGCAAAGAGCTGTTCCGGAAGTACGGCGTCCCGGTGCCGATCGGCATCGCCGCGCTCACCGTCGAGGAGGCCCTGGCCGCGATCCCCCGCGTCCAGGAGCTGGCCAAGACCGACGTGGTCGTCGTCAAGGCGCAGATCCACGCCGGCGGCCGCGGCAAGGGCGGCGGCGTCAAGGTCGCCAAGACCAAGGCCGACGCCGAGGAGGCGGTCAAGCGCATCTTCGGGATGCAGCTGGTGACCCCGCAGACCGGCCCCGCCGGCAAGAAGGTCCAGCGCCTGCTCGTCGAGCAGGGCCTGGCCATCGAGCACGAGTACTACCTCGGCATGCTGCTCGACCGCGCCACCGGCCGCGTGACCGTGATGGCGTCGCGCGAGGGCGGCATGGACATCGAGGAGGTCGCCGCGACCCACCCCGAGAAGATCCTCAAGGAAGCGGTCGACCCCGGCCTGGGCTGGCAGGACTACCAGTCGCGCCGCCTGGCCAAGCGCCTGGGCATGACCGGCAGCGCCGCCGGCGCGCTGACCAAGTTCCTGCGCGCGCTGACCCGCTGCTACGACGACATGGACTGCTCGCTGCTCGAGATCAACCCGCTGGTCACGACCAAGGACGGCCAGGTGCTGGCGCTCGACGCGAAGATCAACTTCGACGACAACGCGCTGTACCGCCACCCCGAGCTCAACGACTGGCGCGACCCGTCGGAGGAGGACGCGTCGGAGACCGAGGCCAAGAAGTGGGACCTCAGCTTCATCGCGCTCGAGGGCAACATCGGCTGCATGGTCAACGGCGCCGGCCTGGCGATGTCGACGATGGACATCATCAAGTACTACGGCGGCCAGCCGGCCAACTTCCTCGACGTCGGCGGCGGCGCCACCGCCGAGAAGGTCACCGCGGCCTTCAAGATCATCACCAGCGACCCCGAGGTGAAGGCGATCTTCGTCAACATCTTCGGCGGCATCATGAAGTGCGACACGATCGCCACCGGCGTGATCACCGCGGTGAAGGAGGTCGGCCTCAAGGTGCCGCTGGTGGTCCGGCTCGAGGGCACCAACGTCGAGCTCGGCAAGAAGATGCTGGCCGACAGCGGCCTGAACATCGTCGCCGCGGCCGACATGGCCGACGGCGCCCAGAAGGTGGTCGCGGCCGCCAAGGGAGGTGCGAAGTGAGCGTCCTCGTCGGTTACGACACCCGCCTCGTGGTCCAGGGCATGTCCGGCTCGACCGGCGCCTTCCACACCAAGCAGGCCATCGAGTACGGCACCCGCGTGGTCGCCGGCGTCACGCCCGGCAAGGGCGGGTCGAAGGTCGCCGGGCTCGAGCAGATCCCGATGTACGACACGGTCGACGAGGCGGTCCAGCTCGCCGGCGCCAACGCGTCGGTGATCTACGTGCCGCCGCCGGCCGCCGCCGACGCCATCCTCGAGGCCGCCGCCGCGGGCATCGAGCTGATCATCACCATCACCGAGGGCATCCCGGCCCGCGACATGGTGCGGGTCAAGTCGATCCTCGAGCGCGACTACCCGTACGTGCAGACCGTCGGCCCCAACTGCCCCGGCGTGATCACGCCCGGCCAGTGCAAGATCGGCATCATGCCCGGCTACATCCACAAGCCGGGCGGCGTCGGCGTGGTGTCGCGCTCGGGCACGCTGACCTACGAGATCGTCCACCAGCTGACCAGCCTCGGGCTCGGCCAGTCGACGGCGATCGGCATCGGCGGCGACCCGGTCAAGGGCATGGACTTCATCGACGCGCTGGCGCTGTTCGCCGACGACCCCGGCACCAGCTCGATCTTCATGATCGGCGAGATCGGCGGCGACTCCGAGGAGCGCGCCGCGCAGTTCATCAAGGACAACGTCAAGAAGCCGGTCGGCGCCTTCATCGGCGGCCAGACCGCGCCCCCGGGCAAGCGCATGGGCCACGCCGGCGCGATCATCTCCGGTGGCAAGGGCGCCGCGGCCGACAAGATCGCCGCGCTCAAGGCCGCGGGCATCGCCGTCTCGCCGACCCCGGCCGAGATGGGCAAGACGCTCGCGGCGCTGCTGTAGCTACGCCCAGCCGCCGCCGATCTCGAGGATCTCGGCGTTCTTGCGCACCGCCGCGGTGTAGGCGCGCATGGCCATGATCGGCGTCAACACGTAGGCGCTGTTGTGGGGGTGGGCCTGCTCCGCGGCCGAGTTGTAGTAGGCGCGCTCGGCCGTGAGCAGCCCGGTGCGCAGCCGCGGTTGCATGAACTCCCGCAGCTGGTGGTAGGTCTGCTTCATCCCGGCCTCCAGCTGATCGGAGATCCGGGTCCGCCAGGCCGACGCGCTGACGCCCGAGGGGCGGTTGGCGACGAAGGCCCGACGGTCGGTCGCGGTGCGGCGCGAGGCGTCGACCCAGTCGGTGTGGGCCGCATCGCTGGCCACCAGGCGCCCGCGCATGGCCTGAAAGAACGTCGCGCGCAAGATGGCGGCCGAGCCGCGCTCACCCGTCGACACGCTGGGGAAGTCCTCGGGGCTGTTGTGGATGTGCAACGCGGCGTGGCGGTGGGTCGGCGCGGCTAGCAGGATCGTCGGCATGCCCGGTCCACGCTGGCTGGGGTTGGTCCCCACCACCTCGGTGGGCATGCGGATCGAACCGACCTGCGTCACCTGGGGGGAGGCACCGCCGCCGGTGGTGGTGATCCTCCCGCTGGCGCCGTAGAACTCGGGGACGCTGGTGATGTGCTCGAACGCCTTCACGTCGTCATGCAGGTTCGAGAAGTACTCGAGCAAGACGAACTGGGTGATGTGGTGCGACTCGCGCTCGGGACCACGCTGGTTGAGGAAGGTGCCGACCCGCAGGCCGATCTGGGGCGTGGCGTTGTTGCCGTCCCCGGGCGCGGCGTAGGTGGCGGCCTCCGGGAGGAGCGTGGGATCGAGGTCGCCCCCGGTGAGCGCCATGCGGATGGTCTCGGCCACCGCGGTGATGACCCGCGGCGCCAGCCGGTAGCTCGGCGTGAGCCCCGGCCGGGTGGTCCAGTTCGAGGCGTCGAGGCCGAACCCGGCGAGCACGTCCTGGGTGTGGCGGAGGACCATCGCCCGCTTGCGCACCTCGTTGAGCGACGTGTACGCGGTGACCCGGACCTGCGCGTCCAGGTCGGCGATCGCGACGTCGATCGCGGCCGTCACCAGCCGGGTCTGCGCCGGGATCATCGGCAGGTGGAGGGTCGCCACGGTCACACGCGACAGCGTCAGCGGGGCGGTCGTCGAGGTGACGGTCGCGAACTCGATGTGGACCAGGATGCCGGTGACATCGAGGAGGTGGCGACTGAGCGCGGCCTCGAAGGCCTCGACCCGGAGCGTGCGCACCGGCGTGGCGGCGGCGCTCGCGCCCCCGGCGGTCGAGCTCGACGGCGGGGTCGGCGCTTGCTGGGTGGTGTCGCGCGCCAGATCGTCGATCCGCGACGAGAACGCGGTCCAGCGATCGGGCTCGAGGATGCGCTCCGAGATGAGCCTGATCGCCTGGGTGTCGCGCCACGGCTCGAGGTAGGTGACGGCGGCCGACCCCGACCCGGCGCGGAACCGCGTCTGCACGTCGGTGGCGACGTTGCTGATCTGCCGGCGGATGTCGTCGGTCAGGTGCGACGCGGTCGTGGCCGAGTCGCCCTCGACGGTGTGGGCGATGCTCGCCGGCGACGCCATCAGCGCCAGCACCCGGCCCAGCCACTCGATCGACAGCGCCGGCTGGAGGCCGGCGGCGTCGCCCACGCCGACGTCGACCGGGCCCCGGCCCGAGCGACCACGGACCGTCGCCGCGACGCGATCGGCCGCGGCCTCGCGCGCGGGGTCGAAGCGCAACCCGCGCCCGGGCGCGCCCACGCGCGGCGCCGCGTCGTGACGACCGCCGAGCGGGCGCGGTCCGGTCTGCTGCAAGACGTGGGTGAGCTCGTGGTGGAAGATGTCGCGACCGGCGCCGCTGCCGGTCACGACCCGCGGCCCCATGTACACGTGGCTGCCGGTGGTCACGGCCTCGGCGCCGAACCGTCCGGCCATGGCCGCGCCGTCGGCGCCGCGGTGCACGCGGACGTGCCCGAAGTCGTGCCCGAAGGAGGCCTCCGCGGCGCGCCGCTCGCCGCGCGGCAGCGGGTCACCACCGGTCACCGCCGGCACCGGCCCGCCGAGCCCACCGGTGGCGCGGTAGCCCTCGACCTCGATCGGGATGTCGGCGTTGTCGGCCGGCTCGTCGACCTCGTCCTCGAAGCCGGCGGTGTCGAACTGGAGCACCATGGGTCGGCTGCCCAGGTTGCCGGCCTCGGTGCGGAACCACCCGCGCACCTCGTCGGGCAGGAACGACACGTCCGCGAGCTGGCCGAGCACGCCGCCCACCACGTCGTCGCGCACCCTGGTCAGGGCGTTCACCACCGGCCCCGAGGTGACGCGGCCGCTGTCGTCGGCGGCACCGAAGATCTGCCGGTACAGCGTGTTGGGATCCGCGAAGCGGGCCAGCCGCGTGGCGATCGCAGTCTCGACGCGGTCCCGCACGTGCGCGGCCTCCAGCAAGCGCAGCACGCCGCCGGCCACCAGGCGGTAGCGGCGCGGCAGGCTCCGCACCACCAGGTCGATCGCGATGTGCAAGAGGTCGGCGGGATCGACCAGCTGGTAGGGCAGCCGCAAGGTCGACAGCCCGTCGAGCATCGCCGACATGCGTTGCGGCACGCTGGTCATCGCCTGGGTCATGGCGGCGACCGGGTCGAGCTCGCCGTCGTCGTCGATGAAGCTGGCCAGCGTCAGCGACGGCGCGTCCGCGGCGAGCTCGGTGCCGAGCTCGCTCAGGGCGATGGCCCGCGGCAGGTTGTCGGAGATGAAGCGCATCACGCGCGGCACGTAGCGGCGCTCGAACAGGAACTCCTGGACCCGCTCGACGCCACGCCGGGTGCGCCCCTGGGCCCGCCCGAACGCCCCGACCAGGTTGCGCCCGAGGCCCCAGATGCGGCGGATCACGCGACCCAGGCGACCGGCGCGCCCCTGGGCGGTGGCCGCGGCCGGCGGCGGCGTCGGCGCGCGGGTCAGCTCGCCGAGGTGGTTGTGGTTGAACAGGAAGTACTCGAAGAGCAGCTGCGGATCGAGCACCGCGGTCACCGCGCCGCCCAGCGCGCGGAGCACCTCCTCGGGGTTTTCGCGCAACAGCTGCAGCACCGTGTCCATCTCGCCGCTGGCGATGAACTCGACGATGCTCAGCGCGAAGCGCGTGATCATGAGCACCTGACCGGCGCCGGGCACGAACTCCAGGCCGGTCATCAGCAGATCGACGTAGGTCTCGAGCACCTCGGCCAGGACCGCCAGCGACGCCGAGATCGCCGCCATCCCCACCGCTCGCGAGATCGTCGTCAGCCGCGCCACGTCGCTGCCGTGGACCCGGTAGCGCCGCCGCGTCGCGCCCTCACCGATGTCGATCACCATCAGCTCGGCCGATCCCGACAGCGGACTCCCATCGAGCTCGGTGAGCTGCGCCGGCGAGGCGCCGACCGCCTCGTGGAACGCGAACGAGCGCGTGAGCGACACGATCCGATAGCGCACGCCCTCGTGGTGAAACTCGGACCGGATCGGCAGCGCCGCGCCGCCGCCGACGCTCTCGACGTAGTTCTCCTCGCTGGTGGCCAGCGCGGCCGTCTTCCACGCGCGCATCCCGAACTGGGCCTGCACCGCGGCGTCGGCGCGCCGCAGGACCTCGAGCAACGCGTCGATGCGCTGCCGCCGCGGCGTGGTCCAGGCGGGGTCGACGAGGTCGGACGCGACCTCGCGCGCATGCCTGAGCGCGTCGGGCGTGGCCGAGGCGAGGCCGTCGACCACGGTCGCCGCGTGCGTGACGAGCTCGCGCAGGCCGACCCGGATGTCCCAGCGCAGCCGCGTGATGTCGGCGTCGGCGAGGCTGCCACCCGGGCTGACGCCGACCAGGATCGAGAACCGCGGCAGCAGCTCCATCACCAGCGCCGCGACCTGGAGATCCTGGTCCTCGGGCGGGTAGATCGCGGCCAGGAAGCGGTCGATCGAGCGGAACACCTCGTTGGGGATCTGGTAGCGGACGAAGTTCGTGCCCTCGGCGGTGTCGAACGAGGCGCCCGGGTAGCCGTCGATCAGCGTGGTCAGCGCGGCGACGCGGCGATGGCGCAGGTCGGTGGTCGCGGCGCGACCGGCGGCACGCAGCTCGTCGTGGGCCGTGGTGCGCTGGCGGATCATCCCCTCGTGGAAGTTGGTGATCTCGTCGCGCACGGCCGCCGGCGGTTCGGCCGGGGCCTCGAGCGCGTCGGACAGGGCGCGCAGCCACGCCTCCGCCTCGAGCCCAGCGATCGCGCGGAGGGTCGGTGCGGTCGCGGCCGCGGGGGCGGCGGTGCGGACCTGGTGCGCCAGGATGAGCTGGTCGAACAGCGACCCGCGGAGCCGGCTCACCAGCTGGAGCAGGTCGGGCAGCATCCAGAAGTACGCGCGACTCACGGGCTCGTGCGGCGTCAGGTGCCACGTGCGGCCGGCTTCGACCGCGTGGTCGCGGACGTACTGCGCGGTCAACGGATTGGACCACAGGAACTCGCCGAAACGCTCGGCGTCGTCCGGCCGCAGCGCCGCCTGCACCTCGCCGTCGAAGTAGTGGCGGACCGGCGCCACGAACTGCGCCCGGCCCTCGCGCAGGGCGTCGTTCCACACCGTGTCGCCGTGGCTGGGATCGTCCAGCCGGGCGCGCACGCGGCGCGCCAGGTCCTCGTACTGCAGCCGCTGGTACAGGGCGACCAGATCGTTGACCGTGATCGGCGCGATCCCGTGGATCAGCATGGACCCCGGCACGTCGTCGAGCAACCGCCCGATCTGCGTCTCCGAGTTGGCGTGCCACGTGCCCACCAGCGCGACGTAGCTCTCGGATTGCGCGGTGGCAGTGGCGGTCGCGGCCTGGCGGTTGCCCCGCACCTGATCCGCCAGGCCGACGAGCCCATCCCACCCGACGGCGACGGCCACGTCGCGGAGCCAGCGCGCGACGCGGCTGCGGTGAACGATGCGCAGGTCGGGCGCCCGGACCGCCGCGCCACCGTTGGCCAGCCGACGCTCGCGGTCTCGGTCGGCGTCGGCGTCGTAGTCACCCAGGATGCGGTCGAGCTCGACGAGCTGGCGCGCCATGGCCAGGAGCGGAACGATCTCGACGGCACGCGGGGTGCGGCCCTCCCACGCCGCGCGCTGCACGCGATTGACCATCGTCCGGACCGGCAGCTCGAACCGCCGCCGCACCTCGGCGATCAGGTTGCGCCGCAAGGCCTGCACCGCCGCCGCGTACGAGGCCTGGCTCGGGAAGCGGCCGTCGCTGTCGAGCGCCAGCACCGCCTCGAAGCGCGCCGTGTAGTCGACGCGCAGCGTCTCGAACTCGGGCCGGCTGCCGCCGCGGAGGAGCGCGTCCTGCACGGCGGCCACACGATCCGCGTCGTCACGGCTGGTCCCGATCACCTGATCGAGGACCGCGATCGCCAGCCCCGCCGCGTGGTCGTAGTGGGGCACCAGGGCCTGCACCAGCGGGACGACCTGATCCGACTCGGCGATCGACGCGCTCCCCGCCCGCACCCCGGCGCACCACGATCGCAGCTGGACCGCGACCTGCCGTCGCTCGTCCATCGTGAGCGACGCCAGCCCGCCGCGACGCCCGGTGGCCAACCGCGCCATGCGATGGATCAGCTCGGGTTGCCACGCGTGCAACCGCCTCACCGCCGCGACCGTCGCCAGCGTGCGCTCGGTCGCGGGGACGGTGGTGTCGCCTCGCGTCACGCCCACGATGCCGGTCGCGGCGGGGGCGGCCTCGAGGATCGCCCGCAGCGGCGCGGGTCCGTCGCCCACCTGCTGGATGTCGGTGGTGACCCCGAACAGGTAGTCGAGCACGGACAGCACGAAGTCGTCGAAGTGCATGCCGGCGAACAACGGTCCGTCCCACCGCGCCACCACGTCGATCTCCGCCGGGTGGGCCGTGGCCAGCGCCACGAAGAAGTCGCGCGAGAAGAACGTGGTGCGGATGTCGTGGCCGGCGAACAGCGCCGCCGCCTCGGCGTGGCGCCCGCCGGCCTTCAGCAGATCCATCACGTAGGACTGGATCGTCCACGGCGCGCGCAGGACCGGCGGGTCCCCGCTGGCCACGCTCGCCGGGTTGTCGCGCACCTGCGCCGCCAGCGCGTCGAGCACCGCCGCGTCGCCCTGCATGCGGCGGGTGAAGTCGGTGCGGCGCACGTAGCCGCTCAGCTCGGCGTCGACCGGGTCGTCGGCCGCGACGTGACGCTCGCCGATCTCGGCGTAGGTCGGCACCGCGGTCGACGACGGGATCTCGATCGGGTCGCGCTGGATCGGCCCGGCGCCGGCGACGTCGACCACGCCGAGCCGACCGTCGGGGCCGCGGCGGCCGACCTGCTGCAGCACGTGGGCGACCTCGTGGGCCAGCAGCTCGTCGGCGTCGGCCTTGGCCGCCTCGCCCGCCCCCAGCACGACGTGCCGCCCGGCGGCGAACGCCCGCGCGCCGGCCTGGCGCGCCAGCGCCGCGGCGGCCGGGCCGTCGTGGACCCGCACGGCCGCCAGATCGGCGCCGAACACCGCCTCGAGGCGGGTGCGCTCGGTGGCGCGCAGCGGGCGGCCGTCGGCGAGCGCCGGGGTCGGCGCCGCGGCCGCGGCGTCGAAGCGCAGCGGCGCGCCGAGCAGGCCGACCTGGGCCGCGCGCGCGGCGGCGTCGGCCTGGCGCTCGAGCCACCCGTCGGAGCGGGCCGCCGCCACCAGCGGCGGCGACGCCGCGACCACCGCGCGCGGCGCGCGCGGCGCCGGGCGGTTCGCACGTCTGGCGGGCCGCACCAGCGTCGACATCCCGCCGCCAGCGTACACCCGCGGGCGCGCGATCAGCCGGCCAGCTGCACCAGCTCGACCGCCAGCCGCTCCAGCAGCACGCGCTCGCCGAGGCCGCGGCCCAGCGTCTTCTGGGCGGCGCCGGTGGCGGCGCCGTCGGTGAACACGCCGACCAGGCCGGGATCGGGGTGGCCCTTGAGCGCCCAGTCGGCGGCGGCGACCAGCTCGATCGCGCGGGCCAGCGCCGCCGGGCGGTAGCGGCGCGCCTGCGACGTCAGCTTGTCGACGACGAACGGCGGGACGCCGAGGCGGGCCGGCAGCTCGCGCGGGCCGACGCCCTCGGCGCGCGCGACGTGGCACAGCTCGAGCTGGCGCAGGTGGCGGGCCAGCATGGCCAGCACGCCGATCGCGCTCTGCCGCTGCTCGGTCAGCGAGTCGACCGCCAGCAGCGCGGCGGTCGGGTCGCCGGCGCCGATCGCGTCGGTCAGCTCGAACACCGAGCGCTCGCGGGTGTCGGCGACCAGGTCGTCGACGTCGTCGGCGCTGACCGGCCGCCCGCCGGCGTAGAGCGCGAGCTGATCGATCGTCAGCGCCAGCCGCGACAGGTCACCGCCGATCGCCCCCGCCAGGCGGTCGATCGCGTCGGCGGCCAGCCGCACGCCGCGGCGATCGGCCTCGGCGCGGATCCAGCCGTCGATCCGCTTGGGCGCCACCAGCTCGTGGATCACGCCGCGCTTGGCCGCGGTGGCGTAGAACTTGAGCCGCTTGTCGAGCTTGCTGGTGACCATGAACAGCACCGTCGACGGCGACGGCGCGTCGAGGTACGGGATCAGCGCGGCGAGCTCGTCGGCCACCATCGGCGCCAGGTCGCGCACGAACACCATCCGCCGGGCGCCCATCATCGGCAGCGTCTGGCACGCGCTGACGATCCGCGCGCCGGTCGGCTTGCCCTCGATGACGTCGTAGTTCCAGGCCCGCATCGACGCCGGCACCGCGGCGTCGCGGACCGCGTGCAGCGCGCGCTCGACCAGGATCGGGTGCTCGGACGCGACCAGGTAGATCGGGTCGAGCTTGCCGGCGGCGGCGGCGGTGACCAGGTCGCTCACGGCCGGCAAGGTACACCGCCGGACCGACGTCGGGGCGTCTGGCGCCGCCCTCGCCTCGCGCCGCCCGGCGGGTCGTGGTAGATGGTCGGGAGATCGCGGGCACGCACCGGGATCGCCGCCCGCCATGACCTCGCGCACCTCCGGCAAGCCCGATCCCGCCTCCGACGACGAGGCCGATGACGCTCCCCGCAGCGCCGGCGAGCGCCTGGCGATCGACTTCGTCCACGCCCGCGGTCAGCACCTGCGCTGGATCCTGATCGGCGGCATCGTCGGCGCGCTGTGCATCCGCAGCCTCGGGACGCTCGGCCAGGTCGCCGGCGTCGCGCTGGTGGCGTGGGGCCTGTGGAACGCCTGGAAGTTCGCCCAGACCTTCCGCTTCCCCGCCGGCACGGTGGTGGTGGCCGGCGACGAGGTCGAGCTGCCGCGCGGGCTGTGCCGCGGCGCACCCACCCGGCTGCAGCGCGCCGACGTGTCGGCGGTGTACTTCCTGCGCCGCGCGGTGCCGTGGACGCAGGCGGCGCCGGTGCTGGTGGTCGAGGCCAAGGGCGAGGCGTACGTCTACCCGCGCGACTGGTTCGAGAGCGAGTCCGATCAGCGGCGCATCGTCGACGAGCTGACGCCGTCGTGATCGGCCGCGCCGCCGCGGTGGCGGTGGTCGCGGCGCTGGCGGCCACGCCGGCCGCAGCCGAGCCGGTCGACCTCGGCCCGGCGTCGCTGGCGCTCGACGGCGCGTGGGCCGGGCCGCCGGCCACGCCCGACGGCGTCACCCGCACCCGCGGCGACGCCACGCTGATCGTCGTGCGCTACGACGTCGGCAACCTGCCGGCGTGGCGCGAGGCCACCCGCGCCGCCCACGTCGACGCGATCGTCCGCGGCTTCGCGGCCACCGCCGGCTACGCCGAGCTGGGGCGGACGCTGGGCAAGACCGGCCCGGCCGGCGTGCCCACCCTCGACCTGACGTTCCGCCGCCGCGGCCCCCACGGCGCCGAGGTGGTCGCGGCCCGGGTGCTCCTGTTCCGCACGCTGACGATGGTGGCGATCGCCGCCGCGCCCCGCGACCGCGCCGCCGTCGACGCCGCGGTGCGCGCGCTGACCCCGGACTGAACGACTGGGGAGGTTTGTCGACAAACCTCCCCCCGCGGGGTCATGCCCCCGCGGGTCCCCCGTCCGATACGCGAGAGTCCACGACGCGCGACGCCCGGCGCGCTGAGCGTCGATCGCCCGAAACACGGACGAGCGCGGATTCCGGGCGGCCCGCCTGTCACATCGGCGGTCGACCGGGCTCAATGGAACCATGAGCGACGCCGCGATCCTCGAAGCCCTCACCCGCGCCGGCCACGGCGCCTTCGCCGACGACCTCCGCGCCGCCCTACGGCCGGGGATCCACCTGACCGCGACCGCGCTCGCGGGCCGGCCCGCCGACTGGCGCCGGGCCGAGGAGGAGGACGACGCGGAGGACGAGGACGAGGACGCGGACGCCGACGGCGGGCCCGATCGGGTGGCGGCGTTCGACGCGGCGATGGCCAGCGTGCCGCTGGGCGCCAGCCGGTTCGGCGGCCTGCCCGACCTGCCGCCGGGCGCCGCGTGGCCCGAGCGCGACGGCGTGCCGATGGAGTTCATCGCCCAGTTCCGCCTCGACGAGCTGGCCGCGCTCGACCCGCGCGGGCAGCTGCCGCCGCGCGGCGCGCTCCTGTTCTTCTACAACTCGCAGTGGGCGCACTCGGACATGGAGCCCGACGCCGCGTGCTGCGCGGTCTTGTTCCACGACGGCCCGGTGAGCGAGCTGGTGCGGGCGACGCCGCCGGCCGTCGAGTGGCAGAGCGAGTTCTCCGACACGCCGCAGATCGCGCCGTTCATCCACGGCGTCGCCACCGTGACCGCCAGCGCGCGCACGTTCGCGCCGGGCGGCGTCGGGCCGTTCGTGCCGGCGAGCCTCAAGGAGGTCTACCAGGACTTCACCGCCGACCAGCAGCGCCAGTACCAGCCGGGCGGCGAGGACGCGCCGCAGAACCACCTGCTCGGCCACGTCTCGGGCCAGGACTACGTCGACGCCCAGCAGCCCGACGATCAGCTGCTGTTCGAGGTGAGCTCCGACGACGCCGCGCAGTTCCAGTTCGGCGACTGCGACTCGCTGTACTTCATCCTGACCGCCGCCGAGCTCGCCGCCCGCGACTTCAGCCGGGTGCGGGTCTACCAGCAGCTCGGGTGATGGTCGATCCGCGGGTCACCGACGCGGTGCGCGGGGGCGGCGTCGGCGTGCTCGATGGGCGCGGCCTGATGCGCCTGGCCGACGCGCGCGCGCTGCTCGCCGGGGCCACCGCGTTCGTCCGCGGCGACGACGGCGACGCCGCGCACACGCCGGGCGGGTTCGTGCTGACCAGCGATCGGCTGTGGGCGGCGCTGTTGTCGCTCGCCGACGGCGCCGAGTTCGTCCAGGTCGCCAGCCGCCTGACCTGGGAGTTCCACCCGCGCGGCTTCGACAACGTCGATCTGTATCTGCGCTACGGCGACGCGATCGTGCCGTGGCTGGCCACCCGCGTCGACGGCGCCGGCGTGCTGCACAACCAGCCGTGGTGCGTCGTGCCGTGCCTGCTGGCGTGCGGCGACGCCGCGGCGTTCGAGCTGGCGTGGCGGATCGCGCGCGTCGACGGCAGCCCGCTCGATCTGCTGCGCGCGTGGTGCGACTGTCACCCGGCCGAGGCCGCCCGCGGGCTGGCGGCGCGCCGGCCGGCGCCGCGCGCGGTCGCGCACCTGACCGCGCTGCGCTGGCGGCGCCCCGACGCGCCGGTGCCGGCGCCGGCGCGCCCCGCGACCGCGTCGGACATCCTCGGCCACCTCGACGCCTGCGCGCTCGAGCTGACCGCGGGGTCGGTGCGGGCCTGGCCCGCGGTCGGCGGCAAGGGCGATCGCACGCCGCACGGCTTCCGCGCGATCGCGGCGCGGGCCGGCGACGACTGGGCGCTGGTGATCGAGCGCGTCGAGGGCGCGCGCGCGGCCGGCGTGCAGGCGGCGCGGGTGCTCGGCTTCGGCTTCGGCCCGCGGCTGCCGGGCGGCGCCGTCCAGCGCCCGCGCGCGCTGCGGCTCGACGGCGCGCCGGCCGCGGGGGCGCCGTTCGTCGCGTGGCTGCGCGCGCGGCTCGCCGCCGATCCCGAGGCGGTGCTGGGGCCGCCGGCGGCGGCGCTCGCCGCGCTGGGGCTGGCCGACGCGCGCGTCGTCGCGGTGGCGTGGCCGTTCACGTCGGTCGATCCGCGGGCGAAGCTGCCCAGCGCGTCGCTCGAGGTCCGCGCGCTGGCGGCGGCGCTCACCGAGGGCGCCCCCGCCGCGCCGCTCAGCCCGGACGCGTGAACGTCGCGACCAGCTCGACGTGGGCGGTCTGCGGCATCAGATCGAACGGCGCGATCGCGCCGATCGCGAAGCCGCCGGCCAGCAGCCGCTCGCCGTCGCGGGCGAAGGTCGCCGGATCGCACGACACGTAGACCACGCGGCGCGCGCCGGTGGCCGCGATCAGGTCGATCACGTCCTTGGCGCCGGTGCGCGGCGGATCGAGCACGACCACGTCGAAGCGCTGCTCGGCCGCGAGCAGCGCCGGCACCACGCCGGCGGCCGGGCCGACGACGAACTGCGCCGCCAGCGCGCCCGGGTGGCGCGGCGCCACCGCGTCGGTCGCGGTGACCTGCGCGCCGGCGGCGATCAGGTCGCGCGTGAAGTTGCCGCCGCCGGCGTACAGCTCGAGCACGCGCTCGCGCGGCGCGATCGCCGCCGCCGCCGCGACCGCCGCCCGCAGCGCCAGGTTGCCGGCCGCGCCGGCCTGGGCGAAGCCGTCGGCGCGCGCGCGCAGCCCCCCGTCGATCGTCACCGCGTCGGCCCCGGCCGCGCCGTCGGCCCAGGCCACGCCGACGATGCCACCCTGGCCGAGCAGCCGCCGCGCGCCGTCGGCGTGGGCGCGCGCGTCGACCACCGCGTGGACGCCCTCGGCCCCCGCCAGCAGGTGCAGCTCGCCGTCGCCGGCGAACACCGCGGCCCGGGCGGCGCGCACCGCGGCCAGCGCCGCGGCCAGCGGCGGCGCCAGCTGCGGGCAGGCGTCGAGGTCGGTCACGCGGTGCGAGCGCGGGGCGTGGAAGCCGACCGCGCCACCGACCACCGCGAACCGCGCGCGCCGCCGCCAGCCCCAGTCGTCCTCGGGGCACGCCAGCGGCGCCAGCGTCGCGCCGGCGGCGACCAGCCGCCGCACCTGCCCGGCGACGATCGCGTGCTTCTGCGCGCGCTGGGTGGCGAGGTCGACGTGGGCCCAGTCGCAGCCCCCGCAGGTGCGGGCCGCGAACTTCGGGCACGCCGGCGCGATCCGCCCCGGTCCGGGCGCCGCGATCCGCACCAGCTCGCCGCGCGCCCACCGCGCGTGCCGCTCGGTCAGGCGCACGGTCACGCGATCGCCGGGCGCGGCCGCGGCCACGAACACCGTCCGGCCATCGGCGTCCTTGCCGACGCCGTCGCCGCCGGCCGCCAGGCCGTGGATCGTCACCTCGACGTGCTCGCTCACGCGACCTCCACCGCGGCGCCGCGGCCGACGCCGAGCGCCGCCGCCGCCGCGCCGTCGCGCACCGCGATCTCCAGCGTGCCGCTCGAGCCGCGGTAGGCCAGCAGCGCGCCCGGCGCCACCGCGGCGTAGGTCGCGACCACCGCGATGGTCCGCCCGGCGATCCGCACCGCGGGCGCCGCGGCGTCGAGGTTGGTGATCAGGTTGCCCCAGCGATCGACGTGGACGACGACGCCGCGGCCGTCGACGGCCAGCGCCGGCCACGGCAGCGCGCCGGCCAGGCAGGTCGCCGGCCCGGCCAGCCGCTCGGGCAGCCCGCGCGCCAGCGCCGCCGCCGCCGGCGCGAACACGTCGCGGCCGTGGAAGGTCGGCGCGACGGACGGCGCGCGGAACGCGGTCGAGGTGATCGCGTAGGCGCCGTCGTGGTGAGCCGCGACGTACGCGAAGACGCCGTTGTCGGGCCCGACGAAGCGGTGGCCGTCGACCGCCACCACCACCTCGGCGCGATCGCCGCCGACGCCGGGGTCGACCACGACGACGTGGACGGTGCCGATCGGGAACTCGCGCCACGCGGTGCGCACGACCCAGGCCGCGTGGGCGACGTCGTGGCGCGGCACCTCGTGGGCGACGTCGACGACCCGGGCCTCGGGCGCCAGCCGCGCGATCACGCCCTTCATCGCGCCGACGTAGCCATCGGCGCCGCCGAAATCGGTGGTCAGGGTCACGAGCGCGGCCACGGGCCACGCTACCACACGTCGACTATCTCGACATGTCGCTGCCGTTCTTGCGTATGGACCGCAGGGCGATTCGGGCCCACAACAGATCCACGACACCCCACCACCACCGGAGGCACTCATGAAGATCGTGATCCGCACCCACCAGGTCGACCTCACCCCCGAGCTCCGCGACCACGTGCGTCGCCGCCTGGAGTTCGCGCTGGGCCGGCTGGGACCGGCGGTGCGCGCGGTGCGCGTCACGCTGGCCGACGTCAACGGGCCGCGCGGCGGCGTCGACAAGCAGTGCCGGTTGCGGATCGCCGGCGATCAGCTGCCGGCGCTGGTGATCGAGACCACCGCCGCCGATCTGCCGACGGCGATCGACCTGGCCGCCGAGCGGGCCGGGCGCACCGTCGTGCGCGCCCGCGAGCGCCGGCGCGGCTTCGCCGCCCTGCCCCGCCTGGTCCCCGTCGCCTAGGCCGTGCGCTACTTCGCCGTGAGGTAGCCCTCGGCGGCCAGCAGCTCGGCGGTCAACACCGCGCCGCCGGCCGCGCCGCGCACGGTGTTGTGCGACAGCGCGACGAACCGCCAGTCGAACAGCGCGTCGGGGCGCAGCCGGCCGATCGAGATGGCCTGGCCGTCGCCGGCGTCGCGATCGAGCTTGGTCTGCGGCCGGCTGTCGTCCTCGAAGTACCGCAGGAACGGCGTCGGCGCGCTCGGCAGCGCCAGCCGCTGCGGCTTGCCGGCGTAGTCGCGCCACGCCGCGAGGATCTCGTCCCGGCTCGGCTTCTTGTCGAAGCCGACGAACACCGCGGCCATGTGCCCGTCGGACACCGGCACGCGGATGCACTGCGCGCTGATCGTCGGCGAGGTCGCCGGCACGATCCGGCCGTCGACGATCCGGCCCCAGATCTTCAGCGGCTCCTGCTCGCTCTTCTCTTCCTCGCCCTTGATGAACGGGATGACGTTGTCGACCATCTCCGGCCACGAAGCGAAGGTCTTGCCGGCGCCGGAGATCGCCTGGTAGGTGCACACCGCGATCCGGTTGGGGCCGAACGCCTTGAGCGGGTGGATCGCCGGGACGTAGCTCTGCAGCGAGCAGTTCGGCTTGACCGCGACGAAGCCGCGCGTGACGCCGTGGCGGCGGCGCTGCGCCTCGATCACCGCGGCGTGGTCGTCGTTGATCTCGGGGATCATCATCGGCACGTCGGGCGTCGGCCGGTGCGCCGAGTTGTTCGACACCACCGGGGTCTCGGCCCGCGCGTAGTCGTCCTCGAGCTTCGCGGTGGCGTCCTTGGCCATGTCGACCGCGCAGAAGACGAAGTCGACCGCGCCGGCGACGCCGGCCACGTCGGCGGCGTCGACGACGGTGAGCGCGGCGGCCGCCGCCGGCGTCGGCTCGGCCAGCGCCCAGCGGCCGGCGACCGCGTCGGCGTACGACTTGCCGGCCGAGCTGGGGCTGGCCGCGACCACGGCGACCTCGAACCACGGGTGGTTGGCGAGCAACGCGACGAAGCGCTGACCGACCATGCCGGTGGCGCCGAGGACTCCGACCTTGAGCTTGGGCTTGGACATCGCGGCGCGAGCCTACCAAACGCGTCCGCGCGCGCCAGGCTTGATGCAGGTCAAGGCGCGCGCGCCGGCGGTGACCCACGCTCGGCGGATGATCGATCCACCCGCCGCCAACCGCCTGGCCACCGCGCTGGCCGCCGCCGCCGCCACGCTGCTCACCGCGATGGTCGCCATCACCGCCGCCACCGGCGTCGCCCAGGAGCCGTTCGAGGTCGTGCGCGCCGACTACCTGCCGGCGATCGCCGCCGGCGCGCCGGCGCTGCGCGCGATCGTCGCGCTCGACGCGCTGTTCCTGATCGCCTACGCCGGGTTCTTCGTGATGCTGCCGCGGGCGCTCGGCGTCGCCGCCGAGCCGCTGGTGCGCCTCGGCGTGCGGGCGATGCTGGCGGTCGCGGTGCTCGACATGATCGAGGACCACCACCTGCTGGCGGTGGCCAAGGCCGCCGAGGCCGGCCTGCCGGTCGACGGCGCGATGCTCGAGCTGCAGCACGTGCTGTCGCAGGTGAAGTTCCACCTGAGCTACCTGGCGCTGGCGTTCCTGGCGCTCGGGCTGCCGCGCGCCACCCGCGCCGAGCGGGCGTTCGCGTGGATGATCGGCCTGCCGCTGCCGGTGATGGGCGCGCTGGCGTGGGCGACGCCGGCCCTCGAGGCGGCGGTCGGCGTCGGCCGGTGGGGCGCGTTCATGAGCGGCTTCGGCGCGGCGATCGTGATGCTGCGGCGGGCCGCGCGCGCGCCAGCCCCAGCCGCCGGCGCAGCCGCGACAGGTGCTCCGGCGTGATGCCGAGGTACGACGCGACGTGGACCAGCGGCAGCTCGTCGCCGGCCGCCCCCATCCGCGCGCGGAACCGCTGGTAGCGCGCCGCCGCGTCGAGCGCCATCAGCTCGTACTCGCGCTCGGCCTTGATCAGGTACAGCCGCTGGGTCGCCGCCGCCAGCACCGCGCGCCACGCCGGGCGCGCCGCCATCGCCGCGGTCACCGCCGCCCACGGCAGCGTGACGATCCGCGTCGGCGCGCACGCGATCACCTCGCAGCGCGCCGCGCCGCCGGCCAGCAGATCCGACAGCGAGCCGGCGAAGTCGCCGGCGATGCCGAACGCGCGCACCCGCTCGCGGCCGTCGGCGACGAGGAACGCCTCGCGCAACAGCCCGCTGCGCACCAGCCCGACCGCGGTCGCCGGCGCGCCGCTGCGGAGGTACGCCTCACCGTCGGCGAGCATCCGCATCCGCAGCTGCCCCGCCACCGCGGCGACGTCGGCGTCGCCCAGCGGCGCCAGCCGCGTCACCTGCGCGCGCCACCACGCCAGCTCGGCGGAGGTCAACGCCCGCATCGGCACACTCTACCCTACCCGCGATCGACGATCGCTGCGACCGCGGGCCGGGCTGGCGCGACTCACGGTCATGCGCCTCATCCTGGTTGCCCTGGCCGCGACGCCGCTGCTGATCGCGTGCACCGACGACGACACGATCGGCTCCGACGAGGAGGCCCGCCGCGCGTACGTCGGGCTCGACGGCTCGGTCGCCAAGTCGCTGGCGCTCGGCTTCGCCGGCTTCAACGCCGCGTCGTCGGCCAACATCCCGCCGCAGATGACCACCGGCGACGCCGCCGGCACGCTGACGATCACCGGCCAGGTCGATCAGGGCGCGTCGGCCAACAAGGAGATGCGGCTGCACGTGGGCATGGTCGACTACGACGACGGGCCGTTCCCGATCAACGAGGCCGGCGACACGATCTCGATCCAGTACGACACCGACGCGGCGGCGACGACGCAGCCGTACCTGCACCTGTCGCTGCGCGACATCCCGGCCGGCACGTTCACCGGCGAGCTCACCGGCACGTACCACCTCGCCGGCGCGATCGAGGGCGACGCCAGCTTGAACCTGACGATGACCGGCGCGCTGATGAACGACGGCAGCGGCGGCACGCTGCGCATGCCCGGCGCGACGACCGTGACCGGGACCGCCACCAGCGGCGACGGCGTCTATCAGGTGTCGCTGACGCTGTAGAGGTCGGGGGCGGGATCGGGATCGGGGTCCGGAACGGGATCGGGATCGGGATCCGGAACGGGATCGGGATCGGGGTCCGGATCGGGATCCGGAACGGGATCGGGGAGCGGGATCCGGGCGCCGCGTCGGCTACGGCCGCGTGTCGGAGAGGATGATCAGGTCGCGGTTGGAGTCGGCGACGTAGATGCGCTTGCGGGCCAGGTCGACGTCGATGCCGACGGCGCCCTCGAAGAAGCTGTGGCCGTACGAGCGATCGTAGCCGGGCCAGGTGTTGAACCAGGCCACGGGGCGCGGGTGGGCGGGGTCGGCGATGTCGATCAGGCGCACGCCGTCCTGGTAGTAGGCGACGTAGACGATCGAGCCGAAGGCCATGATGTTGTGCGCGCTGACCTCGTCGCGGGTCTTCCACTCGGCGGTCTGCTGCAGGAAGCCGGCGGTGCCCTCGGTGACGTCGACCAGGCGCAGGTGGCTGCCCCACTGCTCGTCGCCGTGGGCGGCGATCCGCCGCGCGCCGACCTGGGTCACCCAGTTCGAGTGGCTCGAGGTCTCGCCGTAGTTGGCGAAGGTGCCGACGACGGTCGGCGCGGTCGGCGTCGACACGTCGGCGATCACCATGCCGGCGGCCCAGAAGTTGAGGTACGCGCGCGGCCCCTGCACCGACAGGTCGTGCAGGAACACGTCGCCGCTGGCGGTCGGGTTGCGCACCTCGCCCAGCCGCACCGGCGCCGCCGGATCGGCGACGTCGTAGATCTCGAGCCCGAGGTCGGTGTTGGCCATGTAGGCCTTGCCGCCGTCGACGAACACGGTGTGGATGTTGATCGGATCGCCACCGACCGACGTGCCCATGTGGGCGACGATCGTCGGCGTCGCCGGGGTGGTCACGTCCCACACCACCGCGCCGGCCAGGTTCGAGCCGATGATCGCGTAGCGGCGGCCGCCGGCGTCGACCAGCTTGACGTCGTTGTAGATCTCGCGACCGTTCGTGTCCTCGGTCGGCGCGTGGCCGATCTCGACGATGTGGGCCGGGTCGGCGATGTCGAGGATGCGCAGGCCGTCCTGGTAGCGCGCGAGGTAGGCGCGATCGCCGGCGACGCGGACGTTCACGCCGATGCCGTCCGGCCACGCCGGGTCGTGGTACTCGCCGAGCAGCGTCAGCCCCGACGCCGCCGGCTCGGTCAGCCGCTCGACCTTCTTGCCCGACACCTGGCCGACGAAGCAGCCCTGGTCGTTGCAGAACGCGTACTGGCCAGTGACCAGCCCGCCGGCGGCGGCGCACAGGTCGAGCGTGCGCGTGTTGCTGGGATCGATCTCGCGGTACAGGAACAGATCGTCGGCGGTGGCCTGCGCCCGGGTGACGTCGCGCCCGCCGAGCAGGCCGCCGAACTGCCCCGGCGCCAGCACGTCGAACCGCATCGCGGTGGTCGAGGTGAAGCCCTCGAAGTCGATCTGCAGGTGGTAGATGCCCTGGGGGTCGAGCCCGGCCAGGCTGCCGGGGACGCAGCCGGTGCGATCGAAGTCTTCGGGGTCGTCGAACATGCCGGGCGGCCGCGGCGCGTCGATCACCACCGCCGCGTCGGGCACCACGGTCACGCCGTCGTCGCCGCCGCACGCCGCCGCGCCGAGGATGAGGATCGGGAACAGCTTGGACATCTGCGGCCGACTGTACGGATCGGCCCGGGCCGGCTCAGCCCGGCCGGGCTCACACCCGCTCGCCGCCTGTGACGCGCGCGCCGCGCCTGAGGCCCGAGGCCCGAGGCCCGAGGTGGGCCACCGCACCTGCCCGGCGAAGATTTCTGGCTTGCGCCGAGGCGTTGCCCTAGGTTGGAGGTATGGGTCGGTCACCCAAGCCAGCCAGGACGCCGAAGCCCCGGGTCAGCCCCGAGGACGAGGCGATGTTCCTGGGCGCGATCGACGGCGCCGTGCCGCTGGCCGGCCGCGATCGGGTGAAGGTCGTGCCGCCCAAGGTGCTGGTGACGCCGCCCGCGGTGCTGCCGCCGCGCCAGGCGATCACGCTCGAGGGCACCGTCGACGAGGTCAGCGGGCGCGGCCCCGGCGTCAGCCGCACCCAGCTCGCCGAGCTGCGCCGCGGCAGCGTCCGCGCCGAGGCCACGCTCGACCTGCACGGCCTGACCATCGCCGCCGCCACCCCGGCGCTGGACGCGTTCCTCCTCGAGTCGGCGCGCCTGCGTCGGCGCTGCGTGCTGATCATCCACGGCAAGGGTCTCCACGCCGGGGGCGTCGCCACGCTGCGCGAGCTGGTCGTCGATCACCTGGCCGGCCCCGCGTCGGGGCTGGTCGCCGCCTTCTGCCCGGCCCGGGCCGCCGACGGCGGCACCGGCGCCAGCTACGTGATGGTGCGCGCATGAAGCGATCGATCGTCCTGGTCACGTTGCTGGCGGTGCTGATCGGCACGGCGCCGGTGTCGGCGCAGCCGCGCACCCGCGGCAAGCACCCGGTCGCCACCTCGCGCTCGCGCCCGACCCGCGCGGCGGTGCGCACCAAGAGCCGCCCCCGCCCCGCCGCGCGCCCGGTCGCGCGGCCGACCGCGCGCAAGGACGCCGCGCCGCGGGTCATGATCGCCGGCGCGGTGCGCGGCCCCAGCGAGCCGCGCGCGCGCATGGACGCGGTGGCGCTGACCCCGGCCGAGCGCACCGCCGACGCGCTCGACGCGATCCTGCGCGGGCCGCTGCGGTTCGGCACCACCGGGCTGTACGTCGTCGACGCCGCCACCGGCGCCGAGCTGTTCGCGATCCACCCCGACGATCCGCTGAACCCGGCGTCGAACGTCAAGCTGATCGCGACGGCCACCGCGCTCGATCAGGTCGGCCCGGAGTTCCGCTACACGACGCGCCTGCTCGGCGCGCGCCCCGACGCCGACGGCGCGGTCGCCGGCGACGTCTACCTCCACGGCAGCTTCGACCCCACGCTGGCGATCGGCGGGCTCGACGATCTCGCCGGCCAGGTCGCCGCCGCCGGCGTGCGCGCCATCCACGGCGACGTCGTCGTCGGCGAGCAGGCCACCCGCGACGGCATCTACCGCGCCCGCCTCCACGTCGAGGTGGTCGCCGCCGCGCCGGGCGCCGCGCCGACGGTGTCGGTGGGGCCGGCGTCGGACTTCCTCGAGATCGTCAACCGCGCGACCACCAGCAAGCGCGCCAAGGTCAAGAAGAAGGCCGGCGTCAGCGTCACCACCGCGCTGGTCGATCGCGGCGGCCACAAGCGCCTGCAGGTGATCGTCGCCGGCACGATCGGCAAGGGCAAGACCTCGGCCCACTTCCTGTCGACCAAGGAGCGGCACCTCTACGCCGCCCACCTCCTGCGCGCCGCGCTGGCGAAGGCCGGCGTCACGGTCGACGGCGACGTCCACGTCGCGCCGCTCCACGACTACGTCACCGCGGCGACCGCGCGCGGCGTGCTGCCGGTGCCGCTGGGCGCGCACCGGTCGGCGCCGCTGGCCGACATCGTCGCGCAGGTCAACAAGCGCAGCATCAACTGGCTGGCCGATCGCGTGCTGACCACGACCACCGCGCTGGCCCGCGGCGAGCTGCCGTCGATGGCCGACGGCGTCGACGCGATGTACGGCTGGCTCGAGCGCACCAGCGGCATCGGCCGCAAGGACGCCGTCGTCGACACCGGCTCGGGCCTGTCGTACCGCACCGAGCTGTCGCCGCGGCAGCTGGTGGCGGTGGTGCGGGTCGCGACCGGCGCCGCCGCGCCGACCAGCCCCGAGCAGGCCGCGTGCGCCGAGGCGTTCCGCCGCTCGCTGTCGGTGGCCGGGGTCGACGGCACGCTGCGCGGCCGGTTCCGCTCCGGCCTGCGCGGCCGGGTGATCGCCAAGACCGGCACGCTGACCGGCGTGATCGCGCTGTCGGGCCTGCTCGACGGACCCGACGGTCGCACGCTGGCGTTCTCGCTGGTCACCAACGGCCACAGCCAGGGCCGCAAGCTCTCCGTGCGCGCGGCCCACGAGCAGGTGCTGGCCGAGCTCGATCGCTACCTCGCCGCCACCGCGCCCGCCGCGCCCGCCGCGCCCGCCGTCGAGCCGCCCGCCGAGCCGGCCACCGCGATCGCCGGCGCCGCCGCGCCGGTGTCGGAGATCGACACCGCCGACGACGGCCTGGCCGACGACGACGCGCCCGACGCCGCGGCGCCCGCGACGCCGTAGCGCCCGCGACCGCAGAGCGCACCGACCGCGCGGGCGCGCGCCGCGCGATCCGTGGCACGATGGCCCATGTTGTCTGCGTCTGGATCGCGTACGGCGATCGTCCTGGCGGGCGCGTCGGCGCTGGGGGCCTACCAGGCCGGCGTGCTGCGCTACCTCGTGCGCGAGGCCGCGCGCGATCTGCCGCGCCGGTTCCGCTTCGAGATCCTGTCCGGCACCTCGGCCGGCAGCATCAACGCGCTGGGCCTCGCGGCCCACGCCGCCGATCCGTGGGTCGCGGTCGATCGGCTGTGCGACGCCTGGACCTCCCTCGACCTGAGCGCCGTGCTGCGGCCCTCGGCGATCGAGGTCATCGCGATGGCGGCCGACGTCGCGGGCCTGCCGCGCCGCCTCAAGCGCGCGCTGCAGGGCTTCGGCGCGCGCGGCGGCCTGCTCGACCCGCGGCCGTTCGAGCGCATCATGGCCCGCGAGGTGCCGCCGGCCGCGATCACCGCCAACCTGGCGGCGGGCGCGCTCGACGCGGTCGCGCTGGCGACGACCCACGTCGCCTCGGGCAAGGCCGCGGTGTTCTACCAGGGCCACCTCGCGCCCCGCCCCGGCCCCGACGTCGGCGCGATGATCGCGACCACCCTCGAGGTGCACCACGCCCTGGCCTCGGCCGCGATCCCGCTGTTGTTCCCGGCGGTCAGCATCGACGACGATCTGTACTGCGACGGCGGCCTGCGGCAGATGGTGCCGCTGTCGCCCGCGCTCAAGCTCGGCGCCAGCCGCGTGCTGCTGGTCAACCCTGGCAGCGGGGCGCGCCCCGGCACCGCCGAGGCGGCCGCCCGGCGCCAGGCCGCGTCGTCGCCGCTCTACCTCGCCGGCAAGGCGCTCAACGCGCTGTTCGTCGACGGCCTCGACAGCGATCTCGATCGCCTCGACAAGGTCAACCAGCTGCTCGCCGCGGGCACCCGCCGCTACGGCGCCGGCTTCGTCGACGCGATCGCCGAGGAGCTGATCGCCGTCGGCGCCGCGCCGCTGCGCCCGATCGACGTCGTCCACTTCGAGCCGTCGCGCGACGTCGGCGTGATGGCCGCCGAGCACGTCACCTCCGGCCGCTTCGCGCTGGGCCGCGGCGCCGCCGGGCTGGCGCTGCGCTGGCTCGCCGACGGCGACTCGCAGCGCGCCGGCGACCTGCTCTCGTACCTGCTGTTCGACGGCGCCTTCGCCCGCTCGCTGATCGAGCTCGGCGAGGCCGACGCCCGCGCCCGCCACGCCGACCTCGTCGCGCTGTTCTCCTAGCCGTCGCCCCGCGCTCGCGTTTCCCGCCCGCCCCGCGCTGAACGCTCTCGCGTTTCGCGCCGCCCGCCCCGCGCTGAACGCTCTCGCGTTTCGGGTGGGGGCCCCACGTCTTGTGGGGGAGGGGCTTTGCGAAAGCCCCTCTCAGAAATTCAGCATGCCGCCCAGGCGCACGCGCGAGTAGTTCTCGTCGGCGGCGGGGATGGCGCGGGCCATGTTGGTGTCGACCGGCACGGCGACGTCGCCCTGATCGCTCAGCTGGCGCTGGCCGACGCGGATGTCGCCGAACAGCGAGAAGCGCTCGCTCAGGCGGTAGCGCAGGCCGGCGCCGATCTCGGCGAGGCCCTGGTTGTCCTGCCAGGTGTCGCCGACCTCGACCTGGGTCGTGCCGACCGCGGCGGCCAGGTACGGGGTCATGCGGCGGTGCGGCCGCAGCTCGAGCTGCAGGCCGGCCATGATGCGGCGATCGACGCGGGCGCCGTCGGCCAGCTCGTTCTTGGCGACCTCGCCCTCGAGGATGAGCCCGCGGGTCAGGCGGAACTGCCCGACCAGGCCGGCGTCCTTGCCCTCGTGCTCGCCATCGACCGAGACGCCGCCCATGAACACGCCGATGCCGAAGCGCGACAGCGGCTCGGGCGCGGGCGCCGGCGCGGCGACCGTGGCGTAGCCGACCGGCGCGGGGGCGATCGGGTAGTAGGTCTGCGGCTGCTCGCAGTTGCACGACATCGGCGGCGGCGGCGGGGGCGGCGGCTGCGCGAACGGCTGGTAGTAGCTACCGCCGCCGATCCAGATCGAGCCGCCGACGTGGACGGCCGGGCGGTGGACGTGGCGGTGGACCCAGTGGGCGCGGATCGGCCCGCCGCCGAAGCGGATGCCGCCACCGACGCTGATGCGGACGTCGGCCGAGGCCGCCTGGGCCCCGGCGATGAGGGCGCTACCAGCGAGGAGGAGGGCGATGCGGTGGGTGCGGGTCACGGGCGGACTCCTTGGCGGGCGGTCGTCATGGTCAGACGCGTAACGCCGGGGAACGGTCTAGCGTACGGGCGGCGCTGGGTGGCATTGCAGGCCGCACGCCAACGGCAATCGGGGCGAGCGTCGCGTGTCCATCGTATCGACCCAGCACTTCTCCAAAGGTTAGCTCGACGACGCCGCGCCGGCGTGCGATCCCGTGAACAGCCCTTCACGGTGGCCGTGAGCCGGCCGCACACGTCGACGATCGCGGCGAAGTAGGCCGAATTCTTTGCCAATGCTTGACAGCCACAGGTTCGGGTCCCTAATGTCCCCGGGCCGAACGGAGGCCCCCTACGTGAGCCAGCAGCAGCCGCCCAAGAAGTCGGGAAGCCGCGACATCAACGACCTGAAGGCCCGCCTCGGGCTCAAGAAAGGCACGTCGCCTCAACCCGTGGGTACGAAGACCGCCGGGATGCCGGCGGTCGTACCGCCGCCCGGCCTGGCCGTGCCGCCGCCACCGGGCGCCGTCGCCCCCCAGCCCGCCGGACCGCCCCAGCCGGTCGTCCCCAACGCCGCCGAAGATCCGTTTGGCGCGATGAACGCGATGGCGCAGATCGGCGCCGCGCAGCGCGCGCCCGAGATCGTCATCGTCAACGACGGCAAGCCGGTCGAGAGCGTCAGCGCCAGCGCGCGCGGCGCCACGATCGCCAAGTACGCTGCGATCGCGCTGATCCCGTTCATCCTCGGCGTCGCGATCCGCGGCGTGTCGAAGGACGCCAACTTCTACAACGCCGGCATCCGCGACTCGAAGTTCATCTTGAAGGACGTCAAGTCGGTCAAGAAGTCGCTGGTGCAGCTGTCCGAATCGGTCAACAAGGCCAAGGACAACCAGGGCAAGGAGGTGACCAACGCGCTCACGGCGTTCGACAAGATCGAACTCAAGGACGCGATCATCTTCAAGGCCAAGCAGAACAACCTGAATCCGGAGCTCGCGTCGAAGATCCTGCAGTTCTACGCCTCGGTGGCGCAGCTCAAGCAGATGATCAACGACCACATCAAGACCGCGAAGTTCGACGATCAGGGCCTCAACGCGGCCCGCGACGGCATCGAGAAGATGAAGCTGCCGGCCAACTCGGGGTTCGAGAAGGCGGTCGGCGTCCGCTACGCGGTGCTGGTGTCCAACCCGACGCCCGAGGAGGGCGGTGACTTCGGCGCCAAGCTCGTCGAGCTGGGCCCGCCGATCTGCGCCGGCGACACCAAGCCGGCGTCGAGCGGCACCTGCGCCGACGGCAACGTCGAGACGCTGACCTACCGCGCGTCGGCCAGCGGCTTCTGGGTGCGCGGCGACTTCGCGATCCCCGGCCAGGGCCTCGACCCGGGCGCGGCGATCCCCAACAAGAAGCTGCTGATCATCTCGCCGTCGGCGGTGTTCGACACGATGGTGCAGACCGCCGGCGGCAGCGCCGCGCTGGCCCACTACGCCAAGCGCGTCGACGCGATCCGCAAGAAGCTGCAGGAGGTCATCGAGGCCGGCAACGACCTCGAGGGCGTGCTGGGGCCGAAGGCCAACGAGAGCGAGAAGTTCACGTTCTTCATGTGATCGCCGCGCGGAGCTCCTGCGCGGGTCGTTCGCGAGACCCGGGCGGGTGACGCTCCAGGTCGGCTCAGCCGGCCGACGCGAGCTGAGCTTCGAGGGGGGCGGTGGCGGTGGAGGTGCCCGCGGCGGCCTGCGCGCCGCGGCCGTCGTCGCGCACCGCCGCGAACGCCATCGTCGGCGTGCGGTGGGTGGCCGCGATCCGACCGGCGCGATCGACGGCGATCACGCCGGCGCCGGCCGCGGCGCCACCGGTCGCGATCATCTCGTCGAGCAGCGCCGCGGCCGCGGCTGCCGGCGTCGCGCCGGCCTCGACCGCCAGCGCCAGCCGGCGGGTCAACGTCGCGCGGATGATCGCCTCGCCGGGGCCGGTGGCCGACGCCGCCAGCCCGCGGTCGGCCCAGGTGCCGCAGCCGGGCAGCGGCGAGTCGCCGACCCGGCCGGGGCGCTTGCCGAGGATGCCGCCGGTCGACGTCGCCGCCGCCAGCCGCCCCGCCCCGTCGATCGCCACCGCCCCGACGGTGCCGCCACCGACCTCGGCTGCGCGCTCGATCCGCTGCGCCCGCCAGCGGGCCAGCGCGCGCGCGGTCACCATCGTCCCCGGCGGCGCCGGCGCGTGGCCGTGGCGGCGGGCGAAGGCCCAGGCCGCGGCGCCGGCGAGCAGCACGTGCTCGCCGTCGTCGAGCACCGCCCGCGCCAGATCGATCGGCCGCCGCAGGTCGGGCACCGCCGCGATCGCGCCGATCCGCCCGTCGACGCCGTCCATGATCGCGGCGTCGAGCTCGACGGTCCCGTCGCGGGTCAAGACCGCGCCGACGCCGGCGTTGAACGCCGGATCGTCCTCGAGCGCGCGCACCGCCGCCTGCACCGCGTCGAGCGCGGCGCCGCCGGCCGCCAGCCGCGCGTACCCGCGCCGCGCCGCCGCCGCGCAGCCCGCGGTCGCCGCCGCGTGGCGGGCCGGCTCGATCGTCCCCGCGCCGCCGTGGACGACGATCGCGATCATGCGCCGGCGCAGCGGAAGCCGACGATGACGTGGCGGGCGTGGCGGGGGCGGCCGTGCCACGCGGCGCCGCGGCCCAGGCCGGCGTGATCGTCCCAGGCCGAGCCCTTGACCGTCATCTGCGGCGTCGGCCCGGCGCCGTCGCCGCCGGCGCCGGGCGGCCAACGGGTCGCGGTCCACTGGAACACGTTGCCGGCGAGATCGAGCACGCCGGTCGGGCTGATCGCCCCGGGCACGCTGCCGACCGCGACGGTGTCGCGCGGGCCGCCGTCGGCGCTGTTGAGCTGCTCGCGATCGAAGGTCGGGCCCCACGGGTACGGCATGCCGGCGTCGCCGCGGGCGGCCTTCTCGAACTCGTGCGCGCCCGGCAGCCGCCGCGCCGCGCCGACCACCTGGCCGCGCCACGCGCAGTACGCCGCCGCGTCGTCCCAGTCGACCAGCACGACCGGGTGATCGGCGCGCCCGGCCGGCGGCCGCCCGTCCTTCCAGACGAAGCGCTCGACCTCGGTGGCCCAGTCCTGCGCGAACCCCTGCGTCGCCCAGGTCGCGGCGTCCATCGTCGGCGCCGGCGCGCCGCCGTCGGCGACGAACTCGGCGTAGGCCGCGTTGGTGACCGGCAGGAGGTCGATGCGGAACGTCGGCAGCTCGACGATGTGGCGGTCCTCCTCGCGATCGAACCAGCCGTTGTCGCGGGCGGTGGTGGCGCCGGCGGCCGCGCTCCAGTCGTCGTAGGCGCGCTGGCGCTCCTCGGGGGTCGACCCGGCGATCGAGCGGCTCGACGGGATCACCACCATCTGGGCGTCGGCCGCCATCGACAGCGGGGCCGCGCCGCCACGGTAGGTCACGGCGCGCGGCGGCGTGGCGACGATCGGCGCGACCGCCTGGGCGGGGGCGTAGCGCGGGCGGTGGCCGCCACCGCAGGCCGCGGCGCTCACCAGCAGCGCCGCGAGGCATCGACGGGTCATGCGCGCGACTATAGCCCGGCGGCGTCGGCCACGCCGGCGTCGGCCGACGCCAGGCTGCGCTCGTAGGCCCGCTCGCGCAGCGCCACGGCCACCGCGTCGACGAACGCCGGCCCCGCGGCCAGCGCCGCCGCGTCGAGCGCCACCGGCATCGGCGCCGGGCTCTGGCGCGCGATCGCGCCGACCTGATCGCGCAGCATCCGCGCCACCGGCGTCGGCGCCGCGGCGTCGACGTAGACCACCGCCGGCAGCGCGCCGCCGTCGTCGACGATCACCGCGGTGGCGAACAACCAGCGGCCGTCGGCCGACCAGCGCGGGCCGCTCTCGTCGGTGCCGGCCAGGTCGACCAGGGGCCGCGGCTCGCCGTCGCGCGCCTGCACGAACAGATCGTAGTCGCGGCCGCCGCCCGGTCGCTCGACGCCGCGGGCGAACGCCAGCCGATCGCCGCCCGGGGCCCACGCCGGCGTCACGTCGCGCGGGCCGTCGGTCAGGAACGTGACGCTGCCGTCGACGGCGCGCAGCGCGATCCGGCTGCGGGCGCCGGCGCGATCGATCTCCTGGTACGCGATCTCGCCGGTGGCCGCCACCGACGGCGCGACGTGGTGGACCGGCCCGTCGGCCAGCACCTCGACCGCGCCGATCGCCACCGCGTCGCCGCGGGCGCCGATCGTCACCCGCGCCAGCGCGAACGTCGCCTCGGTGCGGCGCGCGAACACCACCGCGTCGCCGGCGGGCGTCCACACCGGATCGACGTCGTCGCCGGTGCCGTCGGTGACCCGCACCGCGGTCGCGCCGACCGCCGCCGGCATCACCCACAGGCTGGTGTGCGCGAGGTCGCGCCCACGCGACGACACGAACGCCACCCACCGGCCGTCGGGCGAGAACGCCGCCTGCTCGTCGCGGCTCGGCGCGGCGGCTCGCCCCGCCGACAGCACGGCCCAGCGGTCGCCGTGCTCGTCCACCAGCACCAGCCGGGTGCCGCCGTTCCAGACCTCGCTCACCGCCAGGCGCAGCTCCGGCGCCGGCACCGGC
The DNA here is from genome assembly GCA_016794525.1 of Myxococcales bacterium. Classification (GTDB taxonomy): domain Bacteria; phylum Myxococcota_A; class Polyangia; order Haliangiales; family Haliangiaceae; genus UBA2376. The sequence goes on from JAEUJY010000059.1 coordinate 38,534, forward strand.
CGCTCGACGCGCGCGCACCCGGCCGCGACCAGCGCGCAACAGGCACTCACGCCCCCGAAGAAGGATCTCGCGTTTCGGGTGCGGTTCGGCGTCCCCGTCGAGCCTTGACGGATCATGCAGCTACGTGCGCCACCAGCCTCCACCCGGGTCTTTTCGAAAGACCCTCGCGAATCACTTCGCGGGCGTCGGCGCGGCCTCGGCCGGCGCCTTCTGCGTCTGGGCCTTCTCGGGCTCGGCCGCGTGCTTCTTCGCCGGAGGCGGGAAGCCGAAGAAGATCACCACGCTGAGGAGGCCGATGCCGACCGCCGCGATCAGCGCGATCATCATCGACTTCTGCAGGTTCTCCTGGGTGCTGCGCTCGAAGACGACCATGGAGGCTTCGTCCTGCGGGGCCAGCGACGTGAAGTTCGAATACTCGTTCATGGGATCTCCGGCGGTTACGGTAGTGCCTGGGGCGGGGTCGGGTCAACGCGCGCGGGCGGTCGTGAAATGCAACTTCTCGGTCAGTCGTTCGTCTGAAGAGGCATGGCGATCTCGCTGGTTGGTCAGGCGCGCGACCGCTCGAAGCCCGGTAGGACACCCGCCAGCGGCGCCGGTTCCCGGTTTCTGCGCGCCGCCGCGCCGGGGCTGATCGCCGCCGCCATGGGGCTGGGCGCCTGCGCCGACGGCCACGCCGAGCCGCCCGCCGCGCCGACGTCGGGCCCCGGCCAGCCAGCGGCCCCCGCGGCGCCCACCGCCGGCCCCGCCGTCACCCACCCTGGCGCTGCCGGCGAGACCTGCCTCGGGGTCGCCGACCGCGGCATCTGGTCCGATCTCGACGACGACCTGCAGCTCGACCTGCCCGCGGCGCTCACGTCGGCCCGGGTCACCGCGACGATCGACCCCGGGCGCCCGCTGCTGGTGCTCTCCGTCGACGGCTGGCCGACCAAGCCGTACCCGCTGACCGGCGCCGCCGAGCTGGCGGTCGGCGACCACCGCCTGGCGCTGCGCCCGGGCGATCGCGCCGAGCTAGCGCCGCTGCTCACCGCCGCCAACCTGTCCACCGCCGCGGCCACGCCCGATCGCGATCGCGACGGCATCCCCGATCCGCTCGACGTGCTGCTCGGCGCTCGCAAGACCGCGATCAACGCCGACGCCTACGTCGGCGGCTACGAGTCGCTGCGCTACCCGATGGGCGACGTAGCCCGCGACCACGGCGTCTGCACCGACGTCGTCGTCCGCGCGCTGCGCAACGCCGGCGTCGATCTCCAGGCCGAGCTGCACGCCGACATCGCGCGGTCGCCGCGCAGCTACCCGATGGTCAAGGGCAAGGGCGACCCCAACATCGACCACCGCCGGGTCAAGACGCTCCTGCCCTACCTGCGCCGCCACCTCGATCAGCGCTCGGCGGCGCTCGACGATCCCGCCGACCCGGTGCGCCCCGGCGACCTGGTGCTGTTCGACACCTTCCCCTCGCGCAGCGGCCCCGACCACATCGGCGTGGTCTCGGACCGCCGCGACGAGCATGGCCACCTGCTGGTCATCAACAACTGGACCGACGGCAGCGTCACCGGCGAGATGGATCTGCTGGCGTGGGTGCCGGTGACCCACCGCTTCCGCCTCCGCACGCGCTGACCCCGGCGGGCCGCGGCGTCAGAACTTGCCGGCGCCATCCGCCGTCGGCGATTGCGAGTCGCGGGCCGGTTGGCTACCGTATCGGCGATGGCGACTCGCTCCCTGGTGGTGTGCGCGCTGGTCGCCGCGGTGGCCGCGCGCCCGGCGGTCGCGGGCGAGCGCGATCACGTGTTGATCGACAAGGTCGACGCCCGGCCGTCGCCGATCAACGGCCTGGCCCGGGTGCGCGCGCTGGTGTCGGCCACCGAGCTCCAGGGCGCGCGCATCCCGCAGGAGGGCAAGCCCGAGCTCACGCTGAAGCTGGGCGGCGCCAAGGTCCCGTTCGCGTGGGGCGTCGCGGCCCAGGCCGAGGTCGAGCTCGACATCGTGCTGGTGGTCGCCACCACCGACGCCTTCGCCGGTAGCCTCGACGGGATCCGCGACGCGCTCGGCGCCGGCCTGCTGACGCCGCTCGAGAAGCTCGGGCCGCGGGTGCAGATCGCGGTGATCGGCTACGGCAACACCACCGTGGGCCAGAAGCGCCTCGGCACGATCGCCAACGCCCGCGCCGCGCTGGCCAAGCTCGAGATCGACGACGTCACCACCGAGGTCGCGCTGGTCAAGGCGGTGAGCGACGCGGTCGCGCTGGCGTCGCGGCAGAAGCCCAAGCAGGTGGGCGTGATGCAGCGCCCGATCGTGATCGTCGTGTCCGACGGCGACGGCATCCCGGTCGAGGAACGCCACGAGATCACCGCGGCCGGCGAGGCCGCCGCCAAGAAGGGCGTGCGCATCCACGCGCTGGCCTACTCGCCCACCAAGGCCCGGCGCTCGCTGCTCACGCTCGGCGAGCTGGCCAAGCAATCGAGCGGCACGTTCCGCTGGATCCAGGAGATCGAGGGCTGGCCGAACGCGCTCGGCCAGCTGGTCGATCAGCTCGCCAACCAGTACGTGCTGACCGCGCTGGCGCCGCTCGAGGAGGTCGCGGGCAAGAAGCTGGCCGTGTCGATCAACTTCGCCGGCGATCCGCTGGCGGCGCCCGACGCGAAGGTGCCGCCGCCCAAGTGCGGCAAGGAGGTCTGCGAGGCCGACGCGTACTGCGTGCGCGACGTGTGCGTCGTGCGCGCGCGCGCGCCCGGCCGCGGGGTGTTCCTGTGGATCATGCTCGGCGGCGGCGGCCTGCTCGGGCTGGTGGCGATCGGCCTGGGCGGCCGCGCCATCGCCCGCCGCCGCGGCGCGCCCCGGCCCGCGCCGATGCCGATGCCGATGCCGACCGGAGCGGTCGGTCCAGCGCCCGGCCCCGCGCCCGCGATGGCGCCCTCGCCCGCCGCGCCCCCGGGCGGGCCGGTGCTGATCGTCATGTCGGGCCCCGAGGCCGGCCGCCAGGTGCCGCTGCACCACGGCTTCACGCTGGGCAAGGCCCCGGGGCACCACCTGTCGCTGGCCCACGACGGCACCGCGTCGAGCAACCACGCGCAGATCACGTTCGACGGCCAGGCCTGGACCCTCACCGACCTGGGCTCGACCAACGGCACCTTCGCCAACGGCAACCGCGTCACCACCGTGCGGTTGTTCCCCGGCATGACCGTGCGGCTCGGCTCGACCGACGTCCGGTTCTGGCAACCCTAGGAAACACCATGGGCAAGCTCATCATCGCCGGCGAGGGCCGGGTCGACCTCGGCCCCACCTTCATCAACTACGAAGAGGGCAAGCGGTGGAACTCCACCGTCGAGGGCCTGATCGATCTGAACACCGGCTACATGATCCAGGCCGGCGGCTGCACCGGGCCGACCGCCAAGAACAAGGGCCCGCGCCGGTACAGCACCCGGCCCGCGCTGCGGCGCATGCCCAACCCGAGCCTGTCGGCGGTGCAGGCGGTGATCAAGAAGTTCGTGCTGCACCACGACGGCGTGAACTCGTCGCAGGTCTGCATGAACGTGCTGCACAACGAGCGCGGGCTGTCGTGCCACTTCTTGATCGACAACGACGGCACGATCTACCAGACCCTCGATCTGGCGCTGATGGGCTACCACGCGGCGGCGTTCAACTCCGACTCGATCGGCGTCGAGTTCTGCAACCGCGGCATCCTCGACAACCCCGACTACTACGCCACCGCCGCGGTCAAGCACCCGATCTCCGACGAGTACTCGATCAACGGCCACAAGATGAAGTCGTTCGACTTCACGCCGCAGCAGTACGAGGCGTTCTACATGCTGGCCGGCGCGCTGGTGAAGCACCTGCCCAACCTGGCGCTCGAGTACCCGCGCGACCCGCAGCTGCCGGCCAAGCCGGCGTGGGGCACGGTCGGCCCGGTCACCGCCGAGGGCGACAGCCTGCCGATGCCGTCGTTCGCCGGCTTCTGCGGCCACTACCACCTGACCACCCGCAAGTGGGACCCGGGGCCGTTCGACTTCAAGAAGTGGATCGATAAGCTGCGCGGCCAGCGGGTGTTCCCGGTCAAGGTCGCCGGCGCCAAGGGCGACGACAAGCCGGTGGTGCCCGAGAACCCGGTCGACCTGCCGGCGGCGATCCAGCCGTACTACGACGCCAACGAGCTGACCGCCTCGGCCGGGTTCTTCCCGGTCGGCCCGTGGGGCACCAGCCGGCTGTGGCACGGCGGGGTGCACCTGCCGGCGCCCGCCGACAGCCCGGTCTACGCGCCGTTCGCCGGCCGCGTGATCGCCGCGCGGATGGGCCCCGACACCGACATCGGCTCGAGCAACTTCGTCTTGATGCGCCACGACCTGACCGTCGCGTCGCAGGCGATCCGGGTCTACTCGCTGTTCATGCACCTGGCCGACGAGTCGTCGGCCAGCGACCCGCCGGGGTGGATGGCCAGCCAGGGGACCGAGCTCGACGCGTCGGTCGGCGTGATGGGCTACGACTACGTCATCGACGCCGGCGCGGTGATCGGCCGGGTCGGCACCGTCGGCCCCGGCGACCTGTCGAGCCCGCAGCTCCACCTCGAGATCTTCTCGACCCAGCGCTGGTTCGACAAGCCCGACTCGCCGTTCACGCTGATCGACGGCTCGTCGATGGGGCGGTTCTGCGACGACGAGAAGATCGACGCCATGATCGACAAGGACAAGGACCAGCGGCTGTCGCGCAAGGAGATCGCCGACTTCTACAGCGGCGCCGACAACGGCCCCGAGCGCGACCTGATCACGCTGCACGTCAGCGAGTGGACCAGCGAGCCCGACTGGACCGAGGCCCTGCAGTCGCGGCCGCAGCAGTTCCAGAAGAAGTGGAACGGCAAGAAGGGCAAGCCCAAGAAGACCGACGCCGACGACGAGGACCTCGACATCGCCCGGATGGTCAAGGAGCAGCTCGAGCCGTTCACGTGGTGGACCGACCTGGTGGCCAAGGGCCTGGGCCTGCCCGGCTCGGGCATCGTCTACCACTACCACCCGCTGCGCTTCATCGAGTACGCCAACGCCGCGCACTCCAACGCCGAGACCAACGTGAAGACCCAGACCGTCGGCATCGACGACAACGACGACGTCGAGGGCAACTTCGGCTACGTCGGCGATCCGCCGCCGCCGCCGTCGGACCTGCACCTCAAGCTCGAGAACCTCGTCGACGGCTACGCCGGGGACGTGCCTGCGCCATGAAGCCCCCAGCCGCGAAGCCGCCCGGCACGCCCGCCTCGCCGACACCCGCCGCGGGCCTGAGCCGCCGCCGCCTGCTAGGTGGCGCGCTGACCGCCGCGCTCACCGCCGCGCTGGTGCCGCGCGACGTCGCACCCCGCCCGGCCAAGACGCGCTGGCGCGAGGCCACGCGCTGGATCGGCCACGCGTGATCGGTCGCCGCGCCGCGCCATGATCGCCCGGGGCCGGTGTATGGTCCCCGCATGGTCCGGTTCACCGTAGTCGCCCTGCTCCTCGCCGTCGCCGCACCCGCGGCGGCGCAGGTGATCCCCGACGAGCCCGCTGGCGACCCCGGCGCTGGCGGCGAGACCGAGCTCGACGACGACCCGCCGCCGGCGACCACCGACGGCGACACCGGCGCCGAGGAGAACCCCGACGCGCCGCGCATCCTCGGCGAGCCCACCGACACCGGCCCCAAGGCGCCGGCGCCGCGCGCCACCGGGTACCCGATCGAGGAGGTGCTGCGGCCGCTGACGCTGCCCGACTTCACGTCGGAGATCCGGCTCGACGCCGCGGTCTACCCGTCGCCGTTCGACGCCGAGTTCGGGCTGCGCGCCCGCTACGGCATCACCCGGCAGGCGCAGCTGGGCGTGCGCTACGCGATCGGCGGCCTCTACGACGACGGCAAGGTGAACCCGCCCAAGACCCGGTGGAACACCGGCAAGGCCGTCGAGATCAACTTCCAGTTCCTGGTCACCGACTGGGTGGCGCCGCGCATCGCGATCCCGATGTACGTCGACCCGTTCACGATCGGCATGACGCTGGGCGCGCCGGTGAAGTTCCGGTTCGGCAAGAAGTTCGCGATCGTCGGCTTCGAGGACGTGGTCGGCTTCAAGTTCCTCAAGAAGAAGTTCCTGCCGACGCTCGAGGGCGAGCGCCCCAACGAGTTCGACGCCGCGACGCTCGACACCGGCACGATCAAGAGCGACGGCTTCATCCGCCTCGATTTCGGCGCGGTCTACCAGTACAAGCCCAACGTCGCGCTGACCGGCCGCTTCGGCATCAACTTCGACGACTTCTCGCAGCGCGGCGACACCGGCTCGTCGCTGCGGCTGCAGGTGCAGTACTCGCCCAAGCGCAAGATCGACCTGCTCGGGCTGATGGGCTTCGATCGGCTCGACGACGCCGCCGACACGTTCCACCTGGCCGGCGCGCTGGCGGTGCGGATTTGACCGCTCGTCCGGTCGCGTAGGGCGACGGTCGATGGCTCCCCCGCGCGCGATCTTCGTCGGCACCGCCACCCCGGCGCTGGGCGCGGCGATCTGCACGACGCTGGGCGTCGCGCCGGCCCGCGCGCGGCTGGAGCGGTTCTCCGACGGCGAGGTCCACGTCGAGCTCGACGACAGCGTCCGCGGCGCGCGGTGCTTCGTCGTGCAGTCGACCTGCGCGCCGGTCAGCGACACGCTGCTCGAGCTCTTGGTGATGGTCGACGCGCTGCGCCGGTCGTCGGCCGGCAGCATCGTCGCGATCATCCCGTACTTCGGGTTCGCGCGGCAGGACCGCAAGGCGCGGCCGCGCACGCCGATCAGCGCCAAGCTGTGCGCGAACCTGCTGACCGCGGCCGGCGTCGACCGCGTGCTGTCGGTCGATCTCCACACCGGTCAGCTCCAGGGCTTCTTCGACATCCCGTTCGATCACCTGTTCTCGAAGACCGTGCTGGTCGACGAGCTGCGGCACCTGGGCCTGGGCGGCCCGGGCACCGTCGTGGTGGCGCCGGACGCCGGCGGCGTCGAGCGCGCCCGCGCCTACGCCAAGCGGCTGGACGTGCCGCTGGCGATCGTCGATCAGGCCCACGCCGGGGCCGGCCGCGCGCTCGGCGTCGTCGGCGACGTCCGCGGCGCCGCGGCGATCATCGTCGACGACATCGTCGACACCGCCGAGACCCTGGTCACCGCCGCCCAGGCGCTGATGCAGGCCGGCGCGGCGTCGGTGGTCGCCTGCGCGACCCACCCGGTGCTGTCGCCGGGCGCGATCGCGCGCATCGACGCGTCGCCGCTGGGCGCGCTGGTCGTGACCGACACCATCCCGCTCGGCCCCGAGGCGCGGGCCTGCGCCAAGCTGCGCACGCGGTCGATGGCGCCGCTGATCGCCGAGGCGATCCGGCGCATCCACCGCGACGACTCGATCAGCTCGCTGTTCGCGTGAGCCGCCGCGGCTAGGCGTCGGCGCCGCGCCGCACCCACAGCTCGAGCGGGCCGGTGGCGGCGGTCTCGCTCGACACCTGCTCGAGGCAGCGCGGCCACTGGCCGCCGAAGCCGTGGAACGTCACGACCCGGGCGCCGGGGCGCAGCGTCCACGCCTTGGCCGCGACCGCGTCGACCAGCTGCTGGTAGTGCGCGCTGCGGGTGGTGTACGGCGCCGCGCCGTCGAGCAGCCCGACGCTGCGCAGCGACGTCTCGTCGGCGCGCATCAGCAGCTCGCCGAACGGGTTGTACAGGTAGACGCCGTCGACCGCGCCCCAGTCGGCGTCGGCGGCGTCGGCCTCGGTGAACGTCACCTGGCGCTCGACCCCGAGCTGGCGCGCCGCCACCACCGCCGCCTGCACCAGCGCCGGCCGCCGCTCGAGCCCGATCCACCGGGCCGCGGTCAGCGCCGCGCCGACCAGGCACAGCTTGCCGGCGCCCGCGCCGACGTCGAGCACCGTCGCGTCGGCGGTCGGCGCCAGCAGCTCGACGACGCGGCGGGCGATCGCCAGCGGCGTCCAGTGGACCCGCGACATCTCGCGCAGCCGCACCGGGTACAGCCGCTCGAACTGCGCGTCGGTGACCTCGCGGCCGTCGCGCAGATCGCGCGCGAGCTGCGCCGGATCGAAGGGCGCGCGCGGCGGCGGCGGCGGGCTCGACCACGACATCGTCGCGATTGTCGCGCATCGCGCGCGCGCGTGGTGGGTGGTGGCGGCGCGGCGCGGCTAGTGCGCCGGCGCGGCGTGGTCGGGCGCCGCGTGGTCGTGCGGCGTGGCCGGTGCCGGCGCGGCGGGCGCGGGTGCCGCCGGGCGGAACGCGGCGTGGCAGCCCTGGCACGCGCCGAGGGTGCGGCCGAGCGCGGCGGCGGCGCCGGCGTGATCGCGCGCCATCGCCGCCTCGACCAGCGCCTCGAGCTCGCGGTGGAACGCCTGATCGAGCGCGACGAACGCCTTGACGTCGCCGGTCGCGGGCGCCCAGCTGCCGGCGGCGATCGCGGCGGCGGTCGCCTCCTTCGCGGCGTGGACGACGTGCAGCTGGTGCGCGATCGCCGGCAGATCGTCGCGCCCGATCGCCGCGACCGCCTGCTGCAGCGCGCACTCCAGCCGGCGCATCTCGGTCTGCACCGGGTTGGCGCCGGTGGGCGCGGCGCAATCGGCGACCGTGGACGCCGGCGGTGGCGCGGTCGGCGCGGTCGGCGCGGTCGGCGCGGTCGGCGCGGCGGCCGCGACCGGTGGGGGGCACGGCGTCGCCGGCGGACACGCCGCCGGCTTGGCCGGCTCGGTGCGACCGCACGCGGCGGTCAGGGCGATCGCGATCCAGGCGTGGCGCATGCCCGCACTCTACCCCGCGGCGGTTGCCGCCGCGCGCGGACGGGCTACCCTGCGGCAATGGGTCACCGCCTCGCCGTACGTACCGACCGCGTCGCGCCTTCGCGCGGCGCGCGCCCGGACGGTGCCCACCCGCGCTCGCGTTGAGCGCGCGCGGCTCTGCCCGGCAACCCGCCGGGCCTGCACGTGCGCCGCCCGGCTTCACGCTCCCTCGTCGGAGCCAGGAGTCCCGCCATGTCGCAGCTTCCCGCCATCCTCGTCACCACCACCGACTTCGCCCGCCTGCAGCACCTGCTCGAGGTCAGCCTCGCGCGCACCGCCGAGCCGCTCGAGGCCGAGCTGGCCCGCGCCCGGCTGGTCGCCCCGCAGGAGGTGCCGGCCGACGTCGTCACGATGAACAGCGACGCGACCTACGAGGACCTCGCCACCGGGGCGCGGCGCACCGTGCGCGTGGTCTACCCGCCCGACGCCGACGCCGCGCGCGGCTGGGTGTCGGTGCTGGCGCCGCTGGGCAGCGCGCTGCTCGGGCTGCGCGTCGGGCAGGAGATCGACTGGCGCATGCCGCGCGGCGTGCGCCGGATCCGGCTGGTGGCGGTGCCGTCGCAGCCCGAGGCCCGCGGCGACCTCGCGGGGTGAGCCGCCGCGCTCAGGGGCAGCTGCCCGGCATCGCGGCGATCCACGCGCGGACCAGCGCGACGCCGTCGGCGTCGACGAGGTTGCGCCCGAGCGCCGGCATCCGCAGCTCGGCGTCGGTCGACTCGAGGCGGAACACCAGGATCGACTGGTCGGGCTGGCCGGGGACGATGTCGTAGCGGCGACCGCCGGTGGCCGCGCCGCCGGCGACCGGCGCCTTGCAGACGCCGAGCGCCTCGCGGTTGAGCTGCCCCACCGACAGGTCGAGGCCGACGGTGCGCGCGGCGCCGGTGCCGTTGTGGCAGTGGGCGCAGCTGACGTCGAGCCAGGCCCGGGCGCGATCGTCGAGCGATGCGCCCGCGTCGTCGATCGCCGGGTCGCGCGGCCAGGTCGTCGGATCGGGCGCGCCGGTCAGCAGGCCGGCGTCGATCCATCGCTGCAGCTGATCGCCGGTGCCGTCGAGCGCCGGCCGGTTGAGGTGGCGCGCCTTGAGGCCCAGCGGGGCCATCCGCGCCATGTGCTCGCCGTGGCAGTTCAGGCACTGGTTGGGATCGGGGACGACGTAGCGGTTGCTGCGCGCGGCGCCGTCGTCGTGGATCCACGTCGCGTCGAGGACGTCGCCGGTCGGCGCCAGGTCGGCGTCGCGGCCGTCGTCGCGGTAGACGTAGGCGCCGGCCTTCCAGCCGCCGACCTGGCGCACCAGGACGCGGGTCTCGAGCAGCCGCCGGCCGCCGGTCGGCGCGCGGCGATCGTCGAGGTAGGCGAAGCTCTTGACCAGCATCGCGCCGACCGGCAGCTCGAACGCGTCGACGTCGCGCCACGCGGCGGTGCCACCCGGCGGCAGGTACAGCCAGCGCTGCTTGACGGTGTAGTCGGCGAACAGCGGCACCGCGACGTCGAACGGCACCAGCGCCGGGTCGGCGGTCTGGGCGGCGAGGTCGGCGAACAGCCGATAGCTCGACAGCTGGCGACACAGCCCGGTGGCCGGCATCACCGGCCCGGTCCCCGCCGCGACCTCGCAGTCGGGCGGGTCGTCGCCGCCGCAGCCCGCCAGCGCCAGCCCCGCGAGCAGGCCCGCCATCCGCACGCGCGCCGCCGGTCGGTGGGCCATCGCCCTCGAGGCTCGCCCGCCTCCCCCGCCCCGTCAACGCCCGCGTGCCGCGGCTGGCGCGCCGCGCGCCGCGCGCCAGCGCGGCGACGAGCTGCTAGGCCAGCTCTTTGCGCAGCGTGTCGATGATCTCGGCGTAGCTGGTCGAGCGCACCACCTCGGCGAGCTCGGCGGTGTAGCGCGCCACCAGGTCGGCGCGGCCGCGCGCGACCGCGTCCTTGCGCGCGTGCGACAGCGTCACGAACGCGCGCTCGGCGTTGACGAAGTACTCGACGACCGCGATCACCGCCCGGGCCGCCGACGCGGTGACCGAGCGCGAGGTGTCGGCGAACGCGAACCGGCGCCCGTCGCTGTTGACCACCGCGACCTCGACGGTCGCCATCGCGTCGAGGCCGGCGCGGCGGACCTTGGACTCGATCGCCGCCGACACCGTGAAGCCCGCGAGCTGCACGGTCTTGAGCGACTGGTACTCCTTGGCGTAGCGGCCGACCAGCGCGCCCCACAGCGCGTCGATCGGCCCGACGCCGTCGCCCTCGATCGTGGCGGCGGCGCCGCTCTCGGTGACCTCGACGGTCACGCGGCTGGCCAGGTCCGGCACCTCGTCGACCGCGAGGCGGGTCAGGCGCAGCTCGAGGTAGCCCTTGCCCAGGATGCGGCGGATCAGCTCGGCGTTTTCGGCGGGGATCTGGGTCACGGCCTCAGTGTAGCGCACGGCGTGCGCGAGGCTCGCGGCGGTCGTCACAGCGGCGTGGCATGGTGCCGCGGATGTCGCCACCGGTCCGGCTCGCGGCGCTCTCGGCGCACGTGACGCAGCTGCTCGCATGTCGTGCGTGTCCCAAGATGATCGGACCGGTGGTCAGCGGCCGGCCGGTGCTGTCGCCGGTCATGCTGATCGGCCAGGCGCCGGGCGCCCACGAGGGGCCCGCTGGCAAGCCGTTCGCGTGGACCGCCGGCAAGACCATGTTCCGCTGGTTCGGTGAGCTGGGCGTCGACGAGGCCGCGTTCCGTGAGCGGGTGTACATGGCCGCGGTGTGTCGGTGCTTTCCCGGCAAGGGCGACAAGGGCGGCGATCGGGTGCCGGCGCCCGACGAGATCGCGCGCTGCGGCGCCCACCTGGCCGCCGAGGTGCGTCTGGTGGAGCCGCGGCTGGTGATCCCGGTCGGCAAGCTGGCGATCGCGCAGGTGCTACCCGACGCGGCGCAGCTGGTCGACGTGGTCGGGCGGGTCACGCGGGCCCGTTTTCACGGCCGCGACCTCGACGTGGCGCCGCTGCCCCACCCGTCCGGCGCGTCGACCTGGCACCGCACCGAGCCGGGCAAGACGCTGCTGGCCGCGGCGCTGGCTGCGATCGGCGCGCATCCGGCGTGGGCGGCGGTGCGCGATCGCGTGTAGAACTGCGCGGTGAACGTCGTCGACTTGCTCTGTCAGCTGGTGCGCCGCCCGACCCACCACGCGGCGCGCGCCGAGGAGGCTGGCGACGAGCTGGCGCTGTGCCACGACGTCGCGCCGCTGTTGCGCGCCGGCGGCGCCGACGAGGTCGTCGTCGAGGCGTGCCCGCGCGCCAGCGGCCACCCCGGCGGCTACGTCTTCGCGCGCTGGGGCACGCCGCGCACGCTGATCAACGCCCACGTCGACACCGTCCCGGCCAACCGCGGCTGGAGCCACGACCCGTGGACGCCCGAGGTCAAGGACGGGCGCGTCAGCGGCCTGGGCAGCGCCGACACCAAGGGCGCGATCGCCGCGGCGATCGTCGCGCTCGATCGGGTGCGGCCGCGCGACGTCGGCCTCTTGTTCTCGGGCGACGAGGAGCGCGGCACCGCGGCGGTGCGCGCGTTCCTGGCGTCGCCCCACGCCGCCGCGGTCGAGCGGGTCGTCGTGTGCGAGCCGACGGCGCGCCAGGCCGGCGTCGCCCATCGCGGCGTGCTGGCGTACACCGCGCGGGTGCGCGGCCACGGCGGCCACTCGTCGCGCGCCGACTTCCAGCCGGCGCCGATCGTGACGATGGCGCGGCTGGCGATCGCGCTGCACGACCTGGGCGTCGCGCGCAAGGACGCCGGCCCCGACGGCATGCGCGGCCTGTGCATGAACGTCGCCGGCATCGACGGCGGCGTCGCGTTCAACGTGATCCCCGAGGAGGCCGCGCTGACGTTCTCGATCCGCCCGGCGCCCGGGTTCGATCGCGCCGCGTGGGAGGCCACGCTGGCGGCGACGATCGCCGCGATCGATCCGGCGATCGCGCTGACCTGCGAGATCGAGCACGCGCCGTTCGGCGGCGGCGACGACCGCGGGCTGGCCGCGCTGGTGCGGCCGCACGTCGAGGCGCTGGTGCCGCTCGACTTCTGGACCGAGGCCGCGCTGTACCAGGCCGCGGGCAAGGCGGCGATCGTCGTCGGTCCCGGCGACATCGGCTGCGCCCACGCCGCCGACGAGTCGGTGGCGATCGCCGACCTCGAGTGGGCGGTGGCGCTGTGCGCCGACGTCTACGCCGAGGCCGGCCGTGGCTGATCCCGAGCCCGCCGATCTGGTGCTGCGGTTCCTGACCAGCATCGGCCGCCCGGCCGAGGCCCAGCAGTACCTCGACCTGTTCCGCGCCGAGCACCCCGAGCGCTTCGCGATCGTCCACGTCGCCGAGGGCGTCGTCCGCCACGCCGCCGACGCGCTGGCCGTCGAGCTGCGCTACCTGGCCGAGCTCGGCCTGTTCCCGGTGGTGGCGTTCGGCGTGATCGAGCCGGGCAGCGCCGCGCGCGCCGCCGAGCGGCTGGCCCAGGCGCTGGCGCCCGGCGTCGCCACGACGATCGTCGCCGCGCCCGATCCGGAGGCGTGCCGCGCCGCGATCGACGCGCGGACGCTGCCGCTGTGCGTGCTCGATCGCGACGACGGCTCGGTCGATCGGCGCTTCGACGCGCTGGCCGACCTGGCCGCGGCGCTGGGCACCCGCCGCGTGGTGTTCGTGACCCGGCGCAGCGGCCTGGTGCCCGCCGACGGCCGGGCGATCTCGCTGATCGAGCTGTCGACCGAGGCCGACGCGCTGCTGGCGCCGGGCGCGCTGCCCGGCGAGCAGCAGAAGCTCTTGCGGCAGATCGCGCGGGTGATCGATCGCGTCGCCGCCAGCGGCCAGCGCGGGCTGACGGTCAGCGTGACCTCGCCGCTCGATCTGCTGCGCGAGCTGTTCACGGTGAAGGGCGCCGGCACGCTGGTGCGCCGCGGCTCGGCGATCACCCGCCACCTGGCGTGGGACAGCGTCGATCCCACGCGGCTGCGGGCGCTGGTCGAGGAGGCGTTCGCGCGGCCGCTGGTGCGCGACTTCGACGCGCGGCCGATCCTGGCGGTGTACGTCGCCGACGACTACCGCGGCGCCGCGATCGTCACGCCGGCGCCGCTGGCGCCGTACCTGTCGAAGTTCGCCGTCGGCACCGTGTCGCGCGGCGAGGGCGTCGGCCGCGACCTGTGGCGCGCGATGCAGGCCGACTTCCCGCGGCTGTTCTGGCGCAGCCGCGCCGACAACCCGATCACCTCGTGGTACCGCGAGAACTGCGACGGCATGGCCCGCATCACCGTCGCCGGCGCCGCGTGGTGGGTGCTGTGGCGCGGCCTGGCCCCGCTCGAGATCGCGCCCGCGATCCAGTACTGCCAGCACGCCCCGCCCGACTTCACCGACTGACGCGTAAGCGCCGCCCGCGCCGCCGCGTTGGAGCGCCATGCAGGCGCCGTGGTTCCGGATCGCACCGCTGGCGCTGGTCGCCGTCCTCGCCGCCTGCCGCGCCGCCCATCCGGCGTGCCCGGCCGACCTGACCCGCGCCGACGACGGCCTGCGGCTCAGCGCGGGCGTCCCGAGCGGCGACGTCACCGTCGCGACCTCCGGCGAACGCGCGCGCGCGATCGCCGCCCCCCTGGCCGCACCTCCCGCGCCGCCGCCGGGCCCCGCGGCGGGCATGGCGGGCGAGCCCGCGGGCGCGCCGATCGAGGCGCCGGCCTACGACGAACGGGCGGCGCTCGACGCGTACGTCGCCGCGACCGACTTCGCCCGCTTCGACCTCGCCGTCATCCGCGCTGGCGGCGCGCGCCAGTCGCTCGCGGGAGTCACGCCAGCTGGCAGCGTCCGCCGGACCACCGTGACCTTCAGCGCGCGCTGCCCGCCGTGCGGCGGCGGCGATCCCGGCAGCTACATGGACGCCGCCGCGTCCTACGACGCTGGCCACCGTCCGTGGACCTTGGTCATCCGGGTCGCCAAGGGCCGACCGGTCCACGTCGCCGCCTGCGGCGGCAATTGCCGGCCGTGCCGCCACGACATTCCGTGATCCCGGCGCAGTAAGACCTGCCACGGAACGCCGGGTGGGTCCGTGTTGGTGACGCCACGGGGACAACTCTCGTGGCGCGCGACGCGCCGGACGCCGGCCCACGTGGGCCGCGGGCCGCGCGCTCCCTCCTGGGACATCCGCGCGCCCGCCGCCGACCCACCGGGCCGCGCGCTCCCACGTGGGACATCCGTGCGCCCAGACGCCGACCCACGTGGGCCACGCGCTCCCACGTGGGACAGCCGCGCGCCCGGACCCCGACCCACGTGGGCCGCGCGCTCCCACGTGGGACAGCCGTGCGCCCAGACGCCGACCCACGTGGGCCGCGCGCTCCCACGTGGGACAGCCGCGCGCCCGGACGCCGACCCACGTGGGCCGCGCGCTCCCACGTGGGACGGCCGCGCGCCCGGACCCCGACCCACGTGGGCCGCGCGCTCCCACGTGGGACATCCGTGCGCCCGGCGCCGACCCACGTGGGCCGCGCTCCCGCGTGGGTCGTCGCTCCCCGTGCCGGCACACGCGCGGGTCCGAAAACGACCGACGGCCCGGGCTGAACGCTCCGGGCCATCGAGGGAGGGTTGGTTCCCCTCCAGGTATCTCAGCGGCGCAGGCTGAGGGTCTCGATCAGCTTCTTGTAGCGCTCGACGTCCTTGCGCTTCAGGTAGTCGAGGAGGCTGCGGCGCTGACCGACCATCTTGAGCAGACCACGGCGCGAGTGGTGGTCCTTGTGGTTGGTCTTGAGGTGCTCGGTCAGGTGAGCGATGCGCTCCGAGAGGAGCGCGATCTGCACCTCGGGCGACCCGGTGTCGCTCGCGTGCTGCTTGAACTTGCCGATGGTCTCTTGCTTGCGGATGGTCGAAACAGGCATGGGTTTCCTCGTCGCCAACGCGCCCGCCCGGCTAATCCGGACCCGGCTCGTGGCCTGGTTGTTTGAGCGGCGCAGAGTGCGGCACGACGGCCCGGTCGTCAAGGGGTTCGTACACCAGGACGCGGTGGACGAAGGTCCGCCCGGCCCGGCGCTCGCAGACCGCCAGGGTGTCGCCACGCTCGGTGACGATCTGGAAGCGCTCGCCCTCGGCGAAGCCCTCGGCGAACCGGGTCAGCCGGGCCTCGTGGCCGTTGATGACGTCGGCCTGGGCGCCGTCCGCCACGGGCACCTCCGGCAGCCCCAGCGCCACCCGCACCGGGATCAGCCGGGCCTCGGCGGTGCGGCGATCGATCTGCCCCATCGGCACGGCCATGGCCTCGGTGAAGCCGCCGCTCGCGGTGCGCCGCAGCGCGGTGACCACGGCGCCGGTCCCGAGCGCCGCGCCCAGGTCGCGCACCAGCGCGCGGACGTAGGTGCCCTTGCTGCACGCGACCGCCAGCGTGATCCGCGGCCCGGCGATCGCCAGCACCTCGAGCCGGTCGACCCGCACCGCCCGCGCCGGCGGCGCGACGTCGACGCCCTCGCGTGCCAGCTCGTGCAGACGATGGCCGTCGATCTTGATCGCCGAGTGCATCGGCGGGACCTGCTCGATCGGCCCGCGCAGCCCGGCCAGCGCGGCCTCGAGCGCCACGGGATCGACGGCGTCGACGGCCGCGACCCGCGTCACCTCGCCCTCGCTGTCGAGGGTGGTCGAGGTGACGCCCAGCTCGCACTCGCAGGTGTACTGCTTGTCGTCGGCGAGGAGCCACTGGGCGATCTTGGTCGCCTGGCCGAAGCAGATCGGCAGCACGCCGGTCGCCAGCGGATCGAGCGTGCCGGTGTGCCCGGCGGAGCGCACGCCCAGCCGCAGCCGCACCCGCGTCACCACGTCCTGCGACGACACGCCGGTGGGCTTGTCGACGACCAGGACCCCGTGCGACCGGTCAGCGCGGCGGCGGCCCATCGGTCACGGCGTCGGCGGCAGGCCGGCGATCCACGCGCGCACGGTCTCGGTGCCCGTGGGGTCGACGACCTCGCGCCCGACCGGCGGCATGCGCTGCCCGCTGGTGGTGGTGAGCCGGTAGTACAGCGCGCTCTGCGCGGGCACGCCCGGCTCGACGACGACGGTCGCCCCGGGGACGCCGAACATCGCGGTCACGTCGACGGTGGTCTCCCACGGGTCGGTGGTGTTCCACGCGGCCAGGTCGCCGACCGACAGCCGCAGCTTGACCGGGGTGATCAGCGCGACGTCGGAGCCGGCGTTGTGGCAGTTGCCGCAGTTGGCGTGGAGGTAGCCGAGCGCGTCGCGCGCGGCGTCGCCCGCGGGCAGCGGGAAGTACGGGCTGCCCGCGCCGCCGCTGGCGGTGGGCGGCGCCGACAGGCGGTTCTCGGTGACCAGCTGCGACAGGCTCCACAGCCCGGCCGCGGGCGGCGTGTCGAGCTGCAGCGCCGAGAAGCCGATCAGGACCGACGCGACGCGGGTGTTGACGTGGCACTTGCGGCAGTCGGAGCGGCTGGGGATGTCGTTGTGGCCGGGGTCGTCGATGACGCCGGCCGGCACCGCCATCGCCTCGGTCTCGCCGGCGTCCCACTGGAACGACACGGCGAACCAGTCGCTGATCCACTCGTCGCCCGGGCCGATCTTCTGGAGGAAGCGGGTCTCGATCCGGGT
This sequence comes from Myxococcales bacterium, assembly GCA_016794525.1. Taxonomy (GTDB): domain Bacteria; phylum Myxococcota_A; class Polyangia; order Haliangiales; family Haliangiaceae; genus UBA2376. The sequence goes on from JAEUJY010000059.1 coordinate 55,897, forward strand.
GCCGGCGCGCGCGAACTCCTTCCACACCTTGGTGCCGACCGGGAACTTCCAGTGGTCCATGTCGGAGGTGTCGATCGTCGTGCCGGGCGGCAGCCAGATCCACCGCCGCTTCACCGCCTCGTCGCTCCACAGCTGCCAGCGCGGCAGGAACTCGTGGACGTCGGCGGCGATGGTCTTGGTGCCGATGTCGCTGTACAGGCCGGTCTGCGACAGCAGCGTCGGCTCGACGAACGGCGCGGCGTCGATGGCGGCGTCGATCGGCGGGGGCGGCGCGTCGATGGCGACCGGCGCGTCGACGGGCACGGCCTCGTCGTCGCCGCCGCAGGCGGCCACGAGCGCGAACAAGATCAGAGCGGAGCGGGTACGCACGGTCGCGGATGGTACCACCGGGCGCGGCCGGCGCAGGCGATCCAGCTCACGCGTCGGCGTCGGGCGCCGGGGCGGGCCCGTCGACGTCGTCGCCCTCGGCGGGTGTCGCGGCGCGCACCGGCGGCGCGGCCGGCACGTCGTCCCGCCCCGCCGCGACCGCCTTGGCGGCGTCTTCGCGCACCACCTCGGTGAGCCGCAGCGACATCTCGGCCGAGCGATCGTGGACGAAGCGCAGCTCGGGCGGGCGCCCGAGCGACAGCCGGCGCGCCAGCGGCCCGCGCAGGAACCCGGCCGCGGCCTTGAGCCCGTCGATGGCCTTCGCGGCCACCGCGTCGTCGGCGAAGATCGACACGTAGACCTTGGCCACCGAGAAGTCGGGGGTGCACTCGACGCGGGCCACGCCGACGACGCCGGCGGCGCTCACCCGCGGGTCCTTGACCTCGCGGGCGATCAAGGTGGCCAGCTCGTCACGCATGGCGTGCTCGACGCGATCTTTGCGGCTCATGGCGTTGGGTCTTCCTCGCGCCACGCCGCCGGGATCCAGGCGGCGTCGGCGTCAGCGTCCTCGGGTTTACCGTATGGCTGCGCGGCTGCGAACCAATCTTCGCCGAATCCGAGCACCTCGTGCCGCACCGCCGTGACCTCGCCGCCCGCGGCCTGCGCGCACAGCCCGACCACGCGGCGCACCGCGGCGGTCGCGTCGTCGCGATCCTGCCCCACCACGGCGAAGCCCAGGTCGGCCCGCTGCCAGGTGTCGGCGCCGCCGACCTCGCGCAGCGTCACCCCCACCTCGGCCACGCGATCGCGCAGCCGTCGCAGCACCGCCCGCTTCTCCTTCAGCGAGTGGCTCTGCACCACCCGCAACGTCAAGCGACAGACCCCGACGAACATCAGCGGTTCGTCACAGGGTCGCCGCCTCCTCGATCACCTCGTAGGTCTCGATGACGTCGCCCACCTTGAGGTCGTTGTAGCCGGCGATCATCACGCCGCACTCGAAGCCGTTCTGCACCTCGCTGACGTCGTCCTTGAAGCGACGCAGCGAGCCGACCCGGCCCTCGTACACCTGGACGGCGTCGCGGATGACCCGGAGCAGCGACTTGCGGGTGATCTTGCCCTCGGAGACGCGGCACCCGGCCACGGTGCCCATCTTCGGCACCGTGAAGGTCTCGCGCACCTCGAGCTTGCCCATCGCCTGCTCGCGCTTGATCGGCGCCAGCAACCCGGCCATGGCCGACTTCACCTCGTCGAGGCAGTCGTAGATGATGTCGTAGAGGCGGATCTGCACGCCCTCCTGCTCGGCCAGCTTGCTGGACTTGCCGGCGGGGCGGACGTGGAAGCCGACGATGATCGCGTCGCCGGCCTTGGCCAGGTTGACGTCGCTCTCGGTGATGCCGCCGACGCCGGTGGCGATCACGTTGACGCGGACCTTCTCGGTGGTGAGCTTGACCAGGGCGGCCTTGAGCGCCTCGGCCGAGCCCTGCACGTCGGCCTTGAGGACGATCTTGAGCTCCTTGGTGTTGCCCTCGTTCATCCGCTCCATCAGGCCTTCGAGGGAGACCTTGGTCTTGACCGAGAGCTCCTTCTTGCGCCAGTTCTGGATGCGGTGCTCGACCACCTGCTTGGCGGTCTTGTCGTCCTCGGCGACGTTCATCTGGTCGCCGGCCTCGGGCACGCCGTCGAGGCCCAGGATCTCGACCGGCGTCGACGGCCCGGCCTCCTTGAGCGTCTCGCCGCGAGCGTCGAGCATCGCGCGGACCTTGCCGTAGCAGCGGCCGGCCACGAGGATGTCGCCGACCTTGAGCGTGCCCTCCTGGACCAGGATGGTCGCCATCGGGCCGCGGTTGCGATCGAGGCGCGCCTCGATCACCACGCCGGTGGCGAGCTTGTCCGGGTTGGCCTTGAGCTCGGCCACCTCGGCGATCAGCGCCACCGTCTCGAGCAGCTTCTCGATGTTCTCGCCCTTGAGCGCCGACACGTTGACGTACTGCGTGTCGCCGCCCCACTCCTCGGGGATGAGGCCGTGATCGGCGAGCTGCTGGCGGATGCGGTCGGGCTGCGCGTCGGGCAGGTCGACCTTGTTGACCGCCACGATGATCGGCACCTTGGCGTCCTTGGCGTGGGCCAGCGCCTCGAGCGTCTGCGGCATCACGCCGTCGTTGGCCGCGACCACCAGGATGACGATGTCGGTGGCCTGGGCGCCGCGGGCGCGCATCTCGGTGAACGCCTCGTGACCGGGCGTGTCGAGGAAGACGATCTCGCCGTGGTTGTCACCGGCCGGGACCTTGTACGCCGCGATGTGCTGGGTGATGCCACCCGCCTCGCCGGCCGCGACCTTGGAGTTGCGGATGCGGTCGAGCAGCGAGGTCTTGCCGTGGTCGACGTGACCCATGACGGTCACGACCGGCGCGCGGTGCTGCAGCTTGTCCGCGTCGTCCGGCGCCTCCTTGAAGGCGTCCTGCTCCTGGAACGCGACGTTCTGGACCTCGTAGCCGAACTCGCTGGCGATGATCTGCGCGGTCTCGAAGTCGATCGACGCGTTGATGTTGACGCCGGCCATGCCCATCGACCACAGCTTCTTCAAGACCTCGGTGGCCTTGATGCCCATGCCACGCGCCAGATCGGCGATGGCGATGGTGTCCTCCATGCGGATGACGCGCTTGTGCTCGGCGGGCGTGGTGCGCAGCGGCTGCTGGCCCTTGCCCTTGGCGGACGAGAACGGCAGCTTCTTCTTGCCGAAGTCCTGGCGCGGGCCCTTGGGGCCGCCCTTGGCCTGCTGCTCGGCGAACCGGCCGCGGATCTGCGTGCCCGGGGGGCCGGCCGGCTTGGCCGGCGCAGGCCGACCACCGACGCCGGGGCGCTCGGTGATCTGGATGCGCGGGGCCAGCTTGATGACGGTGCCGACCGCGGGGCGCGACGGATCGCGCGGCGGGGCCACGGTCTCGACCACCGGCGGCGGCGCGGTCTCGGGCACCGCCGGACGCTCGGCGGCGCGCTCGGCCGACCGGGCGCGGGCGCGCTCCAACTCGAGCTCGAAGCGCGACCGGGCGCCCTCGGCGACCTCGGCCACGGTCGACGGGCCGACCACGGGGGCCGGCTGCGGCGGCGCGGTCTCGCGCGGCCGGACGATGACCGTCGGGCGCGGGCCGGTGACGGTGGGCGGCGCGACCGGCGCGGGCGCCGGGCTGGCGGCCGCGGGCGACGCGCTGGCGATCGCCGGACCCGCGACGAACACGCGGGTGCGGGGCTCGGGGCGCGGCGGCGGAGGCGGCGTGACCGGGGCCGGGGGCGGCGCGGGCTCGACCTCGGGGGCCGGGCTCGCGGTGCGGTCCTCGACCTCGATCGGGGCCGGGGCCGGGCGCTCCTCGGGCGCGGGGCGCTCGACGGGGGCCGGACGGGCCTCGATCTCGGGGGCGCGCTCGACGACCGGCTCGACGACCGGCGCACGCTCGACGACGGGCGCACGCTCGACGACGGGGGCGCGCTCGACGACCGGCGGCCGCTCGACGACCGGCGGCCGCTCGACGCGGACCGGCGGGGCGACCTCGGCGCGGGGCGCCTCCTCGACGACGCGGCGGCGGATCAGCGGCGGTGGCGCGTGGGGCGGCGCGACCGGGGCGGCGGCCACGGGGGCCTCCTCCTCGGGCTTGCTCGACCGACGACGGATGACCGCGCCCGACGGGTTGACCTTGGAGGTCTCCACCGGCGTCGAGGTCGTCGTCGTCTTCTCCCGCTCCAAGGACTTCTTGATGCGCGCCACGTCGTCGGCGTTGAGCGACGACATGTGGTTGTTCACCTCGAGGCCGAGCGAACGGATCTTCGCCAGGAGCTCCTTGTTGGGGATCCCGACCTCTTTGGCAATCTCGTAAACGCGCATCTAGGCTCCGTGGGCTCCGTGACGAGTGCGACCGGTGGGATCGGTCTCGGGTGACGAACTGGCTGGGGGGAGTGACGTGGGCGGGAGGTGAGGAGCGCGTTCTACTGCGTTCGCGCCCCCTTTGCTAGCCGCTGCGACCCCCGCGATCGCATCGAGCTCCGCCCGCGACACGCCCCGCTTGAGGGATCGCGCCAGCCCGCCCTTCCCGGCCGCCCGCAGGCAGTCGGGCTGGGCGTGGACGTAGACCCCGCGGCCCGGGGCTCGCCGCCGCGGATCCGGCACCACGCGCTCGTCGACCACCGCCAGCCGCAGGAGCTGATCCTGGGGCGCGACCTGCCGACAGCCGACGCAGGTGCGCATCGGGACGGCAGGGGGGGTGATGGAGGAGGTGGCGATCATTCGGCGGTGAGGTCCGTTCGTTGGCGCAATCAGCTATCGCTGCCCGCCGCGAGGTACGAGATGACGCGCTGGCGCAGCTTGGCCAGGTCGCTCATGTCGATGCCGGTGACCGAGGCGATGTGCTCGATCGGGGCCTTGACCAGCTCCTCGGGCGAGCGGACGTTGGCCTGGGCCAGGATCTCGAGGACCTCCTCGTTGACCCCGGGCACCTCGAGCAGCTGCTGCTCGCCCGTGAGCTGGGCGCGACGCTCAGTCTCGCGCTTGAGGTCGTCGGGGCGCCGGCGCGACTGCGCCAGGTACTCGCCCGCCCCGCCGATGATCTTGCGCGCGCCGTCGACGCCGCCGACGCCCGGCACCTGGGCCAGCTCCTCGGCGACCGCCCGCGACAGCTCGCTGACCGACCGCCAGCCGAGCTTGAACAGCGTCTCGGCGAGCTCGTTGGAGACCGCCGGGATCGACGAGATCTGCTCCTTGGCGCGGCGCTCGAGCTCGTAGATCTTCGACTCCGAGTGGATGTCGATGCGCCAGCCGGTGAGCTGCGACGCCAGGCGGACGTTCTGGCCCTTCTTGCCGATGGCCAGCGACAGCTTCTCGTCGGGCACCACCAGCTCCATGCGGTGGCCCTCGGCGTCGATGATGACGCGCGAGACCTCGGCCGGGGCGATCGCGTTGCACACGAACCGCGCCGGGTCGTCGTCGTAGGGGACGATGTCGATCTTCTCGCCGCGCAGCTCCTGGACCACCGCCTGGACGCGGCTGCCCTTCATGCCGACGCAGGCGCCGACCGGGTCGACGTCGCGGTCGCGCGACGACACCGCGATCTTGGCGCGGGCGCCGGGCTCGCGGGCGCTCGACTCGATGCGGACGATCTTCTCGAAGATCTCCGGCACCTCTTGCTCGAACAGCTTCTCGAGGAAGCCCTTGTGCGCGCGCGACAGGATCAGCTGCGGGCCGCGGGCCATGCGGTCGATGTCGAGCAGCAGCGCCTTCATCGTGTCGCCGACGCGGAACGACTCGCGCGGGGCCTGCTCGCGCATCGGCAGGAGCGCCTCGGACTTGCCGATCTCGACCACCAGGTTGCCGCGCTCGAAGCGACGGACGATGCCGGTGACGATCTCGCCCTTGCGGTCCTTGTACTCGTTGTAGACGTTGTCGCGCTCGGCCTCGCGCACGCGCTGGCTGATGACCTGCTTGGCGGTCTGCGCGGCGATGCGGCCGAACTTCTTGTGCGCGGCCTTAAGGTCGATGATGTCGCCGAACTTGGTGTCCTGCTCCGAGGCGCGCTCGGCGTCCTCGGGCCGGTAGAAGATCTGGAACAGGAGCTCGTCGCCCAGCTCGGCCTCGAGGCCGTACTTGTGCGCGTCCTCGACCGTGATCTCCCGGCCCTCGATCGCGTCGTCCTCGACGACGTTGATGATGAGGAACAGGTCGACCGAGCCGGTCTCGACGTTGTACTTCGCCTCCATCTCGCGGTTCATCCCGAACGCGCGCTTGGCGGCGGTCAGGATCGCCTGCTCCAGGGCCTGGAGGAGGACGGACCGGTCGATGTTCTTGTCTCGACCGACCTGGTCGATGACCATGCTGAGGTTGGCTTCCATGGCGGAATCTCCGTCGGAACGCGGGGCTAGTGACGAGGGGACTTGCCGGCATGCTTGCCGGCCCCGGGCTTGGTGGGTTTGCCGGGCTTGCCGGCGGGAGCATCGGCGGTGCGGACCTGGCCGCGCCCGCCCTTCATGACGACGTCCCAGTCGGGGACGATCTTGGCGACGTCGACGTCGGCGATCGGGAACCGCCACAGCTGGCCGTCGACCAGGATCCGCGCCTGCGCGGTGGCCGGGTCCTCGGCGCCGTCGACGCCGTCGAGGACGCCGCGGAAGTTCTTGCGCTCGCTGCCCTGCGGGGTGGGCACGCCGCGCTCGAGCGTGACCTTGACCTCGGCGCCGACGAAGCGCTGGAAGTGGGGCACGGTGACCAGCGGCCGGTCGATGCCGGGCGAGCTGACCTCGAGGCTGTAGGCCTGGGGGATGGGATCGGCGACGTCGAGCGTGGCCGACAGCTCGCGCGACATGCGCTCGCAGTCGTCGAGATCGACGAGATCGGGCGCGAAGCCGTCGGGGCCGGGCACCGCGTCGGCGGGCGCGTCGGCGACGTCGATGAACACCCGCAACACCCAGCCGCCTTGCTCGAGGGTGAACCGCACGTCGACCAGCTCGTAGCCGGCGTGCGCGCACACCGGCTCGGCGAGCTGCCATACGCGCTGGCGTAGGGCCTGGGGACTGGGATGGTTCGACATGCGGCGTCGGAGGTGCTGGAGGCGAAAAAAAAGGTGGGCCGATGCCCACCTCACGGAAACGCGAAGTGGCAGACGGATACCACCCCACCAAGAAACCCGCAAGTGGCTTGTGGCCGGGGGAACACCCGGTTAGGACAGGCCATGGGTTCCGCTCCGGTCACGATCGCCGCCGTGCAGATGTGCTCGACCGACGATCTCGCTGCCAACCTCGCGACCTGCAAGCGCCTGGCGGCGCAGGCCGCGGCGGCGGGCGCCAAGATCATCGTGCTGCCCGAGTGCTTCGCGTTCCTGGGCAGCCGCGAGGGCGACAAGATGGCGATCGCCGAGACCATCGACGACGCCCACCCCGGCCCGATCGTCGAGACGCTGCAGGCGATCGCCACCGAGCACCGGGCGGTGGTCATCGGCGGCGGCCTGCCCGAGCGGGTGCCGGGCGACGACCAGCGCGCCTATAACACGGCGCTGGTGGTCGGCCCCGGGGGCGAGCTGGCGGCCCGCTACCGCAAGATCCACCTGTTCGACGTGGACATCCCCGGCGGCGCGACGCTGCGCGAGTCCGACGCGACCGCGCCCGGCGACGCCGGCCTGGTGGTCCGCACCCACGGCGTCTCGCTGGGGATCACCATCTGTTACGACGTGCGGTTCCCCGAGCTGTACCGCCGGCTGTGGCACGCCGGGGCCGACGTGCTGCTGGTGCCGGCGGCGTTCACCGCCCACACCGGCGCGGCCCACTGGCACCTGCTGTTGCGCACCCGCGCCATCGAGAACCAGGCCTACGTGGTGGCGGCGGCCCAGGGCGGCCGGCACAACGCGAAGCGCGAGTCGTACGGCCACGCGCTGGTCGCCGATCCGTGGGGGACGATCGTCGGCGAGCAGGCCGAGGGTGAGGGCGTCGTGATCGCGACGATCGATCCGGCCGAGATCGCGCGGGTGCGCCGCAACATGCCGTGCGCGATGCACGCGGTCACCTACGATCGCCCGCTCGACGTGGCCATCGCCAGCGCCTAGCAGTCGACCTCGAACGCCTACGGCGTTTGAGGTCGAACTGCCCCGTGCCCGTGCCCGTGCCCGTGCCCGTGCCCGCTCTCCCTTCTCCCGTTCCCGCTCTCCCTCTCTTCCCGCTCTCCCGCTCTCCCTCTCCTCCCGCTCTCCCGCTCTCCCTCTCCCGTTCCCGCGCTCCCGCTCAGCGTGCGTCGCCGTCGCCGCCGCCGCCCGCGTCGGTCGCCACACCGGCGTCGAGCCCCTGCCCGCGCGCGGCGGCGATCGCCGCGGCCTGCTGCTCGGGCGTCATGTCGGCGCGCAGGATCACGCCCGACGGCATGACCGCGGCGTCGACGGCGGGCGGCGGCGAGACGCCAGCGTCCTTGGGGCCGAAGCCGGTCACGAACTGCGAGACGCTCTTGGCGCACGGCTTCTGCAGCACCAGCAGCGCGAGCAGCGCGGTCGCGACCACCAGGATGCGCAGGATCTCGGCGAACGAGAACGACAGCCCGCGCCCGCGCGGCAGCTTGGGGACGTCGTCGTCGTTGGACTGCTTGGCCACGGGGCTTCCTACCGCGAAGCGCGCGGCGGTGCCAGCGCGAGCGCGAACAGCGCGGCGGCGGTGAGCGTCGCGGCCAGGCCGGCAGGCACCGACAGCCACCAGCGCAGCTCGTGCTGGGTGGCCTGGGCCAGCAGCTCGCCCCACGACGGCGTGGGCGGCGGCGGCCCGAGCCCGAGGAACGACAGCGCCGCCTCGGACAGCACCGCGGTGGCGGCGGTGAGCGCGGCGGCGATCGCCAGCGCCGGCCACACCGCCGGCAACGCGTGGCGCACCAGCACCCGGGCCGGCGACGCGCCCAGGCCGCGGGCGGCGACGACGTACGGCGCGGCGAGCTCGGCGGTGAGCTGGGCGGCGATCAGCCGCGCGGTGTCGGCGCCGCGCGGCACCGCGATCAGCACCGCCAGCGCGACCAGGCCGCGGTGCCCGACCAGCGCCGCGGCGGCCAGCGTGACCAGCAGCGCCGGCGCGCTGGCGACCGCGTCGCACAGCGCGAGCGCCGGCGACCGCAGGCGGCCGGGGCCGAGCGCGATCCCCAGCGCCAGCCCGAGGCCGAGCAGCGTGGCCAGGCCCGCCGCGCCGGCGCCCAGCGCCGCGCTGGTGCGCGCGCCGTGGATCAACCGGGCCGCGACGTCGCGGCCGCGATCGTCGGTGCCGAGCCGGTGGCGCGCCGACGGCGCCGCGAGGATGACCAGCTCGCCGTCGGTGCGCACCGCGATCGGATCGGCGACGATCGGCGGCCACACCGCCCAGCCGTCGGGGCCGAGCCGGGCGCGCAGCGCGTCGCCGCGGGCCGCGGGGCGCCAGGTCAGGCCGGCGTCGGTGCGCGCGACGATCGCGCGATCCGACGCCAGCAGGTCGGCGGCGAGCGCGGCCAGCGCGATCAGCGCGAGCCACGCCAGCGCCAGCCGCCGGGTCACGCCGCCTCCGCGCCGGGCCGCGCGGCGCGCCGCGCCGCCAGCCCGCCGACCAGCGCCACCAGCGCGGCGGCGCCGGCGGCCAGCGTCAGCACGACCGGCGCGTCGCCGGCGGCGGCGGCCGCCACCAGCGTCCGCCCGGCGCCCGGCAGCGCCAGCGCGCGCTCGACCACCGCGCTGGCGGCGAGCGTGAAGCCCGCGGTCGACGCCGCCAGCGGCGCGACCCGCGGCGCGATCAGCGCCAGCGCGTGCACCGCGTGCCAGCGACGGCGGCTGGCCCCGCGCGCGGCCACCGCGATCGCCAGCGGCGAGCGATCGAGCGCGGCCAGCGCGGCGCCGACGTGCAGCGCCACCACCGCCGCGGGCGCGATCGCCAGCGCCGCCACCGCGCACGCCGACGACAGCGCCGCGGCCGGCGCCACCGCGACCGCGAGCTGACACAGCCACACCGTCGGCACCGCCACCGCCACCGCGGCCACGCCGGCCACCGCCGCCGCGCCGCCGCGCCGCCGCGCCACGGCCAGCGGGATCGCGACGCCGACCGCCAGCGCGATCGCCAGCGCGGCCAGCGCCCGGGCCACCGTCGCCGCGGCGTGGCGCGCGGCGCTGGCGCCGGCGCCGCGATCGTCGCGCCACGATCGCGGCGGCTGCCCGATCGCCGCCCGCGCGGTGATCCGCGCCCACCGCCCCGGCGCGCTGCCGTCGAGATCGTGGGCGCGCGCCACCGCCGCCACCGCGCGCGCCCGCGCCGCCGGCGCCGCCTCGTCGGGGGGCAGCCGCCCGCCGGCCCGCGCCGCGGTGAGCGCCGGCGGCTCGGGCGCCAGCTCGACCAGCGCCCAGCCGATCATCCAGGTCGCGATCCACGCCGCCAGCACCCGCGCCGCCAGGCGCGCCGCGGTCGTCACGGCCGCGCTCGCCACAGCCGCCACGCCGGCGGCACGCCGCGGCCATCGCCGACCAGGCCGCCGACGTCGGCGCGGGCCAGCCCGCCGCGGGTGTCGACCGCGACGTAAACCAGCGGCGCCAGCGCCTGCACGCGCCGCTCGATCGCGTGGGCCGCGGCCAGCCGCTCGTCGACGGCGGTCGCCCGGTGCCAGGCGTCGAACCAGCGCTCGAGCTCGGCGTCGGCCAGGCCCGGCCACGCCTGCGTCGCCGGCGCGTGGGCGCTCAGGCGATCGGCGGGATCGACCTCGGGGCCGGCGGACAGCGACGTGATCGCCAGCTCGAAGTCGCCCGCCGCCAGCCGCGCGAGCAGCTCGGCGAACGGCACCGCCTCGACCTCGAGCGTGAAGGCGCCGCGGGCGTCGGCCGCCCAGATGTCGGCGATCCGCGCGCTGGCCGTCGAGCCGGCCGGCACCAGCAGGCGCAGCGTCGGCGCCGGCGGCGGCCGCAGCGCGGCGGCGGCCGCCGGATCGAACGGCAGCGGCGCCAGCGCCGGATCGCTCTCGGGCTGATCGGGCAGCCACGGCCCGTTCAGCGTCGGCGCGCCGCCCAGCACCGCGCGGGCGACGCCGGCGCGATCGAGCGTCATCACCAGCGCGCGGCGGGTGCGGGCGTCGGCCAGCGCCGGCCGGCGGGTGTTGATCACCGCCACCAGCGCCGCCGGCTGGCGGTAACGGAACCGGACCAGCGTCGGGTGCTGCTGCTGCGCCGCCACCGCCTCGGCGGCGGGCACCTGCGCGACCACGTCGAGGCGCCCGGCGGCGAGCTGGCGGATCGCGTCGGCGCGATCGGCGACCACCACCAGCTCGACCCGCGCCGCCGCCGCGCGCCGCGCCGCACCTGATACGCGGGCCAGCGCGATCCGCTCGCCGCGCGCCCACGCCTCGACCGCGAACGGCCCGCTGCCGATCGGTCGCTCGGCCAGGCTCGGCGCCGCCAGCTGCGCCGCGGGCACGATCGGCACCAGCGCCAGATCGCGCAGCCGGGACGGCCGATCTTCGCGCACCACCAGCTCGATCTCGTCGGCGTGCGGCGCGGTGATCGCGACGGCGTCGTCGAGCGCGAACCCCAGCGGGCCGGCGGCGTGGCCGACGCCGCGGCTGGCGTCGAGGCTGGCGATCACGTCGGCGGCGGTGATCGGCTGGCCGTCGGCGAACCGCCGCGCCGGATCCAGCGTGAACCGCCAGGTGCGGCGATCGGCCGAGGCCCGCCAGTGCGACGCGACGCACGGCTCGACGCCGCCGTCGGCGGTCGGGCACGCCAGGCCCTCGACCACCTGCGACAGCACCCGCGCCGACGCCGCGTCGAGGGTGGCGAACGGATCGAGCGTCGCCGGCTCGGCGTCGAGCGCGACCCGCACGGTCGCGTCGGGGTCGGGCGCGCCGCCCGGATCGCGCGCCAGCCATCCATCGACGACGGGGGGTGGCGCGGCCGCCGGCGGCGGCGCCGCGCGCTCCCCTCCTCCGCCGCGCTCGAAGCACCCGCCCGCCGCCAGCGCCGCCAGCGCCGCCAGCGCGACGAGCCGATCGGCCGAGCGCAGCATCGCCGTGAGAGTAACCCCGCCGCGCGGCGGCGCCGAGCCGGTCACGGCGCGGGAACGGCCACCAGGCGGCACGCGGTCACGTCGAACCACCCGTCCCACACCACCACGCCGGCGACCCGATCGTTGACCAGCCCCTGCGGCGCCACCCGCACGATGCCGGCGATCGGCAGCTCGTCGGCGAGGATCGCCGCGAGCTCGCCGACCAGCGGCCCGCGCGACTCCGGCTCCCACACCGCCGCGATCGCCGCCAGCGCCTGGTCGACCCGCCGCGACGAGAACCGCCCGGCGTTGTCGGCGCCGCCGGTGCCCACCAGCCGCGTCAGATCGCTGTCGACCGCGCCGTTCCACTCGAGGAAGGCCAGGTTGACGCCGTCGTCGTTGACCTTGTTGCGCAGCACCGCCTCGGTGCCGAGCCGCACGTCGAGGCCGATGTTGGCGCGGCGCAGCCCGTCGAGGATCTTGTCGACCTCGGGGCCGGCCTTGCCGTTCTTGCCCTCGAGCGCCAGCACCGTCAGGCGCAGCTTCTGCCCGGCCTTCTCGCGCAGGCCGTCGCCGTCGCTGTCGATCCAGCCGGCCTCGTCGAGGAGCCGCCCGGCCGCCGCCGGATCGAGCGCCGGCGGGTTCGGCCCCGGGCCGTCGCCCGGGCCACCCGGCCAGATCGGGCCGGCGATCGGCCGCGCCAGCCCGCGATCGACGTCGCTGGCGATCGCCTCGCGATCGATCAGCAGCCCCAGCGCGCGCCGCACCCGCGGGTCGTCGGTCGGCGGCGTCGTCGCGCCGAACAGCGCGTAGCGGAACCGCGGCGGCGCCAGCTCCAGCGGCGCGAAGCTCGCGGCCAGCCCGGGCGCCGACGCCTGCCCCGGCCAGTGCTCGGGGATCAGCGACGGGATCACGTCGAACTCGCCGCGCTTGGCCGCCATCAGCGCCTGCGCCGCGTCGGGCTGATAGGCATACTCGATGTCGGGGATCGCCGGGCGCGCGCCCTTGTAGCCGTCCCACCGGCTGAGGTGGACCACGCCGTCCTTGTTGTCGACGACGCGGTACGGCCCCGAGCCGATCAGCGCACCGCCGGCGAGGTCGTTGCCGAAGATCTGGTAGGGCACGATCGGGATCTCGGCGAGCCCGCGCAAGAACCAGCCGTCGGGGTGAGACAACCTGACGCGCACGATCCGCGGGTTGACCAGCTCGACCGACACGACGTTGGCGAGGCTGCCGCGCAGGTGGTCGAGGTGGCGGCCGGGATCGCGCGCCGTGTCGAGAGTGAACTGCACGTCGACCGACGTGACCGGCCGGCCGTCCTGCCAGCGGGCGTCGGGATCGAGCTCGATGATGACCTGGGTGCCGCCCAGCTCGATGCGCCACGACCGCGCCAGCCCCGGCAGGTAGGCGCCCGGGCCGGTCCCCGCGCCCGTCGCGGGCGGCGCGTAGCGGACCAGCGTCTGGAACACCGGCCCCACGAGGATGCGGCGGCCCCACACCGACGGCGACAGCAGCGGGTGCAGCGTCCGCGGCATCGCGTCGACGTGGATGCGCAGCGTGTGATCGCGCCGCTGCCGCAGCCCGAGGTCGTCGTCGTCCTTGGCCAGGGCCGGCGACCGCGGCGCCTGCTCGGCGACCGCCAGCGGGTCGGGCGCGTGGCGCCACGGCTTGACGCGCGCCGGCGTGGCGTCACACGCCGCGAAGACCACGGCGGCGGCGACGACGGCCGCCAGCCTCGCTTGAGGGGGGTAGTGGCTCATGTTATGACGCCGCCATGGCGAACTCGCGCGCGCACGCGGCCTCGATCGGGGCTGCTCTGATCGCAAGCACCTTGGTCTTCACCGCTGGCGGATGCAAGGGCAACCAGCTCGAAGGTGCCAAGGCCGAAGTGCAACAAAGTGCGATCAAGGTGACGGTGCCGGCGGTGCCGGCGTTCGAGGTGCCGAAGCCCAACGCCGACGGCTCGCACACGATCAAGGAGCTGCGGGTCCAGGGCCAGAAGTACCTCAAGCAGGAGATCTCGGTCTCCGGCGTCGTGGTCTGGGCCTACGACTGCGCCACCGCGATCCGCCAGCCGACCGAGGACGACGAAGCGGTGAAGAAGCGCATCGAGGCCGATCCGACGCTGTGCCGGCGCCCGGCGTTCTACCTCGGCGACGCCGCCGACACGCCCGTCGAGCGCGCCGCGTGGATCGTCGAGGTCCCGCGCCTGCCGACCGCCGCCGAGAAGAAGAACCTGCCGAAGGAGGCCATCGAGGCCTGGCCGGCGGTGCCGCCGTACAAGGTCGGCGATCAGGTCGTCGTCACCGGCACGTGGACCACCTCGTCGCCGCACGGCGAGAACAACACCGACGGCCTCCTCGTCTACAAGCAGATGAAGAACGTCACCCAGAACTGGGAGACGCCGCCGCTCGATCCCAACGCGCTGCCCGCCGCGACCATCGCGCCGCCGCCGCACTGAACGACTCGGAGGGTTTGTCGACAAACCCTCCCCCGCGGGGGCAAGCCCCGCGGGTCCCCCACCCGATACGCGAGACACCTGACCTCGCACACCAGCGGCCCCACCGGGGCCGTCGCTGTTTTCGGCCCCGATCCGGTTCCCGATCCGGTTCCCGTTCCCGATCCCGATCCCGATCCCGATCCCGCTCCGGTTCCCGATCCCGATCCGGATCCCGTTCCCGTTGCCGTCGTGTTCAGGTCGCGGTCGCGGTCACGGTCACGGTCACGGTCGCGGTCGCGGTCACGGTCGCGGTCGCGGTCGCGGTCACGGTCGCGGTCACGGTCACGGTCACGGTCGCGGTCACGGTCGCGGTCGCGGTCGCGGTCGCGGTCACGGCCGCGGTCACCGCGGTGGCGGTCACCGCGGGTGCAAGATGCGGTCGACGCACGCGGCCATGGCGGAGCTGGCCTTGTTGGCGGCCTCGTTCTGCGCGGCGGTGCTCTGGAGCGACTGCATGGCGGGCCCTTCCTTCAGCAGCCAGTCGCGCATCTCGAGCTCGACGTCCTTCACGCAGTCGGGCGCCATGCACGCGCACGCGGCGTCGCGGAAGCCCTCGAGCTTCGCCAGCACCGCCTCCGGCGTGACCGGCGTCGGCGTCGCCGTCGCCGCGGCGCTCCCCGCGGCTCCGCCGGCCGCGGCGTCCTGCGCCCACGACGGCTTGCCGGACTTCTGACAACCCGCGGCCGCCCCAGCGGCGACGACGACGGCGGCGAACACGACGACGGACAGGCAGCGCATGCGCCCGCAGTATACGCGGCGGGCCCGAAAACGCCGACGGGGAGCCGCGAGGCTCCCCATCGACTCGTCACGCCCCGACGAACGTCAGCGCGTGGCGCAGTCCAGGTGATGTGCGATCACTGGGCCGGCGCGGCCGGGGGGGCCTCGCCACCGGCGGGGGCGGCGCCGCCCATGTCACCGGCGCCCATCGCCTTCATCATGCACTTGCCGTACTCCTCGGCGATCTTGCCGGCTTCCTTGATCTGGGACTCGGTCGCCTTGGTGTCCTTGTGCTTCTCGCCCATCTTGGCGAACTTCTCGGCCACCTTGTCGGCGCACGCCTTGTCCTTGCAGGCGCACATCTCGTCCTTGAGCTTCTTCATCTCGCCGATCGCCTCGCCGGCCTTACCACCGCAACCGGTGAGACCGAGGACCAGAGCGAGGACAGCGCCACTACGCAGGATGTTCTTCATGGGACATTCACTCCTAGAGTTTCGAAAGCGCAGCGACGCCACTGCGACGGCGCTGGAGCTGTCATCCAGCTCGATGCGCGAGAGACGTTACATGACCCGCCGCGGCACGTGCACCGTCTGAGGGCGGGTTCCATTATTGCGGACGAGTCGTCAATTCAGCGGAACCGCTTGATCACGGGCCGTCCTTGGACTCTTCCTCCGCGACGGCAGCCTCGGCGGCGGCGCGGGCCTCGGGCGACGCCTCGCCCATCATCACCAGCTGCATCGCCGGGGTCACCGGCACGATCGCGTCGGCCTCGTCGCCGAAGAACTCGGTGGTCTCGTAGTAGCGCACGGCGTGGCGCAACAGCACCGCCACCGTCGCCGCGATCGGCACCGCCAGCAGGATGCCGACGAAGCCGAGCAGCTTGCCGCCGGCGACCACCGCGAACAGCGCGGCCGACTCCGACAGCCCGACCTTGTGGCCGACGATCTTGGGGGTCAGCACCGCCGCCTCGAGCAGGTGCAGCACGAGGAAGGTCCCCGCGACCGCGCCGACGGTGCCGCCGCCCGGCCAGTCGAGCAAGAGCACCAGCATCGTGATGCCGGCGCCGACGAACGTGCCGACGAACGGGATGATCGTCAGCGCGCCGACCAAGAGGCCGATCGGGATCGCCAGCGGCACGCCGATGATCCAGAACGCCACCGCGTACAGGATCGCGAGGATCGTCGTGACGATCGCCTGGCCGCGGACCCAGCCCGACACCACCCCGTCGATCTCGCCGAGGATGTCCTTGACCCGCGCCCGGCGCCGCGGCGGCACCACCTTGATGACGCGCTCGGCGATGTGCGGCCAGTCGAGCAAGAAGTAGTACGCGAACACCGGCACCAGCAGGAACTCGGCGAGCACCGCCAGCACGGCGAACGCGCCGCCCAGCGCCACCTTGGCGATGTGCTCGAGCGGGCCGGCCGCGTCGCCCATCAGCGCCTGCAGCTCCTCGGCGTTGAGGTGCGACTGCAGGTCGAAGTCGAAGCGCGCCTTGATCCACACGCTCAGGCGCTCGATCATCGCCGGGACGTCGGCGGCGAACGCCCGGATCTGTTCGATCGCCTGGGGGATCAGGATGATCAGCACGCCGACGACGGTGCCGAGGAACCCGAACAGGAGCAGCGTCGCGCCGAGCGCGCGCGACATGCCGCGGGCCACCAGCTTCTCGAGCACCGGGTCGAGCAGGTAGGCGATGCCGAGCGCCGCGAGGATCGGCGCCAGGATCGTCGCGAGCTCCGACACCACCCGCCAGCCGATCACGACGAACACCAGGATGAGCATCCACCGCACCAGGCTGACGATCAGCGGATCGGTGGTGAGCGTGCGGGTCGGGGGTCTCTGCTTCGGCGCCACCCGCAGACAGTAGCGCAACCGCTGCGCGCGGCCCGGATCGCGACGCCGCTATGTCGGCGCCGGCCGGCGCGACGCGCCGCGCCGCGCCGCGGGGGTCAGGGCAGGATCGGCGCCAGTTCGACCGGCAGGCGCAGGCGCTGGGCCGGGGCCAGGTCGAGCGCCTGGTAGTGGCTGAAGTACGCGTCGTGGTGCAGCTCGAGCCGGTGGTGGCCGGGCTCGAGCGCCAGGCCGCGGGCGACGTCGGCGATCGCGCCGACGTAGACGCCGTCGATCCACACCGCCGCGTCGGCGACCGCGTCGACGTAGACGATCGCGTCGTCGGCGTCGACCCGGGTCGGGTGGTCGACCGCGCCGTGGGCGCAGCCGGCCAGCGCCAGCGCGACGAGCGCCGCCCTCACGGCGCGCCGACCGCCTTGACCTGCACGACGACGACGCCGTCGACGACCTTGGTCCGGGCGCTGAACCCGGGCGTGGCCTTGGCGATGCTCGCGGCCTTGTCGACCGCCAGGCCGTCGACCGCCAGCGCCACCGTGTCGGCGCCGACGCCGGCCACGCCGACCGCGGTCGCGCCCGGGGCCGCCGCGAGATCGGCGCGCACCAGCGCCGCCGCCTGCCACGCGCCGGGGCCGACCACCCGCACGGTCACGCCCTTGCTCGCGACCAGCGGCGGGCCGGCGGCGACGTCGGCCCGCGGCGCCGCGGCGCCGAACGCCCGGGCCGCCAGGGCGCGGCTGGCCTTGGTCGCGGCGGCCAGCGCCAGCGGCTCGCCGTTGCCCCAGGCCGCGGTGGCCACCGCCGCGGCGATCGGCGCGGGGCCGCCGCCGACCTCGACCAGGCGCAGCCACGCGCGCACCGGGGTGGCGGTCAGCGGCGTGCCGCGCACCGGGCCGGGCGCGCCGACCGCGACGCCGACCACCAGCGCGGCCTCGGCCTTCACGTCGGCGGCGAGCGCGCGGGCGCTGTCGTCGTCGACCGGCAGCTCGCCGTCGGCGTCGGGCGCCGGCCCCGCGGCCGACGCGGCCACCGCGCGGTAGCCGCTGCGCGCCAGCGCCGCGGTCAGCTCGTCGACGCCGGGCAGATCGGTCGCGGCGGCCACGCCGAAGCTGGCCTGCACGCCGGCCACGCCGGTGACCCGGTACAGGAGCGTCGCGGCGCGGGCCTGGATCGCCGGCGGCCCCGGCTCGACCGGCGGCGCGTCGGCCAGGACGACGCCCAGCTCGAGCAGCCGGGTCCGCACCTTGTCGCGATCGATCCGCACGTCGACGTCGATCTCGAAGCGGTCGGCGCCGGGGTGCTCGCCGGTCACCGCGAACGACGCGACGAAGCGGCGGGCCCGGCGGACGATCTCGCGATCGACCGCCGCGGCCTGGGCCCGGGCGTTCTTGCCGGCCAGGTCGGCCACCGCCTCGGTGACCGCGCTGGCGAACGCCGCGTCGAGGGCGCGGGTGCGGGCGTCGGCGTCGGTGGCCGCGGCGCTGCCATGGCTGGGGTAGGTGATCACGTCGGCGTGGGCGACCGCAGCCAGCGCGATCATCGCCAGCCCCGCGGCGACGCCGCCGATCGTGGGCGAGCCGGTCCGGGTCGAGGCGCTCACGGATCCGGTGGTACCACCACGACGACGGCGGCGCTACCCGCCACCGCGTTGGGCACGGTCAGCCCGTCGGCGCTGGCCGCGGTCGCGATCATCGGGACGACGCCGTCGGGCAGCGCCGCGACGAACCGCGTCGGCCCGGTCCAGCGATCGCCGCCGTGGACCACGGCCAGCCCCACCGCCGGCGTCACCGCCAGCCGCCGCGCGTCGACGTACGCGATCAGCAGCACGCCGTCGTCGTCCGCCACCGGCCGCGGCCCCGAGCGGGCCTGGCGCAGCGCCTCGAGGCCGAGCGCGACGGTCACCTTGGCCGAGCCGTCGGTGCCGCGATCGATCGCCACCACCGGCGCCAGCGCCAGCTCGCGCGCGACCGCCGGCGTCCGCGGATCGAACCGCCCGCCGATCGCCGGCACCTGCGCCAGCGCCGCGGCCAGCGCCGCCCGCGCCGCCTGCTCGGCCGCCCGCGCCGCGCCCACCCGCGCCACCGTCGGCGACGGCGCGTTGCGATCGGCCGGGCCGACGCCGGTCGCGACCAGCGCGCCGCGCGACCAGTCGAGCGTCACCCCCGGCGCGACCGCGACCACCAGCGGCGTCGCCGCGGCCGGCGGCGCCGCCAGCGCCGTCGTCAGCGCGGTCGTCAGCGCGGTCGTCAGCGCCACGCGCCGCAGCGCCCGCGCCGCTACTCCCACTCGATCGTCCCCGGCGGCTTCGACGTGATGTCGTAGACCACGCGGTTGACGCCGCGCACCTCGTTGATGATGCGGCTCGACATCCGCGCCAGCAGGTCGTGGGGCAGCGGCACCCAGTCGGCGGTCATGCCGTCGAGCGAGGTCACCGCGCGGATCGCGATCGCCTCGTCGTAGGTGCGGTCGTCGCCCATCACGCCGACCGAGCGCACCGGCAACAGCACCGCGAAGGCCTGCCAGATCGCCTCGTACAGCCCGGCGGCGCGGATCTCTTCCTCGACGATCGCGTCGGCGCCGCGCAGCGTGTCGAGCCGCGGCCGGGTCAGATCGCCCAGGCAGCGCACCGCCAGGCCGGGGCCGGGGAACGGCTGGCGGCTGATCATCCGCCGCGGCAGCCCCAGCTCGGTGCCGAGCAGGCGGACCTCGTCCTTGAACAGCTCGCGCAGCGGCTCGACCAGCGTCAGCTTCATGCGCTCGGGCAGCCCGCCGACGTTGTGGTGGCTCTTGATCACCGCCGCCGGGCCGCGCACCGAGACGCTCTCGATGACGTCGGGGTAGAGCGTGCCCTGGGCCAGGAACCGCGCGTTGGCGATCGTCTTGGCCTCGTCGTCGAAGACGTTGATGAACTCGTGGCCGATGATCTTGCGCTTCTTCTCGGGGTCGGTGACGCCGGCCAGCGCGCCGAGGAAGCGGTCGGTGGCGTCGATCACGCGCAGATCGACGTGGAAGTGGTCGTTGAAGATCGCCGCCACCTGCTCGCGCTCGCCGCGGCGCAACAGGCCGTTGTCGACGAAGATGCAGGTCAGCCGGTCGCCGATCGCCTTGTGGATCAGCGCGGCGGCGACCGACGAGTCGACGCCGCCCGACAGGCCGCAGATGACCCGGCCCTCGGGGCCGACCTGGGCGCGGATCCGCGCGACCGCCTCGTCGGCGAACGACGCCATCGACCAGTCGCCGGCCAGCCCGGCCACGCCGAACAGGAAGCCGGCCAGGATCTCGGCGCCGCGCGGCGTGTGCACGACCTCGGGGTGGAACTGGACGCAGTGGATCTTGCGCGCCGGGTGCGCGAACGCCGCGAACGCGCAGTTGTCGCTCTCCGCGGTGTGGACGAAGCCGGGCGGCAGCGCGTCGACCGAGTCGCCGTGGGACATCCACACCGCCAGCTCGTCGCCGGTGGCGATCGTCCGCAGCACGCCCTCCCCGCCCTGCTTGACCCGCACCGTGGCGCGGCCGTACTCGCGCTTGTCCGACGGCTTGACGTCGCCGCCCAGCATGCGCGCGGTGAGCTGCGCGCCGTAGCAGATGCCGAGCACCGGCACGCCGAGGTCGTAGACGCCGGCGTCGACCTGGGGCGCGCCCGGCGCGTAGCACGACGACGGCCCGCCCGACAGCACGACCGCCGCCGGCGCCATCGCCCGCATGCGCTCGAGCGGCAGCGAGTGGGGGTGGACCTCGCAGTAGACCGCGTGCTCGCGGATGCGCCGCGCGATCAGCTGGGTGTACTGCGAGCCGAAGTCGAGGATGAGGACGAGCTGGTGGGCCACGGACGCCTGCTTTCGCTACTCGACGCGGTAGTTGGGAGCTTCCTTGGTGATGATCACGTCGTGGACGTGGGACTCGCGGAGGCCCTGCGAGGTGATGCGGACGAACTGCGCGTTGGCGCGCATCTCGTCGATCGAGGCGCAGCCGACGTAGCCCATCGCCGAGCGCAGGCCGCCGACCAGCTGGTAGATCGACTCGCGCAGCGGGCCCTTGTACGGCACCCGGCCCTCGATGCCCTCGGGCACCAGCTTCTGCGGCGCCGACGCCTCGACGTCGTCCTGGAAGTAGCGGTCCTTCGAGCCGTCGCGCATCGCGCCGATCGAGCCCATGCCGCGGTACGACTTGTAGCTGCGGCCCTGGTACAGGATGATCTCGCCGGGCGCCTCGTCGGTGCCGGCGAACAGCGAGCCGATCATGACGGTCGACGCGCCGGCCGCGATGGCCTTGGCGACGTCGCCCGAGAACTTGATGCCGCCGTCGGCGATGATCGGCACCCCGCCGGCCGCGGTGGCGGCGGCGACCGCGTCGGCGATCGCGGTGAGCTGCGGCACGCCGACGCCGGCGACGATGCGGGTCGTGCAGATCGAGCCGGGCCCGACGCCGACCTTGACCGCGTCGACGCCGGCCTCGATCAGCGCCAGCGTCGCCGCGCCGGTCGCGACGTTGCCGGCCACCAGCTGCAGCTTGGGGAAGTTCTTGCGGGTCGCGCGCACCGCCTCGATCACGCCGGCCGAGTGGCCGTGGGCGGTGTCGACGCAGATGACGTCGCAGCCCGCCGCGATCAGCGCGTCGATCCGCGCCTCGCGATCGCCGCCGACGCCGACCGCCGCGCCGCAGCGCAGCCGGCCCAGCTCGTCCTTGGCCGCGAACGGGTGGGCCTCGGCCTGCTCGATGTCCTTGATCGTGATCAGGCCCTTGAGCCGGCCGGCCTCGTCGACGACCAGCAGCTTCTCGATGCGGTTCTTGTGCAGCAGCTCCTTGGCCGCCTCGAGCCCGACGTTGTCACCCACGGTGATGAGCTTGCGCGTCATCACGTCGGCGACCTTCTGGGTCAGGTTGCGCTCGAACCGGACGTCGCGGTTGGTCAGGATGCCGACCGGCCGCTTGTCGGCGTCGACCACCGGCAGGCCGCTGATGTGGTAGTGGCGCATCAGCGCCAGCGCGTCCTCGAGCCGGCGCTCGGGCGCGATCGTCACCGGGTCGACGACGATGCCGCTCTCGGCCTTCTTGACCTTGGTGACCTCGCGCGCCTGCTGCTCGATGGTCATGTTCTTGTGCAGGAAGCCGATGCCGCCCTCGCGCGCCATGCGGATGGCGGTGGCGGCCTCGGTCACGGTGTCCATCGCCGAGCTCACCAGCGGCATGCGCAGGGCGATCTTGGCGGTCAGCCGCGTCGACACGTCGACATCCTTGGGCAGCACCTCGCTGTAGGCGGGAGCCAGGAGCACGTCGTCGAACGTCAGCGCCTCACGCAGGGTCTCGGGGAGCATCGCGATCTCCTTGCCGTGCCAGGGGGGCCGGATGGGCGCGGACCATACGGCCCGGCGCCCGGCGAGACAAGCGCGGGCGGCACCCGCCGGGATCGTAGCGGGGCGCGCAGTTTGTACGCCGTTCATGGTGCCGCCACCCTCGGTCGGTGGGGGTAAGCCCCCCAGGGCCGTCGACCACGGGCGACATCATTCCGGGGCCCTGGTGATGGCACGCACCTTGTAATCGAGCCTACCCATGCGCCGCTTCGCTTCTCGCCTCGCTCCCCTGCTCTCGATCGCGCTGGCCGCCGCCTGCGTGGGCGATCCGCCCCCCGCGACGGTCGACAGCGGCGAAGGCCCCGACGCCGGCGGCGACGTCGACGCCGCCCCGACCCCCGCGATCCGCGTCAGCGGCAAGGCCAAGGACTACTTCACCGGCGCCGCGCTGGCCACGGTCGCGGTCGAGAGCGACGGCATGGAGCCGCAGCTCAACGCCACCACCGACGCCGCCGGCGACTTCGCCTTCGACACGGTGCCGCCCGGCAGCGTGTTCTACCTGTCGGCCAGCCGGACCAACTACCGCCCCACCCGCGGCCTGCCGGTCCGGGTCGAGGCGATGCCGGTGACGGCCGATCAGACGCTGGTGTCGGTGAACGACGCGCGCCGCCAGTACACGACGCTGGGCCTGCCGCTCGCGGCCGGCAAGGCGGTGGTGTTCGCCGACCTGTTGCGCCGCAACGGCACGCCGCTCATCGACGTGCCGGTCGCCGACGTCAAGCTGCTCGACGCGGCCAACGCGCCGGTCGGCCTCGGCCCGTACGTCTTCGGGCCCAACGGCGACCTCGTGCCCAACGCCACGCTGGCGGTCACCACCGACGTCGGCGGGCGCTCGCGGGTCGGCTTCCTCGACGTGCCGCCCGGCCAGTACACGCTGTCGGTGACCTACCTCGCCGGCGGCGGCGCGCCGATGACCGACACCACCCGGGTCGACGCAGTCGCCGACGGCGCCAGCCTGGCCCGCACCGGCGACACCGGCGGCATGGGCCCCGGCATGGGCGCCCGCACGTTCACCGCCGACGTCTACCCGCGGCTGCAGACCGCGGCCAACGGCGGCCTCGCCTGCGCCAACTGCCACACCGCCGGCGGCGTCGCCGCCGTGCTGCCCTTCGACGGCCCGGTCCAGGCCACCTACGACGCCATCCGCGCCCGCCCCGGCGTCGTCGTGCTCGCCACGCCCGCCACCTCGATGCTCCTGACCAAGCCGCTCTACGAGGATCCCGCCAACCACCCCAACGCCACCTTCCTCGACGTCACCGACCCCGACTACATCGTGATCCTGCAGTGGATCACCCAGGGCGCCTCCCTCTAGCCCGCTGAGCCGCGGCGCCGCTCAGCGGCCCGTGCCCGTGCCCGTGCCCGTGCCCGTGCCCGATCCGGGCACGGTTCCCGTTCCGGATCCCGATCCCGTTCCGGATCCCGATCCCGTTCCGGATCCGGATCCCGATCCCGTTCCGGATCCCGATCCCGTTCCGGATCCCGATCCCGTCCCCGATCCCATCCCCGCCCCGCCTCGCCCGCCCTCCCCACCGACGATCGTGAACCGCCGGCTGCCCACCAGCTGCCCACCCTCCGTCTCCGTCACGCAGGTCCAGACCCCGGTCGGATCCGCCGGCAGCCGCTCCTGCGGCAGCTCGCTGACGAACACCACGCCCTCGCCGTCGCACTCCATGCGCACCGGCACCACGCGCACCGCGCTGCCGCGGTGGCGCCAGACGTGGACGACGTCCTCCTTGAGGCCGCCCGGCTCGACCAGCAGCGAGCCGCAGCGCAGCCCGTCGAGCTGGCCGACCCGCAGCACGTGCTTGGACGGCGGCAGACATTCGTAGCTGCCGCGGGTGCCGTGGCCGACCGCGGTCTCGGGCATCGCCAGCGGCGCCGGCGGGATCGCGCGCCGCCCGTAGGCGACCGCGGCGAACAGGCCGGCGGTGGCCGCCACCGTCGCGACCACGCCGCGCGGCGACAACACCGCGCGCGCCGAGAACGTCAAGAGCGCGACCGCGGGCGGCGTCGCCAGCGACGCGATCAGCAAGCCATCGGTGTGGGTCACGCCGAACACCAGCGGCAGCACGACGTTGAGCACGCCGAACATCGCCAGCCCGTACATCATCGACGCCAGCCAGCGCCGCTCCATGATCACGTTGTCGAAGACCAGGTCCATCGTCGACACCACCGCGCACACCAGCAGCACCGGCGCCATCCACCAGTTCCACGAGCTCAACGACCACGTCGCGCTGGCGCCGTACAGCGGCACCAGGAAGAAGAACATCTGCTGGTAGAGCTGCTTGATGACGTAGTTGGTCCCCAGCCGCACGCCCTTCTTGATCAGCTTCTCGTCGGGGGCGCGGTTGGCCGGCCCGACGATGAACCGCAGCGCGCCGAACATCAGCAGCCACGACAGGAACAGGACCATCAAGATCTTGTCGGCGTAGGCCAGGCCGTGGCGCGCGAACAGCATCACGCCGACGCCGAACGACAGCGCGACCATGCTGTGCAGCCACCAGATCTTCTTGATCAGCCGCGCCAGCCGCCCGGGCGGCGCCGGCGCGGGCGCGCCTGGTTCGTCGGCGGGGCGGGCCATCGCCCCGTCACTACCAGGCCCCCCGGGCGTGCACAAGCGCGGCCCGGGTCAGTGACCCACGCCTCACCCAGGGCCCGCCTGACGGGGCGCCCTGGCCCGTCGCCGGCGTGCACCGATGGACACACCCTCGCGGCCATCCACGCGGGGTATCGGGCTCGCTGCGCCTCCCACGTGGGACGGCGGCGGCGCCCCATACGGCCGCCCGTCGGCGTGCACGAACCGCAGCTTGGCGGGCGCGCTCCCGTCGATCCGAAGCCGGCCATCGTGCGCCGCCGTGTGGTGCGCGGAGCACAGCGCCGCCAGCGTGGTCGGCGTGTGATCGCCGCCCGCCGCCCGCGGCACGAGGTGGTGGACGTCGACGTACCGCGCGTTGCGACACCCCGGCACGACGCACCGTCCGCGATCTCGCCGCAGCACCGCGCGCCGGGTCCGCGGCGGGATCGTCTTGGTCACCCGCGCCGGCTTGTCGCCGTCGACGCGGCCCAGCAGCTCCGCGTCGCACGACGCCTGGGCCAGCTCGGCGGCGCTGAGCTCGATCGTGTGCCCGCCGACGTCGTGCCACGCCTTGCGGCAATCGCTGCACTGCGTGATCGCGATCTGGTGCATCGGCTTGGCGGTCGCCCCATCTCCCACGTGGGAGCCCGCGAGCTGCTGGTCGCACAAGGTCGCGACCACGTCGCCGTCGGTCAGCGGGTGCCCGCACGCGGCCTCGAGCGCGCGCCGCGCCGCCGTGAACTTGCCCAGCACCGCCGCCGGCAGCAGCAGCCGCAGCTCGTGCAGCCGCGCGGCGGGGTCCGGCGGGTCATCCGGCCCGTCGCCGCGCCGCCGCCCGCTCACCATGTCCTCGATCTCCCGCACGGTGTGGTCGGCCGCCGCCGCCAGCCACGCGGCCTCGGTGTCGACGGTCGCGACCCGGGTCAGCTCGCGCGCCGCGCTGTACGCGACGTCGCCGGCCGTCATCGCCGCCCGCAGCTTCGGCAGCGCCACGAGCGCGTCGGCGACCCGCAGCCGCTCCCGCGCGACCCCGGGCGCGTAGCCCAGCACGCGCTCGACGTACTCGACGAACGACCCGTAGCCCAGCTCGCGATGGACGCCGACCGCCCGCGCCCGCCGCAGCCACTCGGCCTCCTCGACGTCGAGCGCCGCGCGCCGCCGCGCCAGCCCGCGCAGCGTCCGATCGACCTCGCGCCAGTCGTCGCCGCGTGGCGCCGCGGTCCGCGGCACCGCGACCGCCGGCGCCGCGCCACTCGCCGTGGCTCCGCCCGCCACGCCACCACCCGCTCCGCCCTCGGCACCGTCCAGCATCCCCAGAATCACAGCAAGCCACGCGCCAGGCGCAACCCCGCGTTCACAGGCGCTGC
The DNA here is from genome assembly GCA_016794525.1 of Myxococcales bacterium. Lineage (GTDB taxonomy): Bacteria > Myxococcota_A > Polyangia > Haliangiales > Haliangiaceae > UBA2376. The sequence continues at coordinate 82,111 of JAEUJY010000059.1, forward strand.
ATGTCCGAATCTCGGACACGGATGGCCGGAATCGTCCGGGTTCGTCCGGAATCCGGCCATCCACCGGACAGCCGCGCCTGTCCGGCGCCGGACAGCGCAGCTGTCGCGATTCGTTACGGTCCGATGCGCTGAGCGGCCGCGTCCTTGGAGAGCGACTGAGATGCGCCCGTCAGGGCGTCGGGCGTGATCGCGACGTCGAGCTCGCTGCCGCTCACCGAGCCGTGGCACGAGCCGCACACCGCGTCGAACAGCGGCTCACGGATGCCCATCGAGATCTGCTCCCCGGGCGCCAGCTGGTGCTCCTCGCCCATGTTCACGACGACGTTGCCGCTGCCATCGCGCAGCTCGATCACCACACCGACCCCGGCGGGGGCGTTGAACTTGACCGAGCCGTCGCTGGCCAGCGTGGCGCGGCCGGCCTCGACGCGGTTCTGGTACACGCCGTTGGGCTGGTTGCCGGCGGTGGTCCCGGCCGGCGGCGGCACCTCGGCGTAGGCCACGAGCTGAGTGGCGCGTCGGAACGCGTCGACCGGTCGCCCCCGGCGCAGGTTGCCGGTGAGCATCGTGAAGATCATCGGCGCGTCCGGCATGTGGACCACCGCGCGGCCCGCGCCCGTCGCTTGCTCGTCGACCGAGCCGCCAAACACGAGCTGGCGGCGGTTGAGGTACGGCTTGCGCGGCGCGGCCTTGATCGCGAGGACGCCATCGACTTGCGCGCCGGCGCCGCCGATCAGCACCGTCCGCGCGCCGGTCCGCGGATCGATCGCGACCAGGTCCCAATCGAGCGACGCGACCGTGCCGAGGTCGGCGGTGGTGGCCGCGTACGACACCAGGATCCGTCCATCGGGCATGCCGAACGGCCCGCGGTACGCGCCGTCGGTCGCCGCGCCGACCCGCCCCGTGGCGGCGGGATCGGGGAAGGCCGCCGAGCGCAGGAAGCCGGGGTCGGTGCGACCGGCTTCGAACGGCCCGATGCTGCGGTTGAAGATCGCCAGCGCCCCGGCGCCGCCGCGTGCGCCGGCGTCCGACGCGATGAACATCAGGTTGCCGTTCAGATCCTCGCGGATGTCGGTAGCCTGGTCGTAGCCGATCGAGTCGTGCTGCACGGTCAGGTCGTCGGGGTTGGCGTACGCCGAGCGATGGCGCTGGGCCAGGAGCGGGTGGTAGTCGGTCCGATCCCAGTTCAGGCGGCGCCCCGAGAGCTGGTACAGCGCGTCGGAGGCCTTCTCGGTGGTCATGATGATCCGCCCCTCGCGCAGCACGTTGGGGTTGAGTTCGGAGTTGGTGAGGAAGGTCAGCTGCTCGGGGTTGCTACCGTCGGGCGCCATCCGCCATAGATCCGACGCCGGCAGGAACAGCTTGCGGCTGCGCACCGGCCCGGTGACACCGCCGGCGTGAGCGCCGCCCCGCGTCGACGCGAACACGATCGCGTTGCCATCCGGGCCCCAGGTCGGGTCGAAGTTGTGGATCTTGATCCCGTTGACGTCGGGCTGGGCGGTGGTCACGCGGCGGCAGTTGCTGCCGTCGACATCGACCACCCAGATCCCCAGCGGATCGGCGGCGCTGGCGCGCCCCGCGAACGCGACCGTGGTGCCATCGTGGCGCACCGCGGGGCCCGACACGTCCGCCGTGGAAGGGTCGAGCCCCGCGCAGCCGGCGAGCAACGACGTCGAACCACCGACGCCGGTGATCTGACCGAACGCGCCCAACGTCGCTGGCGCCACCCGCAGATCGCTGCCGCCCTGGTAGGTGTCGAACTCGAGCGGGCCGGCGACGTGGGTCGCCGAGCGCTGCACGTAGACCAGCGGAACGGTCGAGCCGGCCGCCAGGGGCGCCAGCTCGCCACGGGCGATCCGCGCGGTCCGCTCGACGTTCACCCACTCCTGGAGCGTACAGAACGGCGTCGCCGTGTCGGGATCGTAGGTCGCCGGGCAGGCGGCCGGATCCGCCGCGCCGAGGATCGGGCCGCCGCGGTGCGCGATGCCGCCGTCGGGCGGCAGGATCACCTTGGCGACGGCGCGCCCGCGGCGCGCGTCGGGCACCTCGAACGCCATGAACTCCGACAGCAGCGTGTCGTAGTTCTTCTCGAGCGTGATCGCCGAGACGAACCCGTGGCTCGACGGCCGCATCTTGAAGTCGTTGCCGGCCGCCGGGCTGTGGCAGGCGGCGAAGCCGCAGCCGCGCGTGTAGAGCATCGGCTGGACGTTGTCCCGGAAGAACTCCTTGCCGGGGTCGCCCTCGCCGAACAGCTTCGGGCCGACCTGCTCCGCCCAGGTCCGCAGCGCGACGTAGTCGCCGTTGCCCCGATCGGCGAAGCGATCGCCGCCGGTGTGCGGACCACCGCCGGCGTTGGCGGCCAGCGGCACCCGCAGGATCTGGGACTCGTCGACCGGGCTGTCGACGAAGGCCCACGCCTGGGAGAAGTTGAACGCGCGCTGCTCGGGCGTGTCGCCGCAGGTGATGAAGAGATCCGACTGCGGCGCCCCGTGGCAGTTGCCGCTGGCGCACCCGGCCAAGACCGGCTGGACGTCGCGCTCGAAGCCGGCCCGGTTGGCGACGAACACCGGATCGGTCATGAACGCCACTGGGTCGAACGTCGGCGGTAGCGCCGACGTGCACGCGCCCTCACCCTGGCGCGGCGGCGACGGCGGCCGCACGCCGTTCTCGGTGGCGCCGTTCTCCATCCAGCTGAGCAGGATCAGGTACGCGTCGGAGCCCGGCTGCATGATGCCGCCGCCGGCGTGCAAGACGTCGAGGTCTTTGAACTCGTCGCCGTACGCCATCTGCAACTGGCCCGGCCCCACCGCCTTGACCAGCAACAGCGGTACGGGGTAGCTGCCGAATGGCACCAGGGTGTCGCGACGCTTCTGGATCGCCTCGAAGCTGGTGACGTCGAGGTTGCCGGCCGCGAACTGGTACGGGTCGTCGGGATTGGTGCGATGACAGCCGCTGGTGTTGCCAGCGCACGACTGAGTCAAGATCGGTTGGATCGTGCGTTCGAAGTAGGTCCGCCCAGGCGGCGGATCACCACCGCACGCCACCGCCGCCGAGAGCACCGTCAAGAGAAACGCCGGGACGCGCATGGTCATGAGTGTACTCCAGAGGCAAGGCGGAGACGTGGGCGATCACCGTCGACAAGCAGGCGGGACGGCCGCGCGGCGGCGGGCCGAAAACGCGCATCGCCGCGCGAGGCGGCGATCGCGATCGGAGCGTGCGCGGCGGTCACCGCAGCGCGTAGGTGGCGGCCGTGGCCGTCGACCGCACCAGCGCCGAGGCGTCGCCCTGCGCCGCGACCAGCGCGGCGCGCGACGCCGGGTCGCCGATCTGGCCGAGGGCCCAGGCGGCGTTGCGGCGGACGTTGGCGTCGGCGTCGCTGGCCAGCACCGCCTCGAGGGCGGCGCGGCCACCGGCGAAGCGCAGCGTGCCGATCACGCCGGCCGCGGCCGCGCGGACCCGGGCGTCGCCGTCGTTGACGCGGGCCACGACCGGCGCCGCGTCGGTGACCTTGCGCAGCTTCGCCCAGTCGGTCAGCGCCTCGAGCCGGACGCTCGCGTCGCTGTCGCCGAGCGCGGCGGTCAGGCCGGCCTTGCCGTTGGGGTGGCCGATCATGCCGAGCGCGCGCACCGCGGCCAGCCGGGCCTCGGCCGACAGGTCGGTGCGACCGATCGCCGCGGTCAGCGCCGGGATGGCCGACGGGTGCATGAACGCGCCGAGCAGGTCGGCGCCGTTGCGCGCCAGGCGGCTGTCGGCGCCGGCGAGGTCGGTGGTCGCGCGGGCGGCCAGCTCGGTGCGCAGCGCCGCGTGGCGCGCGAACCACCAGCCCGCGACCTCGCGGACCTCGTAGCGATCGTGATCGAGCAGGTCCATCACGACCGGGATGCAGGCGTCGCAGGTCAGGCGCTCGGCGCGCTCGACCTCGGCGACGATGGCGTCGACCGAGCCGGTGGCCGCGGCGCCCTGGATGCGGGCCGCCGAGCCGCCGCGCCCGGCGAGCGCCGGCGAGGCCAGGCCGACGAGCAGCGCCGTGGCGACGAAGGTAGAGAGGCGGAGTTGCGTGTTCATGGCGGTCCTCCGAGGAGCGGGACGGTTGGTTCCAGGGTGAGACGGACGGACGGCGACGCTCACGGCGCGCCCGGCGCGTTCTCGCGCGAGTAGAACTGACCGCCGGCGTCGGCCATGGCGTTCAGCAGGAAGTACTCGTCGGCGGTGAGGTCGGCGCCGACGTCGCGGGCGTGGACCGGCATGCCGGGGAACGCGCGGACGTTGCCGTCGGGGCTCGGGTACAGCTGCATCGGGTTGAGCTTCTTCATCAGCTCCGAGTCGCGGGCGTTGCCCGGCTCGATGTAGACCTTGAGGTCACCGACGACGACCAGGTCGGCGCGCTCGAGGTCGCGCATCGACGGGCCGATCAGCGAGAGGTGCGAGGCCGAGTAGCCCGAGAGCATCGCGTCGCCGACGCCGTAGGTGGCGGGGCCGCCGCTCAGGTTGAAGGTCCAGGTGAACGACGCGCCGGTCATCGGGTCCATGATCGTCCAGCTCGGGTTGGCCGGGCCGGGGGTGCCGTTGTGGCAGCTCACGCACTTGGCGTCGAAGATCGGCTGCAGCGCGCGGTCCCAGGGGATGCCGACGGTGCCGGTGCGGGTGAAGCCGCTCGAGACGCGGTCGCCGCGCAGCGTGGTGGCGTGGAGGTTGGCGGGGCCGCGGCCGATCGCCTGGGTGACGCCGGGCTGGATGACGGTGGCGTCGGTGCGGCTCTCGTGGCAGCCGCCGCAGAAGCGCGACTCGCCCTTCTTGCCGCTGAACCACACCGGCTCGTTGACCAGCGCCATGCCGAACTTGTCGATGGGCTGGACGTGGACCGGGACGTTGGCGGGGATGAGCGCCGCCCACGAGCCGTCGGCCTCGACCGGCGCCTGGCCCAGGATGGCCGCGCCCTCGTGCTCGGTCAGGCCGAAGTCACGCGGGATGCCCTCCTCGGTCGAGAAGCCCTCGATGACCCGGACCGCGACCGCGTCGCCGCGGGTGATCGTGGCGACCGACGACTGGTAGACATCCATCGAGCCGATCAGCGTGGTCTCCTGGTCGAACTGGTGGGTGCCCGAGGCCGGGATCTGCGGCGGCGCGGGGCGCGGGGCGAGCGGGCGGGCCAGCACGTCCCACTTCTCGAGGTCGTCGTAGAGCGGGCGGCGGGCCTTGGCCTTCGAGTCGTAGACGTACAGGCCGAACTGGGCGCTCTTGCCGGCGGCCTCGAGGGTGCCCGACTCGACGGTGCCGTCCGACCAGCTGACGACCAGGGTCGGGTAGTCGGCGGCGTCGAGCGGGTACGCGTCGTAGTAGCGGCCGATCGTCATCGACGACGGCTCGCGGCCGAGCGGCACGTTCGGCGTCAGGATGCGGGCCTCGGCGTTGGCCTCGGACATGTCGATGTTGGCGCGCACCGCGCCGTTGTCGGTCGCGGTCTTGCCGAGGCGGATGTCGAGGATCGCGCCCGACTGGACGGTGCGGTCACGCGACGTGCCGATGGCGACGAACCGCCCCGGCGAGATCTCGTGGGCCTTGAGGTAGCTGTTGGTGACCCCGGTCGACTCCTTGCCGAACGCCTCGCGCAGCGTCGTCATGTCGGGGTTCATGAACATCAGGTGTCCCGCGTTCATGTCGCCCAGGTGGTCCCACTGGGTGAGCAGGATGCGGCCATCCGAGGTCATCGTCGGGAAGACGCGGTGCGACAGGTTGCGCGGGCCGAGCACCATGCCGGTGCCGTCGCGGTTCATCGAGCCGACCTGCAGCGTGACGCCGCGCTCGTACTCGTCGCGGTGCTGCGGGGCGCCCTCTTCCACCGACTTGTTGGTGGTGAAGAGGATCTTGTCGCCCGGCATGAACACCGGGTTGAGGAAGTCGTACATCGGGTCGGTCGCGAGCTGATCGACCGCGCCGGTCTCGAGGTGCAGGATGAAGAGGCCGTAGTTCTGGGCGTCGCTGAGCTTGCCCGAGAACACGATCTCGCCCTTGGGCGGGTTGGCCTGCGCGTCGAACGACAGGTCGTAGTTCGAGATGTCGATGTCGGCGAACTCCGAGCCGGCGTTCGAGCAGCACAGCTCCTCGAGCTTGCCGTCCGCGGTGGGCGGCGACAGCTTCACGATCCGGCCCCCCGGCCGGTAGCTGCGGTACTGGAAGATGTCACCCATCTCGTTGCGGGGGGTGCGCTGCAGGAAGACGATGGCGTCGACGCGGTCCAACGGACCGGTCGTGTCGTCTCCCCCGCAGGCGGCCACCCCAGCAAGAGCGACGCTGAGCGCGATGCCAGTTTGGATTCGGTTCACGGCGAGCCTCCTCATGCCGGGCACATACAGCAAGGCCCGCGCCACGACCTAACCACCGAGGATCACTCGATCGACTCGCCCGCCCACGGAGGGACGCCGCCCCCCATCCTCCCCCGAAAGGGGGCGCCCGCCCCCGTTTTACCCGGGGTCCGGAACCGGAACCGGAGCCGGTGCCGGCCCCGGAACCGGAGCCGGAGCCGGAGCCGGAGCCGGAGCCGGAGCCGGACCCGGAGCCGGAGCCGGACCCGGAGCCGGAACCGGTCACCGATCCCGATCCCGTCCCCGTCCCCGATCCCCGACGCCGTGCCCGTGCCCGTGCCCGTGCCCGTGCCCGATCCGCTCTCCCCCGCTCTCCGCTCCCCCCGCTCTCCGTCCTACTCCGCCCCGATGATCCCGCGCTCGGCCGCCAGCGTCCGCAACAGCGTCTTCGCCCGCTCGAACCGCTTCCGCAGCACCGCGGCCCGCCGGTCGACCGACTCCTCGCCATCGCCGGGCATCGCCTGCGCGACCTCGCGCCACGACATCTTGCGATCGATCCGCAGGATCAGCAGCTCGTGGTCGTCGGGGTCGAGGGCCTCGCGCAGCCGGCGCACCTCGTCCTTGACCTCGGTGCGCATGAACTCGACGGTGCCGGTGCGGATCTGCTCGGCGCGATCGAACACCTCCTTGGCCAGGTCGAGCGGGACGTAGGCGCGCTCGCGGCGACGCGGCGCGCGGCGCAGCCGGAACAGCGCGTTGCGCGCCAGCGCGTAGAGCCAGGTGCGCAGCGACGAGCCCCAGCGGAAGCCGGGCAAGCCTCGCCACAGGTCCTCGCAGGTGACGGCGTAGGCCTCGGTGGCGAGGTCCTCGTCGCGGGCGATGGCGTGGAGGAAGCTGGCGATCTCTCCACCGTAGAGCTCGATGGCGGCGGTCGCGGCGCGCGTCAGGTCGCCAGCGGCGACGAGATCGCGCACCGGGGCTTCGTGCGCGGTGCGATCGATGACGGTCACGGCGGGCCGCACTGTAGAACCCGGGCGCCGCCAAGTCGATCGCCGGCGCCGCGGATCCCGGGCCCGCGGCGCGGCGCCGCGGTTCAGGGCAGGCGGGCGCGCAAGGCCGCGATGTCGGCCAGCTGCTTGACGAACACCGCGGGGTACTGCGCGAACTGCGGCTCGGCCTGGTCGAGCAGCCGCCGGGCCTCGGGCAAGCGCTCGCCGAGCGCGACGTCGGCGCGCGCGACCTCGATCCCGAGGTCGAAGTACGCGGCGCCCTCGAGCGAGTCGGCCAGGGTCAAGCCGCGCCGCGCCACCGCCTCGCCCTCGCGCGCGGCGCCGGTGGTGGTCAGCACCTCGGCCAGCAGGCGCAGCGCGTAGACGTGGCGGGCCGAGCCGGGCGCCGCCTGGTCGTAGATCGCGACGCAGCGGCGGGCCACCGGCAGCGCGTCCGTCAGCGCGCCGGCGCGCAGGTGCGCGGTGCCGAGGTTGAACAGCGTCGCCGCGACGTCGGCGTGGCGCGGGCCGAGGTACCGCTCCTGGATCGCCAGCGCGCGGGCGTGCGCCGCCGCCGCCTTGGCCCACGCGCCGTTCTTCATGTCGATCACGGCGAGGTTGCTCTCGGCCTTGGCGACGTCGGGGTGGCTCGCGCCGTGGATCTGCACGTACAGGTCGCGGGCCAGCGCGAAGTCCTTGGCCGCCTGGGCGCGGTACGCCGGCTGATCGGCGAGCACGGTCCCGACCGCCATGTACGCCGCGGCGCGATCGCCCAGCGTCGACGCCGGGGCGCGGTCGAGGTCGGCTTGCACCTCCAGCGCCAGCCCGGCCGCCCCGTCGACGTCCTCGGCCTCGCTGCGGTGCAACGCCAGCGCGGCGCGGAACCCGATGCACGTCGGGTGGGCCACGTCGAGCGCCTGCGCGCACGCGTCGACCGCGGCCTGCTCGTGCGCGATCGCCTCCGGGTAGCGGCTGGCGCCGTCGAGCGCCTGGGCGCTGGCGTGCTCGAGCATCGCGGTCGTCAGCGGATCGCGGCCGTCGCCGATCAGCGCGCGCGCGGCCTCGGTGTGCGCGACCGCGGCGTCGGCGTCGCCGACGCGATCGGCCACCGCGGCCAGCGCCAGCAGCACCGACGTCACCGCGACCGGCGCGCGCCGGCGATCGCGCTCGACCGCGGCCTCGCCCAGCCGGACCCACGGCTCGACCGCGACCGGATCGGCCTCGACGTCGCCGTGGATCTCGACCAAGCTCGCCAGCGCGCCGAGGTAGACATCGACGTCGTCGACCGCCTGCGCGGCGTAGTACGCGTCGGTGAGCAGCTTCACCGCCGCCGGGTACTCGGCCCGGGCCGCGGCCAGCGCGCCGCGGGCCCGCAGCAGCATCGCCTGGGTGCCGCGATCGCTGGCGCCGGCGGCGGTGGCCCGGGCGATCCGCGCGGCGGCGTCGTCGAGCTGATCGACGTCGATGTCGACCATCGCGACGTCGAGGTCGGCCTGGGTGGCGACCGCCGACGCCGGCGGCGCGATCGGCGTGGCCGCCAGCGCGACGGCGTCGAGGCAGGCCAGCGCGTCGGGGGCGGCGCGCACCTTGCGCGCGTAGGCCGCGGGGTCGCGCGCGATCAGCGCGGTGTCGTCGACGATCGCCGCCGCCACCTGGGCGCGGTAGGCCAGGCACCCGACGCTGCGCTGGTACAGCTCGCCCGACAGCGCGGCCTCGACCTTGCCGGCCTTGCACGCGCGGCTCGCGACCGCCTGGAAGTGGCCCTGCAGCCCGCGCACCCGGTCGCCGGCGTAGCTCGCGCTGCCGGCCGGGCCGCTGGCCAGCGCCGCGTCGACCCGCGCCAGCAGCGCCGGCGACAGCACCCGATCGACGACCGCGGTCGCGTCGCGGCACGGATCGGGCGCGCGGCGGCTCGCCGACCACGCCGCGACCGCGCCGCCGATCACCACCACCGCGGCGCCGGCGCCGAGCGCGACCCGCCGCCGGCGCGCGCCGACCGCGCGATCGAGCGCGGCCAGGAACGCCGGCACGGTGGGGTAGCGCGCGGCCGGATCGACGGCGAGCGCACGCCGCAATACGCCGGCCACCGCCGGCGGCACCGGCGACTTGCGCGGCGCCGGCGGCGGGCCCTGGCGCACCGCGGCCTCGAGCGCGCGGGCGTCCTTGCCGGCGAACGGCCGCTCGCCGTACAGCGCCTCCCACGTCATCACCGCCAGCGCGAACTGATCGGCGCGGGCGTCGACCTTGCCGCGGAACTGCTCGGGCGCCATGTACGCCGGCGTGCCGACCATCGCGCCGGTCATCGTCAGCCGATCGGACAGCACGTCCTTCTTGCCGGTCGGCGTGCGCAGGCTGCCGCTGGCGCCGCTGTCGCTGCCCGCCGGCGCGGTGCTGCCGTCGAGGCTGTCGGGGCGCTCGTCGTCGGACGCGCGGGCCAGGCCGAAGTCGGCGACCTTGGGCACGCCGGCCTCGGTCAGGAGCACGTTCTCGGGCTTGAGGTCGCGGTGGACCAGGCCGGCGTCGTGGGCCGCCGCCAGGCCCAGCCCGGCGGCGCGGCACCGCGCCAGCGCCTCGCGCCACGGCCGCGGCGCGCCCCGCAGCCAGCTGCGCAGCGTGCCGCCGGCGACGTACTCCATCGCGACGAAGACGTCGTCGCCGACGCGCCCGACCGCGTGGACGGTGACGACGTGCGGATGCGACAGCCGCGCCATCGCGGTGGCCTCGCGCTGCAGGCGATCGCTGCCGCGCAGCGCGCGGTGCAGCTTCACCGCGACCGGCCGATCGAGCGAGCGATCCTGCGCGAGGTAGACCACGCCCATGCCGCCGGCGCCGAGCCGGCGCACCACCTGGTAGATCTCGCCGATGATCGTGTCGGGCGCCAGCTCGGCCTCGGGCGGCGCGCCGGTTGCGGCCACCGCGGCGAGCAGCGGATCGAGCTCGCTGCCGTCGAGATCGTCCGAGGTCAGCCCGCCCGGCAGGGCGGTCGACAGCTCGGGATCGACGTCGCCCTTGCCGATGCGCATCGGCGACGGCTGCGTCGACTTGTCACTCGCGTCGGCCACGTCGCGGTCATGATAACAGCCCGCGCAGCTCGGCCAGCGCCGCCAGCGCGGCGATCGGGGTCATGCGATCGGGGTCGAGCGCGCGCAGGCGCTGCGCCACCTCGGCGGCCGGCGCGTCGACGGCGGCGGCAAGGGCTGGCAACAGCGACAGCTGGCCCGGCGGCGCCTGCGCCAGCCGCCGGCCGCTGGGCAGCGCGGCGCCGTCGCCCTCGAGGCGGGCCAGGATCGCCCGGGCGCGGGCGATCACCGAGCGCGGCAGCCCGGCCAGCCGGGCCACGTCGATGCCGTAGCTCTTCGACGCCGCGCCGGGGACGATCCGGCGCAGGAACGCCACCTCGCCGTCCTGCTCGCGCACCAGCGCCGAGACGTTGTGCACGCGTGGCCGATCGTCGGCCATCGCGGTCAGCTCGTGGTAGTGGGTCGCGAACAGCGTCCGCGCGCCGATCGCGTCGTGCAGGTACTCGGCGACCGCCCACGCGATCGACACGCCGTCGAAGGTCGACGTGCCGCGCCCGACCTCATCGAGGACCACCAGCGAGCGCCGGGTGGCGTGGGCCAGGATCGCGGCGGTCTCGCGCATCTCGACCATGAACGTCGAGTCGCCGCGGGCCAGGTTGTCGGTGGCGCCGACGCGGGTGAAGACCCGATCGCAGACGCCGATCGTCGCGGCCGCCGCCGGCACGAAGCTGCCGACCTGCGCCAGGATCACGATGTGCGCGACCTGGCGCATGAACGTCGACTTGCCGGCCATGTTGGGCCCGGTCACCAGCACGACCTGCTCGCGATCGGCGTCGAGCCGCGCGTCGTTGGGCACGAACGTCCCGGCCGGGACCAGCGCCTCGATCACCGGGTGGCGGCCGTCCTTGATGTCGATGACCACCGAGTCGTCGACGACCGGCCGCGCCCAGCCGCGGCGCTCGGCGACCTCGGCCAGGGTCAGGCACACGTCGATCGTCGCGATCGCCGCGCCGGCGGCCAAGAGCGGCTGGTACAGCGCCGCGACCTCGGCGATGAGCGCGCGGTGGACCTCGGCCTCGCGGGTCGCGAGCGTGTCCTGGGCCGCCAGCACCTTGGCCTCGAGCTCGGCCAGCTCGCGGGTCACGTAGCGCTCGCCGCCGGCGACGGTCTGCTTGCGCAGGTAGTCGTCGGGCACGCGCGCCAGCTGGCTCTTGGTGATCTCGATGTAGTAACCGAAGACGCGGTTGTAGCGGACCTTGAGGCTGCCGATGCCGGTGCGCTCGCGCTCGCGCGCCTCGATCGCCGCGATCGCGTCCTTGCCGCCATCGGCGAGGCCGCGGCACTCGTCGACCACCGCGTCGAAGCCGGGGCGGACGAAGCCGCCGTCCTTGACCAGCGCGCCGGGCTGCTCGACCAGCGCGGCGTCGAGGTGCGCGGCCAACGTCGCCAGCGCCGGCGTGGCCACCGGGCGCAGGTCGGTCAGGGTCGGCGCGCCGTCGAGCCGCGGCGACGGCACCGCCAGCGCCGCCAGCGCCGGCAGCGCCAGCAGCGTGTCGCGCAGCCGGCCCAGGTCGCGGGGCCCGGCGACGCCCAGCGTGGCCTTGCCGGCCAGGCGCTCGAGGTCGCTGGTGGCCTTGAGCTCGCGGCGCAGCTCGCGGCGCACCTCGGCGGCGGCCAGGAAGTCGGCCACCGCGTCGGCGCGCTGCGCGATCGCCGCGCGATCGGTAAGTGGATATAGAAGCCAGCGCCGCAACAGCCGCGCCCCGGGCGCGGTGGTGGTGTCGTCGAGGACGTCGAGCAGCGAGCCCTGCCGCCGCGCGCCGACCAGCGTCTGGCACAGCTCGAGGTTGGCGATCGCCGCCTCGTCGAGGACCATCGTCGCGCCCGGCTGGTAGCAGGCCAGCCGCGCGATCGGCAGCGTGCCGCCGGGCTGGGTGGCGCGCGCGTAGGCCAGCACGGTGGCGGCGGCCTGGACCAGCGCCGGCTGCGCGGCCAGCTCGACCAGCGACTCGGCCAGCGCCGCGCCCAGCGCCGCGGTCGCGTCGCCGAGCGCCGGCACCGGCGCCGCCCCCCACACCGCGGCGTAGCGGCGCAGCGGCGCGCCCGGCGCGGCCATGCCGCCCGGGGCCAGCTCGTCGGCGGCGACGATCACCTCGCGCGGACCGACCCGGGCCAGCTCGTCGACCGTGGCCGCCGCCGTCGCCAGCTCGGTGGCGCGGAACTCGCCGGTGGTGACGTCGAGGTAGGCCAGCCCGAACCGCGGCTCGGGCGGCGGCTCGGGCGGCGGCTTGCGGGCGCCCCGCGCGACCGGGGCCGGCGGCGCCGCCGGCGGTGTGGCCCGCACCACCGCCGCGACGTAGCGGCCGGCCTTGGGATCGAGCGCGTCCTCGTCGACCACCACGCCGGGCGTGACGATCCGGACGACGTCGCGGCGCACCAGCCCCTTGGCGACCTTGGGGTCCTCGACCTGCTCGCAGATCACGACCTTGTGGCCGAGGTCGGTCAGCTTGGCGACGTAGCCGCGGGCGGCGTGGTGCGGCACCCCGCACATCGGCACCGCGTCGACCTTGCCCTTGTCGCGGGTGGTGAGCGTCAGGTCGAGCAGCCCCGCCGCCACCACCGCGTCCTCGAAGAACATCTCGTAGAAGTCGCCGAGGCGGAAGAAGACGATCGCGTCGGGGTGGCGATCCTTCACGTCCAGGAACTGCCGCATGAGCGGCGTCTGGGACGGAGAGCTGGCGGAGCTGGCGCGCACGAGATCGGCGTCTTGTAGCCGATCGCTATGACGCCGCGCGCGCCGCCCCGCCCTCGCCCGCCGGCCGGCTCACAGCCGGATGACGTAGGCGATCTTCGGCACCTTCTTCTCGAACTCGCCCTTGGCCGCGACCGCGTCCTCGTAGGTCGCGTACTTGCCCAGGCGCACCCGGAAGAACTTCTTGCCGTCGACGTCGGCCGAGGTGACGTAGGCGGCGTAGCCCGCGGCCTTGACCGTGGCCAGGAACGCGTCGGCCTCGGCCTGATCCTGGAACGCCGACAGCTGCAGCGTGAACTTGGCCGGCCCCGCCGCCGCGTCGGGCGCCTTGGGGGCGGCCGGCTTCGGCTCGGCGGCCTTCGGCTCGGCGGGCTTCGGCTCGACGGCCTTCGGCTCGGCCTTCGGCTCGGCGGCCTTCGGCTCCTCGGCCTTGGGCTCCTCGCCCTTCGCCGCCGGCGGCTCGACGGCCTTGGCCGGGGCCGCGGCCTTGCGCGCGCCGAGCGCGGCGATCTCGCGATCGACGGCGGCCGACGGGCCGCCGCTGCCGCCCAGCGCGTTGGGGAACGTCATCGAGCCCTCGCCGGCGCCGAGCCGATCGAGCGCCGCCAGCGGATCCCGCTGGGCCGACGTCGCCGCGACCTTGTCGACGTGGCCGCGGGCCTCGAGCCGGCGCCCGACCATCACGCCGAGGACGAACACCAGGCACGCCACCACGGCGCCGCCGAAGAACAGGTAGAAGATCTGGCGCCCGTCGAGGCTGACCTCGATCTTGTCCTTGTACAGCTCGCTATCGGTTCCAGCCATGGGCAGCTCCTACCCCGACGCTTGCGCAGGCGGAAGCGCGGAGCAAGTTTTCCGGCCCCGCCAGCCCGCCGCGCGGTCGATTCGCGGCCCGACGGCGATCCAGGGCTACTGGAGGTGGACCGCGCCGTCGGGAGCCCGCGGCGAGACCCGCACCAGCTGGCCGCGGACGTTGGTCGACGAGTTGTTCGTCGGCTGGGTGTCGCCGCCGTCCACCACCCAGATCGCGCCGTCGGGGGCGCGCACGACGTTGGTCGGCTGCGCGATCGCGTCACCCATCGTCCGCGGCAGGAAGCCATCGACGATGCGGAACTGGATCGACGCGTCGCGGTGGACGGTGGGCACGTCGACCAGGCCGCCGGCGCGGTCGTCGCGGCACATCGCGTCGCCGGGGTAGGTCGGATCGACGAAGGTCAGGCGCAAGAGCGGGTTCTGGAAGCGGATGCCGCGGGTGGTCCGGGTCACCAGCTTGGTCCCGGCGGTGGTCAGCTCGCAGGTGCCCGGCTTGTAGTCCGGCTGCTTCTCGACCTGATCGATCGTCTCGCTGCACGGGTTGGGCGTGAGATCGGTGGGGCCGGTGCCGGTGCACGGCGGCGCGGTCAGCGGCACGCGCCCGACCAGGAGCGGGCTGGCGGCCGGGTCCTTGACGCAGCGGCCGGCGCTGTCGGCGATGAACGGGTGCAGGTAGCCCGAGCGCGAGCCGATCGCGACGAACGCGTCGGCGGCGCGCAGGTCGTAGCGCTGCAGGCCGCTGGCGCACTCGGCCGCCGGCACGATGCCCTCGATGCAGTGGCCGGCGCGGCACAGCGTGCCGGCGTCGCACTGGTCGTCGGACTGGCACGTCATCACGCAGCGGTTCAGCGCCGGGGTGCGGAAGGTGTCGGGCTCGCAGGCGTAGGTGCGGTTGGGCGCGGCGGTGTCGTCGTCGACCGGGTGATCGGGCGACACCAGCTGCGCGTCGTAGAGCGCCAGGTCCTGGCACTGCTGGTTCGAGGTGCAGCCGGTGACCGGCGTCGTGCGCAGCTCGCGCTTGCGCTCGCGCAGGGTCAGGCGCCCGGCCAGCGCGTCCACGACCGCGTAGCGCCGCAGCGACACCAGGTAGTCGCGGCACAGGCCGGGCAGCGTGTCGAGCTTGTCCTTGGGCAGGCACGCGCCGGTGGCGATCGTCGCGTCGGGGTGGACGAAGCAGGTCTCGCCGAGCCCGCACTGGGCGTCGCCGCGGGCCGGGTCGCAGCCGCGCAAGGTCACGATGTCGCGCGGCTCGACGCCGGCGGCGCAGAACGGCGCGCTGGGATCGACGACGCTGATGCCGCCGCCGCCGATGTCGACCAGGCCGGTCCGCACCTGCGGGCCGTCGAGCGCCTGGCTGCCGTCGGTGCGGTCGTTGGACAAGAGGCCCTCCCACACGAACTGCCAGTCCTCCTCAAAGCCCAGCGCGTGCCAGTCGGGGTAGGTCGCGAGGCGCACGTCGAGGGGCGCCGAGAAGTTGGTGTCGGGCACCGGCACGCTGGCGTCGGTGCCGACGCACAGCGACTGGTGCACCGCGGGCAACGCGTAGCTCTTCTCGCTGGCCAGCGACGCGCCCGAGAAGATGCGCACCGGGTTGGCGTCGGCGTGGGGGCCGCCGATCACCAGCGCGCTCGACGGGACGTCGCTCGGGGGGCTCGGCGACAGCGCCGCGCAGTCGCGCCGCTGCACCATATCCTCCTCGAACAGGTTGTCGGCGTTGCGCGCGAAGCCGCTGTCGCGGATCTGGTGCGGCAGCACCAGCGGCAGCTGGGTGGCCAGCGGATCGCTGGCGACCCGGGTGTCGTCGATGTTGTCGTCGTCGATGTTGACGACGACGGTGAAGCCGTTCGACAGCGATACGTACGCGAAGTGGCCGGCCAGCCGCTCGGGCCGCTCGGTGATGCTGGTGTTGTTGGCCGCGCCGATCGCCACCGCCACCGGCCGCGCCGGGCCGGCGAACTCGACGCCGGGGCTGCGGGCGCCGGCGCGTCGCGGCGGCGTCGCCGGATCGCCCACGGCCATGCAGATGAACGCGTCGCTGTCGTTCTCGGTCAACAGGTAGCGCGGGTCGACCTGGGTGTCGCACTCGCGGTTGGCCACCAGCACCTCGGCGACGCGCACCGTGCCGTCGCTGGCGACCGCGTAGACGAACTGCGCGTCGGTGCCGCTGTCGCCGTCGTTGAGCCCGCCGTTGCCGCCCATCGTGATCTGCGCCGACAGCGCGACGTCGGTGACGCCGACGTCGCCGTCGAGATCGACCTGGCTGACGGTCGCCGGCAGGCCGGTCGCGGCCAGCGTCACGACGGTCACGACCGGGCGGTTGGCCACGCCGATCGCCAGCTTCTGGGTGCCGACCCGCTCGTCGCGGACGATGTCGAGCGACGTCGGACGGGCGCCGTCGACGATCGGGTCGCGGTCGCCGCACTCGCGGGGGCAGCTGAGCTCGCCGTCGCCCACGGTCGCGGTGCCGTCGGCGGCGAAGCGGATCGACGCCACCGCGCGGCCGGTCGCCGCGTCGATCGCCGCCACCGCGTGGCAGTCGGGGTACGCGACGTAGTGGATGCCGACCGGGGTCGCCGGGCAAGCGGCGCCGATCGGCGAGGCCAGATCGGTCGCGGCCAGCGCCGCCGGGCGCGCCAAGAGCGGCGCGCCGCTGGCGGTGGTCAGCGGCAGCTCCGACACGATCGGCGCGTCGCCCTTGGCCACCACCTGCAGGAGGTCGATCACCGACAGATCGCAGCTGCCCGCGTTGGCGGTGAGCAGGTGGCAGCCGGCGGTGTCGGTGTCGATCGCGATCGGCGTCGCGCCGACCGCCAGCGCGTTGTGGCCGGGGATGTAACGGTCGGCGTCGTCGACGGTGAAGTCGCGCTCGCCGTACTCGGGCACGCCGGTCGCGACGTCGGCGTCGGCCAGGCCGAGCAGCTTGGTGTAGGCGACGGTGATCGTCCCCGTCGTGGGCTGGACCGCGGCCGTGTACCAGAACATCGCCGAGTTCGCGATGCCCTCCTGGCCCGGCGGCACGTCGATCGCGTCCGAGGCGAACGCCGGCGAGCCGATGGCGCGGATGCGGCACGACGCCAGCGGCTGCGGCGTCTGGACGCTCTCGCCGGTGTCGGTGCGCTTCATCGCGCCGTAGCAGCCGAACGCGACGTCGACCGGGTTGTCGAACCGCCGGGTGACCGACACCTCGGTGCCGGTCTCTCCACACGCAGCGGTCGCCACGACGGCGAGCGCGAACAGCGAACGGGACTTCACGAGTTGCCTCCCAGGCGGAGCACGACCCGGTACGCGACCGGCGACGTCGGATCGATGTCGACGACCGCGAGCGAGTCGTCGAGGAAGTTGGCCACCAGCAAGAGCCCGCGGCTGGGCACCGCGGCGCTGGCGATCGGGCCGCGGCCGGTGAGCGTCGTGGCCGCGACCGCGCCGCCGGCGCGGGGATCGACGACGTAGACCTGGCCGTCGCCGTAGCACGTCACGTAGGCGCGCTCGCCGGCGCCGGTCTCGGCGGCGGTCACCGAGGTCGCCTGCCGGCAGATGTCGGTCGACGCGATCACCCGGTTGACCGGCACGCCGGTCGGCCCGAGGCTGGTGTCGTACTCCTGCAGCGCCGGCGGCATGCGGTTGACGAAGAACGCGCGATCGCCGCCGTCGCGGAAGACGATGCCGCGCGAGTCGTCGGCGGTGCCGCCGGAGTCCGAGCCGCTGCCGACCGCGTTCTGGAAGAAGAAGCCGCCGCTGACCAGCGACGGCTGGCGGCCGGCGGGGCGGGCGACGGTGAACAGGAACACCCGGTCGGTGTCGACGCTCTGGGCGTAGAGCAGGTCGTCGGCGCCGGCCTTGCGCCCGGCGATGCCCGACATCCCGACCGACAGGCCGATCGACCGCGCGTCGACCAGGCTCGGCACGCCGGCGGCTGGCGAGTCGATCAGCGAGATGATGCCGTTGGCGAAGTGCGACACCACGGCGAACTGGCCGAGCGAGTCGGCGAAGACGCCGTAGGGCTCGCTGGGCAGGCCGGGCGGGTCGTCGAAGCCGGTCAGCTCGACCAGGCGGTGCTCGTCGTCGCACAGCGGGAAGCCCTGGCCGGTGCTGCACGCCAGCGCGCGGGTCGCCGGGTCCCAGTCCATCCAGGTGATCGACGGATCGCCGCGCACCGGGACCAGCAGGCGCAGCTTGCCGCCGCCGAGATCCTGGGTGGTCACGGCGCTGGCGAAGTTGCCGATGCGGACGCCAGCGCCGTCGATCAAGAAGTCGGCCTCGGGGCAGGCCAGCGTCTCGGTGGCGTCGGTCGGGACGCTGCACCCCGCCGGGACCGTGCGGTTGCTCTTCCACGCCGCCACGACCTGCTCGACGACCGCCAGGTCGACGACCTGGACCGTGCCGGAGTCGTAGGTCAGGTCCGAGTTGGCCGACACCACGAACGCGACCGAGTCATCGGGCGCCACCGTCACCGCGGTCGGGTAGAAGATGCGGTCGGGATCGGGGCGGACCTCCGACTCCGAGGCGGTGCACGCCACCACGCCGGCGGCGAGCAAC
This sequence comes from Myxococcales bacterium, assembly GCA_016794525.1. Lineage (GTDB taxonomy): Bacteria > Myxococcota_A > Polyangia > Haliangiales > Haliangiaceae > UBA2376. The sequence goes on from JAEUJY010000059.1 coordinate 100,520, forward strand.
GCCCAGCGAGACGACCAGCGAGATGACCGGACGAGATCCATGGCAGCCAGCTTGGACCGGCGGCTGCCGGCGGGGGTTGCCTGGGTGACGGGGCGCACAGTCATGAGCGGTCTCCGGCCAACGCGGCCCGGGCGGCGGCCACCCGGGCGATCGGGACCCGGAACGGCGAGCACGACACGTAGTCGAGGCCGTACCGGTGGAAGGCGAGGATCGAGGCGGGATCGCCGCCGTGCTCGCCGCACACGCCGATCTTGAGGCCGGGCTTGGTGCGGCGGCCGCGCTCGACGCCCATCGCCACCAGCTGGCCGACGCCGGCGGTGTCGAGGGAGGCGAACGGGTCGGCCGGCACCAGGTCGGTCTCGAGGTAGGTCGGCAGGAAGCTCGCGACGTCGTCGCGCGACAGCCCCAGCGTGGTCTGGGTCAGGTCGTTGGTGCCGAACGAGAAGAAGTCGGCGTGGGCCGCGATCTGATCGGCGACCAGGCACGCGCGCGGCAGCTCGATCATCGTGCCGATCGTGTACGGGATCGTCGCGCCGGCCGCGGCCAGCTCGCGATCCACGACCGCCGCCACCTCGGCCCGCAGCCGGGCCAGCTCGCCCGGCACCATCACCAGCGGGATCATGATCTCGGGCAGCACCCGGGCGCCGGCCCGCTGCGCGGCGATCGCCGCGCGGGCGATCGCGATCGCCTGGGTCTCGTAGATCTCGGGGAACGTGATCGCCAGCCGGCAGCCGCGGTGGCCGAGCATCGGGTTCGACTCGGTCAGCGCGCCCACCTTGGCGGCGATCGCCTCGGGGGTCGTGCCCAGGTCGGCGGCGACGCCGGCGATCTCGGCGGCGGTGTGCGGCAGGAACTCGTGCAGCGGCGGATCGAGCAGGCGGATCGTCACCGGCAGGCCGTCCATCGCGGCGAAGATCTCGGTGAAGTCGGCCTGCTGCATCGGCAGGATCTTGGCCAGCGCCGCCTTGCGGCCGGCGACGTCGCTGGCGACGATCATCTCGCGCACCGCCAGGATGCGGTCGGTGGCGAAGAACATGTGCTCGGTGCGGCACAGCCCGATGCCCTCGGCGCCGAACTTGCGCGCGGTGCGAGCGTCGGTGGCGGTGTCGGCGTTGGTCCGGATCTTGAGCGTGCGCGTGGTGTCGACCCACGCCATCAGCTCCTCGAGCTCGGGCGACAGCGCCGCCGGCGCCAGCGGCGCACGCCCGGCGAACACCTCGCCGGTCGAGCCGTCGATCGTCAGCACGTCGCCGCGCTTGAAGACCTGATCGGGCGCCCCGCCCTTGCCCAGCACCGTCAGCTGGCCGCGCGCCGCCTCGACCCGCAGGCCGGTGGCGCCGGTGATGCACGGCTTGCCCATGCCGCGCGCGACGACCGCCGCGTGCGAGGTCATGCCGCCGCGGGCGGTGAGGATGCCGACCGCGGCCTTCATGCCGACGATGTCCTCGGGCGAGGTCTCGGTGCGGCACAAGAGCACGTGCTCGCCCTTGGCGGCGGCGGCGTCGGCCTCGGGCGCCGAGAACACCAGCGTGCCGATCGCCGCGCCCGGCGACGCCGGCAGGCCCTTGGTCAGCGCCGGCGGGCGGTGGGCCGGATCCAGCGTCGGGTGGAGCAGCTCGTCGAGCTTGCCCGGCTCGATGCGCCGGATCGCGGTGGCGCGATCGATCAGCCCCTCGTGGACCTGATCGACGGCGATCTTGACCATCGCCTTGCCGGTGCGCTTGCCGGCGCGGCTCTGCAGCATCCACAGCTTGCGATCCTGGACGGTGAACTCCAGGTCCTGCATGTCCTTGTGGTGGCCTTCGAGCCGCGCGCACACCTCGTTCAGCCCGGCGTAGGCCTCGGGGAAGTCCTTGGCCATCGCGGCGATCGGCAGCGGCGTGCGCACGCCGGCGACGACGTCCTCGCCCTGGGCGTTGACCAGGAACTCGCCGTACAGCGCCTTCTCGCCGCTGGCGGGGTCGCGGGTGAACGCGACGCCGGTGGCCGAGGTGTCGCCGAGGTTGCCGAACACCATCGCCTGCACCGTGACGCCGGTGCCCATCGCCGCCGAGATGCCGTGCATCCGGCGGTAGGCGTCGGCGCGCGGGTTGTCCCACGACCGGAACACCGCGGCGATCGCGCCGTCGAGCTGGGCCCAGACGTCGTCGGGGAACGGCGCGCCGGTGGCGGCGCGGATGGCCTGGTGGTAGTCGGCGCACAGCGCCTCGAGCTGCGCGGCGTCGAGATCGGAGTCTTTCTGCGCGCGCGCGGCGTACTTGCGATCGGTCAAGAGGCGCTCGAAGACGCCCTCGTCGTGATCGTCGTCGCCGGCGCCGACGCCCAGCACGACCTCGGCGTACATCGTCAGGAACCGCCGGTAGCAGTCCCACGCGAAGCGCGCGTCGCCGGTGCGGGCGGCCAGCCCGGCGACCGTCGTCGGGTTGAGCCCGAGGTTGAGGACGGTGTCCATCATGCCCGGCATCGACACCGGCGCGCCCGAGCGCACGCTGACCAGCAGCGGGCGCGCGGCGTCGCCGAACACGGTGCCGGTGGCGGCGCCGACCGCGGCCACCGCGGCGCGCAGCTCGTCGGCCAGGCCGGCGGGATCGGCGCCGTGCGCGAGCCGGTGGCCGCACACCTCGGTGGTCAGCGTGAAGCCGGGTGGGACCGGGATGCCGAGCCGGGCCATCTCGACCAGGCCGGCGCCCTTGCCGCCGAGCAGCGCCGCCGCCGCCTTGTGATCGGGGATGCGATCGACCGGCGCGCCGGTCTCGGGCGAACAACCAAACGTGAAGAGCCAGCGGTTCATGACACGCTCCCCGGGGCGGCCGGCCCCTGCGACGCCAGCCGGAAGTCGGCGATCGCCGCGAACGGCGCGAGGATGCGGTGCAGCAACGACAGCCGGTTCTCGCGCAGCCCGGCGTCGGGATCCATGACCATCACGCCGCCCTTGTCGAAGAACGCGGCGACCGTCGGCTGCAGCTCGACCAGGATCGCCAGCATGTCGCGGTAGGCCTGGCCGGCCTGGGCGGCGTCGAGGCGATCGACGACGCCCTGGAACGCGTTCCACAGCCGGTGCTCGGTGTTGCCGTCGGCGACGAACATCGCCGGCTTGACCTCGCCCGAGATCGCGATGCCCTTGGCGTGGGCGTCGTCGAGGATGTTGGCGATGCGCTTGAACACCTCGCGGGCCGCCGGCGGCACCACCGCCAGCGCCTCGGCGCGCAGCCGGGCGTCGCAGACGTCGTCGAAGCCGGCGCCGAGCGCGGCGTCGACGTCGGGCCCGGCCAGGCCGCGATCGATCAGGAGCGTGCGCAGCCGGCCGCGGAAGAACTCGTGCAGCTCGCCGCAGTCGGTGTCGGTGACCTCGATCTTGCCGGCGAACTGGTGGGCCGCCACCTCGATCAGCGTGTCGAGCTTGATCGGGAAGCCGCGCCCGGCGCCCAGCGTCGTGTGCCGCTCGCCGCCCTTGCCGAGATCGAGGTTGATCGCCAGGATCGCGTTGGCGGCGCGGCGCAGCCCGTAGGGGTCGGCCGAGCCGCTCGGCTCGAGGCCGGTGCCGAAGCAGCCGACCAGCGTGTCGATGCGATCGGCGATGCCGACCAGCGCGCCCTCGAGGCTGGCCGGCAGCGCCGCCCCGGCGCCGCGCGGCATGTAGTGCTCGGCGATCGCCTCACCCACCGCGGCCGCGGCGTCGGCCCAGGCCGGGTCGGCGGCCAGCTGGCGCGCCGCGTAGTACTTGCCCATCACGCCCTGCAGCTCGGGCAGCTCGCCGACCAGGCTCGACAGGAGGTCGCTCTTGCACAGCTCGGCGGCGCGGCGCGCGATCCGGTGATCGAAGCCGACCACGTCGCGCAGCGCGTCGACGATGCCGACGATCCGGCGCACCTTGTCGCCGGTCGACTTGGCCTCGCCGAGCTTGGCCTGGAAGACGACGCCGTCGAGCTTGGCCCGCAGGTCGTCGAGGTTCTTCTTGCAGTCCTCGAGGAAGAAGAACCGCGCGTCGGACAGCCGCGGCACGACCGCGCGCTCGTTGCCGGTGCGCACGACCGCCGCGTCCTTGGTGATCGTCGCGGCGATCGTCGCGAAGCGGTTGGCGGTGCGGCCGTCCTTGTCGAACGCGAAGTAGCGCTGGTGGGTGCGCATCGTCAGCACCAGCACCTCGTCGGGCACCTCGAGGAACGCCTCGTCGAAGCCGCCCCACACGCCGACCGGGTACTCGCACAGGCCGGTGACCTCGTCGAGCAGGTCGTCGTCCTGGCGCACCGTGCAGCCGGTCTCGGCGGCCAGCCGCCCCAGCTCGGCCTCGATCATCCGCCGCCGCGCGACCGGGTCGACGATCACGAACGCCGGGCGCAGCGCGTCGACGTAGTCGGCGGCGCTGGCCAGCTCGATCGCGCCGGGCGCGAGGAAGCGGTGGCCGCGAGTGGCGCGGCCGGCGACGACGCCGGCGTAGCGCACCGGCACCACCTCGCCGCCGTAGAGCGCGACCAGCCAGTGCAGCGGCCGGACGAACCCGACCTCGCGCCAGCCCCAGCGCATCGACTTGGGCCACGGCAGCGCGGCGACGAGCTCGGTGAGCAGCGCCGGCAGCACGGCCAACGTCGGCTGGCCCGCGACGTGGCGGGTGGCGACGACGTACAGGCCCTTCTTGCCCGGCACCTCGGCCTTCTCGAGGGTCGCCGGATCGACGCCGTTCTTGGCGGCGAAGCCGAGCCCGGCCTTGGTGACGGTGCCGTCGGCGGCGAACGCGGCGCCGATCGGCGGACCGACGACGCGCTCGTCGAGATCGGGCTGGCGCTCGGCCAGGCCGCGCACCACCAGCGCCAGCCGGCGCGGCGTGCCGAGCGCGGTCACCTCGCCGTAGGTCAGGCGGGCCGCGTCGAGGCGGGCCTTGGCCAGCGCCGGCAGGTCGGCCAGCGCCTTGGCCAGCATCCGCGACGGGATCTCCTCGGTCCCCAGCTCGAACAGCAGATCACTGGCCACGGGCCACCTCCGTCGCGAGCGGCGACACCGCGCGGGCCGCGGCCAGCGCCGCGGCGTTGACGCCACCCTCCTCGGCGGCCGCGAAGGCCGCGGCGGCCTTGGCGCGATCGTCGCCGGTGAGCAGCGGGAACCCCAGCTTCGCGCGCGACCGCACGTAGGCCTCGGCGCAGGCCCGCGCCATCGCCCGGACCCGGCCGATGAAGCGCGCCCGCTCGGTGACGCTGATCGCGCCGCGGGCGTCGAGCATGTTGAACGCGTGCGACGACTTCATGCAGTGCTCGTAGGCCGGCAAGGTCAGGCCGCGCTCGAGCAGGCGCTTGCAGATCGCCTCGTAGCGATCGAACAGCTCGAAGTACAGCGCCGCCTCGGTCTCCTCGAAGTGGAAGTGCGAGTACTCGACCTCCCACGGGTGCCGGATCTGGCCGTAGGTCACGTTCTTGTCCCACTTGATGTCGAAGATGCTGTCGACGTTCTGCAGGTACATCGCGATGCGCTCGACGCCGTAGGTGAGCTCGGCGGTGACCGGCAGCAGATCGATGCCGCCCGCCTGCTGGAAGTACGTGAACTGCGTGACCTCCATGCCGTCGGCCCACACCTCCCAGCCCAGGCCCCACGCGCCGAGCGTCGGCGACTCCCAGTCGTCCTCGACGAAGCGCAGATCGTGGGCGGCCGGATCGAGGCCGATGCGGCGCAGCGACGCCAGGTAGAGATCCTGGACGTCGGGCGGCGACGGCTTCAGCCCGACCTGGAACTGGTAATAGGCGCCGAGCCGGTTGGGGTTCTCGCCGTAGCGACCGTCGCCGGGGCGGCGGCAGAACTGCGCGAACGCCGCGTTCCACGGCTCGGGCCCCAGCACGCGCAAGAAGGTCGCCGGGTGGAACGTGCCCGCGCCGACCTCGACGTCGACGGGTTGCTCGATCACGCAGCCGTGATCGGCCCAGAACCGCTGGAGTTCGAAGATCAGGTCTTGTAGGTACATGGGGGATCCGGGGGGCGCGAAAGGCGGCGCACCGTACCTCGCGAAAAACGCCCCGGTCAAGGAGCTAACCCCTTGCGATCTCTTGACGATCGGCAAGCGGCCGGCTAGCGTCGTGGCGATGCAGAGGGGTGCACCCGTGCGCGCTCGTGCCGAGCGCGGTTTCGCCGTCGGGCTCGTCGGCGCCCTCGCGCTCGCCGCCAGCGGCTGCTCGCTCGTCCTCGACTTCGACAAGCCGACCGACGCCGCCCCCGCCGATGCGCCGGTCACCCCCGAGCAGTGCGCGGCCAACGAGCCCAACGACACGCCGGCCACGGCCACCGCGTGGGCCGGGCAAGACATCAGCGCCGCCATCTGCCCGACCGGCGGCACCGGCGACGTCGATCTGTTCGCGGTCGGCCTGGTCGACGGCCAGCCGATCCGCGCGACGATCACCTTCATGAACCGCAACGGCGCCGGCGATCTCGACCTGCGCCTGCTCACCGGCGACGGCGGGATGGTGCTCGACGACTCGAAGACGTCGGCCGACACCGAGATGGTGCTGTGCCCGGGCGGCTCGCCGTGCCCGCCGATCACCAACGGCACGTACCTGATCGAGGTGAAGGGCTTCACCACGTCGGTGACCTCCGCCTACGTGCTGCACATCGAGACCACCGCCGACGTCGACGCCGGCATCGACGCGATGTGAGCGACCGCCGCGACGCGGCGGACCTTCAGGCCGGCTTGGGCTCGACCGCGCGCAGCGCCGCGACCAGGGGATCGGCGCGGTCTTTCGGTTCGACGTGGACGTCGCGGTTGATCGATTCGCCGTCGGCGCCGTGGACCTCGGGCTCGTACGGATCCTGGCCGTAGGCGTCGCGCACCAGCACGGCGCGCTCGGGCTCGTCGTGCACCGGCGCGGGGACGTCGTCGGGATCGGTCGGCGCGGTGGCGGCGCGCGGCGGGAGAGGCGTCAGCGGGATCGGCGTGGGAGTGCTCATGGTCGGGTTGCAGTGCAACGCCGAGACCACGCGGCGGGCGCGCCCGCGGGCCGCATGAGACCCCGCGCGCACGGTGCGTGGGCGCCCACCGCGCGCGGGCGCACGCAGTCCCCGCCGCGGCGGCGCGCGCGGCGATGGCACGCCGCCTGCTGTTCGTCTCCCTTATGATCGACAAGCCCAACGCCCGGAGTTCTTCGTCCGCGCCCGCCGCGCCCGCCCGATCGTACGACGCGCTGGTGCGCGCGGTGGTGCCCCTGCCCGACTCGTCGCACCGCCCGAGCGCCGACGAGGCCGCCGCCGCCGAGGAGCCGCGCGCGCCCGTGACCGAGGGCCCCGCCGACGTCCGCGCCGCCGTGCGCGCCGCGCTCGACGCCCTGCCCCACGCCGACCTCGCCGACGTGCAGGTCGCCGTGCACCAGGGCACCGCCACCATCGCCGGCTCGGTCGCGCGCGCCGACGATCGCGATCGCATCGTCGCCGCCCTGAGCGCCATCCCCGGCCTCGTCATCGTCGACGAGCTGCGCGTCCGGCTGTAGCCCGGCTCCGACTCCGACTCCGGCTCCGGCTCCGGCTCCGACTCCGGCTCCGACTCCGGCTCCGACTCCGACTCCGGCTCCGGCTCCGGCTCCGGCTCCGACTCCGGTTCCGGCTCCGGCTCCGGCTCCGGCTCCGGCTCCGACTCCGGTTCCGGCTCCGGCTCCGACTCCGGTTCCGACTCCGGCTCCGACTCCGGCTCCGACTCCGGCTCCGACTCCGGCTCCGACTCCGGTTCCGGCTCCGGCTCCGGAAATACGAACGGCCCGGTCGTTCCGCTGAACGCTCCGGGCCGTCTTGGGTGGGGGCCCCGGCGAATGCCGGGGGAGGGTTTGGCGACAAACCCTCTCTACATCACTGCGGGATCTTCGGGGTGCCGCAGGTGCCGGCGGTCTTGTAGCCCATGGTCAGGTCGTACAGCTGCTGCAGGGCGACCATGGCGTCGTCGGTGCGGGCGGTGTTGAAGGCCGGGTGATCCTGGTGCGGAATCATCCGCAGGCCGACGCGCTCGAACGTGCCGAAGTTGGGGACCATCTTCGGGTTCGCCATGTCGGTCAGGTCGACGGCGAAGAAGGCCAGCATGTAGTACTTGTTCGACGACAGCGTGTTGTACATCAGCGTGTTGTCGTCGTTGGCGATCATGCCGTAGGCGCCCGACGTGTGGCACTGCTCGCAGTTGCCGCCGTTGGAGCCCTTGTTCGACCAGCGCCCGCCGAAGTTGTTGCCGGTGAAGTCCTCGAGCTTCAGGCAGCCCGACCACTCGCTGATGAGGCGGGCGGTGGCCTGCGCCGGGGTCTCGGGGCCGGGACCGGGGCCGGGGCCCGGGCCGCCGTTGCGCTCGCTCACCTCGGCCGCCAGCCAGGCCTTGATCTTGGTCTGCTCGTCGGCGCTGTAGGTCTTGCCCTGGTGGCCGCCGGCGGCCATGACCTTGGTGTACATCGCCGCGCCGGTCTCGGTGAAGTTGCCGACCACCGAGGTGAAGCCGACGATGGCTTCGTAGGCGTTGGCGGCGGAGGCGCCGACGAACGGCGTAGCGTTGGCGGCGGTGGTCGAGTGGCAGCCGGCGCACTTGGCCTGCATGATGGGGTAGACGTTGGTCAGGTAGGCCTGGCGCGCCGCGCCGCCGCCGCCGCCGTCACCGCCCGTGGTCCCCGCGTCCGTCGCCGGAGTCGGGTCGAGCGTTCCCACGCAGCCGGCCGCGGCCAGAAGCGCACTCGCGACGAGGATTCGGATGGACATGGTCGGGTTCTCCGAGGCGTTTGGTTGGAGAGAGGTGGTCGAGGGGGTCACGGACTACTTGCGACGGCGGCGCAGGAGGGCGGCGAGGCCGAGGCCCAGGGCCGCGAGGCCACCAGCCGAGCCACCACCGGTCGAGCAACCACCCGCGGCCGAACCGGGGACGAAGGGCTCGGGCTCCTCGGGGGCCGGGTTGTCCGGGGTGTTGTCACCGGGGACGTTGTCGTTGTAGCCGCCCTGCGGGTCGGGCGCGTTGGCCGAGAACGCGGTCGGGATGATGCTGAGGAAGGCCGACGGCTTGATGGACGACTCGACGTGCTCCGAGGCCTTGCCGGTCAGCGCGCAGGCGGTGAAGAACTGGACCTTCGAGGCCTGGGTGGTGCCGGCGCCGGTCGCGTCGAAGAACGGGTTCTTGACGAGGTCGCAGCCAGCGAAGTTGCGGCCCTGGTTACCGGGGTTGTTGCCGAGGTAGTTCGAGTAGAGGTGGCGGTCGTACGGGGCGCGCGCCGAGTGCTGGCCGAGGTTGACCATGGTCTTGGCGACCGTGTCGTAGCCGATGGTGCGGACGTCGGCGTCCTGCTGCAGACCACCGGTCTGGCTGCCCTGGACCTGGATGAAGCCGGGCATCAGCTGGTCGCCCTTGCCGAAGATGGCCGGGGCGCCCGAGAGGTGGGTGCCGTCGGTGCCGAGCAGCATCGGGCTGGCGAGGTTGATGACCGACAGCGGCATCGTGAAGGTGTAGCCGGTGCGGCTGGTCTTGATGACCGCCATCTCCATGGCGTCCGAGCGACCACCCTTGCGGTCGTCCTGGTTGTTGCCGCGGTTGAGCGTCGCCTGGAAGATGAGCTCGTTGGTCGGGAGGAACGAGCCGTCCGCCTGCTTCGCCATCAGCCGCATGTGCTGGGCGCGCATCGAGTAGTACTCGCGGTCCTCACCGTTGACCTGCAGCGTGGTCTTGTAGCTGAGGCGATCCTTCCACAGCAGGCGGCCGTCGGCGTTGGGGCCGTTCTGGCCACCGTCCGACAGGTCGACGGCGGCGATCCAGGTGCCCTCGTGCTGCGGCTGGGTGTTGCCCTCGGTCCAGGTGCAGACCGCGTAGGACTTGTCGGCGGCGTCGATGGTGCACGAGCCGCGCGAGCGCTCCTCGCGCTGGGCCAGCGAGATGTCGAACAGGCGCTTGACGGTCACCTCGGTGCCGGCGGCGTTGAACTCGAAGCCGGTGGCGAACAGCCAGCCGTCGTCGTTGCCGTTGCCGTTGCAGCCGCCCCACGCGGCGATCTTGGTGACGCCGCCCTGGTCGTAGTACGGCAGGCCGACTTCGCCGGCGCCCGACTGGTGCATCGAGCAGTCGTCGTTGTTCTTCGCCTCGATGGTGACGATGTTCTGGACCTGGCCGTTGCCGTTCTTCAGCGTGACCCGGTTCATGTCCCAGTCGTACACGCCCATCACGTAGCGCTTGGTGTCGTTGGTGCCGTTGGCCTGGTAGTTGGCGAGCAGCGCGACGTGCTTGCCGTTGTCGATGACGACCAGCTCCGGCTTGTGGCAGTTGCGGTACTCGTTGCCGTTGTTGTTGGTGGCCCAGATGTCGTACTGGGCGGCGGCCGGGCGGGCGACCTTGAGGCGGCCGGTGCCGGCGTCGACCGACAGCTCGAGCGCCGACAGCGCGCACTGGACGCGATCGGTGGGCGGCGCCTCGCGGCCGGTGCCCTCGTTGATCACGCTGGTACGCATGTGGACGTACATCGCGCGGCGACCGTCGGGGCTGAACTTCACCGACGCTTGCTCGTTGGTGTGCTCCTCGTCGGTCATGCGCAGGCGCTCGACGCCGTCGTTGCCGGTGCGGACCGGCGCGCGGTCGGTCAGCGACGCGGGGGAGATCATGAAGGAGTCGGCCATGCCGAGCTCGTTCGACGCGCCCTGGGCAGAGGCGGTACCCGGGAGGGCCGCAAGGCCAGCCAGGGCGCTCGCAAAGATGGTGGTCTTCAGCATGTTCATGGGGTGGCCCTCGTTGGGTTGGGTTGTTACCTGCCTGTCATCTGTGCAGCCCCCGTGCCGACCCGTTTCCGCTGCAACCTACTGAAATCAGAACCCCGGGATCTCGTGTAGTCGGGGGGGCGACTCCCTCCCCCGGGGCCTAGAGTTCCTCAGGGTCCGGGGTCGGGACCTCGGCCGGGGTCACCGGCCGGCTGCGCAGGATCAGGGCCTGCGTCTTGATCTTGGCGTCGCCCAGCTCGATGTGGCCCTTGGCCTGGGCGCCGGCCGCGAACCACATGGTCTCGAGCTGGGCCTGGGGCAGCTGCTCGGCCCACTTCTCGTCCCGGACCACCCAGCCCTCGACCACGTCCTTGACGTCGACGCCCCGGCTCGACAGGTACTGGTAGAGCTGCCACCGCGGCTCGCCCGAGGTGGTGTTGGCCTGGTCCATCGGCAGGTCCTGGCGCTTGATGTACGCCACCAGCCGATCGTCCTTGTAGACGCGCACGCCGCCGCGCAGCGGGGTGCCGAAGTACGGGACGCCCTCCTGGACCTCACCGTCGAGCACCAGGCCGACCGACCGATCGAGCACCGGCGGCTGCTTGGTGATGTAGACCATCACCGCCGACACCTTGTCGGGGGTGACGCCGTTGCCGAGGCCCTCGGGCACCGACTCGATGGCCTTGCCCCGGATCATCCCGCCGAAGCGGAAGTACCACTCGTCGGCGGCCTTGGACATCAGCTCCTTGCCCGAGACGATCGTCGTCTCGGAGAAGCGCGGCCCGTAGACGTGGACCTCCTTGATCGTCGCCGGGTCGAGCCCCATCGCGACCATCAGCTCGCGGAAGCGGTAGCGCCGCTCCTTGGCCCAGCGCCAGCCGGTGTCGTTGGTGCCGAACCGCTTGGGGGCCGACGCCTTGACCTTGATCCACACCGGCTTGAGCGACAGCGGCAGCTCGGGCCAGGCCAAGAGGCCCATGAACTTGCCGTCGACGTAGATGCCGGTGTCGCGCCAGCGATCGGCGCCCGACTTGAACTCGGCCGGGACGTACTCGTCCTTGTCGTCCGGGATGACGAACGCGTCGACGCCGGCGTCGGCCGCCGTCGCCACCGGCGCGGCCTTGCTCGCGGTGCTGCCAGACTTGCAGCCGGCGGCGAGCGCGCAGGCCGCCACGCACGCGGCCAGGAAGACGCGGTTCCCCATGCTCCGACGATCATATGCACAGGCGAGGCGATCAGGACAAGCGCTTGGGGTGTCGGTGGTCCCCAGGGCGTGGGGAGTGGAGTACCCGCGTCCACCGGGCTCCCGCGCGCCGCGGGCACTGTTACAATGGTGCGAACACGTCGAGGTCATGGCACCTCGGTTGCTTCACGATCCATACCGGGAGGCCTGTCATGCGTAAACCGTCGCTTATCCTGGTCGCTGCCGTAACCTCGTTCGCGCTGGGGTGCGATGGCTCGGTAGGGACCGAAGACGACCAGATCGTCTGCTCGACCCAGTGGAACATCACCGGGTCGGCCGTCCTCGAGACCAAGCCCGCCGAGATCAGCGGCTGCTGGCCGGTCGGCACCTGGACCTTCTCGCTGGCCCAGGCGACCAACACCTGCAACCCGGCGCCGACGCCGCTCGGGCAGTACCAGATCAAGGTCGAGCGCGACCTCGCCGCCGAGGAGCCCGACCACACGTACATCTACTCGTACCTCACCGACCCGGCCGACATGACCGCGACGGTCAGCGTCACCTCCGGCGGCGGCGGCCTGTGCGAGGGCGAGCTGCTGGTGTTCTCCACCGACGGCAAGAAGATCTGGAACCTCCACCCGTCGCTCAACGCCGACAACACGATCGGCGGCCTCGGCGACTACGAGGAGCACACGTCCAGCCAGATCCCGAAGCCGTGAGCCGGCGATGAAGTGGCTGGCCCTCGGCGTGGTGGCGGTGCTGATCGGCGCGCTGCTGTTGCTGCGCGGCCTGCGCTCCGACGCGGCGGCGGCCAAGCCGGACGCCCCGCCCGCGCGCCCCGCCGCGGCGGCCCCGACCACGCCGACCGCGCGCCCGGCGCCGGCGTTGCCCGAGCACCCGGTCGTCGAGGGCCCGGTGGCGGCGTTCGAGCGCCCCGAGGAGGACGAGACCGCGCCGTTCAAGGTCGACTCCGACGAGTTCTACGAGCAGCTCGACGAGGTCTACAGCCGGCGCCTGAGCGGCTTCACCCACGACTGCTACCAGGGCGGCCAGCACCGCAAGGCCAAGGTGCGGCTCCTGTTCCGCTGGGAGATCAAGGGCGGCGCGGTGAGCGTCAAGGACGTCCGGGTCGACGAGAGCACGCTGGGCGATCCGGCGCTCGAGGCGTGCATGGTCAAGGCGGTGGCGGGCGCGCACTGGACCGACGCGCGGATGCCCGACTGGTCGACCAAGGTCGGCGAGGACGAGCGGCTCTTGATCCGCATCGAGAACCTCAAGCGCTTCGACAAACAGCCTTGAGGGTTTGTCGACAAACCCTCCCCCGCGGGGTCATGCCCCCGCGGGTCCCCCACCCGATACGCGAGACAGCCGACGCCCGCTCACGCTCCCGCGCGTGGTAACAAACCACGGTCATGACCGACGCCCGCGCCAAGGACTTTCTCCGCACCATCGTCGACGAAGACCTCGCGGCCGGCCGTCACCAGCACATCGCCACGCGGTTCCCGCCCGAGCCCAACGGCTACCTGCACATCGGCCACGCCAAGGCGATCTGCGTCGACTTCGGCATCGCCCGCGACTACGGCGGCACCTGCAACCTGCGCTACGACGACACCAACCCGACCAAGGAAGAGGTCGAGTACGTCGAGTCGATCGAGCGCGACGTGCGCTGGCTGGGCTTCGCGCCCGATCGCGTGCTCTACGCGTCGGACTACTTCGAGGAGATGTACCGGCTGGCCGAGGGGCTGATCGAGCGCGGCCTGGCCTACGTCGACGAGTCGACCGACGACGAGATCAAGGCGCTGCGCGGCTCGCTGACCGAGCCCGGCCGCCCCAGCCGCTGGCGCGACCTGCCGGCGGCGCACCACCTGGCGCGGTTCCGCGAGATGCGGGCCGGCGGGCTGGCCGACGGCGCGTGCGTGCTGCGCGCCAAGATCGATCTCACCGCGTCGAACATGAAGATGCGCGATCCGCTGCTGTACCGGATCCGCCACGCCCACCACCACCGCACCGGCGACGCGTGGTGCATCTACCCGATGTACGACTACGCGCACCCGCTGTCGGACGCGCTCGAGGGCATCAGCCATTCGATCTGCACGCTCGAGTTCGAGAACAACCGCGAGCTGTACGACTGGGTCATCGCCGCGACCGGCGTCGCGCCCCGAGCCGACCTGATCGGCGGCCGCGCGCCGAGCAAGACCCCGCCCCGGCAGTACGAGTTCGCCCGGCTGGTGCTCGAGTACACGATGATGAGCAAGCGCAAGCTGCTCAAGCTGGTGCAGGACGGCGTCGTCGCCGGCTGGGACGATCCGCGGATGCCGACGCTGGCGGGCATGCGCCGCCGCGGCTTCACGCCCGAGGCCATCCGCAGCTTCTGCGAGCTGGTCGGCGTGGCCAAGAACAACTCGACGGTCGACGTCGGCAAGCTCGAGTACGCGGTGCGCGACGATCTGAACGCGCGGGCGCCGCGCCTGCTGGGCGTGCTGCGGCCGCTGGCGGTGACGCTGACCAACGTCACCGAGGCGTCGATCGTCACCGGGCCGCTGTTCCCCGAGGACATCGACCCGACCGGCGCGCGCGGCCGCCGCGAGCTGCCGCTCGATCGCGCGCTGGTGATCGAGGCCGACGACTTCGCCGAGGCGCCGCCGGCCGGCTGGAAGCGCCTGGCGCCGGGCCGCGTCGTGCGGCTGCGCCACGCCGGCTGCGTCCGCTGCGACGAGGTGATCAAGGACGCCGCCGGCGCGGTCGTCGAGCTGCGCTGCACGCTCCTGCCCGAGCCGGTGACCGAGAAGGTGGCGGGCGTGATCCACTGGGTGTCGGCCAGCCGCGGCGTCCGCTGCGAGGTGCGGCTGTACGATCGGCTGTTCAACGCGGCCAAGCCCGACGCGGCCGAGGACGTCGCGACCGTGCTCAACCCGAAGTCGCTCGAGATCGTGACCACCGCGATCGTCGAGCCGGCGGTCGTGGCCCGGGCGAAGACGCCGATCCAGCTCGAGCGCGTCGGCTACTTCATCGCCGACGAGGTCGACTCGCGTCCCGACGCGCTGGTGCTCAACCGCGTCATCACGCTGCGCGACTCGTGGGCCGCCGCAGCCGCCGAGGCGGCGCCGGTGGTCGCGAAGAAGAGCGCGCGCTCGGCGACCCGCCCGGACCGGAAGTCCGCCCGCGAGTACCGCGACGAGGCGCGCCGCCGCGACGAGGTGCTGGCCGCGCGCCACGCCGCCGCCGTCGACGCGCTGGGCGCCGACGCCGCCGACCTGCTCCACGGCGATCGCGCCACCTCGGACTTCGCGAGCGCGGCCATCGCCGCCGCGCCGGCCCAGGCCAAGGCGATCGCGCGCTGGCTGATCAACGAGGTGCCGCGGGCGCTGGGCGACGGCGAGCTGGCGGACAGCGCGCTGACGCCGGCGGCGCTGGCCGCGCTGGTCGGGCTGTGCGACGCCGGCACGATCACCGCCGCGGTCGGCAAGGAGCTGCTGGCCGAGCTGGCGACGCAGGGCGGCGATCCGGTCGCGCTGGTCGACGCCCGCGGCCTGCGCCAGGTGGCGGCGACCGACGACCTCGCCCCGATCATCGCGGCGGTGCTGGCCGCCAACCCGGCCAAGGTCGCCGAGTACCGCGGCGGCAAGACCGGCCTGCTCGGCTTCTTCGTCGGCCAGGTGATGAAGGCCTCGGGCGGCAAGGCCAACCCGGCGTCGGTCAACCAGCTGGTCGCCGCGGCGCTGGCGGGGTGAGTCCCGGCGCCGACCGCGATCACGCGCTACGGTGGCGTGAGCCCGAGCATCCCATGAGCGTGCCCACGTCCATCCCGCAACCGGTCGTGCTGTACGACGGCACGTGCGGGCTGTGCCATCGGTCGGTGCGCTGGCTGATGAAGCGCGACCGGCGGCGGCTGTGGTACGCGCCGCTGCAGGGCGAGACCGCGGCGGCGCTGCGGGCGACCTACCCGATCCCGGAGACGCTGGAGTCGGTGGTGCTGATCGACGGCGATCGCATGTTCCTGCGGAGCAAGGTGTTCCTCCACGCCGCGCGCCACCTGACCCGGCCGTGGCGCTGGGCGTACGCGTTCCGCTGGCTGCCGGCGTGGCCGCTCGATCTCGGCTACCGCGTCGTCGCGCGCCTGCGCTACCGCCTGTTCGGCCACTACGACACCTGCCGGCTGCCGACCGCCGACGAGCGCGCCCAGCTCCTGCCATGACCTTGCTGGTCGACGGGCTGGCGGCGGCGCTCGCGGTGGTCGTCGCGGTGCTGGCGCCGCTCGCGGCGGCGGCGGTCGACGGCCGCGATCGCGACGGCGCGCGGGCGCCGCTGGTGATCGCCGCGCGCCGGCTGATGCTGCCGGCTGGCGCGCTGGCGGCGATCGCGCTGTGGCTGCCGGCCGGCGTCGGCGCGGCGCTGCTCACCCTGCCCTACGCGATCGCGTGCGCGCTGGTCGGGCTGCACGGCCTCGGGCGGCTGGCCGCGCGCGGCGGGCGCGGCCCCGCCGAGGTCGCCACCGCCGCCGGCCTGGTGCTGTGGCCGGGCGGCGCGCTGTGGCTGCTGGCGCACCGCGCCGGCGTCGACCTGCTCGGCTACCCGCCGCTGTGGGTCGGCCTCACCGCCGCGCACTTCCACGTCGCCGGTGCGTTCTTGCCGATCATCGTCGGGCGCGCGGTCGTCGGGCGCGGCCGGATCGCCGGCGCGGTCGCGATCGTCGCCGTGCTGGCGGTGCCGCTCACCGCCGCCGGCATCGCCGGGCCGCGCTGGCTCGAGCAGGCGGCCGCGCTGACGATGGCCGCCGCCGGCCTCGGCAGCGCGCTGGTCTTGCTCACGACCCGCGGCGCGCTGGCGCGGCTGGCCGGCGCCGCGCTGCTGGTGACGATGGTGCTCGCCGCGCAGTACGCCAGCCGCGGCTGGATCGCGCCGCTGCGCCTGGGCGAGCTCGACGCGCTGACCACGATGCTGGTGGCCCACGGCGCGCTCAACCTGCTCGGCGTCGCGCTGCCCGGCCTGCTCGCGACCGCGCGCGCCGGGGCGCTGCCCGGGCACGATCGCCCGCCGCTGTCGCGGGTGCGCGGCCGCGCCCACGTCGGGCCGCGGTTCTTCGACGATCAGCAGGTCGGCGCGCCGCGCGGGCTGGTCGACGATCTGGCGGCGCTCGGCCACGCCGGCCTCGACGCCGCGGCGGTCGCGCCGGCGATCCGCGCCTTCTACCAGCGGACCGCCGATCACGATCTGGTCGTGCGGCCGTCCTGGCGACGCGGCTTCCGCGCCGGCGCCCGGCTGTGGCAGCGCGTCGGCCGCCGGCTGGGGCAGCTCGATCTGCCGACCGACGCCGAGCGCGGCGACGAGGGCATCACCAGCCGGATCGTCGGGCTCGATCCGGCGCGCGACGGCCGCCGCGATCCGCGCGCGTGGATCCGGCAGTACGCCGACGGGCGCGCGATGTACGTCGCGGCCTACGCCACCCACGCCCACGCCGGCCGCGCGTACATGAACATCGCGTTCCCGCTGCCCGGCGGCTCGATGACCAGCGTGCTGCGGATGGATCACCTCGGCGCCGGCGTCCGGGTGTCGACGCAGGTCGGCGGCGACGCCGGCATCTACTACGTCGCGCGCCTCGGCCGCTGGACCGCGCCGCTCCGCCTGCCGCTGTCCGAGATCATCGACGTGTGGACCGCCCACGATCCCGCCGCGCCGGCGGACCTGCGGGCCGCCACGCCGCCGGGCTTCACGACGATCGCGCGCCACCGGGTGTGGCTGTGCGGCGTGCGCTTCGTGACCCTCGACTACGCGATGCGGCCGCGGGGCGGATGACCTGCGCGATCCCGCGCGCGCCGCCGTCACAACCCGCGGCGCGCCGGCACTACCGCGCATGACCAACCGAACCATCCTGTCGCGTGTCACCTTCGCGCTCGCCGCGGCCACCGTCCTGGCGCTCACCGGCTGCGCCGACGACGACCCGGTCGCCGACGCCGCGAGCCACATGTGCGCCTGCGAGCGCGTCAACGAGCCGGGCACCGACGTCGCCGCGTGCGAGGCCGAGGTCGAGGGCGTGCTCGCCACCAGCGCCGACTGCGTCGCGTGCATCAACGCCAACGCCGGCAGCGCGGCCAACGCGCAGACCTGCGCGACCCTCAGCGCGACCTGCACCGCCGCGTGCGGCTTCGGCGACGGCTGACCACGGACGCGGGTTTCGCCAACGGGGGTTGACGGTGAAGGTGTGACGCCGCGTGGACGGTCCGCCCGGCGTGGTGACCAAGCACCACCACCGCGGCGGTGACGGCGGGGCTGGCGCGCCCCGACCGTGACGGCGTTCGCACGGCACGCGGCTTGCCTCAGGCCGCGCCATGTCCCTCTCCCGCCTCCTCGTCGTCCCCGCCCTCCTCGCCACCTCCCTCTTGGCCGCGTGCTCGGACGACGCCGCCGACCCCGACCTGTTCCCCGGCCGCGTGCCGTGCGCCAGCGACGCCAGCTGGGACGGCGGCGCGCCGACCCACCGGACGTTCGTCTACGACGCCGACAAGCACCTGCTGTCGTCGCGCTCGGTCGATCCCGACGGCACCGTCAGCGCGACGGTCACCAACACCTGGGTCGACGGCCACCTCGCGACCAGCGAGCGGCAGACCGCGACCACGCACACCCGCACGACGTACACCTACGTCGACGATCTGCTGCGGACGATCGATCGCGCCGATCTCGTGCTCGACAACGGCGACTCCGGCTACACGCTGACGATCACCTACCGCGGCGACGTGCAGGTCGCGCAGCGCCTGGTCTGGCACGACCCGGCGCGGGGCAGCACGATGACCACGATCACCGGCGACGACACCGCCCGGTCGACCTGGCGCGAGTGTCCGGAGGGCGCCGACGCCGGCCCGTGCACGGTGTCGGTGTGGGAGCAACCCGATCGCGACCCGACCCACTGGACGCGCGGCACGATCGACGCCGGCGAGGACGGCACGATCGACGACGAGTTCACCCAGACCTACGACCGCAACTTCCTGCCGCTGGTGTTCGAGTGGCGCACGCTGATCGACACGCAGCTCACGCTCGATCAGCGCGAGACCAGCACCCGCGAGGCCGACGGGACCGAGCTGCGCCGGACGCTCGAGGTGCTGACCGCGCCGGCCGCGACGCTGGTCGAGACCTTCGCCTTCACGTGCGCCGCGGCCCGCACGCCCGCCGCGTCCTTCGGCGGCCCGGCCGCCGACCGACCCGAGCCGTCGCTCGCGCGGTTCCGGCGCAACCCGACGCAGCTCTGATCGCGGCGACGGCGCCACGGCAGATCGAGTACGCTGCCGCTGTTGTCCGACACCCCGCAGCCGACGCGCAGCTTCCCGGGTGGCCCGCGCCGGCGGGTCGCCTTCCTGGTCGCGGTGGCGGTGGGCGTGTTCTTCGTGCCGCGATGGTGGGGCGTCGCCATCGCGCTCGCCGCGATGGCGGGCGCGTGGGTGTGGCTCGGGCTCGGCGGCCAGCGGGTGCTGCGGCAGATCCGCAAGCTGATCCCGATCTCGCTGTTGTTCATCGCCGGCTACGCGCTGTTCTCCGACGATCCCGCGCGCGATCAGTGGTGGACGCTCGACCTCGGGGTCGTCCACCTCGACCTCAACGCGTGGGGCGCCGAGCTGGGCCTGACGATGGCGCTGCGGATCATCACGGTCGTGCTGGCGTCCCACGTCGCCCGCGCCGGTGACGCGCGGGCGCTGGCCCACGGCCTGCGCAAGCTCGGCATGCCGCGCCTGGCCGCGGTGGCGATCGACGCGACGCTGATGCTCCTCGACGGCGGCATGCGCGGCGGCGGCGGCCGGGGGCGCGGCGGCGGCGGTGGTGGTGGACGTGGCGGCGGCGGCGGTGGCGGTGGTGGCGGCGGCGGCGGTGGCGGCGGTGGCGGTGGCGGCGGTGGCGGCCATCACGACGACGCCACGCCCGGCGGCTTCGTCGCCGGCCTGCGCCGGCTCGCGCGCGGCGACGTCGGCGCGCTGGTCGATCCGTTCCGGCGCCACCTGCGCCGGGTCGACCGTCACCTGCGCGAGCAAGACCCCGACCTGCCGCCCCACGTCGCCACCGACGCCGGCGCGATCGCCGCGGTCGCGCTGACCATGCTCGGCGTCAAGGCGCTGAAGATCCTCCCCGGCATCCCGTTCCTGCCCGGCTACAAGGGCGTGCTCCTCTTGCCGCTGTACCTGGTGGCCGCCGAGGTCACGCGAACCAAGGTTGGCGCCACGCTGACCGGCCTGACGATGGGCACCGTCGCGTTCCTGCTGGGCGACGGCCGCTACGGCGTGTTCGAGATCGCCAAGCACGTCACGCCGGGCATCATCGTCGACCTGCTGTACGGCCTGGCGCGCCGGGCCGCCGGCACCCACCGGATCCGCCGGATCGTCACCTACTCGACCCTGGGCCTCCTGGCCGCGCTGGGGCGGTTCGCGACGATCACGGTGATCGCCCTGGCCGTGCAGCCGCCGGCACTTGTTTACGCCGTGTTACTTCCCGGCCTCCTGGTCCACGGTATTTTCGGCGTCCTGTCGGGGGTGGTCACCGCGCCGCTCCTGACCGCGCTGTCGTCCCCGAACGAACCGAACGAACCGCACGCCCCGCACGCCCCGGAGCCTCCATGAGCAACCTCGTCAGCGGCGATGGCCGCACCCACATCGAGTCGCGTCTGATGCGCGAGTCGCTCCAGGATCGGCGCGTCGTCGCCGGCACCGACAGCGACCGCGACGTCCACATCTTCCCCGACGCCGCGCTGATCGGCATCGGCGGCCAGAGCATCTTCGACCGCGGCAAGGACGCGATCCTGCCGCTGGTCGACGAGATCGCCGCGATCAAGCGCGACCTCGGCAAGAAGATGGTGCTGGCCGTCGGCGGCGGCACCCGGGTCCGGCACACGCTGTCGGTCGCGCTCGACCTCGGCCTGCCGGTCGGCGGCATCGCGCAGCTGATCGGCGCGATGGAGGAGCTCAACGCGATCCTGCTCAACACGCTCTTGGCCAAGCACGGCTCGATGCCGATGCAGCGCGATCACTTCTGGGATCTGCCGCTGTACTTCTCGTCGGGCATCCTGCCGATCGCGATCTCGATCCCGCCGTACCACTTCTGGGAGCCGCCGCCCGACGAGGGCGTGCTGCCGCAGCACGGCTCCGACTTCGGCCTGTTCCAGCTGGCCGAGGTGCTGTCGATGGGGCAGCTGATCTTCGTCAAGGATCAGGACGGCCTCTACGACAAGGACCCCGCGGTCCACGCCGACGCGCGCCACATCCCGCGCATCACGCTGGCCGAGCTGCTGGCCAACCCGCCGCCGACCAACATCCTCGACGCCGAGCTGTTCCGGGCCTGGGCCACCGCCAAGAACATCACCCGCGTCCAGATCGTCAACGGCCTCAAGCCGGGCATGCTCACCGCCGCGATCCGCGGCGAGGACGTCGGCACGGTCATCGTCAAGGAGGGCGGCCGTGGCTGACCGCAAGATCATCGAGTCGACGCTCGCCCGCACCAACCTGACCGATCACGACCTCGCCAACGTCGCGTACTCGCCGACCGCGGTGATGCCCGACGTCCGGGTGGTCAAGATCGGCGGCCAGTCGGTGATGGACCGCGGCCGCGCCGCGCTGTTCCCGATCCTCGACGAGCTGGTCGCCGCCCGCAAGGAGGGCATCCAGGTCGTCGTGCTGGTCGGCGGCGGCACCCGCGCGCGCCACATCTACTCGATCGCCAGCGAGCTCGAGATGCCGGTCGGCGTGATGGCCACGCTCGGCAAGTACATCCCGATGCAGAACGCGCGGATGGTGCAGATGCTGCTCGCCAAGCACGGCGGCCTGTACATCCTGCCCGACGACTTCGAGAAGCTACCGCTGTACCTGCAGCTCGGCTGCCTGCCGGTGATGAGCGGCATGCCGCCGTTCGGCTACTGGGAGAAGCGCGAGGAGGGCAGCCGCATCCCGCCGCACCGCACCGACGCCGGCGTGTTCCTGTCGGCCGAGTTCCTGGGCGCGCGCCGCGCGATCTTCATCAAGGACGAGGACGGCCTGTACACCGACGACCCGAAGAAGAACCCCGCGGCGACCCACATCCCGCGGATCTCGGTCGCCGACCTCAAGGCCCGCGACCTGCCCGACCTCGTCGTCGAGCGCGTCGTCCTCGACTACCTGCCCCGCGCCCGCGCCTGCAAGGAGCTGCAGATCGTCAACGGCACCACGCCGGGCACCGTCCTCGCCGCCCTCCGCGGCCAGGACGTCGGCACCATCATCCACGCCTGAAACCCGAACCCGGATCGAGATCCGGATCGGGATCGGGATCCGGATCGGGATCCGGATCGGGAGCCGGATCGGGATCCGGATCCGGATCGGGATCGGGATCCGGATCGGGATCCGGATCGGGATCCGTCGCCGGATCCGGTTCCGGAACCGGTCGCCGTCGCGGCCACGGTCACGGTCGCCGTCGCGGTCGCCGTCGCGGCCACGGTCGCCGTCACGGTCGCGGCCGCCGTCGCGGTCACGGTCGCCGTCGCGGTCGCGGCCACGGTCGCCGTCGCGGTCGCGGTCGCGGCCACGGTCGCCGTCGCCGTCGCGGTCGCGGCCGCGGTCGCCGTCGCGGCCGCGGCCGCGGCCTACTGAGCGGGTCCGCCCTTGTCGGCCTCGCGCTCCTTGCCGTGGCCATCCCCCTCGCCCGAGTGGTTCCCGCCGTGGTCGCCCTTGCCGCCGCCGGCGCCCGCGCCCTTGCCGGCCTCGCCGTCCGGCGGCACGGTGGCCGGCCGGAAGGCGTTCATCTTGTCGATGCGGGTCACGACCTCCTTGGCGAGGTCGGCCGCGGTCATCGCGCCGGTCGAGGTCATGACGACCTTGACGCCGCCCTCGATCTCCGACGAGGCGATCGTGACGTCCTTGGCGGTGATCACCGGGCACATGCCGGCGCCGCCGCCGGTGCCCTCGCCGCTGTGCTTGACGTCGGCGTCGGGCGCGGCCTGCACCGCGACCAGGTGCGCGGCGCGCTTGCGCACGGTGGCCACCGCGTCCGGATCGGTCGCGGTGATCGCCAGCGCGATCGCGTTCTTCAGCGTGGCGTCCTCGACCAGCTCGGCCTTGGCGCCGGCGACCGCCGCGGGGCAGTTGCCGGCCTTGTTCGACATGCCCGGGTCGACCCCGGTGGCCGCGGCGCTGCCGCTGCCGGCCTGGTCACCGCTGCCAGCGGCGGTGCCGGCCGCGGTGCCAGCGGCGGTCCCGGCCGCGGTGCCAGCGGCGGTCCCAGCCGCGGTGCCAGCGGCGGTCCCGGCCGCGGTGCCGGCGGCGGGCGCGGGCTTGTCGTTCTGCTTCTTCTTGCAGGCGGTCGCCGACAGGGCGACGGCCGCGATCATCACGGTGAGCGTGCGCAGGCGCATGGATCCTCCTCGGCGGATGCTACCCGGCGCTGCCGCGGCGCGCACCTCTTGACGGCGGGCCAGCGACCGAGTAGATAGCTGTCGCCCGTTTCAGGGTGATCCTCGGGGATCGTCTAATGGCAGGACGTCAGTCTCTGGAGCTGACTATCTTGGTTCGAATCCAAGTCCCCGAACGCAGGCCTTGACGCAGAGCTTCGGTTCTGCGACAAGAACGCCGACCGGCCCCATAGTCTAGCGGTCTAGGACGTCGCCCTCTCACGGCGAAAACAAGGGTTCAAGTCCCTTTGGGGTCACGACAAGACGACGGTCCACCCGGACCACAAGAGCGCCCACCCGGGCGCCTCGTCATTTTCGGGGTCTGATCGCCGGCCGCGCCCCGGGCGCCGTCACCGCGCGGTGATCGTGCCGCGGATCATGTCCATGCCGCAGGCGTAGGTGACGGTGCCGGCGGTCGGGAAGGTCACCGGCACCTCGACCGCCTGGTTCAACGGCAAGGGCTGGACGATGCGGCGGCCGGCGACCGTCATGACGACCTCGGTGGCGCAGGTCCGGGCGGTCGTGCGCTCGAAGACCAGGACCACCGGTGCGCCGACGGGGACGGTCGCGTCGGCGGGCTGGAAGCCGGCCTCCGTGACGGTGATCGAGACGCGGGCCGGGCGCTTCGGCGGCGGACGCTTCGGCGGGGGCCGCTGCGGCCGCGCCGCCGCAGGTGGCCCGGGGGTGGGCGCTGACGGGCGCGGGGGCGCGACCGCGGCGCGGACCCGCGCGACCAGCGCGTCGAGATCGTCGCCGGCTTCGACCTCCAGGACCTTCCGCCCGGCGGCGTCGAACACGACCACGTACGGCAACGGGATCGTCCACGCGTCCGACCGGCTGACGTCGACGCGACGCAGCGCGAGGCGATCCGGCTGGGCGCGGACCAGGTCGACCAGGATCGGCGCGAGCGTCTGGCACGGCGCGCACCACGTCGCCCACACGTCGACGATCGTCACCTTGCCGGCGACCGGCGCCAGCGCCTGACCGGGCGCGGGCTCGGGGATGTCGGCGATGTCGAGCCCGTCCGCGACAGGTGGCGGCGCGTCGGCCACATGGTCGTGCGCGTCGTGCGCGTCGTGCGCGTCGTGCGCGTCGTGCGCGTCGTGCGCGTGTGCGTCCTCACCGCCGTGGTCGTGATCGCCGTCGCCGTGATCGCCGTGGTCGTGATCGCCGTGGTCGTGCTCGTCGTCGTGCTCGTCGTCGTGCGCGTCGTCGTGCGCGTCCGCGCGCGCGGCGCCGCCGAACGTCCACGCCACGCCGAGCTCGACGATCGCGGGCATCGCGAGCTGACCGCCGACCACCCGGGTGACGACCGGCACCTTCACCCCGAGGTCGAGCGCGAGCCGCGGCGAGGCGTTCCACGTCGCGCCGGCGGCGAGCATCGCGTCGAGGCGCCCCTGGTTGCCGTCGTCGGTGGGGACCACCCCGCCCCACCGCTCCGCGGTCTCGGCCTGGACCTCGGCGCCGCCGCGCAGCGTCCACCGCGCGCCGACGCTGCGGCGCGCCGACGCGCCCGCCGCGTAGCGGTCGCCGGCCTGGTAGCCCTCGCCGTTGGCGTACAGCGTCTGCTGCGTGAACCCGAAGCCGCCGACGCGCCACCGCCCGACGCTGCGGCTCGCCTCGAGCGTCAGCACCGGGTTCACCGTGCCGGTGCCCAGCTGGATGTGCTGGTGCGCCAGCCCCTGCGCGCCGCGCGCGAACGGATCGGCCTCGGTGCGACCGAGCGGCACGGTGACCCCGGCGCGGCCGGCCACGCGCCACGCGCCGAGGACGCGGCCGTACCCGCCGAGCACCATCGGGTCGCCGAGCCCCGCGACCGTCTCGTCGCGGTGGTGGATCCCCGGCGTGGTCAGCGCGACCGCCACGCCGGCGGCGTCGTAGTAGTCGATCGTCGTCGCGGTCAGGCGCAGCGGCAGCACCAGCGACGCGCCGAACCCGCCCGGCAGCCCGACGTCGGCGCCGAGCCGCGCCTCGGTGATCGCCAGGTGCTGATCGTGGACGATGTCGATCTCGCCGCGGCCGACGACGTCGTCGCGATCGTCGTGGGTGGTGTGGACCGCCGTCGCCAGCCAGCTCAGGTGGAGGGCCACCTGCCCGGCGGCGAGCGTCGCGTCGTCGACCTTCCCGACCGGGAGGTTGGGGTTGCTTCAACCCGCGCAGGCCCCGCCGGCCCGCGCGTCGTCGGGCGCGAGCCCGAGCGCCAGGGCGGCGACGAGCAGCGCGGCGGGGCGGACCCGGATCGACCTCACGCGAGCGGCGCGGCGCACGTCTCGACGCTAGCACGCCGCCCCCGCGCGTCGACCGCGGGCGCCGCGGTGGGACCGCCCGCGCGCTAGCTCGGCCAGCGCTTGCTGGCGGCGACGACGGTGTCGACGTGGGCCAGGATCGCCGCGGCCTCGGCCGCGAAGTAGCGACCGAAGGCGGTGAGCACGATGCCGCGGCCGCGGCGCTCGAACAGCGGTTGGCCCAGCTCGTCCTCGAGCGCCTGGATCTGGCGGCTCAGCGGCGGCTGCGTGACGTGGAGCCGGGCCGCCGCGCGGGTGACGTGCTGCTCCTCCGCCACGACGACGAAGTACTGCAACTGCTGCAAGCTCATCGCCCCCCCAGCATGCCCGAGGCACGGGCCGGCATCGAGTCCGAAACGGTATTGGACCGCGGCGCCGGCCGATCGCAGGGTGCGGCCATGGCGATCACGATCCTGGCGCCCGCCGAGCGCGAGCGGCTGCGCAAGGCCGGCCGCGCGGCGGCGGCGACGCTGGCCTACGTCGGCGCGCGGCTCGCGCCGGGCATGACGACCGCCGCGATCGACCGCCTGGTCCGCGCCCACACCGCGGCGCAGGGCGGCCGCCCGTCGCAGCTCGGCTACCACGGCTTCCCGGCGGCGGTGTGCGTGAGCCCGAACGACGTCGTGTGCCACGGCGTGCCCAGCGAGCACGTCCGCCTGGCCGAGGGCGACATCGTCAACGTCGACGTCACCACCGAGCTCGACGGCTACCACGGCGACACCTCGGCGACGTTCGTGATCGGCGCTGCCGCGCCCCACGCCCGGGCGCTGGTCGAGCTGGCCCGCGGCGCCCGCGACGCCGGGGTGGCCGCCGCGGAGCCCGGCGCGCGGCTGGGCGACATCGGCGCGGCGATCGTCGCGCACGTCGGCGCCGCCGGCCGCGTCGTCGAGGCCTACGGCGGCCACGGCATCGGCCGCGCGATGCACCTCGATCCTCACGTGTCGCACGTCGGCCGCGCCGGCGCCGGCCACCGGCTGCGCGAGGGCATGGCGTTCACGATCGAGCCGATGGTCAACGCCGGCAGCGCCGCGGTGCGCACCGACGCCGACGGCTGGACCGTGCGCACCGCCGACGGCGCGCTGTCGGCGCAGTTCGAGCACACCGTGCTGATCGGGCCGCACGGCCCGGAGATCACCACCGTCCTCGGGTAGCGCGGGCCGCGGCGGTCACGCCGCCGGATCGACCGCGCAGGCCGCGGCGTGGTCGCGCCGGCGCCCGGCGATGTAGCGCTCGACGCGCTCGAAGCCGGCCGGCGACACCCGCCACACGCCGGCGAACGGGTCGTCGAGATCGATCACGAGGTACAGCACGTGGGACACCGCGCCGGCCATCGCGCCGGTCATGATCGCGTGCACCGCGAAGCTGTCGACCTGGACCAGGAACATCGACGCGACCATCACGAACGCGCCGACGTAGAGCAGGAGCTTCAGGCCGAACGGGATGCGCATCCGCGCGCTGGTCAGCCGCTCGGTCCGGGCGTCGGACAGATCGTTGAACCGCGACAGCGCCTCGCCGTGCAGCGCGCGCTGGCAGTCGTCGGCGGGCGCCAGGCAGTGCAGCCCGTCCCACACCCGGTCGAGGTGCGCGCCGGTGCGCTCGAGCACGGCCTCGCCGTGGGTGGCCATCGCCGGCCACTCCTCGCGGATGACCGCCGCGACGTACGTCGCCAGCTCGCGCTGGACGTGGGCGCGCGCCGCCTCGGCGAAGCCGTCGGCGGTGCGGTACAGGTCGATCACCTCGTTGGCCTCGTGATCGACCTGCTTGCGGGCCGCGTCGAACTGGCCCCAGACCACGTAGACCACGAACGCCAGCAGCACCGCGTAGATGGTCCCGACCGCCTGCAGGTAGTTGCCGACCTCGGGGTTGGACGCGCGCAAGGTGGCGGTCGGCAGCTGCGGTCGCACGAGCGCGAGCGCCAGGATCGCCACCGCGCTCGCGCCCAGGACGATGACCGCCAGCCGGAGGACGGCTTTCACCCGATGGCCCATGCGCCCCGATCTTACATCCATGTCCACGAGATCACTCATGTCGGCGCAGGTCGTACTTCGTGGTTGAGTGTCGCCTTCGACTGAACTAGGGTCGGCGGCCCATGCGCCCCCTGTACGCCTGTCTCATCGCCACCTCGCTGGTCGGCGCCGCTTGCAGCGGCGACGACGGCGGCTCCCCGCTGGTCGACGCCGGCATCGACGCCCCGGTCGGGGTCTGCGGCACGCCCGCCACCACCCTGTCGACCTACCCGGCGACGTACAGCGGCACCACGACGGGGAGCACCAACCAGTTCACGGTGGCCCAGGGGGCGTGCGCGGACGAGGTGAGCTACTACCCGCCGGCGGGCCTGGACACCGCGATCGCGCTGACCGGCTTGACCGCGGGCTCGGCGTACCTGGTGACGCTGGACGCGGCGACCGACATGTCGATCTACGTCGCGACGACCTGCGACGCGCAGGGCCCGGCGCCCGCGGCGTGCCTCGCGTTCCGCGACCAGACGTTGACGGGCGAGCAGGTCGCGTTCGTGGCGCCGGCGGGCGGCACGGTCTACGCGATCGTCGACGCCGAGCAGCCCTCCGCGGCGGGGGCGTTCACCCTCGACGTCGCCACCGCCGAGTGCATCGACGACGCCGGGTGCACCGGCGCCTCGCCGCGGTGCGTGGACTACGAGTGCGTGCAGTGTACGACCAACTTCGAGTGCACGACCGCGGCCGCGCCGGTGTGCGATCAGGCGACCAACACGTGCGTGGCGGGCGCGGGCACCTGCACCGGCGACACGATCGGCGAGCCTGACAACGGCCCCGCCGCGGCGCGGATGCTGACGTTCCCGACCGCGACCACGCCGACGGTGACCACCGCGGGCGTCTGCGGCACCACCAACGGCGACGACTGGTACAAGGTGACCGCCCCGGCCGCGGGCGACCTGGGCATCGACGCCACCTGGACCGTCGACGCGGATCTCGACCTCCGCGTCTACGACATGGCCGGCGCGGTCGTGGGCAACGGCCTGAGCACGCGCGTCCGGGACGAGGCGACGACGGTGGCGCTGCCCGCCGCCGGCACCTACTTCATCCGCGTCAACCAGTACACGCCGTCGAGCGGGACGCCGTCGAACGACGTCGTCGCCTACACCCTGACGCTCGGCATCCCGGCGTGCCAGAACGACTTCGGCTGCGCCGCCGGCGCGCCGGTGTGCAACGGCGCCGGTCGGTGCATCGCCGGCCCCACCGCCTGCACCGGTGACCTCGGCGAGCCCGACGACGGCCCCAGCGTGGCCCGCGACGTCACCGGCGCGGTCGGCACCGCCGTGACCGTGGCCAGCGCCGCCTGCAACTTCACGGAGTACGAGGCCGACTGGTACAAGGTCACCGTCGCCGCGGGCCAGGGCCTGGCGATCTCGACGACCTTCGACGCGGCGAACGACTTCGACGTCGAGGTGTTCGACGCGATGGGCCGCACCGAGGGCCTGACCTACTGGCGCAACCCGGAGAACGTCACGCTGACCTACCTCCCCGCCGGCACCCACTTCATCCGCGTGAGCGCCTACGCGACGCAGCGCTCGGTCGCGTCCGTCGCGTACACGATCAACGTCACGCGCACCGCGGCCCAGACCTGCGCGACCGCGACCGACTGTGCCGCCACCTACGAGACCCAGGTCTACCGCGGCAGCTGCACCGCCGGCGCCTGCCAGTTCATCCCCGCGGGCACGGCCGCCCTCGGCGCGCCGTGCGACTCGGGCGACGACTGCAGCAGCGGCGGGTGCTCGTACATCCCGTTCGAGTCCGACGCGCAGAAGAGCGTGTGCACGCAGAGCTGCACCACCAACGCCGACTGCGCGGCGGTGGGCACCGGCTACACCTGCACCACCGGCTTCCAGACCAACGAGTGCGTGCCGTCGTGCACCACCGACCGCGAGTGCGGCGCCGACACCGGCACCATGCCCGCCGCCGGCGAGACCTGGAGCTACTTCGTCTGCACGACCGGCAGCTGCGGCGCGCCGTGAGCTGACCCGGGCGGCGCGCGTCGGCGCCGCGCTGGCGGGTTGGGGTAGGATCGGCGGATGGTGACGTTCGCCCTGGGCGAGTCGGTGGTGGCGGTGCTCGCCGCCATCGATCGGGCGTGCCACCTGGCGCCCGGCGCCGATCTGGGCGCGCTGGTGGCGAGCGCCGCCCGCGCGCTGCGCGGCGGGCTCGACCTGGCCTACGTCGGCATCGCGGTCCACGTCGAGAGGGCCGGCGCGGTCACCGTGCGCGGCGAGGATCGCGACCGCCACGGCGGGTTCGCCGAGGTGCTGCCGCTCGTCGCCGGCGGCCACGTGATCGGCGTGCTGTCGGTCGAGGCCACCGCCGACCTCACCGCCCGCGGCCCGCTACTGGCGCTGATCGCCAGCCGGCTGGCGGTCACGCTCGACCACGCGCGGCTCTTGCGCGAGCAGCAGGTCGCCAACGCGCGGCTGGCGGCCACCGCCCGCGAGCTGGCGCTGCTCAACGAGATCGCCGTGGCGGCGACCGCCGACCTCGAGCTGCGCCCGATGCTGGGGCGGATCGTCGACGCGATGCACGCGCGGTTCGGCTGGGAGTTCGTCGCGTGCATCCGGATCGACCGGCCGCGCCAGCGCTTCGTCTGCGAGGCGGTGGCCACCGCGCTGCCGACGGCGATCCACGTCGGCTACAGCCGGCCGTTCGGCTCCGGCGTGGTCGGCGAGGTGGCGGCGACCGGGCGGCCGATCCTGATCGACGACGTCGCCACCTGGCCCAACTACGTCGAGACCTTGCCCGGCGCCCGGAGCGAGCTGTGCGTGCCGGCGATCTACCGCGGCGAGGTGGTGGCGCTGCTCAACCTCGAGAGCCCGCGGCCGGCGGCGTTCCGCGATCAGGTCGCGCTGGTGACGACGGTCGCCGAGCAGGTGGCCGGCGCGATCGCCAGCGCGCGGCTGCTCGACGAGGTCCGCGCCCAGGCCGGCGAGCTGGCGATCCTGTCCGAGGTGTCGCGGGTGGCGACCTCGTCGGTCCACATCGACGAGGTGCTGACGCGGGTGACGGCGCACCTGCAGGAGCGGCTGCGCCTGCCGCTGGTGTCCTTGCACCGCCTCGCCGGCGACGCGCTCGAGCTGGTGGCCGCCAGCCACACCGCCGCCGCGCTCGACGCGCCGCTGGGCGCGCGCACGCCGCTGGCGACCGGGCTGATCGGCCAGGCCGCGCGCACCCGGGTCGCGGTGCGGTGCGACGACGTCGCCCGCGAGCCGGCGTACCACCGGATCCGCGCCGCGACCCAGGCCGAGCTGGCGGTGCCGATCGCGTTCGGCGACGAGCTGCTGGGCGTGCTCAACCTCGAGGCCGATCACCCGGCCGAGCTGGCCGCGCTCGAGGGCTTCGCGGTGACCGTCGCCGACCAGATCGCCGGCGCGGTGCGGCTGGCGCAGCTCAACCGCCACCTGGCCGATCGCAACCGCGTGCTCGGCGATCTGTTCTCGCGCTACGTCGCGCCCGATCTGGTGGGCGTGCTGCTCACCGACCCCGAGCGGTTCCGCACCCGCGGCGAGCGGCGCGAGGTGTCGGTGCTGTTCGCCGACATCCGCGGCTTCACCGGGCTGGCCCAGCGGCTCGACTCCGAGCAGGTGCTGGCGCTGCTCAACGAGTTCTACGCGGCGATGGGCGAGGCGATCTTCGGCCACCGCGGCAGCATCAACCGCATCCTCGGCGACGGCCTGATGGCGGTGTTCGGCGTGCCCGAGCGCCTCGACGGCCACGCCGCGGCGGCGGTGGCGGCGGCGCTGGCGATGCAGGCCAAGGTCGAGGCGCTGTCGCCGAGCTGGCAGGCCCGCACCGGGGCGCCGCTCGAGATCGCGATGGCGATCAACTGCGGCGACGTGACCGTCGGCAGCATCGGCGATCCGCGCCACCTGGCGTTCACCGTGCTCGGCGACGTCGTCAACGTCGCGGCGCGGCTCGAGACCGAGGCCAAGGCCCGCGGCGTCCGGCTGCTGGTGACCGACCGCGTGCGCGCGGCGTGCCCCGACGTGGCCGGCGAGGCGCTGGGCGCGATCGCGCTGCGCGGCCGCAGCGGCGAGGTCGGCATCCACCGCCTGGCGTAGCCGAGCGCCAGCGAGGCTATCTCTGGGGCGGCGCGGTACGAGCGAGGCGAACCGCGCTACACCAGGGCATGCGCTGCCTCGCCTGGTCCCTGGCCCTGCTCGCCGCCTGCGGCTCGTCGTCACCGCCGCCGGCACGACCGCCGGCCGCGCCGGTCGCCGCGCCCGCCGCGCCGACCGCGCCGACCGCGCCGACCGCGCCGCCGGTGGCCGCGGTGCGGCCGGTGACCGACCGCTACCACGGCGTCGACGTCGCCGACCCGTACCGCTGGCTCGAAGGCGACGACGCCGAGGTCGCCGCCTGGAGCGCCGGGCAGGATCAGGTGGCGCGCCGGTGGCTCGCCGCGCGGCCGCAGCGGGCGACGCTGGAGGCCGAGTACCGCGCGATCATCGCGGCGCCGACGACCCGCTACGGCGGCTTCGCGGTCGCCGGCGGGCGCGTCTTCGCGTCCCGCAAGCTGCCCGACAAGCAGCAGCGGGACCTGGTCGTGATGGCGAGCCCCGAGGACGCCGCCGCCAGCGTGCTGGTGTTCGACCCGACGGCCAGCGGCGACGCCCACGCGGCGATCGACTGGTTCGTGCCGTCGCCCGACGGCACCCGCGTCGCGGTGTCGGTGTCGCAGGGCGGCAGCGAGGCCGGCACGCTGCACGTGATCGGCCTCGACGGGCGCGACCTCGAGCCGCCGATCCCCGACGTGCAGCGCGGCACCGGCGGCGGCGACGTCGCGTGGCGCCCCGACGGCAAGGCGTTCTGGTACACGCGCTACCCGGCCGCCGGCGAGCGCCCCGAGGCGGAGCGCGACTTCTGGATGCACGTGCGGCTCCACGTGCTGGGCACCCCCGCGGCCGAGGACCGCGTCGAGCTGCAGGACGAGCTGCCGAAGATCGCCGAGGTCAAGCTGGCGGCCGCCGCCGATGGCCGCGTGCTGGCCACCGTCCAAGACGGCGACGGCGGCACCTTCCGCCACTACCTGCGCGACGGCCGCGGCCGCTGGACCCGGCTGACCGACTGGGGCGACGGCGTCGTGGCCATGACGCTGGGGCCGCGCGGCACGCTGTGGATGGTGTCGACCGCCGGCGCGCCGCGCGGACGGGTGCTGCGCCTGGCCAAGGGCGCGACCCGGCTCGCCGCGGCGAAGGTGATCGTGCCGGAGTCGGCCGACGCGATCGTCACCGACTTCGCCGACGAGCTGGGCGTGGTGCTGGTCGACGATCGCCTCGTCGTCACCTACCAGCAGGGCGGCCCGACGACGCTGCGCGCGTTCGGGTCGACCGGCGCGCCGGCCCCGGCGCCGACGCTGCCGGCGGTCGCGGCGGTGTACGTGGCGCCCGATCCGCTCGGGCACGACCTGCTGGTCTGGACCACGTCGTACGTGACGCCGCCGGCGTGGTCGCGCTACACGCCCGCGACCGGCGCGCTCGCGCCGCTGCCGGCCTTGTCGCCGCCGCCGCCGGTCTCGCTCGACGGCTGGGAGGTCCGCCGCGAGCTCGCCACGTCCAAGGACGGCACGCCGGTGCCGCTCAACATCGTCTGGAAGACCGGCGCGCCCCAGGACGGGACGACGCCGTGCGTGGTGACCGGCTACGGCGGCTACGGCATCAGCCAGACGCCGTTCTTCGCGGCCAGCGTCCAGCCGCTGTTGCGTCGCGGGCTGTGCTTCGTCGACGTCAACCTGCGCGGCGGCAGCGAGTTCGGCGAGGCGTGGCACCGCGCCGGCGCGTTGACCCACAAGCAGAACGTCTTCGACGACTTCGCGGCGGCGCTCGCCTACCTGGTGGCGCAGGGCTACACCCGCCCCGAGCGGCTCGCGATCCAGGGTGGCTCGAACGGCGGCCTGCTGATGGGCGCGATGCTGACCCAGCACCCGACCGCGATGGCGGCGGTGGTGTCGCAGGTCGGCATCTACGACATGCTCCGCGTCGAGCTGTCGCCCAACGGCCTGTTCAACACCACCGAGTTCGGCACCGTCGCCGATCGCGCCCAGTTCGAGGCGATGTACGCGTACTCGCCGTACCACCACGTCACCGCCGGCACCCGGTACCCCGCGGTGCTGATGACCACCGGCGCCAACGATCCGCGGGTGTCGCCGTGGCAGTCGCGCAAGATGGTCGCCGCGCTGCAGGCGGCCCAGGCCGGCGACCAGCCGATCCTGCTCACCACCAGCGCGACCGCCGGCCACGGCGCCGGCACCGCGATGGACGAGCAGATCGCGCAGCGCGCGGAGCTGGCCGCGTTCGTCCTCGACCGGCTCGGCGTGAAGTAGCGCGAGCGCCCCTTCGAAGGAGTTCAGCTCAGCACGGCGGGCGCGGCCCGGTGTCGGCGGGCTGCGCCGACGGCAGGATCTGCCGCAGGTAGTCGTACTCGCCGTCGCAGAACACCGCCGGCCCCTGCCCTTGCAGGATGCCGCGCTCGAGGAACGGCCGATCGCCACCGGCGTCCATCAGGCGGTCGACCTCGTCGCCGGCGTTGTGGAAGCCGTCGCCGCCGGGGTTGGCCAGGCCGAGGCTGTGGCCGATCTCGTGGGCCAGCGTGGTCCCGATCAGGCCGCCCATCGTCCACACCGCGCAGGCGATGCGATCGCGCCGGCTCGACGCCGGGCAGGCGCTGCCGTCGATCGTCGGGGCGCCGCCGGCCAGGTCGGCGCCGACGATGACGTCGCCGCGATCGGGGCGGAACGGATCGAAGATCTGGTCGAAGACCGGATCGGCGCCGGGCAGCGACTCGCCCGCCGCCGGGTGCTGCGAGAAGCCCATCAGCGACTCGATGAAGACGCCGCCGTAGCCGGGGAACCCGTCCTGCTGGGTGGCGGCGTTGACCCCGCCCAGGCGGTCGTACAGCCGCTGGTTGCCGTTGTCCTTGCCCGGCGTGTTGTCGTAGCCGAACAGCCCCATGCCGTTGGGATCGGGGCCGTGGATCTCGACCAGCGAGAACAGCGCGAAGTCGGCGGGCGGCGTGGTGCGGAACTCGATGTTGACCGCGGGGTACGCCTCGCGCACCACCGTGAGCACGCGCTGGCGGATCGCGGCGTCGACGGCGCGCAGCCCGAAGCCGCGCAGCGCCTCGACGTAGCTCGGGCGGAAGTCGAGGTAGACCACCTGCTTGACCGGGGCGATGCCGAGGCTGACGGTCTTGGCCGGCCCGGTGACGGTGTCGCCGCCGTAGCGGACGATCGGCCGGATCGTGCCCTGGAAGCTGCCGGTGACGGTGCGCAGGTCGATCGCCATGCCGAGCGCGTCGTTGGTGTTGATGACGTAGCGGACCCGCTCGCCGGCGACGAACTCGGGGATCAGCACCAGATCGACGGCGCGGCCGCCGGGCGCGCCGGTCGGCGTGAACGTGCCCTGCAGCCGCACCTCGGTGGTGGCGCCGGCCTCGCCGCCGACGAAGCCGCCGCCGCTGATCTCGACGTACTGGCCGAGGCTGGCCGCCGGCGGATCGATCTGGAAGATCTGCGCGGTCACCAGATCGTAGCTGACGTCGACGGCGCCGGCGGCGCGCGCCGCGCCGGCCTCGGGGCGGTTCTCGATCGTGACGGTGCCGGTGAAGGTGCCGCCGCGGATGCCGGCGATGGCCGGGACGAAACGGAAGCTGCCGCGGTCGCGGGCGAACGGGCCGGCCGGCGCCACCGCGACCACCTGATCGGCGACCGGCGCGCAGGTGGTCATGCCCTGGGGCGTGAAGCAGCCGCGCACCACCGCGACGGTCTGGCCCTCGCCGCCGCCCAGCAGGAAGCCGTCGCCGGTGACCTCGAGCTGATCGTTGACGAAGATGACGCCGCTCTGCTCGAGCGAGCCGATCGTCGGCGTCAGCGCCGGCGCGACGTCGAGGCTGAGCGCCAGCGGGTCGGAGCGGTAGGTCTTGCCGTCGACCGCCGACACCACCTCGAGGGTGGCGTCGCCGACGAACGTCGTCGGCCCGGCGTCGGCGTGGAGGTCGACCAGCACGAGGTCGTCGATCGCCGCGGTCATGTGGTCGTAGTCGACGAACGCCGCCGGCAGCCGCAGCTCGACGTCGGCGCCGCCGGCCTGCCCGGCCAGCACCAGCGTCGACTCGCCCCAGGCCGCCTCGACGAACGAGTCGCCCTCGATGGCCAGCGTCGAGCCGGGCACGACGGTGTCGGGCGCGACGCCGGTGAGCGCCAGCCCCTCGAGCGCGACGTCGGGCACGGTCGACGACGCGCAGCCGGCGCCGGCCACGCACGCCAGGACGAGCGCCCGCCTCATGGGGGCGCCAGGATCGAGATCGAGTAGCTGTTCTGCGAGTTGCTCCAGCCGTGGACGACGACGTAGTAGGTGCACAGGCTGGAGCACGCCGCCGGGGCGGTGAAGCTGTAGTGCTCGTTGGACGACGTGCCCTGCCCCTGCGCCGCGGTGCAGGTCGAGGGGTTGGCCTCGGTGCACGGCGTCAGGTCGACGCCCGACGAGTTGTAGAAGTGCAGGTCGAGGTCGCCGGTGGCCGAGTGGGTGAACGTGAGGTCGACGGTCACGGTCTCGGCGTTGAACAGCGAGACCTTGTACCAGTCGTCGTCGCCGGCGCAGATCTGGTTGCCGGTCGAGGTGAAGCCGCCGTAGGTGATGGTCCGGGCGTGGAGCGCGTCGTCGTCTTGCTCGCGGACGTCGTCGGTGCACGCCATCGGGCACGCGCCCGCGGTGCGCGCGTAGGTGAGCTGGTAGTTGTTCATCGTGCCGGCGCCCCAGGCGTAGACCCGGACGTAGTAGCGGCCGGCGACCAGGCACTGCGAGACCGTCTCGTTCGAGCTCGGCCCGGTGGCCGACACCAGCCGGGTGCCGGCGCTGTCGTAGAGCGCGAGGTCGAGGTCGGAGACGCTCTGGCCGGCCAGCGTGAAGGTCACGGTGGCGTCGGCGGTGAGCGTGATCGGGAACCAGTCCTCGTCGTCGTTGGAGCCGTCGGCGAGCGGGCAGCTGGTGAAGTCGTAGGTGTCGGGGTCGAGGTCCGGCAGGTTGGTGTTGGCCTGGGCCCGGGTGTCGTTCTCCTCGAAGATGTCGTCGGTGCAGGTCGGGGCCGCGGCGCAGGTGCCGGCGGTCGGGATGCACTGCCGCGCCGAGGCGCCGTTGACCGAGACCACCGGCGCCGCCGAGCAGGTGTAGCCACTCGGGCACTCGCCGGCGACGCCGGTGCACAGCTTGAGGCACGAGTCGACCTGGCCGACCCGCACGCAGTTGTCCATCGCGCCGCCGCACTGCACGTCGGCCGAGCAGCTCTCGCACAGGCCGAGGTTGCCCGAGCCGCCGGGGTTGGTGATGTTGGCGCGGTAGGTGCCGGTGGTCGGCGCCTGGGTCTCGTGATCGCAGGTGCCGGCGGGATCGTCGTCGTCGTTGGCGACGATCACGTAGTACAGCGGCACGGTGGTGCCGGTCGGCTGCGACGCCGCCGGGTTGGGCACGTCGGCGGCCCAGGTGCCGTTCTGCATCGTGCCGCTGATCAGGATCATTGTCACCTGGGTCATCGCCGCCAGATCGGGCGGCGTCGCCGGCGCGGTCGTCGAGTAGTAGAGCAGCGGCGGCTGCTTGAGGCCCATGTCGTCGGTGACGGTGGCGTCGATCGTGAGATCGACGATCGTCGACTCGTTCATCGGCGTGTGGGTCACGACCGGCGGCGCGCCGGGGCAGTTCATCGGCGTCGGCCGGCGCAGCACCACCAGGTAGTTCTTGAGCACCTTGGGGTTGTCGTTGTCGTCGGCCGCCAGCGTCAGCGTGTAGCGATCGTCGGCGTCGATCTGGGCGCGGGTCGGGCACCAGTGCCACACCGCGGCCAGCCCGCTGACCGGCTCGAGCGTCGCGCCCTCGATGACCGGATCCTCCTGGGTCAGCGCCACCTCCGGCGAGTCCTGATCCTCGACGACGACGTCGAGGTCGAGGCACTGGCGGGTGGCGAGGTCGAGCGTGGTGCCCGAGCCCAGCGGCTGGCGGAACACCGGCGTGGTCTGATCGCCGACCGCGCTCTTGACCTCGATCGTCACCGTGACCGTGGCGTCGTTGTCGCCGTCGGAGGCGACGAAGTCGAAGTGCCAGGTGCCGACGTCAGCCGCCAGCGGCCGCCAGCGGAACAGGCCCGCGCCGGCCGGGGTGGCGGTGATCGTCGCCCGGTCGCCGAGGTCGGGGACGTCGGCGTGGAACGAGTAGTGGATGGCGTCACCGTCGGGATCGGTGGCGCGGAGCGTGAGCGTCAGCTCGGATCCGACCGCCACGATCTGGTCGTCGATGCTGTCCAGCACCGGCGCCTCGCCGCCGCCGCAGGCTACCAGAGTAGCCAGGAGCGACAGCGCGATCGGGATGACGATGGACCGCGCGGCGATAGCGCGCATGCGATTTCCTCCAGTTGCCGATGATAACCCAGCCACGAGCCCCGACCTATCGCAACCTACGGGCCAACGCCAGCTGTGGGCGCGATCACGGCCGGCGACGTCGTGAACCCGCGGGTGGATCAGACGTGGGTCTCGCGTTTCGGGTGGGGGCCCGTCCGCCGTCCCCGTCAAGACGTCGTGGTCCATGCGACGCCGTGCCCCCCCTGCCACCACCTGGGTCTTTGCGAAAGACCCTCTCTAGGTTTCAGCCCTGGCAGAGCGCGGCCAGCGCGGCGAAGTCCTCGCTCACCGCGTACTGGACCAGCGCCGTGACGGCGGGATCGCGCCCGCCGGCCGCCAGGTCGGCCGCGCCGGCCCGGGCCAGGAGCAGCGCGATCGGGGCCGCGGCACCGCCGGCGGCGACCAGGCCGGCCCGGTGGGCGGCGGTCTCCAGCCCGCGGTGCAGCTCGCGGTGATCGAAGGCGTGGCCGTCGATCGACAGCGCGTACGGGCGGAGCTCCGAGGAGAGGCCCGACGGGATCAGCCGGCGCAGCCGCTGGATCTGCAGGCCGACCTGCTCGTTGTCGACCGCCAGGTACGGCAGGTCGGGCTGGAACAGCCGCAACAGCGCGACCACCAGCACGCCGAGCTCCTCCTCGGGCAGGCGCGCCAGGATCGACAGGTGCGCGGTGGCCAGGCGCAGCGCGCCGGTGGCGGCGAAGCGCACCGCGGCCAGGCGGTTGCCGTCGGCGATCGCGCTGCCGATCACCAGCGACAGCGGGCTGGTCGGCTCGGCGACCATCGCGAACGGCTGCTTGGTCGAGACGTAGACGTCGATCTCGCCGAGGCCGAGGCCCTCGGCGACCTCCTGGGCGGCGGCGGCGACCGGGCTGTCCTTGGCCCGCAGCCGATCGCCGCGGGTCACGCCGTAGGGTCGCAGGTCGATGCCGACGTGCTTGGCCAGGCGATCGCCGAGCAGCGTCATCATCTGGCGCAGCCCCGACGACACCGCGGCCGGCCACAGCAGCTCGTCGGCCTCGGGCCGCATCAGCCCGGCGATCGCCACCGGCGCGGTGGCGGCGCCCTGCTCGGCGTCGGCCCCGAGCAAGCGGGCGACGTCGACGGCGTTCCTGTGCACGGCGGCCTGGCCGGGGACGCCGGCGTCGTGGCGGGCGCGCGCGACCCGGGCCAGCACGCGGAACGCGCTGCCCTCGAGGTTGCCGGCGATGCGCTGCCGCATCGCCGCCGCGACCATGCCGAGGTGGACGCGGATCGAGGCGGCGTCGCCGGCGGCCTCGTAGAACTTGATCAGCGCGGCCAGCGCGACGTCGCTGTCGGGCGCGGCGTCGACGGCGAGCTGGTAGGCCCGCTCGGCCTTGCGCCGATCGGCGAAGCCCTCGGCGAAGATCCGGCCGACCCGGTGCAGGTGGGCGACCTTGCGCGCCGGCACGGTCTCGTTCTTGACCAGCCGCTCGCACGCGCCGAGCGCCATCCGCCACTCGCCGGTGGCGATGCCGAGGTCGGCGAGCCGCTCGAGCGCGGCCTCGTCGTCGGGGTCGTGGGCTAGCACGCGCTGGAACGCGCGGATCGCCGCCTGCGGATCCGGCAACCGGTCGGCGTAGATCATGCCGAGCCGGAAGTGGATGTTGCGCTGCATGCCGGGGTCGCGCTCGAGGCGGGCCCGGGCCAAGAGCGCGTCGGCGGCCTCGCCCCACGCGCCCTGCTCCCACGCGATGTCGGACAGCGCGGCGATCGCCCGCAGGTCCGACGGCGCGCGATCGACGATCGCCCGGTAGTGGTACTTCGCCCGATCGCGATCCTCGAGGAAGTTGCGCGCCAGCTCGGCGATCGCGCGGTGCAGCGCGACCCGCTCGGCGGTGTCGGTCTCGACGGTGAGGCGATCCTCGAGCAGCTGCGCCAGCGCCTCGTGCTCGCCCTGCTCGTCGAGCAGGAGCCGCAGCCGGATGAAGGCGTCGGTGTGCTGGGGGTCGGCGGCGAGCGTGGCGCGGAACGCGTCGATCGCGCGCTCGCTGGCCAGCGCCCGATCCATCAGCGCGACGCCGGCGAGGTGCCACAGCCGGGCCCGGGTGGCGGCGCCCTCGGCCGAGTGCGGATCGGTGAGCGCGGCCTCCTTGCCGGCGGCGTCGGCCAGGTCGGCCCACAGCTGCCCGCGCAGCGCGGCGTCGCGCCAGCCCTCGAGCGCGGCCGGGTAGCCGCCGCGCAGCTCGTTGGCCTCGCGGAAGTGGGCGATCGCGTCGTCGATCTTGCCGAGGTCCGACAGCGTCTCGCCGCCGCGGGTGAGGAACGCCGAGCGGGTGCGCGGATCGCTCTCGAAGTACGCGGCGATCGAGTCCTCGAGCGCGGCCAGCTCGGGCGAGCTGCCGCCGCGGCGGACCAGGCTCTCGAGCTGGAACAGCGCGCGGCGGGTGCGCGGGGCCTGGGCCAGGATCTCCTGGTAGGCGGCGCGCAGGTCGTCCTCGGGGCGGTCCTGCCGCTCGAGCAGGAGCGCGCGATCGGCGGCCAGCGCGACCCGATCGGGGCCGGCCGGCTCGGCGGCCAGCTGCCGCTCACGCAGCGCGACCAGATCGGCCCAGCGGCCGGCGGCGGCGTACGCGCGCTCGAGCTCGCGCACCAGCGCCAGCCGCGACGGATCGGCGGCGGCCGCGGCCTCGATCGACATCAGCGCCGAGGCGCGATCGTCGCGCAGCCCGGCGTCGACGCGGGCCAGCGCCTCGTAGGCGTCGGCGGCCGCGCGCTGATCGCCGGCGTCCTCGGCCATCCGCAGGTCGGCCAGCGCCGCGGCGGTGATCGGCCCGGCCTCGCGCACCGCGGCGGCGACCCGCGCCAGCGGCTCGCCGGCCAGCGGATCGTGCGGGCGCAGCTCGAGCGCCTTGTTGAGCAGCGCCAGCGCGCCCAGCCCGTCGCCCTGCTCGGCCAGCTGCTCGGCGTCGCGCACCAGGCGCGCGAAGCCGTCGGCGCGGTTGCCGTCGACGCGGGTGGCCCGCGGCGGCGGCGCGGCGTCGCCCAGCCGGCGGCGGGCGGCGGCCAGCGCGTCGTGGACGAAGCCCAGCGCGGGCTGCTCGTCGGCGATCGTCGCCAGCAGCGTCGAGGCCCGCGCGCCGTCGTTGGCGCGATCGAGCGCGAGCCCGGCGGCGCGGTAGCGCAGGATCAGCGCCTCGGGGCTGCCGGTCGGCAGCGCGCCGGCGCGATCCTCGTACGCCAG
The DNA here is from genome assembly GCA_016794525.1 of Myxococcales bacterium. Lineage (GTDB taxonomy): Bacteria > Myxococcota_A > Polyangia > Haliangiales > Haliangiaceae > UBA2376. Next base: position 141,649 of record JAEUJY010000059.1, read on the forward strand.
CACGACGTCGGTCCACAGGCCGGCGCCGGCGGCCAGCGCCGCGCTCGCCGCGAGGCGGCGCGGATCGGTGGCGGGCACCTCGCGCAAGAGCTCGTCCTGCGCGGCCCACGGCGCGCGATCGGCGGCGGCGATCCGCGCCCGCGCCAGCGCGATCGTCGCGGCGGCGGCCGGCGACTCGGCGGCGGCCTGCGCCCGCCCCCAGTGGGTCGCCATCAGCGCGGCGTCGCCGGTGGCGGCGGCCAGCACCATCGCGCGCGGGTGCGCCAGCTCGGCGTCGGCGCCGAGCTCGGCGACCTGGCCCCAGGCCTCGAGCGCGCGCAGCATCGTGGCCGGCTCGTCGGGGCGCGCCGCGCGATCGAGCGCGGTCGCGGCCTTGCGCGCCCAGGTGCGGGCGTCGACGCGCTCGTCGGAGCGCGCCGCGATCGCGGCCAGGAGCTCGCCGCGGCGATCGACCTGCCCGCCGGCGCCCAGCACGTCGGCCCACGCGTCGGCGGCGGCCGGGCTGTCGACGGCGTCGGCGGCCGGCACCAGCGGCAGCGCGCGGTCGAGCTGCCCGGCGGCGGCGAACAGCGTCGCCGCGCGCACGCGATCGAGCTCGTCGCCGGCCTCGGCGGCGAGGCGGTAGGCCAGCTGCTCGGCGGCGCCTGCGGGATCGCCCGCGGCCAGCCGCTCGTCGACCAGCGCCGCGGTGGCCAGCTCGTCGGCGGGCTCGCAGCTCAGCACGGCCTGGTACAGGCCGACCGCCAGCCCGGCGCGCGCCGGATCGGCGCCGACCCGGGCCGCGGCCCACAGCGACGCCGCGCGCCGCAGCGCCGGATCGCTGGCGCGGGTCGCCATCGCGATCGCGTCGTCGGTGGGCGCGCCGCCGGCCATCACCGCGGCGAGGTACGCCGCCTGCACCGTCGGATCGTCGGGGGCCAGCGCCGCGGCCGCGGCGAGGCTGTCGGCGTGGCCGCGCTGCGCGGCGTCGAGCAGCGTCGCGGCCTGCGTCGCGCCGGCCGGCATGCGCGCGGCCAGCGCCGCCGCGGCGTCACCGCCGTCGCTGTCGCGCAAGAGGCCGACGTGGGCGGCGAGCGCGCCGCCGTCGGCGCCGATCGCGCGCGCGAAGCTGGCCGCCGCGCCGGCGCGGTCGCCCGAGCGATCGCGCAGGTGGCCGCGGGCGACGTCGACCGCGGCGCGCAGGCTGCCGTCGGCGAGCACCGCGCCCAGCCGCTCGAGCGCCTCGTCGAGCTCGTCGGCGCGGCCGTCGAGGAACGCCAGCTCGAGCTGCGCGAGCTGCGCGCGGACGTCGCTCTTGGCCTCGTCGATCAGCTCGCCGACCGCGACCCGCGCCAGGTCCTGCTCGGACGCGGCCATCAGCAGGTCGACCCGGTGCAGCGCCAGCGCGCGCCGCTCGAGCGGCCCGGCGATGCCGAGCTCGGCGTCGAGGTGGGTGGTGGCCTCGGCCACGTCGCCGGCGCCACGGGCGATGCGGCGCAGGCCGCGCAGCGCGGCGGTGGCGCGCGGATCGGCCAGCAGCGCCGCGTCGTAGCTGGCGCGCGCGCGATCGACGTCGCCGAGCCGCTCGTACAGGCGGCCGGCCTCGATGCGCAGCACCGCCTGGGCGCGCGGCTCGTCGATCAGCTCGAGCTCCTGCTCGAGCCGCAGGATGCCGCGGGCGGCGGCCTCGCCGAGATCGAACCCGGCGGTGGGATCGACGTGCTCGGGCAAGCGGACCGCGTCGAGGTCGAGCGCGGGCAGCGCGGCGGCGAACAGCGGCGCCGGCAGCGCCACGTCGGCGACCACCGGCGGCGCGGCGGCGACCGGCGGCGCCGTCGGCGCGCGCGTCGGCGGCGCGGTGGCCGGGCGGGCGGCGGGCACCTCGACCGGCCCGGAGCGATCGGCGATCGGCCGCGGCGGCGGCGGCACGCCGATCTTGGTCTGGCTGCTGGCGTCGTCGGCGAACGCGGCGGCGCTGCTCGGCGAGGCCGCGACGTGCGGCGCGCTCTCGACGGCGGCGAACGGCTGGACGCCGAGCTGCGTCGACGGACCGGACGCCATCGCGGGCGGCGCGGGCTCGGCGACGGGCGCGGGGGCGGCGTCGACCTCGACGGCGAGCTCGGGCGCCGCGTCGACCTCGACGGCGAGCTCGGGCGCGGCGTCGACCTCGAGCGCCAGCTCGGGCGCGGCGTCGACGTCGGCGGGCGGCGCCTCGACCTCGACGGCGAGCTCGGGCGCCGCGGCGAAGGCCGCGTCGGCGACGGCCTCGGGCGCGGCGGGCTCGGCGTCGATCGAGTCGAGCATGTCGCCGAGCGGATCGGCGGCGACGTCAGCCACCGGACCACCGGCGAACGCGCCGGACTCGGCGACCGGCTCGGGCACCGCGTCGGGGATGGCGTCGTCGATCGCGGGCGGGGGCGCGGCGACCGGGGCCGGCTCGGCGCGGGCGCCGACCGGCGTGACCTCCGGCGCCATGAACTCGGCCATCGCCGCGTCGAGGCCGAGGTCGTCGTCGACCGGAGGCTTGGCGACCGGCGCGGCCGCCTCGGGCTCGGCGGCCGAGATCTGGAGCTCGGGCTCGTCGTCGTCGTCCGCGATCGACCGCGCGGGCGCGGTGCGCGTCGGGGCCGGGGTCGGCGAACGCAGCGCCGGGCTGTCGCCGCCGCGGCGGACGACGTTCGCGGTCACCCGCTTGGCCGACGCCGGCGTGCCGGTGACCTCGTCCTCGTCGCCGCCGATCTCGATGTCGGCGTAGAAATCTTCCTCGGGCTCGGGCGGCGGCTGGTAGGCCGTGGCCGGGGTCGGGCGCGCCTGGCGCGGCGCCTCGGGGTGGCTGCGCAGCTTCTCGAGCTCGCGCAGATCGGCCACCCGCGTGGACTCGCCGCCGCCGAACCCGCCGGTCGACTCCGGCTTCTTGCGCGTCGACTCGGCGCCGCGGCGCACGATCGCCGGGGTGCGCACCGGCTTCTTGGCGCCGGCCTCGGCCAGCAGCGCGTCGTTGGGGTCGAGGATGCGGGTGCGGTTGGCCCGATCGAACGTGTCGTCGGACGGATCGGCCGCGGGGTCCGAGAAGTCCTCGGGCGGCGCCTTGGCCCCGCCGCGGTCCATCGTCTCGTCGACCTCGAACAGCTCCGCCGGCACCTGCGCCACCCGCGTCATCTCGCCGCCCTGGCGCTGCGCCATGCGCTGCAGCTCGTCCAGGTCGTCGGCCGACGGCGCGAACGGATCGTCGTCGACCGGCGTCGGCACCAGCGCGGCCATCGCCGCGTCGGGGCGCACCGCCGAGGTCAGCACCTCGTCGTCGTCGAACGACGCCAGCGCCACGTCGGGGGAGACCTCCTCGATCGGCGGCAGCGGGGGCGGCTGGCCGAGCAGCGAGCCCAGCGCCTCGGGCGGGCCGCTGAAGCCGAGGTCGGAGAAGTCGGTCTCGTCGACCGGCGTCGCCGGGCGCGGCGGGCTGACCGGTCGCGCGGCGACCGGCGGCGGCGCGACCACCGGCGGCACCGCGACGACCCGCGCCCGCGGCGGCGGCGGCGGCGGCGTGGTCCGCGCGGCCGAGCGACTCGGCGGCGGCACGACGGCGACCGGGGTCGGCGCCGGCGCCGTGGGTGGCAGCGGGGCGGTGGTCATCACCGTCGGCTCGTCGAACGCGGCCGACGACGGGGCGACCGGCGCGCGGACGCCGGTCGGCTCGTCGAAGCCGCCGGTCGGCTCGGGCGCGCCGCCGACGCCGGTCGGCTCGTCGAGGGCCGCGGCCTCGGCCGCGCGCTGGGCGGCGGCGCTGGGCGGCGGCGCGATCGCGACGGTGCGGGTCACGTCGTCGTCGCCGGCGTCGAACGCGGGCGGGGCCGGCGGCGCGGGCGGCGCGGCGGGCGCCGCGGGCGCCGCGGCGGCCGGCGAGAACAGGCTCTCCTCGTCGTGGAGCGCGTCGAAGGTCTTGTCCCACGCGTCGAGCTCGGCCAGCAGGTCGTCGCCGAAGCCGGGCCCGTTCTTGGGATCGTTGCCGCTGCCACCGGTCGTCATCGCGTGCCTCCGCTGGCGGTCGCGCGCAGCTGGGCGTACGCCGCCGACACCGACCACCGCACCAGGTCGACCGCGCCAGGATCCAGGTGCCGCCCGCCGCGGCCGACGTCGAGCGCGGCGAGCGCCACGCCGAGATCGCCGCCGAGCCACAGGCCGGCGCGCTGGCTCGACACCAGCATCGCCTGCCGCCACGCCGCCAGGTCGCCGAGCTCGCCGATGCGCGGCGCCAGCGCCACCACCAGCTTCTTGTCGCGCCGCGCGAGGTGCTTGTCGATCAGCCGCGTCCGCTCGACGATCGCCGCCTCGTCCCCGGCGACCCGCGCCGTCAGCGCCGGCGGCACCGGCACGCCCGCCACCTTGAGGCCGGCGATCGCGAACCACGCGACCTGGGCGTCGTTGAGCTCGAGCAGCGCCGCGGCGCCCTCGGACGCCAGCCACGCCGCGCGCCCGAGCGCGAACCGCGCGGCCGCGGTCGCGCCGGCGGCGACGTCCGCACCGCAGCACACGATCGGCGTCTCGCCCGACAGCACCCGGGCCTGGCCCTGGCGGCTCTCGCTGACGTACAGCTCGACGTCGTCGACGCCGACCGCGGCCAGCGCCGCGCCCAGCGCCTCGTACTTCTTGCCCAGCGCCTTCATCGCGATGCGATCGCCGCGGACGAACCCGAGCTTCGCGGGATCGATCGCCAGCGCCGCGGTCACCGCCGGCGCCAGCGCCTTCCACAGCTCGCCGGCGACGCCGCCGGCGCCCGGCGCGCGCAGCGCGGCGCGGGCCGCGGGATCGAGCAGCTGCCGCGACGGCGCCGGCGCGGGGCGCTCGCGGCCGGTGGCGATCAGCTTGCGCTGGTCGGGCCCCGGCGCGCCCAGCGCCTCGAGGGCGACCAGCGCCAGCCACTGGCCGTCGCGATCGCCGGCCCAGCCGTGGACCGTCGCCAGGCGATCGTAGAGCGCGACCGAGGTCGGGCTGGCGTCGATGGCGCGGCGGAAGTCGTCGACGCCGCGCGCCAGCAGCTCGGCCCGGGCCGCCGGCCGGCCGCGGGCGGCCAGCTCGACCTGCTCGCGCAGGAGATCGAGGTGCAGCGGATCGAGCTGCCGGCCGCGCCCGAACGCGGCCAGCGCCTCCTCGGCGTCGCCGAGGTGATCGCGGGTCACGCGGCCGAGCCGCAGCTCGTCCTTGGCGCGATCGCCGGGCGTCGCGCGCAGCCGCGCGATCTCGCGCAGCTCGCGGGCCACGCGAGGCCACTTGCCGGCCTGGGTCGCCAGCCCGACCAGCCGCTCGCGCAGCGTCAGATCGGCCGGCCGCTGCGCGATCACGCGCTCGACCTGCTCGATCGCGCCATCGACGTCGCCGAGATCCTCGGCCAGCGTCCGCGCCAGGATCATCTCGGCGTCGGCGCGGGCCGACGGATCGGGCTCGACCGCGAGGTAGCGGCGCCACAGCTCGGCGGCGGCCGCGCCATCGCCGAGCTCGCCGGCCAGATCGGCGCGGCGGCGCAGGGCGTCGACGTGGGCCGGCGCGATCGCCAGCAGCTGATCGAGATCGTCGGCCGCGCCGCGCATGTCGCCCAGCGCCCGCCGCAGCTGCGCGCGCTCCGACAGGAGCGGCACCTCGGCCTCGCGGTCGTCGCCAGCGGCCAGCCAGCGCAGGCGATCGGACAGCGCCTCGAACAGCGTCCGGATGTCGCCCTTGCCGCGGGCCAGCTCGGCCAGCCGCGGGAAGCTCGCGTCGCCGGCGTCGTCGGCGCACATCCGGCGGTACACCGCCACCGCCGCGGCGCGATCGCCGCCGGCGTCGTCGCTGTCGAAGATCGCCGCGGCGCGCGCGTACAGCTCGCGCTTGGCCGCGGGGCCGGCGGTGACGGCGGCCAGCGCCAGCGCCGCCCGGGCCTCGGTGGCGCGATCGCCGCCGCGGTGGGCGAGCCGGACCAGCGCCTCGAGGGCGCGCACGTCGTGGGGGTTGCCGCGCAGCACGGCGGTGACCGCGGCGCCCGCCTCGCGCAGGCGCCCGGCGGCCTCGAGCGCCTCGGCGCGATCGAGCTCCCAGCCGTCGCGGGCCGCCGGATCGTCGGCCAGGGTCGAGCGCATCGCCAGCACGTCGGCGCGCGCCAGCAGGCGATCGATCGCCGAGGCGACGTCCTCGCCGGGCGCCGGCGGGGCCGCGGTGGCCTGCTGCTCGGCGGCTACCAGCAGCGCGCCGACGTCGTCGGGCGCGACCGCGCGCGCCGCGCTGACCCGCGCCATCGCCGCGTCGTGCTCGCCGGCCGCCGTCGCGATCGCCGCGGCGCGCAGGTGCAGCGCCGCCGCCGCCTCGGGCATCGCCAGCCGCGCCGCCAGCCGCGCGAACGCGGCCGCCTGGGCGGTGCGATCCTGACGACGGGCCGCGACCAGCGCCGCGCCGAACAGCGCGCCGACGCTGCCGCCGTCGTCGCCGTCGGCGGCCGCGAACTCCTCGGCCGCCTGATCGAAGTCCTCGAGCACGAGCGCGTGCAGCCAGCCCAGCTCCTCGCGCAGCGCCGCCGCCAGCGCCGGCACGTCGACGCGCGCCGCCAGCGCGCGGGTCGCCGCGACCCGCTGGATGACGTCGCCGCGCGCCGCGCCGACGCGCAGCGCCGCGATCGCCGCCTGCAGGCCGGCCACCGAGCCGGGCGCCGCGACCGCCTCGGCGCGCAGGTACGCCTCGCCGACCTCGTCGAGCTCGCCGGCCCGCTCGCGGGCCTGGGCCCACGCCAGCGCCGCGGTGCCGCTGTCGTCGACGCCGAGCTCGAGCGTCCGCACCGCGCTGGTGGCGTCGCCGGCCGCCAGCGCCGCGCGCACCGCGCCGGCCCGCGCGTGCAGATCGTCGGGCTCGCGCTCGAGCAGCTGGCGGTAGACGGCCAGCGCGTCGCGCGGGCGCGCCAGGCGATCCTCGTACAGCCACGCCGCCTCGCGCAGCGCGCGCACCACCTCGGCGCCGTCGCCGAGGCCGTCGGCCTGGGCCCGGCGCGCCGCCGCCAGCTCCTCCCACCGCCCGACCCGGCGCAGCGCCGCCAGCAGCGCCGCGTGGGTGAAGCGATCGTCGGGCCAGTCGGCCAGGGTCTGCTTGTACAGCTCGATCGCCGCGGCGTTGTCACCGGCGGCCTCGGCCAGCCGCGCCGCCGCGACCCGCGCGAAGCCGCGCCGCGCCGGATCGCGCTCGCGCTCGGCCAGCGTCGCCAGGTGGACGAGGCGGTCCTCGTCGAGCCCGAGCTCCTCGAGCGCGCCGTCGATGCGCCACGCCGCGGCCAGATCGTCGGGGGCCTTGGCCGCGCGCGCGCGATCGACCGCCAGCGCGTCGGCGACCCGCCCGGCGCTGCGGAACATGCGCGCCAGCCGCGCCGCCGCCTCGGGGCTGTCGACCGCGCCGAGCACGGCCGCCGCGTCGTCGATGCGCCCGGCCCGCTCGTGGACCTCGACCAGCGCCTCGATCACGATCGGATCGGTTGGCGCCAGCTCGCGCGCCGCGCCCAGCGCCACCAGCGCGCCGGCGTCGCCGCGCTCGCCGCCGACGTCGTGCAGCCACGCGTGGGCCGCCATCACGTAGCCGGCGATCGCGCCTTGCGGATCGGGCGTGCCGGCCGGCCCGAGCGACTCGCCGAGCCGCGCGGCGTCGGCCGCCCGTTGCCAGGCCTCGGCCAGCGCCGCGCGATCGCCGGTGACCAGCGCGTCGCGCTCGCGCAGCGCGATCGCCGGGGCGAACCCGGGCGCGCTGGCCTCGACCGACGCCAGCACCGCCAGCGCCGGCTCGCGCTGGCCGGCGCGCAGCAGCGCGTCGGCCCGGCGGATCGACAGCGTCAGCACCCGCGACGGATCGCCCTCGACCGCCTGCCAGCTCTGCACCAGATCGGCCAGCTCGTCGTAGCGGCCCAGCTCCTCGGCGAGATCGGCCAGGTCGGCCAGCAGGATCGGCTCGCCCGGGGCCAGCGCGATCGCCGCCTGCAAGAAGTCCCACGCGCGATCGCTGGCGCCCATCGCCCGCGCGACCTGGGCCTGGCGCCGGCGGATCGCCACCACCTGCAGGCGTAGGATCGCCGCGCGCCCGGGCGCCTGGCCCGGCGTCGCGCCGGCGACCGCGGCGTCGGGCACGCCGGCCGTGGCGCGGCCGACCAGCTGGCCGGCCATGGCCTCGAGCGCGGCCAGGAGCTCCTCGCGATCGCCGGCCTGCTCGGCCAGCCGCAGGCGCTCCTGGTTGACGCGCTCGCTGTCGACGCCGAGCGCCGCCGCCTGGCCGATCAGCTCGCGGGCGCGATCGAGATCGTCGCCGCGCTCGCTCCAGAACCGCACCTGATCGAGCAGGTAGACCAGCTTGCGCTCGGGCCGCTGGCTGGCCTCGGCCAGCTGCGCCCACACCTCGACCTGGCGGGCCGGATCGTCGGCGACGCGCTCGAGCGCGATCAGCGCCGCCAGCGACGACGGCGCCAGCAGCACCGCGTCCTCGAGAGCGGCCCGCGCGTCGTCGGTCTGGCCCAGCTGGTCGGCCAGGATCGCCGCCTTCTCGATCGAGAGGTCGGCGCGCTCGTCGTCGTCGATCGCGAACCGCGACTCGGCGTCGATCAGCTTGATCAGGTTGGGCCACAGGCCGCGGCGGTAGAACACCCGCCGGATCGCCCACAGGTTGGCGCGCAGCGACGGATCGCTGGCCAGCGCGCGGCCGAACGCCTTGACCGCGCGGGCCTCGTCGACCAGCCGGCGCTCGCACAGCTCGCCCAGCTCGTAGGCCAGGTCGGCGATCTGCGCGCGATCGGTGGCGGCGTCGAGCCGGCGGGTCAGCTCGGCGGCGCGCTCCTCCCACGCCGCCTCGCCGAGATCGCCGAGCGCGCGCTCGATCGCCGTCGGCGACTCCAGGCGCTGCTCGAGCGGCACGTCGGCCGGCGCGGGTGGCGGCGCCTCGGCGGCCGCGACCGCCTCCTCGGGCAGCGCGATCACGCCCGACACCTCGCTCACCGCGTCGACGTCGGCGACGTCGAGCGGGATGCCGACGTCCGACACCTCGCCCACGCCGTCGGCGCCGGGCTCGACCTCGACCTCGGCGGGCGCCGCGGCGGCCGGCGGCGGCGGGGGGATGCTGACCACCGGCGGCGGCACGACGACCGGCGGGCGGACCGGCGGCACCAGCGCCGGCGGGCGCGGCGGCGGGCGCAGCGATGGCACCGGCGGCAGCGGCGGGCGCATGGGCGGCCGCGGCGGGATCGCCACCGGCGGCGGCGCGACCTTGGGGGCGGGGACGGCCTCGGTCTCCACCGACAGGTCGTCCATCGACAGCTCCTCGTCCTCGCTCACCACCAGCTCGGGCGTCGAACCGGCCGGGCCACCGTCGCTGCCGCCCTCCTCGTCGTCGAGGGACTCCATCAGCGCGTCGATCCGCGACGCCATCGACGGCGGACGCGCCGGGGCCGCATCGCTCCCCGCACCAGCACCGTCGCCTGCAAGCGCCGCTTCGGGCGCGCCCGGATCCGTGGGGTTGGACACCTCCTTTACCTCATCACCGCGGGGCCCCTTCCGTCAACGGAACCTGGCGACATTTGGGCCTTTCTCGGCCCTCGCGCGCTCCGGCGCCCGGCCTCGTTGACCGCGCCGCCGCGCCCCGACTACACACACCCGGTGCCGGTCACCACTCCCCTGCCCCTCGGCGCCGCGCCGCTCACGCTCGAAGCCATCGCGGAGGTCGCCCGCCGCGACCGCCCCGTGACCATCGCCGACGACGCCCGCGCCACGATGGCCACGGCGCGCGCCTCGATCGATCAGGTCGTGGCGGAGGGCGATCGCGCCCGCGCGGTCTACGGCGTCAACACCGGCTTCGGCGCGCTGGCCGAGGTGCGGATCTCGGCCGATCAGGTGCGCCAGCTGCAGGTGAACCTGGTCCGCTCGCACGCCGCCGGCGTCGGCGAGCCGCTGCCGCGCGACGCGACCCGGGCGATGATGCTCTTGCGCGCGGCGGTGCTGGCCACCGGCCGCAGCGGCGCCCGCCCCGCGGTCGCCGATCAGCTGTGCGCGATGCTCGCCGCCGGCGTCCACCCGCTGATCCCGCGCCGCGGCTCGGTCGGCGCGTCGGGCGATCTGGCGCCGCTGGCCCACCTGGCGCTCGGCCTCATCGGCGAGGGCGAGGTCGAGCACCGCGGCCAGCGCCAGCCGGCCGCCGCCGCGCTGGCCGCCGCCGGCCTCGCGCCGATGCCGCTCGAGGCCAAGGAGGGCCTGACGCTGCTCAACGGCACCCAGCACATGACCGCGATCGGCGCGCTCACCGTGCTCGACGCCGAAGACACCTGCCGCATCGCCGACCTCGCCGGCGCGATGTCGCTCGAGGCGCTCAAGGGCACGGTCGCCGCGTTCGACGAGCGCGTCGTCGGCGCCCGCCCCCACCCCGGCCAGGTCGCGGTGGCCGCCGGGCTGCGCGCGCTCCTGGCCGGCTCGGCGATCGCCGAGTCCCACGCCGACTGCGGCAAGGTCCAGGATCCGTACTCGCTGCGCTGCATGCCGCAGGTCCACGGCGCCACCCGCGACGCGCTGGCCTACGGCCGCGCGGTGCTCGAGCGCGAGGCCAACTCGTCGACCGACAACCCGCTGGTGTTCGCCGGCGGCGACATGGTCTCGGGCGGCAACTTCCACGGCCAGCCGGTGGCGCTGGCGCTCGACTTCGCGTGCATCGCGATCGCCGAGCTGGCCAACATCAGCGAGCGTCGCGTCGAGCAGCTGGTCAACCCGCACCTGTCGAGCGGGCTGCCGCCGTTCCTGGCGCCCGACAGCGGCCTCAACTCCGGCTTCATGATCGCGCAGGTCACCGCCGCGGCGCTGGTCAGCGAGAACAAGGTGCTGTGCCACCCGGCGTCGGTCGACTCGATCCCGTCGTCGGCCGGCCGCGAGGATCACGTGTCGATGGGCGCCCACGCCGCGCTCAAGCTGGCGCAGGTGCACGATCAGGTGCGGATGGTGCTGGCGATCGAGCTCCTGTGCGCGGCGCAGGGCCTCGACCTGCGCCGGCCGCTGACCTCGACCAAGCCGCTCGAGGCCGTCCACGCGGTGATCCGCGCCAAGGTCCCCGCGATGATGACCGACCGCCCCCTGGCCCCCGACATCGCCGCGGTGCGCGCGCTGATCGACGACGGCTCGCTCGTCGCCGCCGCCCGCGCCGCCGGCGTCTCGCTGTGAAGGAGCTGCCATGACCACCGACGCCCCCATCGTCCGCGCGCCCCGTGGCCTCGAGCTGTCGTGCAAGGGCTGGCCGCAAGAGGCCGCGCTGCGCATGCTGATGAACAACCTCGACCCCGACGTCGCCGAGCGGCCGAGCGATCTGATCGTCTACGGCGGGCTGGGCAAGGCCGCGCGGTCGTGGCCCGACTACCACGCGATCGTGCGCGAGCTGCGCCGGCTCGAGAGCGACGAGACGCTGCTGGTGCAGTCGGGCCGGCCGGTCGGCGTGTGGAAGACCCACGACGAGGCGCCGCGGGTGCTGATCGCCAACTCCAACCTGGTCGGCCGCTGGGCCACCTGGGAGCACTTCCGCGAGCTCGATCGCAAGGGCCTGATGATGTACGGCCAGATGACCGCGGGGTCGTGGATCTACATCGGCACCCAGGGCATCTTGCAGGGCACCTACGAGACCTTCGCCGCGGCCGGCCGCACCCACTGGGGCACCGACCTCACCGGCAAGCTGGTGCTCACCGCCGGCCTCGGCGGCATGGGCGGCGCGCAGCCGCTGGCGGTCGTGATGGCCGGCGGCGTGTGCCTGGCGATCGAGATCGATCCCACCCGCGTGCAGCGCCGGCTCGAGACCCGCTACCTCGACGAGGTCGCCGACTCGCTCGACGACGGTCTGCGCCGGGCCCGGGCCTACGCCGCCAAGGGCGAGGCCAAGTCGATCGCGGTGGTCGCCAACGCCGCCGACGTCTACGCCGAGCTGGTGCGGCGCGGCGAGCTGGCCGACCTGGTGACCGATCAGACCTCGGCCCACGACCCGCTCAACGGCTACGTCCCGCAGGGCTACACGCTGGCCGAGGCCGCCGCGCTGCGCGTCCGGGATCCGGACGACTACGTCGCGCGGGCCCGGGCGTCGATGGCGGTGCAGGTCGAGGCGATGCTGGCGATGCAGGCCAAGGGCAGCCACGTCTTCGACTACGGCAACAACCTGCGCGCCGAGGCCGAGCAAGGCGGCTGCAAGGGCGCGTTCGGCTACCCCGGCTTCGTGCCGGCGTACATCCGGCCGCAGTTCTGCGAGGGCCGCGGGCCGTTCCGCTGGGCCGCGCTGTCGGGCGATCCCGCCGACATCGCCGTCACCGATCAGGCCGTGCTCGAGGAGATCGGCGACAGCCACGGCCTCGCGCGGTGGATGCAGATGGCCAAGGATCGGGTCGCGTTCCAGGGCCTGCCCGCGCGCATCTGCTGGCTCGGCTACGGCGAGCGCGATCGGGTCGGGCTGCGCTTCAACGAGCTGGTGCGCACCGGCAAGGTCAAGGCGCCGATCGTGATCGGCCGCGACCACCTCGACTCCGGCTCGGTCGCGTCGCCCAACCGCGAGACCGAGGCGATGAAGGACGGCTCCGACGCGGTCGCCGACTGGGCCATCCTCAACGCGCTGGTCAACACCGCCGCCGGCGCGACCTGGGTCTCGTTCCACCACGGCGGCGGCGTCGGCATGGGCTACTCGCTCCACGCCGGCATGGTCGTCGTCGCCGACGGCTCGGCCCGCGCCGACCGCTGCCTCGCGCGCGTGCTGCGCTGCGATCCCGGCATGGGCATCCTGCGCCACGCCGACGCCGGGTATCAGGAGGCGATCGACGCCGCTGATCAGCGCGGCGTCCGCATCCCCCGCCGCAGCGAGTAGCGGAGCCGGGGAGCGGGGAGCGGGCGCGGGCGCGGGATCGGGATCGGGATCGGGATCGGGATCCGGATCCGGATCGGGATCGGGATCGGGGTCCGGATCGGGGTCCGGATCGGGATCCGGATCGGGATCCGGATCGGGATCGGGGTCCGGATCCGGATCGGGATCTGGATCGCGGGACGGCGCGGCGCAGCTGATCGCCTAGGTTGCGATCGCGCAGCTCAGGCCGGCGACGATCCCGAATCCCGATCCCGGATCCCGGTCCCGGATCCCCGATCCCGTCTCCGCCCCTGCTCCCGATCCCGGATCCGGATCCCGATCCCGATCCCGATCCCGATCCCGATCCCGATCCCGTCCCCGTCCCCGATCCCGATCCCGGATCCGGATCCCGTCCCCGATCCCGATCCCGATCCCGTCTCCGATCCCGTCCCCGATCCCGATCCCGCCCCCCGCCCCCGTTCCGCAGGTCTCTTCGAGCCCGATCTCGATCTCGTGCAGGTGGCCTCCATGGTTGGGGCGCCCTTCGCGGCCCCCGCGCACGTCCCGCGCCGTCGGCCGCAGCACGCGCGCAAGCGACCGAGCGTCGCGAAGCGGCGGCCGACGCACGGGCCCTGCGCGTGTGGCCGCGGCCGGGCGAACCCCAACCACGGAGACCACCATGCTCGATGCTCAGTTGCTCACTCTCGATCTCATCCGCGCGCTGCGCCCGCTGTGCGAGCAGATCGCGCGGTCGTCGGCCGACCTCGCGGATCAGCTGCGGCGCGCTGCGACCAGCGTGATGCTCAACCTCGGCGA
>JAEUJY010000081.1 GCA_016794525.1 Myxococcales bacterium
GGCGACATGTCCACAATCGGCGGCTCCCATGCGGAGCCCCTTCGCCCTCGGCCTCGACTTCGGCACCACCAACAGCGCGCTCGCCACCGTCGACGCGTCCGGCGCGGCGACCGTGCTGCCGCTGCCTGCGCCCGACGGCAGCACCCGGCGCTACTGGCGCACCGTGCTGTGCTTCGAGCCGGCCGGCGACGGCGAGCCGCTGCGCACCAGCGCCGGCGCGCCGGCGATCGCGCGCTACGCCGCGAGCGAGGGGGTCGCGCGGCTGTTGCAGTCGATCAAGAGCCACCTCGCCGCGGCGTCGTTCGTCGACACGACGATCTTCGGCAAGCGGTTCAAGGTCGAGGAGCTGATCGCGGTGTACCTGCGCGCGCTGCGCGCGGCGGCGCCGGTCGACCTCGGCCGCCGCGTCGTGTGCGGGCGGCCGGTGCGCTACTGGGGCGCCGAGACCGCGGCCGACGACGAGCGCGCGGTCACCCGGATGCGCGCGGCGCTGGCGCTGGCCGGCTTCGACGAGGTCACGTTCGCCGCCGAGCCGATCGCCGCCGCCCACGCGTACGCCGCGCGGCTCGACCGCGACGAGCGCGTGCTGATCGCCGACTTCGGCGGCGGCACCAGCGACTTCTCGGTGGTCGAGGCCGGGCCGACGATCGGCGCGCGGGTGCTGGCGCAGAGCGGCGTCGCGCTGGCCGGCGACGCCTTCGACGCGCGGATGATCGACGCGATCGTCGCGCCGGCGCTGGGCAAGGGCTCGAAGTACCAGGTCGAGTTCGGCCACGAGGCGCCGGTGCCGGCGTGGATCTACAACCGGCTGCGCCGCTGGCACCACCTGTCGATGCTCAAGAGCGCCGACACCGTGACGCTGCTCGAGCGCATCGCCGACGGCGCGCGCGACAAGGACGGCATCGGGCGGCTGGTGAGGATCGTCGAGGAGGACCTCGGCCTGCCGCTGCACGGCGCGGTCGAGCACGCCAAGCTGGCGTTGACCGCGGCGCCGACCGCCGCGTTCGACTTCCGGCGGCCCGGCATCGCGATCGCCGCGCCGGTCGCGCGCGCCGGGTTCGACGCGTGGATCGAGCCCGAGCTCGACGCCATCGACGGCGCGATCGACGAAGCGCTGGCGGCCGCGGGCGTGACCTCGGTCGATCGCGTGTTCGCGACCGGCGGCTCGTCGCTGGTGCCGGCGGTGCGCGGGCGCCTGGCCGCGCGGTTCGGCGCGGATCGGCTGGTCGGCGGCGAGGAGCTCACCTCGGTGGCCGCCGGCCTGGCCGCGATGGCCGCGCGCCAGTAGCGCGGCGACGGCGCAGCGCGGCGAGCACCAGCAGCGCGCCGCCGACCGGCGCGTCGGCACCGCCGCTGGCGCAGTGCGCGCACCCACGCGCCGGCGCGGGCGCCGCGCGCGGCGGGACGTACGCGTCGGTGAGCGTGATCCCGGTGACCGGCCTCGCGGCGCACGACTCGCCGCCGCAGCACGACGGCGCCGCGTCGACGACCACGACCTCGCCGGGCGGCGGATCGAACACGACGGCGACGACGGCGCCCGACGCGGGCGCGACCTCGACTCCAGGACGCCGCACCTGCGCGCCGTCGTAGGAGACCGTCAGCGCGTAGGTGCCGGTCGGCAGCGTCATCGTGAACGCGCCGTCCGCGTCGGTGAGCTCGGCCCGCGAGCCGACGACCGCGGGCCCGGTCGCGACCACCATCGCCCCCGCCAGCGGGGCGCGGTCCGGCGCGACGACCCGGCCACGCAGCACGTCGCTACGCGCCGCGCGCACCGGCGCGGCCACGGCCAGCGCGGCCAGCGCGAACGCCCACGCGCGTCGCTTCGTCATCACCTGCACGACGCACGGCGCGCACGTGAGGTCCATGACACGCGCTCGCCGGGTGCGATCGCCGCCTCTCGGCTGCGACCGCAGCGGTCAGCGATCACCGCGAGCCCGGCGTTGCTGGAACGGCGTGGCCAGATCATGCTGCGCACCATGCGTATCCTGACCTCCGTCCTTCTGTCCGCGTCCCTCGTCCTCGCTGCGTGCGGCGGCAAGGCCAAGCCGGCCCCGACCCCGGCGCCCACCGAGACGGCCGACACCTGCGGCGTCCAGAGCAGCAACGGCGTGCCGACCAACGCCGAGCAGTGCGAGTGCCTCGGCCACCAGGTGGTCGGCGACATCGGCAACGGCCAGGTGGCGTGCCCCGACGGCACCACCGAGGTGGCCAAGATCCAGTACGGCATCGAGGGCGGCGTGTGCTGCCAGGCGGCCACCGCGCCGGCCGGTGAGTAGCTGTCGAAGATTCACCACCGCGGCTGGCGCAACCGGTTGATCGGAGGCCGGCCTCGACGGGCACGCAGGTTGCTGGCGTCCTGATCGCTACCTTGACCCGTCGCCATCAGCGGTGTACGAGGTCCGGCTGTCAGGAGTCGCTCATGTCGATCAAACGTGTGCTCATCGCCGCCGCCGGTCGCGGCGCCCGCCTCGACCGTCCCGGGATGCCCAAGCCGCTGGTGTTCGTGGCCGGGCTGCCGATGATCGTCCGCACGCTGGTGCAGTGCGAGGAGGCCGGCATCGAGGAGGCGGTGATCGTCGTCGGCTACGAGGCGCCGACGCTGGTCAAGGCGCTGACCCTGCACCCGCGGCTCACCAAGCTGAAGGTCCGCTTCGCCGAGGCGCCGCGCTGGCAGGAGGAGGGCCTGGTGGCGTCGCTGCTCGCGGCGCGCCCGCTCCTGCAGAACGAACGCTTCGTGATCGCGATGGGCGACCACGTCTTCGACGGCAAGCTGATCGAGCGCATCGCCAGCGAGCGGCTGGGTGACGGCGAGGTGGTCGCGATGGTCGACGCCAACCTCGGCGACGTGTTCGACGCCGGCGCCGCGGTCAAGGTCAAGCAGCACCGCGGCGCGGTGCTCGAGATGGGCTGGGACGTACCCGGCTTCGACGCGGTCGACTGCGGCCTGTTCGCGTGCGGCCCCGAGGCGTGGGGCGCGTTCGAGGCCGCCTACCAGGCCTCGCCCAAGGCCAACATCTTCGACGCGGTCAACCGGCTGGCGCCGCGCGGCCTGGCGCGCGCGGTGTTCACCGACGGCCTGCCGTGGGACGACGTCGACACGCCGGCGGCGCTGATCCGCACCGAGATGCGGCACCGCAAGCAGCGGCGCGAGCAGAACGTCCGCACGATCACGCCGCCCGAGGGCGCGGCCAGCGGGCAGCGCTACGCGTTCCAGACCGGCGCCCCCGCGACCACCGAGGTCATCGTCGGCCGCGGCATCGCCACCGACGGCAGCCGCCTCGATCTCGGCATCCCCGCCCGGTGCGCGTCGTCGCCGATCTTCGTCTTCACCGACACCACCGTGAACCGCCTCTACGGCGACAACTTCGTCAGCGCGCTCGAGGCCCGCGGCTACCTGGTCCACCGGATCGTCATGGAGGACGGCGAGGTCAGCAAGACCATCACCAACTACGCGCGGCTGGTCGACCACGTCCTCGAGAAGGGCATCGACGAGCGCAGCGTGCTGGTGTCGCTGGGCGGCGGCGCGGTGTGCAACGTGTGCGGCTTCGTCGCGTCGACCCTGTACCGCGGCATCGGCCTGATCCACGTGCCGACGACGCTGATGGCCCAGTGCGACGCGGCGATCAGCCACAAGCAGGCGCTCAACGGCGCCCGCGGCAAGAACCTGATCGGCGCGTACTACCCGCCGATGCGGGTGGTCGTCGACGTGAACTTCCTGGCCACGCTGGAGGACTGGCTGATCCCCGACGGCCTGGCCGAGGTGGTCAAGCACGCGCTCGGCCAGGACGCGCAGTACCTGAAGGACCTGCTCGCCTACCAGGGCGACCACCGCGACCCCGACTTCCTCGAGTGGGTGGTCAAGCGCAACATCGAGCTCAAGTGCGAGCTGATGGCGGTCGATCCCAAGGAGCACGCCGCCGGCATGGTGCTGCAGTACGGCCACAACGTCGGCCACGCGGTCGAGTACCTCTCGAGCTACGACCTGTCGCACGGCGAGGCGGTGGCCATCGGCATGATGGTCGCGGCGCGGATCGCGCGGCTCCTGGGCGGCTGCGACGACGAGCTGGTCGAGCTGCACCGCCAGGTGATCGCCAAGTACAACCTGCCGACGACGATCCCGGCGTACATGCGCATCCCCGACATCATCGACGCCATGCGCTACGACAAGAAGTTCCTCACCGAGGGCGTCCGCATGGCGCTGGTCGCGACGCCGGGCGCGCTGTGGCAGGTCGACGGCGACTACGCGATCCCGGTGCCCGACGATGTGCTGGTGCCGGCGCTCGAGGCGACGATGGAGCCGGCGTGACCCGGCTGAGCGTGGTGACGGGCGCGTCGAGCGGCATCGGCGAGGCGGTGGTCGAGCGGCTGGTGGCGCGGGGCGATCGGGTGGTGGCGGTGGCGCGGCGGGCCGACGGCCTGGCGGCGCTGGCCGCGCGCCACGGCGATCGGGTGCAGGCGCTCGCGGTCGACGTCGGCGATCACGCCGCGCTCCACGCGGCGGTGGCGGCGCTGCCGCCAGTGCACACGCTCGTGCTGTCGGCCGGCATCTGCAAGCAGGCGCGGCTCGACGAGGAGGCCGACGACGCCACCTGGTGGGAGACGCTCAACGTCAACCTCCACGGCAGCTACTTCGCGATGAAGGCGGTGGCGCCGACGATGCCGACCGGCGGTCGGATCGTCGCGGTGTCGTCGGGGCTGGGCAAGCTGGGCCGGCCCGGCTACGCGGCGTACTGCGCGTCGAAGCACGCGCTGCTCGGCGTCGTGAAGTGCGTGTCCAAGGAGCTGGCGCCGCGCGGCATCACCGTCAACGCGGTGTGCCCGGGCTGGGTCGACACGCCGATGGCGCGGGCCGACGTGGTCAAGACCGCGCACGAGCGCGGCCAGGCCAAGGCCGACGTCGAGGCGGCGATCTACGCCGGCATCCCGATCGGCCGGATGGTCAGCGCCGACGAGTGCGCGGCGTTGATCGCGTGGCTGGCGTCGCCCGAGGCGGCGGCGGTGACCGGCGAGGCCTACAACATCTCGGGCGGCGAGTTCTTCGCGTGACCGCGGCGCGCCTGATCACCGTCGGCCACGTCACCCACGACCGCTACGGCGACGACATCGTGGCCGGCGGCTGCGCGTTCTACGCGGCGCGCACCCAGGCCGCGCTGGGCGCCGACGTCCACCTGATCACCGCGGTCGGCGCCAACTTCGCGTGCGACGACGCGCTGGCCGGGCTGACCGTCGACGTGACCCGCGGCGGGCTGACGACGCTGTTCACCAACCTGTACCCGGCGGGCGCGCTGCGGGTGCAGCGGATCGAGGCGACCGCGCCGCCGATCGCGCCGCCGCCCCGGCTGCCCGACGCGGCGCTGGTGCACCTGGCGCCGGTGCTGCAGGAGGTCGACCTGGCGGCGTGGGTCGCGGCGGCCGGCGATCGACCGGTGGCGATCGCGGTGCAGGGCTGGATCAAGGATCGCGGGCCCGGCGAGACGGTCGTGCAGACGCCGTGGCAGGTCGACGGCGCGCTGCTGGCGCGGGTCGCGTTCGCGGCGTGCGGCGAGGAGGATCTGGTCGATCAAGGCGACCTGCTCGATCGGCTGTGCCGCCACGTGCCGATCGTCGCGTTCACCCACGGCAAGCGCGGCTGCGACGTGATCGTCCGCGGCCGCACGACCAAGGTCGGCATCTACCCGCACGCGGTCGAGGTCGATCCGACCGGCGCCGGCGACACCTTTGCCGCCGGCTTCTTCCTCGGCCTGGCCGAGGGCCGCGACCCGGTGGCGGCGGCCAAGCTCGGCGCCGCGGCCGCGTCGGTGGTGGTCGAGGGTCGCGGCGGCGCGACGCTGGGCCGGGTCGGCGAGGCCCACGCTCGCGTCGCGCAGATCGCGTAGCCGCGCGCCAGCGAGGCGATCTCTGGGTCCTGGCCGTGTCAGCGGTCAGCGGCCGGTCAGCCGCCGCGCGCGGCGCGGCTCACGGCCTGGTCATGTCGGCGAGCACGCGGGCGGTCTCGGCCAGCCACGGGTCGCGGGCCAGGCCGTCGCCCCACTTGGTCATGCGATCGTCGACGCGCTCGCCGGGCGCCGGCGCCGGCGGCGGATCGAGCAGCTCGACCTTCAGCGACGGCGCGATCTTGGTGAAGTCGAGCTCGACCGCGTCGGCCGCGGCGACCTGCTGCGCGCGGCGCGCCTCCCACGCGGCCCGGGCCAGCGGCACCTGGGTCTCGGCGCGGCGGGCCTTGAGCAGCGCGACCGAGGCGTCGATCTTGGCGAACAGCGGCTGCTTGGCCACCCGCCCGGCGCTGGCCTTGCGCAGCGCGGCCAGGTCCCAGCGCGCCGCCCAGTCGTCGTGGGGCGCGGGGTCGATCTTCGACGCGGCGATCGCGTGGGGCAGCGAGCCCTCGCGGGTGTCGACGTAGGCGGTGGGATCGGGCAGCGCGATGTCGGGGCTGACGCCGTCGAGCTGGGTCGACGCGCCGTTGATCCGATAGAACTGCTGGATCGTCAGCTTGAGCGAGCCGAGCTGCAGCCGCCCGCCGGCGTCGCGATCGAGGTTGACCAGCGACTGCACCGTGCCCTTGCCGTGGGTCGGGCTGGTGCCGACGATCACCGCGCGCCGGTAGTCCTGCAGCGCGCCGGCGACGATCTCCGACGCCGAGGCGCTGAAGCGATCGACCAGCACGACCACCGGCCGATCGAAGACCGTGCCGGGCGCGTCGTCGGTCAAGACCTCGCGGTCGCCGCTGCCGTCGGCGACCTGCACCACCGGGCCCTGATCGACGAACAGCCCGGTCAGCTCGACGGCGTCGTCGAGCAGGCCGCCGCCGTTGCCGCGCAGATCGAGGATGACGCCGGCCACGTCCTTGGCCTGCAGCCGGACCAGCAGGTCGCGCACGTCGGCGGCGGCGTCGCGGCCCTGGCCGCCGTAGAAGCCGGGCAGGTAGACGTAGCCGAGCTTGGGCAGGCCCTTGCCGCCGAGCACCGCGCCGCGGGCGTAGGCGGCCTCGATCACGACGACGTCGCGGGTGATGGCGATGGTCTCGTCGGCGCCGCTGTCCTTCTTGACCTTGAGCGTGACCTTGGTGTCCTTGGGCCCGCGGATCATCTTGACGACGTCGTCGATGTTCATGTCGGCGATGTCGACGGTGTCGCGGCCTTCGGGCGTGACCGCGAGGATCAGATCGCCGGCGGCGAGCTGGCCCTGGCGCCAGGCGGCGCCGCCGGCCACCAGCTCGGCGACCTCGACGTAGTGGTCCTTCTCGCGCAGCACCGCGCCGATGCCCTCGAGCGAGCCGGTCATCGCGATGTCGAAGTTGGCCTTGTCCGACGGCGGCAGGTACTCGGTGTGCGGGTCGTAGACGCTGGCCACCGCGTTGAGCAGGTCGGCCGACTCGTCGATCGGTCGCGCGGTCTTGAGGCGCGCGAACCGGCCGGCGTAGGCGGTGGCCATCGCCGCCACCGCCTTGGCCTCGCGCTCGGGCAGCGGCGCCAGCGGCGGCGCGCCCTTGGCCGGCTTGAGCGGCGCCGCGGTGCGGTCGAGCAGCTCGAGCTCGAGCCGCTGCCGCCAGCGCTCGCGCAGCTCGGCGTCGGTCTGCGCCGCGGCCAGCTTCTTGTCGTCGAGCTCGACCGACTCGGCGTCGTCGTGATCGATCGGGCCGGCCAGGATCTCGGCCACCATCTTCTCGACCACCGCGACCCGCTCGCGGTAGCGCGCCGCGGCGGCGTGGGCCAGCGACAGATCACCGGCGTGGATCGCGTCGTCGATGCGCTTGGCGTCGGCCGCCAGCGCCTCGCGGTCCGACGCCAGCAGGAACATCTTCTCGGGATCGAGCCGGTCGAGGTACGCGGTGAACGCCTCGGCCGAGACCGCGTCGTCGAGGACGTGGCGGCGCAGGTGATCGCGCTCGAAGCGCCGCACGAACGCCGCGGACAGCGCGGCCTCGCGCAGCTGATCGGGCGTGAGCTCGGCGGCCTCGCCGTCGCCGGCGGCGGCGGCGGTGCCGACCCCGGGCGGCGGTGGCGGCGGGGTGCCCGGCGGGTCGCTCGCGCGCTTCTTGCCCGAGCACGCCAGGGTCGACAGGATCAGCAACAGCCCGAGCGCACGACGCATATGCTGTCGAAGCTAGCTCGTCCTCGCCCGTGGCGCGAGGCGTTCTCGCCGGCGAAGCGCGAGGATCGCGACGAGGAATATCCCCAGCCCCGCCGCCGGTTCGCCGTCGCTCTGGCAGCCGCAGCCGTCGTCGACCGGCGCCACGTCACAGGCGGCGACCAGCGCGCACGCGCGCTCGGCGCCCTGCCCGACCGGCACGCACCCGTCGCCGCTGGCGCAGGCGTCGCCGAAGCTCGCCGCGCGCAGCTCGCGGTAGCCGCAGCGGCTGCCGTCGCGCTCGGGCAAGCACAGCATCCCGAGCGGGCAGTCGTCGACGGTGGCGCAGGTCGCGCCGCAGGCGTCGAGCGCGGCGATCGGCGGGCGGGCCGGGCCCGGCGCGGTCGCGGCCATCGCGACGAACGGCCGGACGAAGCCGTCGAGCTCGTCGGCGATCGCGGTGACGTAGCCGGGCGCGACGCAGCCGGCGCCGCTGGCCTTGATCACCCCGACCTGCCGCTCGCCGGCGGCGGTGACGAGGAACGCCGCGCCGCCCGAGTCGGCGCCGCACGGCACGCCCGGGCCGTCGATCGTGAGGTCGGTGGCGGTGACCGACGCGACGGTGGCGTCGGCCGCGAGCCGCTGGCCGCCGTCGGTGTGGTCGGCGGGCGCGCCGAGCGCGACCAGCCGGACGGTGGCGCCGACCGTGAGCTCGGGCGGCGGCGCGTCGACCAGCGCGACCGGCGCGACGGCGGCGGGCGCGGCCAACAGCAGCAGCGCGAGATCGCGGCCGGCGACCAGCTGCCCGGGAACGTAGCCGGGGTGGACGGCGGCGTCCTGCACCGCGAGCGCCGCGCCGGCCGGCCCGCGCAGATCGGCGCCGATCACGACCTCGAGCTCGTCGGCGCGCCGGCCGTCGAGGCAGTGGGCCGCGGTGAGCACCACCCGCGGCGCGACCAGCGTCCCCGAGCAACGCACCGCCTCGGGCGCGTCGCAGCGCGCGCGCCGCTCGACGATCGCGACCACGCCGGGGTGGTCGGCGTCGGGCGCGCCGCCGACGACCGGCGCGCTCACCGGCCGCCGTCGGGTTCGGGCGCGGCGGTCACCGCCGCGAACGCCTCGGGGAAGCGGCGGACGCGGCGCGCGCCTTCGAGGTGCGCGGCCAGCGCCGCGAGCGCCTGCTCCTCGGCCTGGTGGGCCAGGTACTCGCGAGCGCGCGGTCGCAGCTGCTCCGGCGGCTCGGCGCGGACGGTGACGTCGACCGCGCGCAGGATCGCGAAGCGACCATCGGCGAGCGCGACCGGGCCGGTCAGCGCGCCGGCCTCGGCCAGCGGCGTCGCCGCGCGCACCAGCTCGATCGGGCTGTGGTCGTCGTCGATCACGCCGAGGTCGCCGCCGCTCGCCGCGCTGGGATCTCGCGAGCGGGCCTGGGCCAGCGCCGCGAAGCCGGCGTCGTCGAGACCGACCGCCTCGGCGTAGACCGCTTCGGCGGTGGCGGCGTCGGCGAGGTAGATCGCGCGCACGTGGACGCCCTCGATCTTCGCGACCCGCCCCGGCGCGGCCTGCAGCAGCGCGTCGACCGCGGCGTCGGCGACGTCGGCCGGCGCCAGGCGCTGGCGCGCGCGCTCGTCAGCGATCAGCGCCTGGTTCAGCACCGCGGTGCGGGCGCGGCGATCGCCGAGGCCGCGGCGCCGGGCCTCGGCGGCGAACAGCTCGACCCGGATGGCCGCGTCGACGGCGTCGGCGCGCGGATCGGTCGGCGCCGCCTTGCCGGGCAGGGGCCGCGGCGGGCGCAGGTGCTCGCGCGCGGTGGCGACGGTCACCGCGGTGTCGTCGACGCAGGCGACGACGCCGGGGCGCGGCCCGCAGGGCGCGGCGCCGCCACCGCAGGCGACGAGGGCGACTCCGAAAAGCACGAACGCGGCGCGCACGCCGCGATCATATCGTCCTCGGTGGCCGGAGGTGGCCAACACCGGAGGTCAGTTGGGGCAGTAGGCGACGTAGGTGACGACGTAGTCGCCGTCGGCGTCCCAGAACTCGTCGCCGCAGTAGGCGCTGCCGGAACCCGAGCCGCCGGTCGGGTGGTGGTCGACGCAGCGGTCGTGATCGAGGCAGTCCTGCATCATGTCGTCGTCGAACCACCAGTTGCAGCCGGCACCGCAGCGGCCCTGGCAGCTCGAGGCGTAGTTGCCGTAGGTGGTGTAGGTGGCGGTGCAGCCGTGGCCGGTCGAGTCGTGGTACTCGTAGGCGTAGCCGCCGATGCCCGCCAGGCAGGTGGTGCCGTCGTTGCCGCACGAGCCGGCGCGGTCGTCGACCGCGGCCGTCAGCGTGGTCATGTCGATGACACGCTTGTCGAGCGTGTAGCCCTGCGGCGCCTCGGCCATGCGGTCGGCGTGGCGAACCAGCAGCTTGCCGTGCAGCGAGTCGATGAACTCGGGGTGCGTCGCGCCGATCGCGTCGCGCAGCGCGATCAGCGCGGCGACGTCGTCCGCGTACAGCGCGCCGAGGCCGCCGTCCTGGGTGAACGCGCCGCCGGCGAGGTCGAGGTCGGCGGTCAGCGTCACGCCGTTGACGTCGAGGTGGAGCTGCGCGTGCTCGGGCCCGACGACGCGGCTGTCGAAGGTGACGACCGAGCCGGCGTGGACGAAGGTGCCCTCGATCAGCGTCGCGTCGTTGTGCGTCAGCTGGAGCGGGGCGGTGTCGACCGGTTCATCGGCCTGATCGGCACAGGCCGCGAGCGACAGCGCGAGAGCAGCAGGAACGAACGAGCTGAGACGCATGATCACCTCCGTGGGGTGACCATGAGCAAGCGTCGTTCCAGGATGCCTTGGTTTGCCATGTGCCCGTATGCGCTGAGAGTTCTGTGAGGTTCGGCAACATTCTGACGTCTAATTATTAGACTAGTCGACTATAAATTCTACATGTGGACAAATGTCGATACATTTCGGTGCACGGAAGGTGGGCGCGATGACGTTCCGTGTCATGAGCGGCCGAGCTACGATGGCCTCCGATGCCGCCGTGGCTGGGGCGCTTCGAGCTCGGCGCCCTGCTCGGCAGCGGCGCGTTCGGCGAGGTGTACGCGGCCAGCGAACGGGCGACCGGCGAGCGGGTCGCGCTGAAGATCCTCAAGCGCGCGTCGCCGGACGCCATCGCGCGCTTCAAGCGCGAGTTCCGGGCGCTGCGCGACCTGACCCACCCGAACCTGATCGGGCTGTTCGAGCTGGGCGGGGACGACGACGCGTGGTTCTTCACGATGGAGCTGATCGACGGCGTCGACGTGACGACGTGGCTCGGCGGCGGCGCGGCGGCGCGCGCGACGGTGGCCAGCGGCGACGATGCCCCGGCCGCGCCGGTCGCCCCCGCCGCGATCGACCCACGGCGGCTCGCCCGCGTGCTCGCGCAGCTGGCCGACGCCCTCGACGCGGTGCACGCCGCGGGGCGCCTGCACTGCGACCTGAAGCCGAACAACATCCTGGTCGACCCCGACGGCGTCGTGCGGGTGTGCGACTTCGGGCTGGTCGCCGACGTCGGCGAGCGCAGCGATCTGGGCACGCCGTGGTTCATGGCGCCCGAGCAGTGCGCGCGGGCGCCGCTGTCGCCGGCGGCCGACTGGTACGCGGTGGGCGCGCTCTTGTTCGAGCTGTACGCCGGGCGGCCGCCCCACGTCGGCGACGCCGCCAGCGTGCGCGGGCGCAAGGCGGTCGAGCCGGCGCCGGCGATCGCTGCGGTCGACGCGTCGGTGCCGCCCGCGATGGCGGCGCTGATCGACGGCCTGCTGGCCCGCGATCCCGCGGCGCGCCCCGACAGCGCCGCGGTGCGCGCGGTGGCCAGCGCGCTGGGCGGCGACGCGATCGCGGGACCGACGCGCGCGCTGCGCGAGCCGCCGCTGGTCGGGCGCGACCGCGAGCTGGCCGCGCTCGACGAGGCGTGGGCCGCGGCCGCCGCGGGGCCGGTGGTGGTGCGCGTGATCGGCGCGTCGGGTATCGGCAAGACCGCGCTGTGCCGCGCCTGGCTGGCGCGCGTGCCGGCGACCACGTGGGTGCTGGCCGGGCGCTGCTACGACCGCGAGCACATGCCGTTCCGCGCGATCGATCCGATCATCGACGCGCTGGCCGAGCGGTTGCGGGCGCTGCCGGCGCCGCAGCGCGCGCCGCTGATCGGCGACGACCTCGCGCCGCTGGCGCGGCTGTTCCCGGTGCTGCGCGGGCTGGCCGGCGCCAGCGACGACGGCGCCCCGGGTGAGGCGCGGGCGCGGGCGCTGGCCGCGGCGCAGGCCCTGCTCGCGCGGGTGGCCGCTCACACGCGCGTGGTGCTCTGGCTCGACGATCTGCAGTGGAGCGACCCGGGGAGCGGCGCGCTGCTCGCCGCGATCCTGACCGGCCCGAACCCACCGGCGCTGCTGTGCCTGGCCGGCTGCCGCCGCGACGACGCCGACACCAGCGCGGTGCTGGCGGCGTTGCGGACCCACGTGCCGACCGCGCGCGCGATCGAGCTCGAGCCGCTGGCGCCGGCCGACGGCGTGGCGCTGGCCCGCGCGCTGGGCCGCGATCGCGACGCCGAGGCGATCGCCGACGAGGCCGGCGGCAGCCCGTTCTTGCTGCGCGAGCTGGCGCGGCTCGACGGGCCGACCGGCGGCGCGACCGCGATCGACGACCTCGTGCGCGCCCGCGCCGCGGCGCTGCCGCCGACCTGCCGGGCGCTGCTGACGACGGTGGCGGTGGCGGGCGGGCCGATCGCGCGTCGCCACGCCGCCGCCGCGACGCCGGCGGCGCACCGCGCCCGCGCCGACGTCCACACGCTGCGCGCCGCCGGGCTGGTGCGCACGACCGCGCGCTCGACCGTCGACGACGACGAGCTCGACACCTACCACGACCGCGTGCGCGAGGCGGTGCTGGCCGGGCTGGCGCCAGCCGAGCGGCGGGCCACGCACCAGCGGCTGGCCGACGCGCTGGCGGCCGACGGCGGCGACCTCGAGCGCGTCGTCGGCCACCAGCGCGACGCCGGTGACCGCGCCGCGGCGCTGACCACCGCGCGCGCGGCCGCGGCCCAGGCGGCGACGCCCGATCGCGCCGCGGCGCTGTTCGCGCTGGCCGCCGAGCTGGCCGACGACGCCGACGATCGGCGCGCGCTGCAGGTGGCCCGGGGCGAGGCGCTGACGCTGGCCGGCCGGGGCGCCGCCGCCGCCGCCGCGTTCGCCGCCACCGCGGCCACCGCCACCGCGCACGAGGCGATGGTGCTGCGCCGCCGCGCCGCCGAGCTGTTGCTGCGCGCCGGCCAGCAGGACGCGGGCGCCGCGCTGCTCGCCACGGTGCTGGCCGAGCACGGGCTACGGCTGCCGCAGACCTCGCGCGCGATGGTGGCGTCGCTCGTGTGGCAACGCGCGCGGCTGGCGCTGCGCGGCGCCCGGGCCGCGCCGCGGCGGCGACAGCCGGCCTCGCCGCAGGAGCTCGAGCGCGTCGACGCGCTGTGGGCCCTGGCCGGCACGCTGGCGATGACCGACCACCTGCTCGGCGCCAACCTCCAGGCCCGCAACCTGCGCGCCGCGCTCGACGCCGGCGAGCCGGTGCGGCTGGCGCGCTCGCTGACGATGGAGGCGATCTACGCGGCGACGGTCGGCGGCCGCGATCGCCGCAAGAGCCAGCGCCTGATCGATCGCGCGACCGCGCTGGCCGCGACCACCGACGATCCGCTGGCGCGCGCGATGATCCCGCTGGCCGAGGGCGTGCGCGCCGAGCAGGCCGGCGAGTGGGCCCACGCCCGCGCGCGCTGCGCGGCGGCGATGACGGCGATCGCCGCGGCGCCGGGCGCGTTCTTCGAGCTGGCCAACGCCCGGCGGTTCTGGCTGAAGGCGCTGGTGTGGCTGGGCGAGCTCGCCGAGGTCGAGGCCGCGGTGCCGGCGTTCCTCGACGACGCGCGCCGCCGCGGCGACGCGTACATGCTGACCGTGCTGCGCGGCGGCCCGGCCAGCTTCCGCTGGGTGTGGCGCGGCGAGCCGGGCCGCGCGCTGGCCGACGTCCGCGCGGTCGCGGCGACGCTGCCGCCGCGCTACCACGTCACCCACCTGACCGTGATGCTGGCCGAGGTCCGCGCGCTGCTGGCGCTGGGCGACGGCGGCGCCGCCTGGGCCCGCCTCGAGCGCGATCGCGCGGCGCTGGCCGGCACCTTCTTGCTGCGCACCCAGAACCTGCTGATCGACGTCACCGCGCTGCGCGGCAACGCGGCGCTCGCCGCCGGCCGCCCCGACGAGGCCCGCCGCTGCCTGGCCCGGCTCCGCCGCGAGCGCATGCCCTGGGGCGACGCGCTGGCCGCGCTGCTCGAGGCCGGCCTCGCCGCGACGCCCGCCGCCTGGCAGCGCGCCGCCGCCGCCTGCGCCGCCTGCGACATGGCCATGCACGCCGCCGCCGCCCGCGCCCGCGCCGGCGGCCCCGCCACCGTCCACCCCGCGGTCATCGCGGCGGTGGCGCCGTCCCCGGGTTGATCACGGTGCGTACGTGCTCTCGGGGAACGCGGTCGCGAACTCCTCGCCGGGCCCGTCGTCCAGCTCGTCGTAGAGCCGGCGCCAGCCGATCGCGACGATCAGGTCGCGCGCGTCCGCCTTCGGCGCGGTGGTCAGGAGGTCGAGGACGTCCGTCTCGTGCTGACCTGCCGTCGGGCCGTCGAGCAGCTGGTTGATCAACGTCAGGCGCTGATCGTAGCGCAGGCTCGCGAGCCCGGCCGGCCCCGATCCGATCGCCTTGGTGCCGCGCGCGGCGGCGACATAGTCGCTCGCGTTGTCGTCCTGGTTGTGGCCCGCCACCCCGCCGCCGGTGTTCGGCGTCCACACCAAGATGTCCCGGACCGCTTGCTCGGGTGCGCGCTTGAGCCGGTCGACCACCGACGCCATGATCGCGTCGCGGACGCCCTTGTCGTCGAACGTCGCCGCGACCGCCTCGATCTCGGCCGCCTGGTTGCGCCCGAACGCGCGCAGCGCGTCGATGACCTTGGGCGCCTTGATCAAGGCCAGCGCGTCGCTGTACTTCCACCACTGGACCCGCTGATCGTCGGCGTCGAGCTCGCGGTCGGCGACCGGCGTCGGGATCAACGCCTCGGCCGCGAACAGGCCGTCGAGCATGAGCTGATCCTCCGCGGCCACCGGCAGCCGGCCCGCGGCGCCGAGGCTGAACGCCAGCTCGACGTCCGCCACGCTGGCGGCGACGGCCTCCTGCGCCCACGCTTGCTCGTCGCCGTCGCCGAGGTGGTGGTCGCCATAGATGCGCGACCGTCGCCCCGCGCTCTCGGCTTCGACCCCGCCGTTTCCGTCGAGCTCGTGCAGCGCGACGCCGATCAGATCGCCGAACTGGTACTGCAGGGCGGACATCTTCTCGCTGACCTGATCGAACGCCCCGAAGGCACCCAGCGAGGGCACGCCGTGGAACGCGAGGTCGGCCGACTTGCTGGAGTGCGCCGCGACCTCGCGGGCTAGCGTCTCGGCGATCCAGCCCTTGGTGTTGTGGACGAACATCGGCTCCTTGGGGTTCCAGTACGCCGCGATGCTCGTGCGCTGGGTCCGGATGTGCCCGGCCGAGAACGCGTCGGTCAGGAAGTGGCACGCGTAGGCATCGGCGGCGTGGGCATCGTCGATGGTGCGCGGGTCGAGCTGGTAGGCCGCGGAAGGATCGACCGACCGCTGTCCCGCGGCGAAGGCCTCGCGCAGCGCGCGCACGTGCCCACGTCGGTAGGCGCCGGCGGCGTTGGCCGGCGCCTGGTCGAGGCGGATGCGCGCGAACAGCTCGTCGGCCCCGGTGATCGGCGCCGCGGCGACGCCGCCGCTGCGCCCGGCGCGCTGCTCGGCGCTGTCGCCTTGCTCGTCGCGCCGGTTGTTCAGGTAGTGGGCGTCGTTCTGTCCGAGCAGGCGGTAGTAGCGAGCGTCGACGGCCGCCCGCGCCTCGGCCGAGGTGCGCTTGCTGTCGCCGCCGTGGACGTAGTGGGCGATCACGTAGTCGATCTCCTCGCGCGTGCCCGCCCCCGGCCCCGGCGCGGCGGCCAGCAGCCGGAGCTGGTCGATGCCTTCGAAGTAGTCACCCGCGATCGCGACCATGTCGCCGTAGCTGATCTGGTAGTCGGGTGCGAGCGCCACCATCCGACCGCCGGTGGCCTGGTCGCCGAGGGCCTTGTGTTCGTCCGACGCGAACCGCTGCACGCCGACCGGCGCACGTCGATCGCTGACGCCGAGCAGCGCGCCCACGTCCTCGCCGCGGACGACCGCGGCCGCCACCGCGTCGGCGTGCTGCTCGTAGGCGTCCCCGGCCTGGCCGACGGCGCCCTTGAGGCTGACGCCCTGGCGCTGCTGGACGACGTGGGTGGCCTCGTGGGCGGCCAGGAACAGATCGGGCGACGCCGCGAACGCGACGTCGTTGCCGGTGGCGTAGGCGTGCGCGCCGATCGCGTGCGCGGCGTCGGCGGCCGCGCCGCCGACGTGGGCCCGCACGCCGGACAGATCGTGGGCCGGCCCGAAGGCGCGCTGGATCGTCGCCAGGTGCGGCAGCGCGCCGCCGGCGCCGCGGACGCCTTGCGCGGCGTGGGCGGCGACCGCGCCGTCGTCGAGCCCGGTGTGCGCGTCGGCGTGGCGCTGCACCGCGCGCGCCGCCGAGGCGTCGATCGACTCGGCCGGCCCGCCGACGAAGCCGCACGCCGCGGCGAGATCGTGCGCGAGCTGGGCGCGCTGGACTGCAGCGCCGGCCGGGTCGCGCGGCGCCGGCGGCGCGGACCTGCGCGCGGGCGCGCCGCCGCTGGCGATCCGCTGGGTCAGCGTCGCCTGGCCCGGTGCGCGCGGGCTCGCGACGTGATCGGTTCCGGCGGCGCCGGCTGGTTGGTAGTCGATCATTCCGGGTGGCATCGCATCCTCCTCAACGGGCGGCGAAGTACGGGAAGCGCTGGGCGGGTAGCCAGTCCTTGCCCTGCGGGATCGGCGCGACCTCGACCCAGTCGAGCACCGACTCGCCCCGCGCCAGCTCGAGGTACTCGACGCGCTCCTTCGCCACCACCCAGACCTGCCAGCGCCCGCCGGCCTTGGCGACCGCGGCGTCGCCCCAGTTGTCGGCGACGAACCGTTCGAAGCGCGCCACGTCGACGACGACCAGCCGCGTGCCGAAGTCGACCGGCTTGTCGGGGTACTGGAGCTGGAACAGGTCGGCGCCCTCCGTCGAGATCCCCGCGTTCGTCAGGCAGGTGTGCAGCTGCATCTCGGACAGCGCGACCCGGCGGCCGAACGGCGTCGCGCGGCGCTCGATCTCGGCGTCGAACCCGTCCTCGCCCCACAGGTCGAGCTTGACGTTCGACTTGCCGTCCGCGCTCGGGGCCTCGACCTGGTCTTGCGACGCGCGCGCCCATTGCGACTCCGCGGCGACCTTGCCGTTGCTCTTGCCGGTCTTGCTGGTCGGATCCCAGGTCCCGACGTGCTGACGGGTCCACTGCCGCAGCACCTCCGTCGCGATCGTGTAGTCGCCGATCGGCGGCGCCTTCGCGCGAACCGCCGCGGCGCTATCGACCAGGTACTGCGCCGCGGCGCGCTTGCCCGCGACGTCGAGCCCCGCCGCCTTGGCCAGGTGCGCCTGGCCCTCGTCGATGATCGCCAGCGATCGCGCCTCGCACGCGTCGACGGAGGCCGCGATGTTGGCGAACAGCGCCGCGCTGCCGCGCGCGGCGGCGGCGGCGGCGGCGGCCTCCTTGTCGGCGCGCTCGCGGCCGGCCTTGTCGGTGACCACGTCGATCACCATCTCCGCCACGGTCGCCATCACCGACGCGACCAGCAGGCCCGCCGCGCCGCCGGCCACTCCGCCGATCAGGCTGGCCGCGGCCCCGGCTTCGTGCAGGCCCTCGCGGAACACCTCGCCGACGATGCGCTTGGAGAACTGCTTCTGCGCCGCGGTCGCGGCCGCGGCGCTGGTGGCGTCAGCCGCGGCGTCCGCGAACCCGAACGCCGCGACGTCCGGCAGATCGGTCACGAAGTTGCCGAAGACGCCGTCGTAGAACGACCGCAGGAAGCCGTCGTCGGTGATCGGCGGCGGCTTGCCGCCGGTGTTCTCGACGACGACCTTCCAGTTCGCGTTGGCGTGTTCGAGGACCGCGAACGCGTTGCTGATGTTCGCCTTCTCCCAGGCAGCGACCGCGTCGGTGAGCATGCGCATCGCGTCCCCGCCGGCGGCGTCGGCCGCAGGCGGGGACGCCGCTGGCGCAGGGGCCGGCGCCCCCTTGGCGCCCTTGGGCGCACGCTGCACGCTCGCACCACCGCCGCCGCCGCCGTCGGCGCCGAGCATCGCGCCCACGTCCTCGCCGCGGACGACCGCGGCCGCCACCGCGTCGGCGTGCTGCTCGTAGGTGTCGCCGGCCTGGCCGACGGCGCCCTTGAGGCTGACCCCTTGGCGCTGCTGGACGACGTGGGTGGCCTCGTGGGCGGCCAGGAAGAGATCGGGCGACGCCGCGAACGCGACGTCGTTGCCGGTGGCGTAGGCGTGAGCGCCGATCGCGTGCGCGGCGTCGGCGGCCGCGCCGCCGACGTGGGCCCGCACGCCGGATAGATCGTGGGCCGGCCCGAAGGCGCGCTGGATCGTCTCGAGGTGCGGCAGCACGCCGCCGGCGCCGCTGACGCCCTGCGCGGCGTGGGCGGCGACCGCGCCGTCGTCGAGCCCGGTGTGCGCGTCGGCGTGGCGCTGCACCGCGCGCGCCGCCGAGGCGTCGATCGACTCGGCCGGTCCGCCGACGAAGCCGCACGCCGCGGCGAGATCGTGCGCGAGGTGCGCGCGCTGGACCGCGGCGACCGCCGGATCGACGTGGCGCTGTACCGCCGGCGTGCTCGGTGCGGCGCTGCCGCGCGCGAAGCGCTGGGTCAGCGCGACCTTGCCGGGCGCGCGCGCGCGGGGCTCGTCGTGATCGGACAACGGAGACGCGAGGTCGGCGAGTCGATGCGTCATGCTCGGCCACCATTGCGACGGGCGTGCCGACGGCGGACGCCAGGCGCGTCGCGCGCTTGCGGCGCGGCGGCGAGCGGCGCCGCGGTCACCGCGCTGGCCATGGCCGCGCGCGTGCCGGCACGTGCCAGCGAGACTGGCCAGCTCGGCGGCGGCGCTGGTATGAAGGGATCCATGTGGGAGACCGCTCGCGACAGCGAGGTCGAATCCAGCCGCGACAGCGCGCCGGTGCCCGGCGTGCTGGTGGTGTGGAGCGACCGCGCGCCGCGGCTGATCGCGCTGCGCATCCCGGCCGCCGGGCTGGTGCTCGGGCGCGAGACCCTGGCCGACGCCCACGACGAGCGCATGAGCCGCCAGCACGCGCGCATCACGTGCGCCGGCGAGCAGATGCGGGTCGCCGATCTGGGCAGCCGCAACGGCACCCACGTCGGCGGCCGCCAGATCGCGTCGATCGAGGTGGCGGCGCCGGCGCCGGTGGTGGTGCGGGTCGGCCGGACGGTCGTGATCGCGGTCGACGACATCCGCGCCTTCGAGGGCGCGACCGTGGCCACCGGCGACGGCGTCGTCGGGCCGACCCTGCGCGCCGCGTGGAGCGCGGTCGAGCGCGCGGCCCGCGGCGGACGCTCGCTGCTGGTCACCGGCGAGAGCGGCGTCGGCAAGGAGCTGGCGGCGCGGGCGTTCCACCGCGCGTCGGGCGTGAGCGGCGAGCTGGTCGCGGTCAACTGCGCCGCGATCCCGGCCGGCCTCGCCGAGCGCCTGCTGTTCGGCACCCGCAAGGGCGCGTACTCGGGCGCCGACCGCGACGCCGACGGCTACCTGGCCGCGGCCGACGGCGGCACGCTCTTCCTCGACGAGGTGGCCGAGCTCGACCTCGACGTGCAGGCCAAGCTGCTGCGCGTGCTCGAGACCGGCGAGCTCTTGGCGCTGGGCGCGGCGCGGCCGCGGCCGGTGCAGCTGCGGGTCGTCGCCGCGACGCTGCGCGATCTGCGCGCCGCGGTGGCCGCCGGGCGGTTCCGCGACGATCTCTACTACCGGATCGGCCGCCCCGAGGTCCGCCTGCCGCCGCTGCGCGAGCGGCTCGAGGAGATCCCGTGGCTGGTGGCCGCGGCCATCGCGAGCCGCGGCCTGCCGGCCCACCCGTCGCTGATCGAGGCGTGCCTGCTGCGCCCGTGGCCGGGCAACGTGCGCGAGCTGATCGCCGAGGCCGCGCGCGCCGCCCACGCCGCCTTCGAGGGCGACCGCCCGGCGGTGCGCGCCGAGGATCTCGACGAGCAGGCCGGGCGCGCCCACGTCGCGAGCGGCGCGGCCGCCGCCGAGGCCGCCGAGCCGGCGCGCCCCAAGTCGGTCGGCCTCCCCGACGACGACACCATCCTCGCCGCGCTCAAGGCCGAGGGCGGCAACGTCAGCCGCGCGTCCCGCCGCCTCGGCGTCCACCGCAACCAGCTGCGCCGCTACCTCGGCAAGCACCCCGCCGCCGCGGCGCTGGCCGCCAGCGACGGCAGCGTCACCGACGACACCGACGCGTGAGCCGCCGTTCGCGGTCGCTCAGAGGCAGCCGTCGAAGCCCGCCGGCAGCGCCTGCTCGGGCGTGACCGCGTCGATCGACAGCAGGAACGCCGCCAGGTCGGCCTTCTTCGCGGCCAGCTCGGCCGGCGTGCCGGTCGCCAGCCACACCGGGTTGCCAGCGGTGATGTGGGCCTGCCACGCCGGGTTGTCGAACAGGTTGGCGAGGTCGACCGCGCCGCCGTGGTGCAGGTACGGCGCGCCGACCGCGAGGCCGTAGAGCGACGGCACGTTGTAACCGAGCCGCCCTTGCGCGCGCACCAGGTTGCCGTTGACCAGGCGCTGCTCGAGCGCGTCGCTGCCGAACGTGCCGACGTTGCGGATCACGCACGCCACCTGGTTGGGCGCGGCGCGGTTGGTGGCCTCGAAGCCGGGGAAGAACGCCGACGACGGCTGGGTGTTGATCTTGGTGGTGTGGAAGTTCCAGCCCTGGTCCGAGGTGGCCGGCGCCCACGCCACCGGCGGCGTGAACGGCTGCGCCACCAGCGGCGACGGATCGACCGTCGACAGCGGGAACGACACCCGCGACGCGGTCCAGCCCGGGCCGCCGTGGCACTTCACGCAGCCGGCGTTGTTGGCGGTGGCGGTGGCCAGCCCGAACAGCGCGGCGCCGCGCGCGACCGCGGCGGGGTCCTGCTTGCGCAGCGCCAGCGGCGGCCGGACGGTCTTGCCGTAGGCCTCGACCTTGTCCCAGTCGTGGGTGCAGTTGCCGGCGACGTCCTGGTCGAGCTTGACCGAGCGGCCCAGGCCGTCGGCGGAGATCGGCGCCTGCGCCTCCTGCGCGAGGTTGCCGCACGCGGCGCCGGCGATCGCCGGATCGGGCCGCGTCACCGCGCCCTTGCCGCCCGAGACGCCGCGGGTGTTGCGCTCGAAGTCGTGCATCTCGTCGAAGATGCCGGTCCAGTTGAACGCGCGCTGCTGCTGCACGCCGGGGCCGTGGGTGTACGAGCCGTCGATCGAGGTCGACTGCCGCGGCCCGGCCGCGAAGCTCCAGGTGATGTTGTCGGACAGGCCGTCGGGGTGGCACGACGCGCAGTCGCTCCAGCCGCTGTTGGACCAGCGGCCGCGGCCGGTGAAGAAGAAGCGCCGGCCGTCCTGGACGTCGCGCTCGCCGGCGGCGATCGCCGACGACGCGACGGTCGTGGTCAGCGCCTGCTGCGACAGGTCGAGCACGCCCAGCGAGCGCGTGACCCAGCAGTTCACGAAGGCCCGCGCGCCGGCGTGGGCGGTGACGATGCCGGTCGGGGTCTGGCACGGCCCGGCCGAGCCGGCCGGCGTGGTGTTGAGCTCGATCTGCTTGTTCTGCGGTGAGCCGAGCCGCGGCCCCTGCGCCGGATCGAGCACGACGCGCTGGACGGTGTCGCTGCCGCGCGACAGCACGTAGGCGACGCCGGTGCCGATGAAGTCGAGGTCGACGATGTCGGCGAGGAACTGCTTGGCGGTCGGATCGGGGATCTGATCGCGGACCAGCTTGGGCAGCACCATCGTGCCGTTGAGGCCGCGGTCCTCGGCGTGGGTCGCGAGATCGCCGACGTAGACGACCGCGTGGACGTTGCTCTGGAAGTTGGTCGGCGCCGCCGGCGCCGCCGAGATCGACGGCAGGTACAGCTTGGTGCCGACGATCACCGCGTTCCACAGCTGGTTGGGCGAGGTGACCACGGTCGGCGCGCCGGCCGGCGCGGTCGACGGCGCGAAGCCGCTGTCGATCGCCGCCAGCGTGATCGCGGTGTCGGGGCTGAGGTCGCTGGCGCGGTACAGCCGGACCCGGCCGGCGCGGCTGCCGTCGGCGGCCTCGGTGCCGGTCGGCTCGCCGTAGAACTCGGGCACGACGATCAGCTCGTCGCTGTCGTCGGCGTCGCCGTCGTTGGTGACCGCCACGCCGCGCGGGTTGCGCGGCGCGGTGATCGCGCCGGTCTCGGTCATCGTCGCGGTCGCGACCACGGCGATCCGGCCCTCGGCCCACTCGGCGACGTAGAGCGTCGCGCCGGTCGGCGACAGCGCCAGGCCGGTGGGCTCGGAGCCGACCGCCAGCGGGCTCGACACCGACGGCGTGCCGTCGAGGTTGGCGATCTTGACGACGGTGCCGTCGCCGCGGTTCGCGACGTACGCGGTCTTGCCGTCGGGGTGGATCACCACCGCGCTCGGCTCGCGGCCGGTGGGCAGCTCGACCAGCCGCGCGTTGGTCGCGGTGTCGAAGATGCTGACCGTGCCGGCCTCCGGGTTGACCATGATCACCCGGGTGTCGTCCTCGGTGATCGCGATGGTGCCCGACTTCGACGGGCGCGCCGCGACCACGGTCGCCGGCGGCGCGTCGGTGCCGGCGTCGACGTCCCCGTCGACGGTCACCGGCGCGTCGATCGGGGTGCCGCCGCCGTCGTCGCTGCACGCCGCCGCGCACAGCGCGGTCGCAAGGCCAAGACAAACGAAGCTCAGTCGAATCATGTCGTCCTCCACGGCTGGCCCATTGCCATGCGCGTGCCGAACACCGGCCCCGCGATTGCGCCCACTTGCGGCGCCGGCCGGCCCGTGCCAGCCGGCACACGCCGGCACGTGCCAGGCCGCGGCCACTGGCCACGCTGGCACCAGCCGTGGTTCGATCACGCCGATGCCCGATGTGTCCGCGGCGCTGGCGGCCGGCCTCGCGCTGGATGGCCGCTACGTGATCGACCGGCTGCTCGGCCGCGGCGGCATGGGTGAGGTGTACGCGGCGCGGCGCCAGAGCCTCGGCGATCTGGTCGCGATCAAGCGGCTGCTGCCGACCCAGGACACGCCCAACAACCGCCAGCGGTTCGCGATCGAGGCCCAGGCCGCCGCCCACATCCGCCACCCCAACGTGGTCCGCATCTTCGACTACGGCGTCGACGGCGCGGTCGGCCCGTACCTGGTGATGGAGCTGCTCGAGGGCCCGACCCTGGCGGCGCTGGGCGACGCCGGCCGCCTGCCGATCGATCGCGCGCTGGCGGTGTTCACCGGGGTGTGCGCGGCGATCGAGGCCGGCCACCGCCGCGGCATCGTCCACCGCGACATCAAGCCGGCCAACGTGATCGTCACCACCGCCGACGACGGCCGCGAGCTGGTCAAGGTGCTCGACTTCGGGCTGGCGGTCGATCTGCGGCTGGCCGAGCGCAACATCACGACGCCGGGCACGCTGATCGGCACGGTCGCGTACATGGCGCCCGAGCAGACCGACGGCCGCGCCGCGTCGCCGGCCACCGACGTGTTCGCGCTCGGCGTGCTGCTGTACGAGCTGGTGACGGGCACCCTGCCGTTCGCCGGCGGCACCGCGGTCGAGACGCTGCTGGCGATCAGCGGCGGCCGGTTCGCCGATCCGCGCGCGTTCGTCCCCGACCTGCCGGCGCAGGTGGTCGCCGCGATCGAGGCCGCGCTGGCCCGCGATCCGGCGGCGCGCCCGTCGAGCCCGGAGCGCCTGGCCCAGCTGGCGCGCGGCGACGCCGACGCCGCGCCCCCGCCGCCGCTGACCGCCCCGCCGCGCCCGCGCCGGGTCAGCGCGATCACCGCGGTGACGCGCAGCGACGGGCCGCAGTTCACCCACTTCGTCGGCCGCGAGCCCGAGGTGGCGACGCTCGAGCAGACGCTCGCCGAGACCCGCAGCGGCCGCCCGCCGGTCGCGGTGATCACCGGCGACGCCGGCATCGGCAAGTCGCGGCTGGCCGAGCGGCTGGCGACGACCGCGCGGCGCCAGGCCGCGCTGGTGCTGGCCGGGCGCTTCTACGCCTACGCCGGCAGCCGCCCGCCGCCGCTCGAGGCGTTCCTGGCGATGATCGCCGACCGCACCCGGCCGGCGGCCGGCGAGGGGCCGTGGACCAGCCTCGATCTGGTCGGCGCCGGCCAGCGCTGGACCGCCTTCGCGGCGATCACCGACGAGCTGGCCGGCCAGGCCGCCGGTCGCCCGCTGGTGATCGTGCTCGACGATCTCCACTGCGCGACCCGGCTCGACCTCGAGCTGCTCGATCACGTCCACCGCACGCTGGGCCCGCGCGGCGCGCTGATCGTCGGCACCGCCCGGCTCGCCGACGCCGGCGCCGACTTCGCGGCGTGGCGCGCCAGCAAGGGCGGCGATCTGCGCGAGGTGCCGCTGGCCGGCTTCGGCGAGGCCGAGGTCAAGGCCTGGCTCGAGGGCGCGTTCCACGGCCTGCGCGTGCCGCCGATCGAGACCCGCCAGCTGTTGCGCGCCAGCGGCGGCAACCCGTTCGCGCTGGTCGAGATCGCGCGGCAGCTGGTCAGCCGCGGCGAGCTGGTCAACACCGACGACGGCTGGCGGCTGGCGCTGCGCGGCGAGGCGGCGCTGCCGGCCTCGGTGGCGGCGATGGTGTCGGCCCGGCTCGACGAGCTGGCCGCGCCGTTCCGGGCGATCCTCGAGTACGCGGCGGTGCTGGGCGACGAGTTCCGGGTCGCGACGCTGACCGCCGCGACCGGCGTCGGCGAGGCCGCCGTCGACGACGCGCTCGACGCGGCGCTGGCGCTGCGGCTGCTCAGCGATCGCGACGTCTCGGTCGGCAACGACCTGCGTTTCGCGACCTCGCTGGTGCGGCAGTGCGTCTACGATCAGCAGCCGGCGCGGGCGCGGCGCCGCGCCCACCGCGCGGTGGTCGACGCGCTGGCCGCGATCTACGGCACCGCCGACGATCGCTTCGCCCACATCTTCGCGGCCCACCACCACGCGATCGGCGCGTGGCCCGAGGCGTTCGGGTTCGCGGTGCGCGCCGCCGCCGAGGCCGCCGCCCGCGGCGAGCTCGACCTGGCCCACGCCGCGGTGACCCGCGCCGATCACGCGGCGCGCGAGCTGGCGGCCACCGGCGCCGCCCGCGATCCGCACGCCGCGGCCCGGCTCGAGCTGGTGGCGGGGACCGTCGCGACCGCGCTGGGCGACGCCGCCGGCGGCGCAGCCCGGCTCGAGCGCGCGGCGGCGCTGGCGCCGACGCCGGAGCTGGCGATCGACGCGCACGTCGAGCTGGCCCGCAACCTGTCGGCGCGCGGCGAGCTGGTCGCCGGGGTCGCGGTGGCCGAGCGCGCCGCCGCTACCGCCACCGCCGCCGGCGATCGGGTACGGGCGCTGGCGGCGCGGACGATGGCCGCCGACATCGGCGGGCGCGCCGGGCTGGTGACGATCGACGTGCTCGACGCGCTGGTCGCCGAGTGCGAGGCCGAGCCCGATCGCGGCGGCCCGGCGCTGCTGGCGCGTGCGCTGCTCACGCGCGGCTGGCGCCGGATGAAGGGCGGCCGCTTCGCCGACGCCGACGCCGACCTGGCCCGCGCCTGCGACCTGGCCCGCGCCCGCGGCCTGCTCGAGATCGAGCAGCGCGCGGTGTCGTCGCGATCGGCGGTCAAGAGCGAGGCCGGCGACCTGGCCGGCTCGCACCAGTTCGCCGAGCAGGCGCTGACGATGGCCCGCCGCCTCGGCGATCGCCGCCGCGAGGGCATCGCGCTGGCCAACCTCGGCGAGGGCGCGGCCGAGGGCGGCGATCCGGCGCAGGCGCAGGTGCTGCTCGACGAGGCGCTGCGCATCTTCGTCGCGATCGGCGACCGCGCCTGCGAGGGCGACTGCCGGGTCAACCTCGGCCGCACGCTGCTGGCGCTGGGCCGCACCGACGAGGCGGTCGGCATGCTCACCGCGGCCGCGGCGATGTGCGCCCGGGCGTCGCGGGTCGAGTACGAGGGCATCGCGCGGATGCTCTTGGGCGAGGCCCACCGCACCCGCGGCGATCTGCCGGCGGCGGCGGTCGAGCTGACCGCCGCGGTCGACCTGCTGCGGCGGATCGACCTCAACACCCGCTGGCGCGCCGAGCTCGACCTGGCGCGCGTGCTGGTGGCCCTCGACGAGCACGACCGCGCCCGCGACCACGCCACCCGCGCCCGCGATCAGATCGCGTGGCAGCGCACGCGGCTCGCCGCCGGCACCGCCCCCGCGACGCTCGACGCCGCCCACGCCGACGCGGTGGCGCTCCTGGCTACGCTGCCGGCGCCGTGACCCGGGCGCGGCGCGCCGCGTCGACCAGGCACGCGATCCAGCTGGCGGCGACGCCGAGCGACACCACCGGCCCGAACCGCGGCGGATCGATCGTCGCCGCGACGGTGGCGAGCGGCGCGAGCGCGCACAGCGCGGCGCCGACCCGGCCCCAGCGCCCGCCGCGGGCGTGGATCACCGCAGCGACGGTCGCCGCGGCGCCGAGCCCCAGCCACTTCACGCCGGTGACCCAGGGCAGCCGCGCCAGCCACGGCGAGGCCGGATCGAGGTCGGGCGTCAGCGCCAGCAAGCAGACGTTCTCGAGCACGTCGGCCAGCGCCGCGGCCACGACGATCGCCACGCCCAGCCGGGCCGCGCGCGGGGCGGCGCCGCGCCGGCACGCGAACCACGCCGCGAGGAACAGCGCGTACGCCGGCAGGAACGCCGCCAGGTCGACGACGTTGGCGGTGTCCATCGCCGCGACCATGCGGTCGCGGCACGCGCCCGGCGGCCCGAACAGCGCCGCCAGGTCGCGGCCGTCGCGGGCCAGCTCGAACGCGATGATCGGCGGGTAGCGATCCGACAGGCCGCCGCACGCCCGGGCCTGCGGGACCAGGGCCGACACCACCGCCAGCAGCAGCACCACCGCGCCGGCGCCGACGCTCACCCGGGCCCAGCGTCGCGCGCGCACGTCCATCCCACGATCGTCGACGCCGCCGCCCCGCGGGTCAACCGCCGGCGGCGACGGTTGCACCAGACTGTTGCGCCGACCGCGCTTCCGTCGGCGCCACGCGGGGTTACCGTGACGCCCATGCCGATCACCCTCCGTCGCGCCGCCGATCGCGGCCACGCCGACCACGGCTGGCTCAACAGCTTCCACACCTTCTCGTTCGCCGACTACCACGACCCCGCGCACATGGGCTTCCGCGCGCTGCGGGTGATCAACGACGACACCGTCGCGCCGGCCCGCGGGTTCGGGACCCACGGCCACCGCGACATGGAGATCATCTCCTACGTGCTCGACGGCGAGCTCGCCCACAAGGACTCGATGGGCAACGGCTCGGTGATCCGCCCCGGCGACGTCCAGCGCATGAGCGCCGGCACCGGCGTGATGCACAGCGAGCAGAACCCGTCGCGCACGGCGCCGGTGCACTTCCTGCAGATCTGGATCGTGCCCGACCGCCGCGGCCACGCGCCCGGCTACGAGCAGATCCACGTGCCGCTCGACGAGCGCCGCGGCCGGCTGCGGCTGGTGGCCTCGCCCGACGGCGCCGAGGGCTCGGTGACGATCCACCAGGACGCGCGGCTGTACGCGACGGTGCTGACCGGCGACGCCGCGGTCACGCACACGCTGGCGCCCGGCCGCCACGCCTGGCTCCACGTCGCCCGCGGCACCGCGCAGGTCGGCGAGCTGACGCTGGCGGCGGGCGACGCGATCAGCACCAGCGATCCGGGCGCGCTGACGATCCGCGGCGACGCCGAGGTGCTGCTGTTCGATCTGGCCTGAGCGGCGCGCGCGGCGTGCCGTCGAGGATCACCCCGGCAGCAGGCGCTTGGCGGCCTCGCGCACCGCGGCCGGGTACGCGGACTGCAGCGGCATCAGCCGCAGCTCGGCCTTGGGCATCGCCCGCAGCACGCGCGTGATCTGCTCGCCGGCGAGCCGCGGGTTGCTCAGCACGGCGCGGCGGATCTCGGGGGCGCGCAACCAGCCGGCGTTGCCGACGATGAACTCGAGCAGCGGCGCCGGCAGCGTGCCCATGCGCGCGATCGCCGCGACCTCGGGCGTCGTGATGCGCGGGTTGTGCAAGAGGCCGTCCCACACCGCCTTGCCCAGCACGCGCTCGAGCGCGATCCGCTCGTCGCGCTCGCCGGTGCGCGCCAGGCGCAGCTGCTCGGCGGCGCTCATCCGCCGCACCCGCTCGAGCGCGTTCTTGGCCAGCGGGCCGGCCAGCGGCGTCGGCCGGGCCGGCGGCGCGGCGGCGGGCTCGGGCGGCGGCTCGATGAACAGCGGCGGCGTGCGGATCGTCTCGTCGACCTTGGGCGCCCGCGACGGGGCGCGGCGTCGAGGCGCGGTGGTCGTGCGCGCGTCGTCGCCATCACCGACGCAGCACGCGTCGACCCACGCCTCGAGCTCGCCCTTGCGCGCGCGAAAGTCGAGGAGCTCGTAGCCGACCTCGGGCCCGGCGTGGAGCACGGCCTTGGCGTCGAGCTCGAACGAGGTGCCCGCGGGGCCGCGCAGCACCACCCGCACCAGCTCGGCGCCGACGTCGGGGCCGAGCACGCCGCCGAGCGACAGGTGCTCGCGCCACGAGCGGCCGACCGCGTCGGCGGTGGCCAGCACGATCTCGACGCGCGGACGGCCCTGGAGCCCGCGCGCGGTGGTGCGCCGCGCGGCCCGTGGCTTGCCGAGGCGCTTGCCGCCGGCTTGCGACCGGTCCCCCATGAACCACCATCATATCGCAACCGGGGGCGCGCGCGGAGTCTGCTGGAGGCGGCGCCGCGTGCCCGCTATCATCGCGACGATGTGCCGCGCCTCGCTGGTCGTGCTCGCGACGCTCGGCGCCTGCACGTTCGCACCGCGCGGCGAGCTCCCCGGTGACGGCGACGCCGCCGCGCCGCCCGACGGGCCCGCCACGCCCGACGCCGCGCCCTGCCGGCTCGGCGCGATGCCCCCGCTGGCCGACGGCGGCGTGCTCGGCTCGACCGCGGGCGGCGACCCGCTCGCGCCCCTGACCTGCCCCGCCGACCAGCTGCCGATCGGCGCCGCGTTCGATCTCACCGACAACCCGATCTCCAACCACGGCAACCAGCGCCTCGTGGCCGGCGTCCACCTGCGCTGCGCCGCGCTCACCCAGGCCGGCAGCGACGTGACCGTCACGCCGACCGACCTCGACAGCCTGCACGGCGGCACCGGCGGCAACTGCGCCGCCTACCGCCCGTTCACGACCAGCCCCGAGGCGCGCTGCCCGACCGGCACCGTGCTGGTCGGGTTCGACGGCAACCAGCCCGACGACGTGTTGTTCAACCACGTCGCGCTGCGCTGCGCGCCGCTGGGCTCCCCGGGCACCGTCGGGGCCGACGTGACGATCGTGCCGGTCGACGGCACCGGCACCGACAGCAACCGGCCGCAGACCGCGACCTGCCCCGCCGGCACGATGGTGATCGGGCTCAGCCCCCACGCCGGCTGCGGCATCGACGGCCTCGTGCTGACGTGCGCGCCGCTCACCTGCGACTAGCCGACGCT
Organism: Myxococcales bacterium; assembly: GCA_016794525.1. Classification (GTDB taxonomy): domain Bacteria; phylum Myxococcota_A; class Polyangia; order Haliangiales; family Haliangiaceae; genus UBA2376. The sequence goes on from JAEUJY010000081.1 coordinate 29,786, forward strand.
CACTGGCAGTCGGCGTAGCCCTCGTCGGCGTCGATCCCGCAGGTCTGGCCCGACGCGGCGCAGTCGACCTGCACCAGGCGACCGCCGTCGCAGTGGCTGACGATCGCGCCGTCGCAGGTGCCGGCCGCGGTCACGTCGCCGCACTCGTCGATCAGCGCCGCGCCGGTGCTCAGACCGACCGAACCCCAGTTCTCGGTCGCGGCGGCGATGGTGCGGGTCACCGACCGGGTCGTGAAGCCGGTCTTCGACGCGGTGATCGTCACCGCCCCGGCGGCGACCGCGGGGAACGTGTACAGGCCGCTGGCGTCGGCGGTCGCGGTCTGGCCGGTCGACAGCCGCACGGTCGCGCCGGCGATGCGCGCCGTCGCGTCGGTGCCGCGGTAGATCACGCCGACCAGGCGGCCGGTCGCGCCCGACGCGCGGGTCAGGCTGACCGAGCCCCAGTTGTCGACGCCGGTGGCCAGCACGCGGTCGACGGTGGCGGTGGTGTAGCCGCTCTTCGACGCGGTGATCGTCACGGCGCCGGTGGGCAGGCCGGTCAGCGTGTAGACGCCGTCGGCCGACGCGGTGGTCGAGCGCGCGCCGACGGTGACCGTGGCGCCGGCGACCCGCGCCGAGGTGTCGCTGCCCTCGTAGATCACGCCGGTGAGGCTGACCGTGGTCGGCGTCGGCGTCGGCGTCGGCGTCGGGTCGCCGCTGCACGACGGCCCGATCGCGAAGCCGCCGGCCGGCGACCGGTCCATGCGGCTGGCGGTGGCGTCGCCCCACACGCCGTCCTCGGCGATGCGGTCGCTCGGGTGGTTGCGGTTCCACAGCCGCTGGAACGCCTTGACCGCCAGCGACCGGATGTCGACGGCGCCGGCGCCCTGGTAGTCGAAGTGCACGACGTCGCTCGAGCCGAGCCAGCGGAAGCCCTGCGCGGTCAGCCGCGACTTCCATGCCGAGTACGACGGCACGTCGATCGCGACGCCGGACTCGTGGTTCGAGCGGCCGGGCTTGGCGGCCAGGCTGACCACGCTGGTGCAGCGGCCGTGCTGGTACCAGTAGTAGAGGACGTACTGCTGCGCGGTGGCGCGCGTCGACGACGAGATCGTGATCGCCTCGCCACGGTTGGCGGCGCGCAGGCCGCGGGCCGCGCCGACGTTGAGCTGCGGCAGGGCGCCGGCGCCGAGGCTGACGCCGGGGATGCTGGCGATCGAGGTCAGCGTGTCGGGCCGCAGGCAGTTGACCTCGGCCAGCAGCTGCTGGGCCAGCGGCTTCACCCCGGCGGTGCTGCACGCGGTGCGGGCGACGTCGCCGACGGTGGCGCCGGCGGCGAACAGCATGCGATCCGGCAGGTCGGGATCGGAGAGGAAGACGTCCTCGTCCTCGTCGTGATCGCCGCCCTCCACCGTGACCTCGGTGGTGCAGGCGACCAGCAGGGCGAACAACGCGAAGACCGATGCACGACGCATGGGCTCGCCTTTCGCAACTCGAATGCCACCCCCAACCACGCGGAACCGCGTAGGGCGACGATGTAGGCCTGCTGCACGTCGTCCGCGATCACCGCTCACGGCCGTGCGCAGGCGACGATGTAGGACTCCCGAAAACGCCGCGAGGGACGCGGTCGGCGTCCCTCGGTCGGCGGGCCCTGCGGCGGCTCAGGCGTCGAGCGCCAGCTCCGCCGCGGTCGCGACACGGAACGATAGTTCCGGCACGCGACGACGGTGGATCTCGGCGGCGACCTCCTCGCGGAGCTCGTCGGCGTAGGCGGCCAGCGCCTCCCGGGCGACGGCGACGGCGACCCCGTCACTCACCTGCAGCGTCACCGCGATCCGCGCTGCCGTAGGGGCAGGCGCGGCCGCGACGAACGACAGCTCGGCGAGCACGGGATCATCGGCCTCGACCAGGAACCACTGGATGGCGTCGGCGACCTGACGGCACAGCTGCAGGTCCTTGTGGGCGCGCGGGCGCCCCCGATGCTTCGATTCGGACATAACCTCGGTCCATGCGCCCAGGGGGCGCGCGTGTGTGGGCCACGCCCGGCGGGCGCGGCAGACGGTGACGACGGGACGGGCGCGAGCGAGCCGGGGGCTCAGCTCACGCGGACGGTCACAGTAGGGCGTCGGTTCGTCATCACGGCACACACCTCCAGCGAGGTCGTCCGCACACTACGCACGAGCCGTCGATCTGTACAGCGAAAAGTCGGAGGCGCGCCGCGCGGGTCTGGCGCAGCGGGCACGGTTGTCCCCGGACAGTCGACCCCAGCGACGTGCGCCGCGTCGCACCCACCCCGCGTAGCGCCGCGGTTTGCCAGGTCGGCGGCCGATGATCGGCTGTCGGAGCTGGCACGGATCGTGGTTGAATGGCGATGTTGCTTTCTCTCCGGGGGATCCATGAAGTTCCGTAGCGTCCTGGTGTCCGTCCTGTTCATCGCCGCCGCCTGCGGGGGCAGCGGCGACGACGGCACCAACCCACCGGCCGTCGACGCCGACGGCGACGGCATCTCCGACGCCGACGAGGGCGCCGCCACCAGCGTCGACACCGACGGCGACGGCACCCCCGACTACCAGGACGCCGACTCCGACGGCGACGGCATCGAGGACTACCGCGAGGGCGGTGACACCGACCCGGCGACGGCGCCGGTCGACTCCGACCACGACGGCATGCCCGACTTCCGGGACACCGACTCCGACAACAACGGTCGGCCCGACGGCGTCGACGGCGCCGGCGATGTCGACAGCGACGGCACGCCCGACTTCGCCGACGGCGACGACGACGGCGACACCATCCCCGACGCCGTCGAGCTGGGCGCCGACCCGCTGAACCCGGTCAACACCGACGGCACTGACGGTCCCGACTTCCAGGACACCGACGCCGACAACGACACCATCCTCGATCGCGACGACGGCGTCGTCGACTACGACGGCGACACGATCGGCAACTGGCGCGACACCGACTCCGACGGCGACTGCCGCGGCGATCAGATCGAGTCGGGCGGGGTCAGCCCGCCGCGCGACACCGACGGCGACACCCGCCCCGACTTCAACGACCTCGACAGCGACGACGACGGCCTGCTCGACGGCGCCGAAGACGCCAACTGCAACGGCGTCCGCGACGGCTCGGAGACCGACGCCGGCAACGGCGACTCCGACGGCGACGGCGTCAGCGACCTGATCGAGGTCGCGGCGTCGACCGACCCCAACAACCCCACCGACAACCCGCAGGCCAACGGCGACTTCGTCTTCATCGAGCCGTACCAGGCGCCGCAGTCGCCGACCGACGACGACCTCGACTTCTCGAGCCGGCTCAACTCGCTCGACATGTACGTGATCGTCGATCGCTCGGGCTCGATGTCGGCCGAGATCACGACGGTTCGCAACAACCTGTCGACGGTGGTCCGCAACCTGACCTGCCCGCCGCTGGGCACCGGCGATCCCGCCACCTGCATCCCGGACCTGTGGGCCGGCGCTGGCACCGTCGGGTACTCCGGCAGCGGTGCGGCCACCTACAGCAACTTCGCCGACCTGCAGCCCAACGCGAACTTCGCCGGCCTGCCGATCACCGAGCCGGGCGGCTGCTGCGCCGAGCCGCTGACGTTCTCGGTGTTCGCGGCCGTCACGGGCAATGGCACCGCGGCCGCCACCGGCTGCGGCCTGTCGGGCGTCAACCCGCGCGCCACCTGCGCCGGCTCGCCGGCGGCCAACGCCGGCTTCGCGACCTTCGGCTTCCCGTGCTTCCGCCAGGGCGCGCTGCCGGTGATCCTGCTCGCCACCGACGAGCCGCCGCTGTCCCCGGGCGACACCAACAAGTGCCCGGCGTGGTCGACGGTGGTGCTGCCGCAGATGACCAACCGCAGCGCCAAGCTGGTCGGGATCCTGGGCAGCGGCGTGGCGGGCACGGCGGTCGACACCGATCTGCGGACGATGGCGACCAACACCGGCGCGGTCGACGCCGCCGCCGGCAACGCGCCGCTGGTGTTTGACGGCTCCGGCACCAACTCGGCCGCCGCCATCGAGAACGGCATCCGCACGCTGGCCAACGGCGTGCCGCTCGATCTCGCCGCGCTCGCCTCCGACGACCCGGCCGACAGCGTCGACGCGGTCGCCGCGTTCGTCAACCGCCTCGAGACGCTTCAGCTGGGCACCCCGCAGTGCGCCAACATGCTCACCGACCGCGACTCGAACGGCGACGGCTTCCGCGACGCTTACGACAACGTCCGCGCCGGCACGCCGGTGTGCTGGAAGCTGTTCTCGAAGCAGAACGACACCGTGCCGGCCACCGATCAGCCGCAGCTGTTCAAGGCCACCGTCACCGTCACCGGCGACGGCGTGACCACGCTCGACACGCGCGACGTCTACTTCCTGGTGCCGCCCGAGCCCCAGGATCCGCCCATCCAGTGAGCCCGCGGGGGCCGCGGGGGTCGCGAGCCCCGTCGCCCACGTGGGACGCGTAGCTGGCCATCTCCCACGTGGGACGCGCCGCCGGCCGTCTCCCACGTGGGACGCGTCGCCGGCCGTCTCCCACGTGGGATGCGCGGCCGGCCATCTCCCACGTGGGACGCGGCCGGCCATCTCCCACGTGGGACACGTCGCCGGCCATCTCCCACGTGGGATGCGCCGCCGGCCATCTCCCAACCGGGATGCGCGGCCGGCCATCTCCCACGTGGGACGCGGCCGGCCATCTCCCACGTGGGACGCGTCGCCGGCCATCTCCCACGTGGGACGCGGCCGGCCATCTGGGGCCGCCGCCCTCGACTGCGCATGATCGTTTGCGTTGATCGCGGCCAACCGTGGGCAGTGCCGGATGCAGTTCCGCGCAGTTGCGCGTGGCATCGTCGTTGCGATGGCCGGTCGCATGCGCCACCTCGCCGCCGCGATCCTCGCCACCCTCGCCGCCTGCGCCACGGACGTCACAGTCGAAGGAGGTGAGCACGACGAAGGCGAGGATGTCCTCCTCGCGGATCCCGACGCGCCGGATCACGCCCTCTACGCCGCGGGCACGACCGTGGGTGACGTGGCGCGGACGGCGTGTAGCACCGCGGCCGCCAAGCCGCTGGCCCAGCAGGTGCTCGCCGAGGTGAACTGCCTGCAGCCCGGGACGCTGACCTCGATCGCCGCCATCCCCGGCGTGAGCCTCGGTAGCGGCGCCTTGGCCCAGCTCAACGCCGGCGCCGCGCGGGCGCTGCGCAACGCCACCAATGGCGCCGCGATCACGATCTCGTCGGCGACGCGCTCGACGGTGCAGCAGTACATCCTCTACTACTGGTACCAGCACGGCCGCTGCACCAGCGTGGTCAGCCTGGCCGCGGCGCCAGGCCGCTCCAACCACGAGTCCGGACTCGCCATCGACGTGCCGGCGTACTCGACGTGGCGGTCACGGCTGACCGCGCAGGGGTACAGCTGGCTCGGATCGAGCGACGTGGTGCACTTCGACTACCGCGGCAGCGGCGCGGTCGACCTGCGGCCGCTGGCGGTCAAGGCGTTCCAGCGGCTGTGGAACCGGAACCATCCCAGTGATCGCATCACCGAGGACGGCGTGTACGGCCCGCAGACTGGCGCCCGCATCGACCGGGCGCCGATCGCAGGCTTCCCGATCGGCCCTGCGTGCGGCAGCGCGGCCACGGCGCTGACCACGCTGGCGTCGGCGCCGGGCAACGTCGGCGTGACCGGCGTTGTGTACATCGGCGACGACACCGCCTCGACGGTCGCGGGCGCCACCGTCACCATCGGTGGCCGCACGACCGTCACCGGCCCCGACGGCAGCTACCAGCTGGCCGACGTGCCGGCCGGCGCCACCACGGTCACCGTCACCGCCCCCGGCTTCGACCCGGTCACGCTGCCCCGCGACCTCGCGCCGGGCGTCGACGACTGGAACCCGATCGCCTTGCGCTGACCGGGTGCGTGGCGGGGCGCCCGCGAGCGCGGGGGAGGGTCCTGCGAGCGTCAGTTCAGTTCAGTTCACGGCCGGCTCGTCCTTGAGGCGGATCGGGCCGAAGTCGGCGGGGACGTGGGCGACCGGCGCCTTCTCGGCGTAGAAGCGGCGGATGGCGTCCATGTCGGCGCCGACGTCACCGGTGAGTTGGAGCGGGCCGCCCAGGCCGATGCGCTTGCGCCGGTAGTCCATGTAGCCGAGCAGGAGCGGCACGTCGGCGCCGCGGGCGATGTGATAGAAGCCCGACTTCCAGTACTCGGTGCGGCTGCGCGTGCCCTCGGGCGGGATCACCAGCCACAGCCGATCGCGGTGGCGCAACTCGGCGACCATGCCGTCGACGACGTTGTTGGCCTTGGAACGGTCGATGCCGACGGCGCCGAGCTTGCGCATGATCGGCCCCATCGGGCCGCGCAGCCAGTCATCCTTGATCATGAAGGACATGTCGAGGCCCACCGCGGCGGCGGCGGCCAGCATCAGCACGCCGTCCCAGTTGCTGGTGTGCGGCACCGCGATCGCGACGCACTTCGCGACGGTGGGCACCGGCCCCTCGAAGTCCCAGCCGGTGGCCCGCAACAGGCGGCGCGCGATCTTCTGCACGTTCATCGCGCGCAGTGTGCCACCAACCGGCGCGCGCGTCAGCGGGCGTCCTCGAGAGCGGCGCGGTCGCCGTCGCCAACCGCGAGCCGCGGGGCCGCTCGACCGGCTCGTGCGACTCGCCCCGGCTGATCGCCGCGCCTCGCGTCCCACGTGGGAGATCGCCGGCCCCGCCGCGCGTCCCACGTGGGAGATCGCCGCGCCCCGCCCCGCGTCCCACGTGGGAGGTCGCCAGCCGCGCCGCGCGTCCCACGTGGGAGATCGCCGCGCCCCGCCCCGCGTCCCACGTGGGAGAGCGCCGCGCCCCGCCCCGCGTCCCACGTGGGAGATCGCCGCGCCCCGCCGCGCGTCCCACGTGGGAGATCGCCGGCCCCGCCCCGCGTCCCACGTGGGAGATCGCCGGCCCCGCCTCGCGTCCCACGTGGGAGATCGCCGCGCCCCGCCCCGCGTCCCACGTGGGAGGTCGCCAGCCGCGCCGCGCGTCCCACGTGGGAGATCGCCGCGCCGCGCCGCGCGTCCCACGTGGGAGGTCGCCGCGCCCCGCCTCGCGTCCCACGTGGGAGATCGCCGCGCCGCGCCTCGCGTCCCACGTGGGAGATCGTGCCGGTCAGTCAGCGCAGTCGCCGGGCTCGGCGAGGACCGGGGCGACCTGGGCCCATTCCGGATCCTCGGCGACGGTGTACTCGAACGGGCGGGCCTGGCGCAGCGCCGCCTGCTTCTTGACGGCGGCCTCGGCCTGCGCGCCGTCGGCGGCGTAGTACAGGAGGTCGCGGAAGCCCGGCATCGTCGCGCGCCCGACGTAGTGCAGATCGGCCTCCGCGAGGAACGCCGGGGTCAGCCGCTCCTCGAGCGCGTTCAGCACGTCGGCCTCGGGTGGGGTCGGCAGCCCCGCCACGTTGCGGTCGACGACCTCGACGTGCAGCTGCACCAGCCAGGGGTAGTCCCGCTGGCCGGCGAAGTTCTCGTAGCCGTGGTTCATCACCAGGGTCACCATGCCGCCGTTGCCGTCGTCGGCCAGGTGCAGGCACCACCGCTCGGGCGGCGGCGCGGCGCGGCGCGCGATCGTCGGCGCGGCGGTCGTGGGCGCAGCGGGCGGCGCGGTCGCCGCCGGCGCGGCGGCGCCACCACAGGCGGCGCACGCCGCGGCCAGCACCAGCGCGAGCGTCGTCGTGGTCCGCACGATCAGCCCGCGGCCCGGTCGGCGCTCATCCGCTCCTGGTAGATGCGCAGGATGTCGGCGGCGGTCTCTTCGATGGCGCGGTTGGTGACGTCGATGACCGGCCAGTTGGGGTGCTTGCGGAAGATCTCGCGCGAGTACGCGATCTCGGTGTTGATGTGCTGGCGCTTGCCGTACTCGGCGTCGTTGGACATGCCGAGGTGCTTGAGGCGCGCCTGACGGATGTGCATCAGCGTGTCGGGCTGGATGATCAGGCCGAACACCTTGCGCTCGTCGACCTGGGCCAGCTCCTCGGGCGGATCGATGCCGAGCACGAGCGGCACGTTCGCGACCTTGAGGCCGCGCTGCGCGAGGTAGGTCGACAGCGGCGTCTTCGACGTACGCGAGATGCCCACCAGCACGAGGTCGGCCTTGGGCAGGTTGCGCGGCTCGGCGCCGTCGTCGTTCTTGACCGCGAACTCGACCGCCTCGATGCGGCGGAAGTAGTCCTCGGAGATCGTGTGCAGCAGGCCGGGCACGCCGGCGGGCGCGGCGCCGAGGAACGAGCCGAGCTTGCCGATCAGCGCGCCGATCAGATCGACCGACTCGACGTTGTAGCGCTCGACCAGCTTGGTCAGGAGGTCGCGCTCCTCGCTGTTGACGACGGTGAACACCACCAGCGCCTTCAGCTCGGCCGCCTTCTCGATCAGCTGCTCGCACTCGGTCTCGAGGCGCACCCGCGAGTAGGTGCGGACGTTCACCGGGCTGCCGGTGAACTGCAGCGTCGCCGCGCGGACCATGCGCTCGGCGGTCTCGCCGGTGGCGTCGCTGATGATCATGACCGTCTTCATGCGCGCGTCTATACCACGGGGAGCCGACGCCGAACCCGCTCGCCATCGTTGCCGAAAGCAACGCGACCGTTCAGGAAATCGACGACGCGGGGGCACTCGGGGTCGGGCGCGCCGAGGTCGCCGGCGTGGGCGCTGACCACCCGACAGCCGCCCCGGCACTGGGTCAGGTAGCGGCACGATCGGCACGGCTCGGCGGCGGCGCGCCAGGTGCGGAACCGCCCGAACGCGTCGGCCTGGGTCCAGTAGCCGGCGAGGTCGGTGACGGTCGGGCGGGCGTCGCCGCGCGGCGGCGGCGGCGCGGCGAAGCTGCACGCGGTGATCGCGCCGGTGGCCTTGGCCCCGATCAAGAAGTCGCCGCCGGCGCAGCCGTAGACGGCGAGCTCGGCCAGCACCCGCGGCCCGGGATCGTGGTGCGCGATCATCGGCGTGTACGAGCAGTCGAGCTTGACCCGCACCCGGTGGCGGCGGGTCGCGGCCAGCACGGTCGGCAGGAGCGCGCGGTGCTGGGCGTCGGTGCAGCGCAGCCGCTCGTAGACCGCGGCGCCGCGGCCGGCGGGCTTCCAGCGCAGCAGCTCGACCTCGCTCAGCCGGCGCCGGCGCGCGTAGGCGAAGATCGCCGGCAGCTCGTCGAAGTTGGCGCGGGTGACGACGACGTTGATGCCGACGTGGCGGGTCACCGCGCGCAGCGCCCGCACCGCGGCGTCGGCGCGGGCGAAGCCGTCGAAGCCGCGCACCGCGGCGTAGGTCGCGCCGAGCCCGTCGATCGACACGTTGATCTGGCCGAAGCGATCGGCGATCGGCAGCAGGCGGTCGAGCCCGGCCAGCCCGCTGGTGGTGAGGTTGGGGACGATGCCGCGGGCGCGCGCGTGCTCGACCAGCGCGCCCAGCCACGGCAAGGTCGCGCTCTCGCCGCCGCCGAGCGCGACGTGGAACACCCCGGCGTCGGCCAGCGCGTCGATCGCGCGGGTCCACTCCGCTTGCCCCCACTCGCCGGCGCCGGCGGCGGCGCTGGCGCCGGTGTAGCAACCGGCGCAGCCGGCGTCGCAGCGGTTGGTCAGCTGCAGGTGGGCCTCGAGCGGCGCCGCCAGCGGCGCGCCATCGACCGCGCCGTCCCGCGCCGGATCGTGCCAGGCCGCGCCGCCGTCGAGGCCGAGGCTGCGCGCGCGGTCGCGATCGACGAACACCAGCGCCCGCGGCCGGGTCAGCTGGACGATCGCGCCGAACGCCTCGACGCGGCTCTTCCGCGCGCCGGCCAGCGGATCGGCCAGCCGCGCGCCCAGCCAGCGCCGCGCCCGCGCGATCACGCGTCCTTCGCGGTCGGCGGCGACACGGGCGGCGACGTCGGCGGCGTCGCCGGCTTGCGCCAGCGCAACAGCGCGCCGACGATCGGCGTCGCCATCGCCAGCGCCGTCGCCCCGAACAGCAGGAACGTCACGTCGACGCCCAGGCTCGACGAGTTGGGGTTCATGCCCCACTTGGTCGCCAGGATGCGGCCGCGCGCCATCGCCGCACTATACCCGTGCGCGCGCGCACAACGAAGCGCCCGCCGATGGTCGGCGGCGCGGCGGGCGGCGTACGCTGGGGGATGCTGCGACCCACGACCCTGGGGTTGATCCTCGTCGCCGGCGCGGCGACCGGCTGCACCGACGACGGCGAGGCTGGGCTGCCGCTCGTGGCCAGCACCGTCACCGGCACCTACGCCGGCGATGACTTCGTCGCGGTCAACGGCTTCGTCGTGATGGACCAGGGCCGCTACCTGATCGGCCTCGGCGACGGACCGCTCACGTGCGCGTCGGCCACGGCGCCGGCGCCGCCCGCCGGCACCAACGCTGGCATCTCGCTGGCCACGCTCGATCCCGGCAGCTACGGCAGCGTCTTCGTGAACCTCTACCGCAACGTCGGCAGCTTCTCGGGGCACGGCTCCAACAGCGGCACCGTCACGATCACCGCGAGCACCGCGACGTCGGTCACCGCGACCGTCGACTGGAGCGACACCGACACCGACGGCAAGATGTACCGGCTGAGCGGCGGCTTCGAGGTCAGCCGCTGCCCGTAGCCCGCGCCGCCCAGGTCGCGCGGTCGAGGCGATGCACGGCGCAGTGGTCGGCGCCGAACCAGCGGTGCTCGACCAGCGCGAAGCCCAGCCGCTGGTAGAAGCGGATCGCGTCGACGTTGCTCGCGAGCGGATCGATGACGACCGCGGCGACGTCGGGGTCGGCGAAGCAGCGGGCCAGCGCCTGCCGCATCATCCGGGTGCCGTGGCCCTGCCCCAGGTACGCCGCCTCGCCGATCCAGATGTCGATCGCGCGCAGCCCGGGCCCGCACGGCCCCCAGTACTGCTCGTCGTCGCGCGCCGGATCGATGATCTCGAGGTAGCCGATCGGCACGCCGTCGACCTCGGCGATCAGCTGCGCCCGCCACGGCACGTCGCGGCCGAGCTCGGTCTCCCACTGCCAGTCGTCGGTCGGGTCCGACGCCACGACGTGCGGCGCCTCGTCCCACCGCCGCAGCAGCGCGACGTCGGCCGCGGTCGCCGGGCGCAGCACGACGCCGCTCACCGCGACCCCTTGGCCGGCAGCGTCGCGAGCCAGCGCCGCAGGCCGGGCTCGAGCGCGGCGCGCCGGGCGATGCACTGATCCGCGCGCTCGATCGTCTGCGCCACCGCGGGCGCCCCGCCGGGCACGTCGCCGAACGTCGCGCGCACGTAGGCCACGTCGCGATCGCGCGTCGCGGCGTCGCAGCCGACCAGGATCGACGCCACGTCGGCCGGAGCCAGCGCGGCGTCGGGGAGCCGCGCCTGCAACGCGGCCTGGTTGTCCCGGAAGAACTCGCGCACCACGTCCTGCTGTGGCAGGGCCGACGCCGCGTAGAGCAGGTCGAGCACCTCGGTCGGCGCGATCGCCGGGTCGAGCGTCAGCGCCAGGGCCTCACGCTGGCGCACCGGATCGGTCACGCCGCCGAGGGCGCTCAGCAAGGCCTGCCGCTCGCCGACGCGGGTCGTGGTCGCGAGGTCGGCGCGGAGCTTCCGGAACGTCTTGAGGTCGGCGTCGGCGGCGACCCCGAGGATCACCGGTTGGAGCCCGAGCGGCAGCGTGCGCCACCGCCTCGCCAGGCGCACCGCCTCGGCCCGCAGCGCACGGTCTCCGCCGGCGGCGGCGATCGGTAGGACGCGCCGGCGGATCCAATCGGTGAGCAGATCATCGTCTGCACGGGGCAGCCACCCGACGCGCTGCCCACGTACGACCAGCGCGCTGGACAGCGCGCCGCGCAGCCATACGTACAAACGCTGGCGCTCGGTGGGCCCGAGATACGCGGCGGCGCTCACGAACCACCCGAGCCCGGGCGTGCGCGCGGTGCGCGAGGGCTCGGCGAGGAGCTGCGACGCCAGCACGACCATGTCGTCGACCTCGGCGCGCCCGGCCTCGACGTCGGCCCGGAAATCGGCGAAGACCGCCATCCGCTCGGCCGCGCTGAGCTGCGCCCAGCCGTCGCCGACCAGCGCGGTGAAGGCGCTGGCTGGCATCCGCGCTCGGTAGTAGCCGGCGCCGCCGACGTTGGGCACCAGCCAGCGCGGGCACGTCGTCGTCGCCAGGCGCAGCGTCGCGCTCGGCTGGGCCAGCACGGTGCACTGCTCGGCGCGCGCGCCGTCGCGCTCGAAGCCGACGCAGACGGGGACTCGCCAAGGCGGCGGCAAACCGGCCGGGGCGACCGCGCCAGCAGGCAGCCAACGCTCTTGCGTCAAGGTGAGGTCCACCATGGCGCCGTCGCAGCGGAGCGCGAACGAGACCAGGGGCGCGCCCCCCAGCTCGATGAAGCTCGCGAGGATCGAGCCGGTCCCCGGCGCCGCCGCCTCGAGCGCAGCGATGAAGTCGGCCGAGGTCGCGTTGCCACGGGCGTGCGCGGCCAGGTACGCGCGCACGGCCGCCTGAAAAGGCGCCGGCCCGATCCAGCGTTCGATCATGGTCAGCACCGCCGCGCCCTTGGCATAGGTGATCCCATCGAACGCGGTGACCACATCGTCGGCGCCGGCGATCGGCTGGCGCACGCGGCGCGCGCTGACCAGGCGATCCGCGACCAGCGCGCTCTCGCGTTGCCACTCAAGCCCGAGGTCGACCTCACTCGTCGGGTCGAGCGCGGCGAGCACCTTGGCCTCCATCCACGTGGCGAAGCCCTCGTTGAGCCACAGATCGTCCCACCACGCCATCGTCACCAGGTCACCGAACCACTGGTGCGCGAGCTCGTGGGCCGCGCCGCCGAGCGCGTCGTAGCGCTGCCGCACGGTGGCCTGCTCCCCGAGCAACAGCAACGTCTCGCCGAACGTGACCAGCCCAGGGTTCTCCATCGCGCCGAACCCCGCGGTGCGAGGGATCGTCACCAGATCGAGCTTGGCGAACGGGTACGGCGAGCCGAACCAGTCCTCCAGCGCGGCGACGACCGCCGCCGCGTGCTGGGCGATCCAGGCCGCGTCCACGCCGCGGCCCGGCGACGTCACGATCCGGATCGGCGCGCCGCCGCGGGTCGCGCCGGCGTCGACGATCTCGAACCGGCCCACCGCGAACGCGATCAGGTAGCTGGGGAGGGGCGGCGTGGGGGCAAACTCGACTCGGACCCGATCGGCGTCGAGCGGCGTGCTCCGTTGCACGGGCGCGTTGGCCACCGCGATCAGCCCCGCGGGCACGTCGAGCGTGAGCTGCCACGGCACCTTGACCGCCGGCTCGTCGACGCACGGGAACACGCGCCGCGCCGACAGCGGCTCGAACTGCGTGAACACCTGGGGCGCACCGTCGACGTACTGGCGGAAGACGCCGACCGCGTCCTCCTCGGTCAGCTGCCCGCGGTACCGCAGCGCCAGCGTCCAGGCCCCGGCGGGCAGCGGCGCCGCCGCCGTCAGCTCGAGCAGATCGTCGCCGCGCGGCGCGACCGCCAGCGCCACCTCGGCCGCGCCCTGCCGGGCCACGGCTGCCGTCACCTCGAGGCCGCGGCCGTGTAGCCACACGACCGTCGAGCGCGCGGCGATCGTGCCGGCGATCGCGATCTCGCCGTCGAACGTCGGCGCCGCCGGGTCGATCGCCAGCCGCGCCTGGTACCCGGTCGGCACGAAGTTGGTCGGCAGCCGCAGCGTCGGCTGCGGCGGCGCCAGCGGCGGCGGCTCCGCGACCAGCCCCGCGCCGGCGTCGTCACCGACCGCCACCTCCGGCGCTGGAGCGGCCGGTCGCGCCGGCCCTGCGCTGCACGCCATCACCATCGCCGCCACTCCGATCGCTACCAACCCGCCGAGTCGTCGCTGCTCCATGGCGGCAACCCTAGCCGGCGATCGCCGCCGCGCCACCGCCGCGGACATCACCGGCGACGCGCCCACCCCGTCGGGGTGAGCGCGATCACGCGGCTACTCGTCCTTGCCGTCTTCGCCGCGGTGGATGCCGAGCGCGCGCAGCTTCTTGTGCAGGTTGGTGCGCTCGATGCCCAGCACCTGGGCGGTCTTCGAGATGTTCCAGTTGAGCTCGGCGAGCTTCATCCGGATGAACTCGCTCTCGATCTCCTCGCGGAACTCGCGCAGCGACTTGCCGGCGTACTTGTCGAGCGACAGCGCCGCGACCGGGCCCGTCGAGCGGCCGACGGTGCCGCGCGGCCCGCCCAGGTACGGCGGCAGGTCGCGCTCGCGGATCACCTCGTCGCTCATGATGACGAGGCGCTCGACGACGTTGCGCAGCTCGCGGACGTTGCCCGGCCAGTCGTAGGCCTTGAGCCGCTCGAAGACGACGTCGTCGATCGGCTTCTTGGCGAAGCCGTTCTCGTCGCAGCACTCGGCGACGAACGCGTCGACCAAGAGCGGCACGTCGTCGGCGCGCTCGCTGAGATCGGGCGAGCGGATCGGCACGACGTTCAGGCGGAAGAACAGGTCCTCGCGGAACGTGCCGGCCTTGACCATCTCCTCGAGGTCGCGGTTGGTCGCGGCGACGACGCGCGAGTCGGTGCGCAGGCTCTTCTCGCCGCCGACCCGCGTGAACTCGCCGGTCTGCAGCACGCGCAGCACCTTGGCCTGGGCCGGCAGCGTCATGTCGCCGATCTCGTCGAGGAAGATCGTGCCGCCGTCGGCGACCTCGAACAGGCCGCGCTTCTTGGCGACCGCGCCGGTGAACGCGCCGCGCTCGTGGCCGAACAGCTCGCTCTCGATCAGCTCGGGCGGGATGGCGGCGCAGTTGACCTTGACGAACGGCCCGCTCGACACCGCGCTGTTGCGGTGGATGGCGCGGGCGATCAGCTCCTTGCCGGTGCCGCTGCCGCCGGTGATCAGCACCCGCGACCGGGTCGGCGCGACCTTGACGATCTGCCGGCGCAGGTCGTTCATGACCGGCGTCGAGCCCAGGAGCTCCCAGCGGGCGTCGACGGCGCGCCGCAGCTGGTTGACCTCGCGCCACATCCGCCGGCGATCGAGCGCGTTCTTGACCGTCACCATCACGCGGTTGCGATCGAGCGGCTTCTCCATGAAGTCGAACGCGCCGAGCCGGGTGGCGGCGACCGCGTCCTCGATCGTCGCGTGGCCGGAGATCATCACGACCGGGATGTCGGCCGCCGGGCCGCCGACGCCGTCGTCGCCGCGGGCCTTGAGCGTGCGCAGCAGCTCGATGCCGTTGTCCTCGCCGAGCTTGACGTCGAGCAGGATCAGCTCGACCGGCTCGCGCTCGAGCACGGCGATCGCCTCGGCGGCGCTGCCGGCCTCGTGGACCACGTGGCCCTCGCTGTCGAGCACCATCCGCAGCGTGCGGCGGATGTTCTTCTCGTCGTCGACGATCAGGATGGCGTCGCCGGTGGCCGGCGCCGGGGCGATGACGTCGGTCACGAGTCGCGCTCCTTCTGCTTCGGCTTGTGCTTGGCCTTGGCGCCGGCCTTCGCGCCGGCCTTCGGCGCGGCCTTGGGCTCGGCCTTCGGCGCATCCTTGGCGGCGGCCTTGGCGTCCGCCACGGCCTCGGCCTTCGGCGGGTCCTCGGCGTCGGGCGTCGCCGCGGCCTTCGCCGCGACCTCGGCGGCGTCACCCGCATCGTCGGCGGCCGCGTCGTCGGCCTCGTCGCCCGCGCCGTCGTCATCCGCGCCGTCGGCGGCGTCGCCATCGGCGGCGCTGACCGCCTCGTCGTCGTCGGACGCCTTGCCGCGCCGACGGTTGCGGCGCGCCTCCTCGGCCCGCTCCGCCGCCTCGCGGCGCTGGCGCTCGCGGCGGTTCCACAGGAACACCAGGGCGAGCACCGCGATGCCGGCCACCAGGTAGAGCGGGCGGCGATCGGCCTGTTTGGTCGGCGGCCGCACCATCACCGTCGCCGGCACGTCGGCGCCGTCGCGGAGGCTGGGCGGCGCGCCGCTACCCAGCGTGGCGCCGCTGCCGGCGGCGGGCATCGGCTCGGCGGCCGGCTCGGCCGCGGCCGGCGCCTCGGCGGTGACCTTGACCGGCTCGAGCGCGGTGGCGTTGGGCGCGATCGTCGCCAGCGCCGCCTCGCACGCGGCGCGGTCGGCGGCGCCGTCGGGGCCGATCACGCACTCGCCGGCGATGCGGGCCAGCGCGCCGCCGGTGCGGAACACCAGCGCGCGGACGATCGTCGTCGTGCCGACCGACGGATCGCGCCAGGTCAGCGTGGCCTCGTGCAGCTTGCCCGCGGGATCGACCACCACCATCCAGCGATCGATCGCCGCGCCGTCGACGGCGTCGGCGCCAGCGCGGATCTCGTGCAAGGTCGCGTTGGCCGCGGCGTCGGGATCGGCGGGCAGCCGGTCGGTCGACACCTGCGTCGTCACCAGCACCGCGTGGTGGCTGGGCGCGGTCCACACCTGCGCGTCGACGCCGATCGGCGCGCCGGCGAACAGGCCGTCGGCGCCCAGGCCCGCCGCGACCCGCGTGCCGCCAGGCGGATCGAGGATCCACCCGGCGGGCTGGGTCATGCGCGCCACCGGCGGCGGATCGGCCGGCGGGGCCGCGGGCTGGGCCGAGGCCAGGCCGGTCATCGCGAGGGTCAACAGCAGGGCGCGTCGGATCACGGCAACACCTTCCTAGCATCGAACGCCGCCAGCACACCCTGACAGGTGGCGGCGCAGGTCGCGGGCTCGCGCGGGTTGGCGACGCACGTCGCGGCCACGACCACGGCGTCGTTGCCCGCGGCGACCGCGGTCGCGCGCAGCGCGCCGGTGAGCGGGCCGCGGGTCACCGTGCCGCGCGCGTCGAGGCCGTCGACCTGCCAGCCGGTGAGGCCCGCGACCTTCGCCAGCCCGCGGCCGAGCTCGGCGAGCGCGTCCTCGGGGTTCTGCTTGGCGGCGCGGCTGCCGACCACGACCGCGTAGCAGCCGCGCCCCGGGTCGCCCCACGCCTGCGCCGCGGCGCCGACGGCCTCGGTCGCGGCGGTCGCCACCGCCGGCAGCGGCTGCCAGCCCGCCGGCGGCGCGATCACGCCGGCCAGCGCCAGCGCCGGCGGCGCGGGCGCCTGCTGCGCCGAGGCCGCCTGGCAACCGGCGAGCGCCGCGAGCGCGAGCCCGGCCGCGGCCCGGATCACGCCAGCACCAGCCAGGCGCGCGGGTCGGCGCCGACGCCCAGCCGATCGATCACGTCCTTGGTGACGCCGAAGCGGCCGTCGTCCTGCTTGATCACCCGGGCCCCGACCGCGCGGAAGCCGGCCGCGCCCTCGACCCCGAGGATCGCCCACGGGCGCGCGCCGTCGGTGTCGTCGACCAGCGCCAGCGGCACCAGCGCGGCGTCGCGCACCAGCGGGATCTGATCGGTGGTCGCGACGAAGTGCGGGCCGCCGTCGAACGGATCGATCTGGCCGGCGTACTCGAAGCCGATCCGGCGCAGGATCTTCTCGACGCCGCGGGTCTCGGGGCCGACCTGGCCGATGATCTCGCGCACCTCGGCGGGCAGCAGCTCGCAGTGGATCGGATCGTCGGGGAACAAGGCGTGGATGAACTCCTTGTTGTCCTTCGACAGCAGATCGGCCTCCTGGTAGCTGAGGCCGGTGAAGTGGCGGCCGAGGTGCTCCCACAGCCGGCTGGTGCCGTCGGGCTCGAGCGGCGGCAGCAGCTCGGACAGCACCTGATCGCGGAACACCTCGCGGTGCATGCGGATGAACAGGAACCGCACGTACGACAGGAGCTTGCCCAGCGACTCGGGGTTGCCGCGGTACTCGGGCAACAGGATCAGGCCGCCGATCTCCGTCGGGCCGGCGTAGTTGTAGCCGATGCGCAGCGTGCGGTGCACGAAGTAGCGGTCGAGCGTGTACGAGTAGCGCTCGTCGTTCTCGACGCGGAAGAAAATGTGCGGCGCGCGCTTGGTGCCGTGCTGCGCGTGGACCATCGACGTGCCGATGACCCGGCGCTTGCCGAGATCCTCGAGGACGAACAGGTACTCGCGATCGACCGGCGGGACGCTGGCGGCGAACGACTTCTCCGACAGCTCGAGGATGCGCTCGATGTGGCGCCGATCCGCCGGCAGGTTGACGGTGTCGAGGTGCTCCGCGACCGCCAGAATCTGCTCGGCATCCTCTCGAGATGATTGTCGAATTCGGAACATGCGCGGGCCGGCGCGCACCTTACCACGGCTCCCGCGGAGCGCGGGCGGCGGGCGGCCGGCGAGGATGTGTCGACACGTGTCGTCGCGTCGCGTGGGTGCGGGCGCGCTTCAACCGCCTCCCGCGCGCGCAGGCGCGGCGCGCGGCTGGCCCGGGCGTTGCTCAACCGCCGCGCCATGTCCAACACGCTCCACGTCACGACGATGAGCAGCGAGGCCGACTCGCTCTGGCACGCCATCCGCCGCGCCGACACCCACTGGACCCGCTTCGGCAACGTCGAGAAGAACGCCGGCGAGATCGGGCGCGCGCAGGGGTTCGGCGCGGCGGCGCTCGGCGGCGAGCTCCACGTCGTCGTGCAGTCGGATCTGTACCAACTCACCCACGCCGCCCGGCATGCCGACGGGAGCTGGAGCAAGTTCGCGCCGCTCGACACCGCGCACCGCGCCGTCGGGGGCGTCGCCCTCGCGGCGGTGAACGCGACGTTGCACCTGCTCACGCGCGACTTCTCGGGAGCGCTGTTGCACGCGACGCGCACCACCGGCGGCGCATGGTCGGCGCTCGGCGACGTGTTCGCGCAGACGGGCGGGGGCTTCTTCCCGTACGCCTGGTCGATGACCGCGCTCGCCGGGGAGCTCCACGTCTTCGTGGTGGTCTCGCCGCCGCCCAGCGGGGGCCCGGCGACCTTCCCGCCCGGCTCGGTCGTCCACGCCGTCCGCCACGCCAACGGGACCTGGACCCGGTGGGAGAACGTCGCGCCCCGGTTGCCGTTCCTACCGATCCTGCGCGGCCTGCGCGTCACGACGATCGGCCAGTCGATCCACCTGGTGCTCCTCGATCATCGCGGCAACCTCTGGCACACGACCCGTGGGTTCGACGGCTCGTGGAGCGCGATGGAGGACGTCGAGGGCCAGGCCGGCGATCGCGGCTGGATCAACAGCTTCGGGATCGGCGAGTGCAACGGCGAGTTGCACGTCGTGACGCTGACCGCGGCGGCCAACAACCTGTGGCACGCGGTGCGCCACGGCCCGGACCGCTGGCAGCGGTTCGCGGACCTCGCACGCGCCACGGGCGCCTACGCCGTCCCCTACTACGGCGTGTCCTGCGTCGGGCTCGACGCGGCGGCCACCCAGCCCCCGATCAACCCACCGACGATCTGTTACCCGGGCGTCGCCGGCGCCGCGGGCGTGACCCTCGCCAACCAGACCGGCGACGACACGCTGGTGGTGTGGCAGATCGACTATGGCGGCAGCGGCCAGCCTGTCCGACGCGCGGTGCTCGCGCCCGGCCAGACCGTCACCGTCGATCTCACCAACTGCGGCATCAGCCGCCTGATCGCCGTGAGCCAGGCCTGGGTCGCCGACTTCAACGCGCGCTTCGGGCGGAACTACGATCCGCTCGCGTACGAGACCGCCGAGACGACC
This sequence comes from Myxococcales bacterium, assembly GCA_016794525.1. Lineage (GTDB taxonomy): Bacteria > Myxococcota_A > Polyangia > Haliangiales > Haliangiaceae > UBA2376. The sequence continues at coordinate 49,266 of JAEUJY010000081.1, forward strand.
AACTTCCAGCGCTGGATCGGCGCGGTGCTCGGCCGGACGGGCGCGCCGACGATCGCCGCCCCGGTCGCGTGAGCCGCGGGCGGCCGCTCACCCCAGCGCGCGGCGGCGCCACGGCGGGCGCGCGGCGAGCCCGAGCCGGTCGAGCTCGGCGTCGACGAAGCGGCGGTTGGCGCCGGGGAACAGCACCCGCGCGACCGGCTCGTCGGCCAGCGTGCCGACGCGCTCGACGCCCCACGGCGTGGGCGCGTACAGCTTGAGCACGACCCGGCGGGTGAACAGCGCGCGGTACGGCGTGGCCTCGCCGCACGCCAGCCCGACCAGCGTCGACGCGGCGATCGCGGTGACCAGCTTGGGCGGCTGCGGCGCGCTCGCCAGCCACGCGGCCCGCGCGGCCAGGTCGAGCCAGCGGCTGCGGCGGTGGCCGTCGGGGAAGACGACGTCGAGCTGCCACACCACGCCGGCGGCGGCGAGCCGCGCCCGCCAGCGGGCCAGCGCCGGCGCGGCGAGCGCGGGCAGGAACTCGCCGTCGAGCAGCGCCGCGGTCGCCGCGACCAGCGCCGCGGTGCCGCGCCGGTAGGGATCGTCGTCGGTCAGCGGCGCGACGCCGTGATCGGGGCGCCACGCCAGCGACGTCGTCGGCGCGCCGCGCGCGACCCAGCCGTGGGCGTCGTCGTGGATCGCCCCGGTCGCGACGTCGATGCGCGCACCCGGCGGCAGCCGCACCGCCCGCACCGCCGGCGCGATCGCGCCGACGTCGCGCACGAACTCGTCCTCGGCGATCGGGAAGCCGCGGGTGTCGAGCCACGGCGCGTGGGCGAACGCGTAGCCGCACGACGCCGGCACCACCACCGCCGGCCGCGCCTCGACCACCGCGCGCAGGCGCTGCGCGTAGCGCTCGAGCGGGAACGCCGCGCCCAGCCCGTCGCACGCCAGCTCCTCCTCGGCCAGCGCCTGGAAGTTGGCGAACATCAGGTCGAGCCGGGGCGCGTGGGCCGCGACCAGCGCGTAGGCCGCCTCGGTGGTCTCGGTGTCGACGCAGTTCCAGAACCACGCGCCGTCGGCGCCGGCCAGCACGCCGACCTCGGGGAAGCCGACGTTGGACGGCGTGAACACCAGCGTCAGGTCGGCCCAGCGCACGACCTGGCCCGGCACCACCGGGCGCGCGTCGGCGAAGCCGAGCGCCGCCAGCGCGTGGGCGATCAGCGTCGCGCCGGCCGGGTACAGGACCGGGCGGTCGCGCGGCACCTGCGCCAGGCTGCGCACGCAGAAGTGATCCATGTGCTCGTGCGACAGCACGACCAGCGTCGCCGCGGCGGCCACCGCGCGGGCGTCGATCCGCACCGGCGGCTCGAAGCGGTTGACGCCGCCCTCGAACGGCTCGGCGAAGACCGGATCGATCAGGCACCGCGCGCGCGCGGTGGTGACGACCAGCCCGGCGTGGGCGAGGCGGACGACCTCCATCACGCGGCCCGACGCCGCCGCCACGCGCCGCTGCGCCACGCCGCCGCCGGCGCCTCGTCGGCGCGGACGTAGCAGTCGTCGACCACCAGCTCGCGGACGCGGACGTAGCCGCGCGCGGTCAGGAACTCGTGGATCGCGTCGCGCGCCGGCAGCCAGTTGTGCTCGACGGTCAGCGTCCGGACCGCGAATTCGTCCCACGGGAACGCGGCCAGGATCGACAGCTCCGAGCCCTCGGTGTCGAGGCTCCAGTAGTCGATCACCGGCGGCGCGCCGCACGCGCGCAGGAGGCCGCGGATCGCGCGCGCCGGGCGGCGCACGGTCGCGGGCCGGCCGGCGGCGTCGACCGCGAGCCCGTAGCGGGCCTGGGCCTCGCGCACCAGGCTCGGCGGGTAGTCGGCCGCGATCCCGCCCAGCACCTCGGCGTCGACGAACTCGACCTCGCCGTCGCGATCGTAGAGGCACGCGTTGACGCAGCGGCAGCGGCGCGCGGCGACCAGCCGCTCGAAGAACCGCGGGTTCGGCTCGACGCAGATGCCGCGCCAGCCGTGGTCGCGCTCGAGCACCAGCGAGTTGCTGCCGCGCACGCCGTCGGACGCCCCCGAGTCGAGGAAGAAGCCGCCGCGCTGGCCGCCCAGCACGTCGAGCACCCAGCGGTCCTGGCCGAAGGCGCTGCCCGGCCCGATCACCGCGACCTCCGGAACGCCGCCGAGCGCCAGCTCGCGACCTCGCCGGTGCCGGCGGCGGCCGGCCGCGGCGCGTGGTGGACGTCGCCCTCGCGCTGGCCGTACAGCATCGTGATGTTGACGCGGCGATCGACGTAGCCGGGGCGGAAGCGCACCGCGTCGGTGGCGTGGAACAGGTCGGAGTTGAAGATGATCGCGCGGTTGGCGCGGTACGGGATGCGGACGCGCCGCGCGCGCTGGCGCCGCAGGTAGTCGTGGATCAGCGCGGGGTCGCCGTTGTACGTGTGGAAGTCCCACTCGGGCGGCGCGTCGGCCTCGTAGACGATCAGCCCGCCGCTGCCGTCGTCGAGGTTGGCGGTCTCGGGCGTCAGCCAGAAGTTGACGTTGACCGCGGCGAAGTCGGCGTGGGTCGTCGCGTCGGCCGGCAGCGTGTGGTCGTACTTGAAGCCCCACAGCTGCCGCAGCGGGTAGCGCGCGCCGATCACCGCGGGCAGCGCGGCGCGCAGCTCCTCGGCGATCTGCAGCAGCAGCGGACAGCCGAAGCCGTCGCGGAAGAACGCGCCCAGCCGGCCGTGGGCGTAGCGGTTGGCCGACCACACCGTCGACTCGAGGCAGAACGCGCGCAGCGCGGCCAGCGCGTCGGGGTGCAGGAAGTCGTCGATCACGACGACCCCGGGCGGGCGATCGAGGTACTGGCGCTCGACCGCGGCCGGCGACCACGTCGACGCCAGCGCCTGCGGCAGCCGCGGCGTCGGACGCACGTACAGCTGCCGGTTGTAGACGTGGCCGATCCGCGCGAAGCCGGCGGCGTCGAGCGGCGCCTGGCCGGTCACGCCGGCGGCGCGCAGCCGCGCGGCGATCGCGTCGTGGTCGTCGGCGATCGCCCGCCAGTCGGCCTCGAGGACGCCGCGGTCGATCAGGTAGCGCAGCTGATCGGCGTCGTGGTGGAGCTTGGCCGCGCTGACCAGCGGGTTGGGCACGGTCGCCGGTGGCGGCAGCGCGGCGCTGGCCGGCCAGCGGTCGCTGCCCCAGCGCAGCCGCGCGGACAGCTCGGCCAGGCGACCGGCCGGCGCCAGGTCGGTGCCGTGCATCAGCGCGGCGATCTGCTCGTCGAGCCACGCGACGCCGGCCGGCGTGGCCAGCTCGTCGTGGAGCAGGCGCGCGGCCTCGTCGCGGTGGCCGGCCTCGACCATGACCAGCGCGAGGCGGCGGCGGGCCTCGACGTGGCCGGGCGCCAGCGCCAGCGCGGCGCGCAGCGACTGCTCGGCGGGGTGCAGCTGGCCGCGGCGCGCGAGCTCGGCGCCGGTGGCGACCAGCGCCGCGGCGTCGGCGGCGTGAGCCGGGGGCGAGGCCCCGGCGAGGTGGGTGTCCATGGCGGCCTCCGGAGGACGACGGTGATCAGCGGGTGAAGATCCGCTCGAGCGCGCCGGCGCCGCGCAGCTGCGCCGCGTAGTCGGCCAGCGCGGCCAGCGCGACCCGCTGGTAGCCGGGGCGGAACAGCTCGGGGCCGATGATGTGGCCGGTCGACATCTCCGTCCCCGTCGAGTGCCCCGTCGACATCTCCGTCGTGAAGACGTGCCCCGTCGACATCTCCGTCCCCGTCGAGTGCCCCGTCGACATCTCGGTCTGCGCGAAGATGCCGCGCGCGCCGTGCGCGATCAGATCGAGCAGCGCCGGCAGGATCGCGGCGTCGCCGAGCACGTCGACGCGCTCGACCGAGGCGCGGGCCAGCGCGACGATCACGTGCTGGGCCCGGGTCGCCACCGCCGCCGTCAGCACGTCGCGGACGAACTGATCGCGCGGCGGCGCGACGCCGCGCAGCCGCTTGGCGTAGTCGCGCAGCCAGGCCAAGAGCGCCGGCGAGGCCATCACCGCGTAGACCAGCTGGTCGCTGACGTCGGCCTGATCGGCCGGCACGCGGCCGCCGTGGACGTACTCGGCCAGCACCTGCGTCGGCTCGGTGACGAACTGCTCGCGCAAGAGGAAGTCGCTCGCCATGGCCTTGAACAGCGCGTCGGCCCGACGCAGCGTCGCGGTGCGACGGACGTCGGGGCGGGCCAGCCGCGGCGGCGCGGACGGGGTGGGCGGAGCGGACGGCGTGGGCGCTTGCTGCGTTGGCTTCATGCCGGCTGGACGCGCGGCCTGCGAGATCTTCGCGGCCCGCGCGCGCGCCGCGCTACGGCACGGTCGCGACCAGCGCGGCGTCGACGCCGCGGCGGCCGCGGTTGACCGCGTCGGCCAGCCAGCCCAGCGTCGGCGCCAGCTGCTCGCGGGCCAGCTGCGCGCCGCTGATGATGCGGATGCCGGGCCGGCCCTTCTTGATGCGCCGGGTGTTCTCGGCGGCGATCCAGTCGAGGATCAGCGGCAGCGCGTAGCGGGTGGCGAACTTGGTGTCGTGCATCAACAAGACGCCGCGGCCCTCCAGGCGGTGCAGCGAGCGGATCACCTTGGCCGCGGTGGCCTTGGCGCCGAGGCCGCGCCACTCCTGCGGATCGACGTCCCAGTGGAAGTGGTGCAGGCCCAGGTCGCCGAGCAGGTGCTCGACGCGCGGGCAACGCGAGCCGTACGGCGTGCGGAACCACGGCACCGGCATCGCGCTGGCCTGCTCGAGCAGCCCGCGCGCCATCGTCACCTCCAGCTTGCCCAGCTCGATCGGCACCGAGCACAGCTTGGCGTGGTTGACGGTGTGGTTGCCGACGATGTGGCCCTCGCGCACCAGCCGCTGCTCGATCGCGTGGGCCCGCGCCACGTCGCCGCGGCGGAACCGCCAGCCGACCTGGAAGAACACCGCGTGCAGCCCGCGCGCGCGCAGGATGTCGAGGACGATCGGCGTCGTGTCGGGATCGGGCCCGTCGTCGAAGGTCAGCAGCACCTCGGTCTCGCCGCTGGCCGACGGGCCGGCGGCGGGCTGCGGCCAGCCGCGCGGGTAGCCGGGGATGCCGTGCGGCGGCAGCGGTGCCTCCATCGGCTCCAGCGACTCGCCGGGATCGCTCGGGCCCTGCGCGGTCGCCGGGCCGGTGGCCAGCGCGACGGCGAGGCAGGCGGCGAGGGCGCGACGGATCGGCACGATCGATCGAACCCGCGAGGCGGTGCGGGCATTCACGGGATCGAGGGGCGCCATGGTCCGGTGCGGGCGGTCGCCGGCACTCCGGAAAATTATCGCGCGCCCCGCTACGATGCGCCATGTCTGTGATCCGGTCGCGTCCGCCCGCCCCGCGCAAGGTCAACCTGGCCCGCACCGGCACCCCGCTCGAGCCGCTGCCGCGCACCAGCGCCGCGCTCGGCGTCGAGGTGCTGGTCAAGCGCGACGACCTGACCGGCGCCGAGCTCACCGGCAACAAGGTGCGCAAGCTCGAGTTCTTGCTGGCCGAGGCCGAGGACCAGGGCGCCGACACCGTCATCACCTGCGGCGGCGAGCAGTCGAATCACTGCCGGGCCACCGCGCTGGCGGCGGCGCGGCGCGGGCTGCGCTGCCGGCTGGTGCTGCGCACCGACGACCCGGCCCAGCCGCCGGCCGCCACCGGCAACATCCTGCTCGACAAGCTGGCCGGCGCGACGATCCGCTGGATCAGCCGGCCCGACTGGGCGCGCCGCAACCCGATCATGGAGGAGGAAGCCGCGGCGGTCCGGGCCGCCGGCGGCGTGCCCTACGTCATCCCCGAAGGCGGCTCCAACGCGACCGGCTCGTGGGGCTACGTCGCCGCCGCCGCCGAGCTGGCCGACGACCTGGCGACCCTGCCGGCGCGGCCGACCACGGTGATCTACGCCTGCGGCTCGGGCGGCACCGGCGCCGGGCTGATCGTCGGCGCCAAGCTGCACGGCCTGCCGGCGCGGCTGGCCGGCGTCAACGTCTGCGACGACCGCGCGTACTTCGTCGACGCGATCGGCCGCATCGCCGCCGACCTGATCGCCCGCTGGGCGCTGCCGGTGACGGTCGGTCCCGACGACATCGACATCGTCGACGGCCACGTCGGCCGCGGCTACGCCAAGAGCCGCCCCGAGGAGCTGATCACGATCCGCGACCTGTGCCGGCGCGACGGCCTGGTGCTCGACCCGGTCTACACCGGCAAGGCGTTCCACGGCGTCGTCACCGAGCTGGCGCGCGACCGCGGTCGCTTCGGCGAGCGCGTCGTCTTCGTCCACACCGGCGGCGTGTTCGGGCTGTTCCCGGCCGCTGCCGAGCTGGCGCCGCTGTTGGGATGATCGGGCAGGAACAGGCAAATCGGCACTTTTGCAGTAGGCGTCCCCTTTTGGATTGTGGTCGGAAGCGTATCCTCCGGGCACAACCGCGGGGGGTGCCATGCACGTGTTCTCGATCGAAGGACGAGTCACCGGGCCGATGGGCGACGACGGCGTCGCCGGGCTCATCATCGACGTCGCTGATCGCGACCTGATCTTCTACGAGGCGCTGGGGCAGGCCACGACCGACGAGGACGGGCGGTTCCACAAGCGCTACGAGGCCCACGGCCTGGAGGCGCTGTTCGACGCGCGGCCCGAGGTGAGCCTGGTGATCCGCGACGCGCGCGGCGCGGTCGTCCATCGCCACGAGGCCGCCGACCGCTGCGAGGCGGGGCGGGTCGTGCGCGTCGAGGTCCGGCTCGACGAGGCCCAGGTCGCGGCCCACCGCGACCGGCTGCGCCCGCTGGCGCTCCAGCCCGGCGCGCGGCTGGTCGACGCGCGGGTCACGGCGCTGCTCGACGCGCCCGAGACGCCCGAGGCCGCGGCGGTCGCGGCCCACGTCGCGGCGCTGCCGCCGCTCTTGACCTCGACCCAGGTCATCGACGACGCCCGGCGCGTGCTCGCCGGCGATCCCGCCGCGGCGGTGCGCCTGCGCCACGCGCTGACCGACGCCGAGCGCTTCCTCGCGCCGGCCGAGCTGCCCGACGCGGAGGTCCAGGCCCGGTTCACCAGCGCCGCGGCGTGGAAGACGCTGGCGCGCACGCTCGGCACCGGCGGCGACGCGCCCGACGCGCTGCTCGATCACGACGCCGGGCTGGCGCTGATGGTCGCCGCGGTCCGGTACCTGGCCCGCGACCGCGGCGAGGCGTTCCGCTTCGCGGCCGTGATCATCGCCAGCACCTGGCGCATGGATCGCCTGGCGCCGCTGGTCCACGCCGCGCTCGCGCCGCGCGACGCCCGCTACCTCGCCGGCGTGCGCACGACGCTGGTCGGCCTGGGGCGCCCGCCGAGCGGGGGCCTGATGCCGATGAGCGGGATGGGCTTTGGCGGTGGCCTCCCCGGCGGCGGCCTGCCCGGCGGGTGGCGCCCCGGCGGCGGCCTGCCCGGCGGGTGGCGCCCGGGCGGCGGCTTGCCCGGCGAGCTCCCCGGCGGCGGCCTGCCCGGCGAGCTCCCCGGCGGCGGCCTGCCCGGCGACGATGGCTGGGAGCCCGGCGGCTGGAAGCCCGGGGGCCTCCCGCACGGCTGGGAGCCCGGCGATCCGATCTGCCCCGATCCGTTCCCGTGGTGGCCCGACAGGTTCAACCCGCGATGGCCGGGCCTGCGCGATCGCTGGGTGTGCGTGCCGCGCATCGTCCTCTCCGGGCTGAGCTGGACGATCACCGGCATCGATCGGCCCGACGCCTGCCCTGGCGATGTCGTCGTCGTCACCGGCACCAACTTCGGCGCGACCCGGGGCAGCAGCACGATCTCGTTCGCCGACCCGAACGGCGGGCGCGTCGACGGCGTCGTCGTCAGCTGGTCGGACACGCGGATCGAGGTGCGCGTGCCGACCGACGCCTCGACCGGCGAGCTGGCGCTGCGGATCCCCGATGGCTACGTCGAGATGTGCAACCGCCACTTCCAGCTGTACCGGCCGAGCGGCGGCACGCGGGTGTTCGCCGGCGGCGCCACCCGGGTCGTGGCGATCTCGATCGCCGGCGGCGCCGGCTGGGTGGTGCCGGGCGGCGCGGTCGCGATCGGCGTGACCACCAGCAACGCGACGTCGACGCGGGTGCGGGTCACCGTCGACGGTGGCGCGACGCTGCTCGACACGACGATCACCGCGGCCACCGGCAGCTGGACGGTGACCGCGCCGGCGGTGGCCACGACCGCCACCCTGCGCGTGCGTGTCGACGCCACCGGGCCGTGCGGCGCCGCCAGCGAGCAGGCGACGGTGTGGATCCAGCGGCCGTTCGCGCTGACGGTCGACGGCCTCGAGGTCACCCAGGCCATCCAGTACTACCGCGCGGCGTCGCACCTCACCGACCCCGCCGATCGCGGCGCCGACAACAGCGTGCCGCTGGTCGCCGGCAAGGCGGCCGTGGTCCGCACCTACCTGCGCTCGGGCGGCGACCCCGGCTTCGGCGGCGGCGTGCTCGACGGCGTCGACGGCACGCTGCTGGTCGAGCGCTACGTCGCCGGCCGGTGGACCACGGTGAGCACGCTCGCCAGCCTGAACGGCCCGGTCAGCGCCGACGACGCGCCCGGCTACGTCGCCGAGCGCAGCGCGGTGGGCGCGACGCTCAACTTCGCGGTGCCGGCCGCGACGATGACCGGCCGGATGCGCTTCACCGCGCGGGTGTCGTCGCCGCGCGACGGCCGGGGCACGCGCGCCACCCGCACCGTCGAGATCACGATCGCGCGCCGCACGACGCTGCAGGTGGCGGCGGTGGTGTTCGGCTACAACGGCCCCAACCTGCCGGTGCCGCCGGCACCGCCGGTCAACGTGGTGTTCCCGGCGCCGACCGCGGCCCAGGTCACCACCGAGCTGGGCTGGGCGCTGAACACCTACCCGGTCCAGGCCGCGCCGCAGGTGCGCATCATCTCGGCGCAGACCGCGACCGCGCCGCTCAACGGCGTCGTGCCGCCCGGCGGCTGCGACCCGGCGTACACCGCGATCAACAACGCGGTCCAGGCGGCGCGCACCGCCGACGGCAACCAGGCCACGTGGTCGTACTACGGGTTCATCACGCCGCAGATCCCGATCGCCCACGGCAACGTCGGGTGCTCGAACGGCACCGTCGCCTCCGGCCTGCTCGGGGGCGGGCAGACCGTCGCCCACGAGATCGGCCACAACTACGGGCTCGCCCACGCGCCGTGCGGCGCGGTCGGCGGGATCAACGCCGCCTACCCGGTCTACAACCCGTACGACGCCAGCAACAACGCGTCGTTCACGAACGCCGCCGGCAACCAGCAGTGGAGCGACGCCAGCATCGGCGAGTTCGGGTTCGACGTCACCAACCTCGCGGTGCAGCCGCCGGCCAACACCCAGGACTTCATGTCCTACTGCGGGCCGACGTGGATCTCGTTGTTCACGTGGAACACCTTGTACAATCAGGCGGGCCTGAACCCGGTCGCGGTGCCGACCGGGTTCCGCGCCGGTGGAGGCATGGGCATGACGATCGCCACGCACGGACCCCAGCCGCTGGTGACGATCGTCGGCGCGGTCGAGGTCGACGGCGCGGTGCGCGTCGACCACGTCTGGCGCAGCCGCGGGGAGATCGGCCGCGCGCCCGGCGCCAAGACCGACCTGATCGCGGTGGTGCTCGACGACGACGGCCGGGTCGTCGCGCGCGCGCCGGTGTTCGCGGGCGAGGGCTGCGGTGGCGGTGGCAGTGGCGGCTGCGGCTGCGGCTGCGCCGAGCCCTGCCCTGACCGGGCGCCAGGCGGGTTCGGGTTCCAGGCGGTGGTGCCGACCAGCGTCGAGGGCGCGGCGCTCGAGCTGCGGCGCGGCGACGCGACGGTGTGGCGCCGCGAGCGTCCGGCGGTGCGGATCAAGCCGTCGGCGCAGGCGCGCGTCGAGCGCGACGGCGCGGTGGTGGTCGAGTGGCAGGGCGACGGCGACGAGGCGTGGGTGCGCGGCTCGACCGACGGCGGCGCGACCTGGCAGGCGCTGGGCGTGGCGTTGCGCGGCGGCAGCCACCGGCTGGCGCGCGCCCAGCTGCCGACCGATCACCTCCTGCTCGAGGTGGTCCTCCACGACGGGTTCCGATCGCAGACGGTGCCGATCGCCGACGCGGTGGCGCTGCCGCCGCACCCGCCCGAGCTGGCGATCGTCCACCCGGCCGACGGCGCCCGGGTGGTCGCCGGCCAGCCGCTGCGGCTGTGGGGTGCGGTGGTGACCCCGGGCTCGCGCGGCGCGCGCGACGACGAGGCGCGGTGGCTGGTCGACGGCGCGGCGGTCGCCGAGGGCGTCGAGCACTGGCTCCGCGACCTGCCGGCCGGGGCCCACACGATCGAGCTCCAGCTCGACGGCGCCGCGCCGGTGACGATCCGCGTGACCGCCGAGAAGCCGTGACCGCCGCGGCCCCGTGATACCCTGCGGCACGATGGATCGCCCGCGGTCGCCGGTGCATCAGATCGTCAACGCGCTGGGGCTGGCGTTGCGCGAGCTGGGCGCGAGCCCGGCGCCCGAGGAGCTGGAGCGCTGGGGCTTCGCGGTGCACGCCGCGCTGTCGGCGCCCGGCCGCGAGTTCCACAACCACGAGCACGTGCTGGCGCTGGCCGACGGCTCCGACGGCGATCCGCTCGACGTGATCGCGGCGCTGTACCACGACGTCGTCTACCTGCAGGTCGACCAGGGCCCGCCGGCCAGCCTGCGCGACGACTTCGCCAAGGTGTGCGAGCGCGTCGAGGGCGGCTGGCGGCTGCTGCCGGCGCCGTCGCAGGCGGTGGCCGACGTCTACGCGGTGTTCGGCCGCGCCGCCGGCGACGTCGTCGGACCGATGTCGGGCGCCAACGAGCTGGCGTCGGCGCTGATCGCCAGCTTGCACCTGGCCGACGTGCTCGATCGCTGGTCGCGGCTGACCGTCGCGATGGGCATCGAGCAGACGATCCCGTTCCGCGCCGATCCGGTGCCGGGGCTGCACGCGCGGGCCCAGGCGCTGGGCGCGCCGGCCGATCGCCTCGACGCGATGGTCCGGCAGGCGGTGCGGTTCGGCAACCACGACGTCGAGAACTTCGCGTACGCCGACCCCGGCCGCTTCCTCGACAACACCTGGAAGCTCCTGCCCGAGAGCAACCCGTCGCTGTTCTCGCCGACCGTCTACACCGTGCGCGACTACCGGATCGCGCTGATGAAGATGGAGGGCTTCCTCGCGGCGCTGCCCCCCGAGCGGGTCTTCCACGCCTGGGGCAGCGAGCCCGGCGAGGCGATCCACGCGGCGCGGGTGGCGCAGACCGCGATCAACGTCGCGCTGGCGGTGCGCTACCTGCGGGCCAAGCTGTACTCGATCGCGATCGTCGAGGCGCTGTGCGACGAGACCGGCGGCCAGGTGCCGCTCGACTACTTCATGGGCGGCTTCCCGGCGCCGGGCCAGCCGGAGCCCAGCCGCGTCGAGCACCACCTGCCGCGGCTCGAGCGGGTCGGCGCCGTCGAGCCGCTCCTGCACGCGCTCCTGGCGATCGGCCGCGCGTCGGAGTCGAGCTTCGACACCGGGCCGTCGCCGCTGGCCGCGTACCTGCACCTGTGCTGCGGCGAGGACGGCATCGCCCGCGGCCTGGCCCAGGCCCGCGCGGTGTGGCGCGGCGAGGTCAGCGCGGCGGCGTTCCTCGCCGATCAGCCGGCCCGCGCGACCGCCGGCATCGCCCGCGCCGCCGCCGAGGTCGCCGACACCCGCAAGGTGCGGCTGCGGGCGGTCGCCGATCGGCTCGATCCACCCTGAGCTCCTTGGAAGGGGCTTTCGCAAAGCCCCTTCCCCGCCGGGGGCAAGCCCCGACGGGGCCCCAACCCGAAACGCGAGAGCCCACAACGCGGAGGCGTGATCACTCGGGGCAGGGCGCGCCGGCCGCGACCCATCGCTCGAACGCGGCGATGAACTCGGCGCGCGGCGTCGCCACCGGCGCGCGGCCAAAGCCGGGATCCCAGCCCCACGTCACCAGCGGCGTGTCGAGGTGGGCGCGCACGCCGCCGAGGTCCTTGCCGCCGTTGTGCGCCGGATCCTTCAGCTGCTCGCACAGCTCGCGCGGCGTGCGCCCGACGAACACCAGCGGCTCCTCGGGCGGCGGCATGCGCCAGCCCTCGGCGACGCCGGGCGGGATGTGCAGGCCGTAGTTGCTGGGCGGGTTGGCCGGGCCGTGGCACGTCGCGCACTCCTGCCCGACCTCGCCGCGGCCGAGCGGCCCGCGCTTGACGTACTGCAGGTGCACGTGGCTGTCGTCGCCCTGCAGCGGCGCGTCGCCGGCCGGGTGGCAGTTCTGGCAGCGCGGGTGCTGCAGCACCGCCTGCACCGTCGCGAACGCGACGACGCCGTCGGACGCCGTCGGCGGACCGCCGCCCGGCCCGGGCCCGGCGCTGCGCGGCGTCGACGAGCACGCCGCCGCGACCGCGATCGTCGCCATCGCCGTCGCGCGCATCACGCCACCCCCAGGCGCAGCGGCAGCGCGCGCAGCCGTTGCTTGGTCAGCGCGAACACCGCGTTGGCGACCGCCGGGGCGACCGGCGCGGTGGCCGGCTCGCCGATGCCGCCCATCGGCGCGCCGCTGGCGATCAGGTGGACCGAGACCGTCGGCATGTCGGGCATGCGCACCACCGGGTAGTCGTGGAAGTTGCTCTCCTGGACCGCGCCGCCGGTGATGGTCAGCGCGCCGAACAGCGCGGCGCTCAGGCCGTAGGCGACGCAGCTCTGCACCTGGGCCTCGATGCCCAGCGGGTTGACGGCGGTGCCGCAGTCGACCGCGGCGGTGACCGCGTGGACGCGGATCCGCCCGCCCTCGACCGACACCTCGGCGACCTCGGCGACGATCGAGCCGAACGACTCGTGCACCGCGAGGCCGCGGGCGCGCCCGGCCGGCGGCGGCGTCCCCCGGCCGGCCTTCTCGGCGGCGGTGGCCAGCGCGTGGGCGTGGCGGGGGTGCTTGGCCAGCAGCTTGAGCCGGTAGGCCAGCGGATCGGCGCCGGCCGCGTGGGCCAGCTCGTCGATCATGCACTCCATCGCGAACGCGGTGTGGGTGTTGCCGACCGAGCGCCACCACAGGACCGGGATCGCGGTGCGCGGCGAGTGCAGCGACACCCGCTTGGGCGCGACCGCCGTCAGGTACGGCGAGTCGGCGATGCCCTCGACCGAGGTGCCGTCGACGCCGCCCTGCACCATGAACGCCTCGAGGAACGTCCCGGCGACGATCGACTGCCCGACGACGACGTGATCCCACGCCGCCGGCGCGCCCGCGGCGTCGACCGCCGCGCGCACCCGGTGCAGGTAGGCCGGGCGGTAGTAGCCGCCGCGCAGATCGTCGTCGCGGGTCCACACCACCTTGACCGGCACGCCGGCGGCCTTGGCCACCAGCACCGCCTCGACGACGAAGTCCGACGCCGGGTTGGCGCGACGGCCGAAACCGCCGCCCAGGAACGGCGTGTGGATCGTGATCTTGTCGGGCGACGTGCCCAGCACCTTGGCCGCCGCCAGCTGATCGCCGGTCTGGAACTGCGTGCCGGTCCAGATCTCGCAGCGATCGCCGTCGAGCTTGACCGTGCAGTTGAGCGGCTCCATCGGCGCGTGGGCCAGGTACGGCACCTCGTAGACCGCCTCGTGGACGCCGGTCGACAGCGCGGCGTCGACGCCGCCGCCGTCGACGACCATCGCGCCGGGGCCGCGCGACTGGTCGCGGAACCGCGCCATCAGCGCGGCGCTGTCGACGCCGCCGTCGGCGGGCGGCGTCCACTCGGCGACCAGCGCGTCGCGGCCGCGCTTGGCGGCCCAGAAGTGCGCCGCCACCACCGCGACGCCGGTGCCGGTCGACACGACCTGCTCGACGCCGGGGACCTGCAGCGCCGCGGCGCCGTCGAACGACTTCAGCGTCGCGCCGAACGCCGGCGGCCGCAGCACCACCGCGGTGCGCAGGCCGGGGAACTGCACGTCGATGCCGAACTGCGCGCGCCCGGTGATCTTCTCGGGCGTGTCGAGCCGCCGCACCGGCGTGCCGATCAGCTTCCACGCCGTCGGGTCCTTGAGCTTGACGTCGCTGGCCGGCGCCAGCTTCATCGCCGCCTCGGCCAGCTCGCCGAACGTGGCGCGCTGCTTGCCGGCGGTGACGACGCCCTTGGCGACGGTGCACTTGGCCGGCTTGGTCTTCCACCGCGCCGCCGCCGCGCGCACCAGCATGTCGCGCGCGACCGCGCCGACCATCCGGTAGCGCTGGAACTCGCCGTTGGTCGTCGACGAGCCGCCGGTCATCTGCATGCCCATCATCGGGTGGCCGTAGACCAGCGCGGCGGGCGCGTGCTCGCACCGCACCTTGGCCCAGTCGCACTCGAGCTCCTCGGCGATCAGCATCGCCAGGCCGGTCCAGATGCCCTGCCCCATCTCGCTGTGGGCCAGCACCACCGTCACCGAGTCGTCGGCGCCGATGCGCAGGAACGCGTTGGGCGGCGGCGCCGGCGGCCCGAGCTTGGGCAGCGCCTTGGCCCCGGTCGGCACGTAGAAGGCGATCGCCAGGGAGGCCGCGCTGCCCTGGAGGAACCCGCGCCGTGACAGGCTCACGCGCCACCTCGCTTCAGCCGCGCCGCGAGGTGGATGGCCTCGCGCACCCGCGGGTAGGTGCCGCAACGGCAGATGTTGCCGGCCATCGCGGCGTCGATGTCGGCGTCGCTGGGATCGGGCTTCTTGTCGAGCAGCGCCACCGCGGTCATGATCTGCCCCGACTGGCAGTAGCCGCACTGGACGACGTCGGCCTCGGCCCAGGCCCGCTGGACGACGTGGCCGCCGTCGGGGGACAGCCCCTCGATCGTCGTGACCTTGCGGTCGCCCACCGTCGCCACCGGCGTCACGCACGCGCGGACCGGCCGGCCGTCGAGGTGGACGGTGCAGGCGCCGCACTGGGCGGCGCCGCAGCCGAACTTGGTGCCCGGCAGACCGAGCAGGTCGCGCAGCACCCACAGGAGCGGCATGTCCGGGTCGGCCTCGACCTCCCGCACCGCGCCGTTGACGTCGAGCTTCATGGCGCCGATTGCACCACCCTTGCGCCGGCGAGAGAAGCACCGCAGGCGGGTGATCGCCGCACCTCACGGACGCGGCCGCGGCGCCCTGGCAGCTAATAACGCGTAGCCCCCGAGAGTCGCCTCGGAGGCGCTCGGCTAGATCGCCGCCGGCGATCGCGCGTTGGCAGCAGGATGAGCTCCGAACCCGGCGGTCGTCGACCGCGCGCGCTGGCGGTGGCCGTGGCCGCCGCGCTCC
>JAEUJY010000089.1 GCA_016794525.1 Myxococcales bacterium
TGCCGCTGCCCGAGCCCGCCGCGACGTCGGTGCCGCTGCCCTAGCCGGCGGCTGCGGTGCCGCTGCCGGAGCCCGCCGCCGCCGTGCCGCTGCCCGAGCCCGCGGCGACGTCGGTGGCCGTGCCGCTGCCCGAGCCCGCCGCGACGTCCGTGGCCGTGCCGCTGCCCGAGCCCGCCGCGACGTCCGTGGCCGTGCCGCTGCCCGAGCCGGCCGCGACGTCGGGGGTGGCGGTGCCCGAGCCCGCGGCCACGCCGGGCTCGCTGGAGCCCGAACCGCTGCCTTCGCTATTCTCGGTCGAGGCCTCGGACTTCTTGCCGGTGCCGACGCCGAAGTACAGGCCAGAGAACGTGCCCGCGGCGACAGCCACGGACACCAGGATGGGGACGATCTTCGGCGTGCTCATGGGGACCTCGTTCGGCGACTGCTACAGCTCACCCGCGACCACCAGCCCACCCGCTCCGGCTTGGACCCACGGCGTCACCCGAACCTTGGGTGCCACCGCGTACTCATCGAAGGCGTTGGCGCGCTCGGTGGCGCGCTCGCGGTGCAGCCGGGCTTTCGGCCGGTACACCTTCACGTAATAGAACGTCACGACGCTGGCCGCGACGATCGTCCCGGCGATCAGCCCGTCGGTCAGGAGCGCCAGCCGGCGCCCCGACACCCGCGCGTCTTCGCGGGCCTGGGCGGTGCCGCTCTCGTCGGTGAACTCGCCGTGGCGGCCGATCGCCATGATGCCCGCGGCGGTGGCGCCGCCGAGCAGGCCGACGGTGATCGCGCCGCCGACGTACAGCGGCACCTTGCTCGGCGCCGGGGGCACGATGACGACCGGCTTGGGCGGTGGCGGGCGCGGCGGCTCGACGATGACCTCGATCGGCTTGAGCTCGAACGTCCGCTCGGACTCGCTGCCGGCCTCGACCGACAGCGACTGCTCGAGCGGCTGGTAGCCGTCGGCGTCGAACGCCAGCGTGTACTCGCCGGCGTCGAGGAACAGCGGATCGGGCAGCGGCGAGACGCCGATCTCGGTGCCCGACAGCGTCACGTGGGTGCCGTCGGGCGCGACCACCAGCGACACGACGCCGAGGTTCAGCTTGACCGCCTCGAGGCGCTTCTCGGCCTCGGCCTTGAGGCCGGGATCGGGGGCGGCGACCTGGGTCAGGAACCGACGGTAGTTGCGCGCGGCGTCGGCCCAGTGGCCGAGCTTGTCGTGCGCGACCGCGACCGGGAACAAGATCTGCGGGTTCGGCACCAGCTCGAACGCCTTCTGGTACGCGGCCAGCGCGCGCTCGTACTGCGCCTGGGCCTCGGCGGTCTTCTTGCGCTTGAGCAGCTTGTCGCCGGCCTTGAGGAAGCCGTCGCCACCGTCGAGCAGCTTGCGCGCGGCCGCCTTGGCCTCGGCCTCGCTCATCGCCGGCGGCGCGTCGGGCGCCGGCTCCTCGGGCGCGGGCACGGCGTCGGGCGCGGCGTCGGGCGGCGGGTCGTCCGCGGCCGGCTGCTCGGCGCGGGCCTCGGCCGCGACGAAGCACACGCAGGCCAAGGCGATCCCCAGGCGTGTCGATCCCATGCTCCGAAGTCTACACCGCGTCGGCGACGAGATCATCCCGGCGGCGCAGCTCGACGCGTCGGGGCGCGGCGCGCGTGGCGAGGCTCAGCGGCCGGCGAGCCCGCCGTGGACCTGGGTCACGAACTCGAGCGTCGTCAGCGGGTGCCCGACCAGGTGGGTGATCACCCCGAGCATCGCGTCGCGGGCGCCGAGCCGCACGTCGGCCTCGACCGCGATCTGCGGGGCGGCCGCCAGCGGCACCGCCGCCACCGCGCGCAGGTAGGCGCGGACATCCTCGTCGAGCGGCCGCACGCCGAGCCCGGTCGAGCGCGCCGCGCACGCGCCGCACACCGCCCCGCCACGCGCCGGATCGAACACCGCGCCGACGCCCAGCTGGTGTGCGCCGCACGCCGCGCAGGCGTCGAGCACCACCGCCGAGCCCAGCTCGGCGCACAGCGCCAGCTCGAAACCGCGCAGCAGCGCCGGCGACGGCCCCGCCGCCAGCGCGCGCCACAGCTCGACGACGTGATCGAGCAGCCCGGGATCCGGCGCCTCCGGCGGCGCCAGCTCGCGCACCAGCTCGAGCGCGTAGCTGGCGTGGCCCAGCCCGATCGGATCGAGCGCCAGGCCGCGGTGATCGTCGACCAGCTCGGCGCCGTCGAGGCTCCACAGCTCGCTGCCGCGCCGGCGGCGCCCCAGCGTCACCGACAGCACCGCCAGCATCTCGAGCCCGGCGGGGAAGCGCTTGCGCGATCGCCGCGCGCCGCGCGCGACCGCGCTGACCCGGCCGTGGTCGCGGGTGAACAGCGCGACGATCAGATCCGACTCGCCCACCGGCGTCCGCCGCAGGATCACGGCGTCGGTCGGCGCGAGCGCGCCGGCCTCGGTCACCCGAGCTCAGCGGCGGGTGTGGCGGCGCGGGTGATGCCCTCGCCGGTCGAGCTCGGACGGCGCATCAGGTACGACAGCGTCAGCGTCGCGACGATCAGCAGGATGATCACGGCGAGCGTGAGGCCGCCCTGCCGGCTGCCCCGCTCCTGATCGAGCAGCGCCGGCGGCAGGAAGCTGCGCCAGCCGCCGTCCTTGGCCCGGGCGCGCTCCTCGCGGGTGCGCTCGGCGTCCTCGGGGTGGTCGTCGTCGATGACCAGCGACGGCGCGGCGAACGCGCGGCTGGCCCGCGGCGGCGTCACGCGCATCGGCGCGGTGATCGGCGCCGTGATCGGCGTGGCGACCGGGGCCAGCGTGGCCTCGACGATCGGGGTGATCTCGACGACCGGCGGCGCGGCCACGACGGGCGCAGCCTCGACGGGCGCGCTGGCGGCCGCGCGATCGGCGGCGTCGAGCGCCTCGGCCTCGGCGCGGGCCTCCTCGGGCACGACCACCGCGGCCATCTCGACGCTCTTGCGGACGAAGCGGCCCTTGGCGTCGCGCTCGCGCGTGCCGGGGATCGTCGCGGCGCGCTGGCGCGTGGTGCGCTTGCGGGCGGGCGCCTCGACCAGCGGCGCGACCTCGATCGCCACCGGCGCGGCGACGACCGGCTCGGTCGCCGGCGCCGCGTCGGCCACGGCGAGGATGCGCGGGGCGTTGGTCACCGGCGCGGCCGACATCGGGCGCGCGGCCACCGTCGACGGCGCCAGCGTGGCCATCGTGTCGAGCAGCGCCTGGGCCTGGGCCGAGGCGACGGGCGCGGCGGTGAAGCCGCAGCCGCTGTAGCGGGCCAGCGACTCCTCGACCGACAGGCCGACGCACCGGGCGTAGCTGCGGAGGAAGCCGCGCACGAAGACGTCGGCGGGGAGCTCGTCCCAGCGACCTTCCTCGAGGCTATCGAGGGTCCGCATCGGGATGCGCGTGACGCGGGCCACGTGCTCGCGCGTCATCTCGCGCGCCTGCCGCCCCTCGACCAACCACACCGACAGCGCCGCGCGGGCCGTCATCACCTCGTCCGAGATCGCACCATCGCTGGGCGTCCGCCGTCCCGCGACCCGGGCCGCGCGCTCGACGGCCGACGACAGCACGCCAGTGGAACGCCGCTGGGTCGATTCGCCGTTCGCGGGCGTCTTGCTCTGGGTCACCGGGCGCCTCCGGCGGAGAAAGAAGCGGTGCGGCACTGGGCGGCGACACAGCTCGCCGGCGCCTGGGACAGGCATTGCGCCTGCGCCGCGCGGGCGTCGTCGAGGAGGCCTTGTTCCAGTCGCGCCTTCATGAGGTAGAGAGCAGCTTCCTGCACATGGCAGTCGGTTTGATCGCTAACTTCCTGAAACTGCTCGGCGGCTTTTTCCCATTCTTCGCGGGCAAAGTAAACCCGTCCGAGCCGATAAGTTGCGACGCACATCCCGGGCTGGAACTGGACCGCCTGCCGCAGCTCCTTGAAGGCCGAAACCATGTCGTTCTTGGCGAAGTAGGCCCAGCCCAGGTGAGCCCGCGTCAGCCCCGGGCTGACCAGGCGGGCGGGCGCCGCCAGCGCGTGCTCGAAGTCGTCGCGGGCTCGATCGGCGTCGCCCAGCAGCAGCGCCGCCGTGCCGGCGTTGGAGAACGCCTCGCCGAAATCGGGAGCCAGCGCCGCCGCCTTGCGGAAGTCGGCCTCGGCCAGGCCGAGCTCCTTCTCCACCTCGTCGCGGAGCGCCTCGGCGTCCAGCCCGGTGAGGCAACCCTCGATCTCGAGCAGCCGCTGATCGGCCAGCGCGCGCAGGTGATGCACGAGGCCGCGGACGTTGTACGCCTCCTCGTTGGTGTTGAGGTAGGCGATGGCCTTGTTGGCCTCGGCCTCGGCCGCCTCGAGCTGGTTCTTCAGCAGGAAGTCGCGGGCCAGCTCGAGCCGGGTCTGGCTCTTGGCCGGATCGCCCTCGGGGCGAGGACATCCGCCCAGCGCGAGCGCCGCGATCGCGGCGCCGAGTAACCCGACGCCGTGCGTAAATCCATGCAGTTTTGACATGTTAGAACGTGGTGCCGGGAGCTTGCCCAGCGCCGGCCGCCCTGTCAACCGCCCCGCCGATCCCGGTCCTCCCCCCACGCGTGATACAGAACCTCACGATGACCGCCGCGCCCGGCCCGATCGACCCGACCCGCACGCTCGAGCTCACGTCGTCCGGCGGCACCCGCCTCCACGCGGAGGTCTACGTGCCCGCCGCGCCGCGCTGCGTGGCGCTCATCGTCCACGGCTACGCCGAACACTGCGGCCGCTACCGTGAGGTCGCCCACGTGCTCCACGCCGCCGGCTGCGCGGTGCTGGCGTTCGACCTCCGCGGCCATGGTCGCTCGACCGGCAAGCGCGGCCACGTCGGCAGCTTCCGCGAGTACCGCGACGACCTCGAGGCCGCGCGCACCGCCGCGGTCGCGCTGGCCCCGGACCGGCCGCTGCTGGTCGTCGGCCACTCCAACGGCTCGCTGATCACCCTGGCGGCGCTGACCGACGCGGTCCCGCTCGCGTGCAAGGCGGCGGTGCTCTCGTCGCCGTTCCTGGCGCTGCGGCTGGCGGTGCCCGCCCCGAAGATCTGGCTCGCCAAGGCCGCCAGCACCATCTACCCGGCGTTCTCGCAGAAGAACGATCTGCGTCCCGAGGACCTCACCAGCGATCCCGCCAAGCAGGCCGAGCGCGTCGCTGACACGCTGTGCCACGACGTGGCGTCGGCCCGGTGGTTCACCGAGGCGCGCGCCGCGCAGGCGCGCGTGCTGGCCCACGCCGATCGCATCAAGGTGTCCACGCTGTGGCTGATCGGCGGGGACGATCCCATCGCCGATCCCGCGGTCTCGGAGCGGTTCGCGCGCACGGTCGGCGGCGCCGACGTGCGCCGGCTCGACGGCTACAAGCACGAGGTGTGGAACGAGCGCGAGCGCGCCGTGCCGCTGGCCGCGCTGGGCGAGTTCGCCCGCGCGATCACTCCCTGATTGGCGGATTCCCCAGGCTGCTATACTCGGGCGGTGCTGGCCGCCTGCATGTGCAACCACCCCGAGCGTCTCGGCGCCGCGCTGGGCCCGCTCGGCCTCTCGGTGCCCGGGCCGATCACGCGGTGGGCGATGGCGTGGGTCCACGGGGGCGAGGTGCTGGTGGCGCGCACGCCGCGCCCCGCCGAGGCCGGCCTGGACCTCGGACCGACGCTGGCCGACCCGCGCTCCGACTGCGTCCTGCTCACGGCGCTGTCGGCCGACGACGGCGGCGATCCCGACGATCAGCCGCCCAGCCGGTTCCGCCGCTGGATGCTGTCCGAGGACCCGACGCTCACCGTCGACGCCGACCGCTGGCCGGAGCTGGCGGCGCACATCCCCGAGTTCCTCCGCCGCAACCTGCGCGGCCGCACCACCGCCGAGCTCACGCTGCACACGCTGGTGGCGCTGCTCCACGATCAGGGTCGCGCCGACGAGCTGACCATCCGGGTCGGCGAGCTCGCCCGGGTCGTGATCGAAGCCACCGCGCTGGTCCGCGGCGCCCTCGAGCGCGCCGGCCTCCCCGCGCCGGGCGGCGCCGTCGCGGTGTCCAACAGCCGCGCGCTGATCGTCGCGTCGCGCGATCTGCCGCTGGCCATCCACGCGCTCCACGTCGACAACGACCGGGGCCAGCGCGACCCGTCGTTCCGCGGCGTGCTCGTGACCGCCGGGCTGGCCCCACCCGCCACCCACGACCCGGATCGCGCCGTGCCCGAGCTGGTGCCCGCCGGCTCGCTGGTCACCGTGAGCCGCGACCTCCAGCTCACGATCGCCGCCCTGCCCCGCTGATCGTCGCGGCCCGCGGCGCCGTGGGCCATCTCCCACGTGGGACGTCGCGGCCATCTCCCACGTGGGACGCCGCGGCCATCTCCCACGTGGGACGTCGCGGCCATCCCACGTGGGATACCGCGGCCATCTCCCACGTGGGACGGCGCGGACCGTCGGCGACTCAGCGCGCCAGGTCGTAGGCCTCGGCGCGGCGCGCCTTGACGCCGCTCTTGGCGGCGGCGGCGCTGGGCGGCGGGGCGGCGAAGCCCGCGGCGGCCGCGCCGGCGTACTTGCGGACCTTGGCGTCGAGCTCGGCATCGCCCAGCTCGCGGGCGGCGGTCGCCGCCTCGGTCGTGCGCGCCCGGAGGATCTGCTGCGCGCGCTCGATGCGCCCGTCGGCGTACTCACCCGCGGCCTGGTCGATCGCCTCGGCGGTGCGGGCCTCCTCGACCATGCGGACGATGGCGGGGTCCCGGCCGGCCGCGACCGCGGCGAGATCGGCGGTGACGATGGCGCGGGCGTCGGCGACCGCCTCGACCTGCCGACCGCCGACCAGGCGGTAGCGCCAGCGCACCGAGGCCACGTCCAGCGCGCCGCTGCGGTAGCCGGCGGTGGTCGGCGCCAGATCGGTGCGCAGCCGCACGACGACCTTGGTCTGCTGCTTGGCGCGGAGGTCGGCCACCGGCACGCGCACCGCGCTCGGCCCTAGCCGCTCGAACGAGTAGCCGAGCACGTCGACGATCGTCACGCCCGGCGCGGCGTCGATGCGCAGATCGCCCGCGGCGATGACGGTCTGGCCGAGCGTGTCGAGCTCCTTGATGAACATGCCAGCGAGCTGCGTGCCCTGCTCGACGAAGTAGTAGTTGCCGCGGCCGGCCGACGCGATGCCGGCCATGACGTGCTCGTTGTAATCGAGGCCCATCCCGATCGCGCTGATCGACACGCCGGTCTCGGCGCGGGTACCGGCGAAGCGGATCAGGTCCGCCGCGTTGGAGATGCCGTCGGTGGGCTTGCCGTCGGACAGCAGCACGATCCGCCGGACGTCCTTGTGCGCGCGGGCCAGCTCGTCCGAGCCGGCCCACAGCGCCGCCGAGATGCCGGTGTTGCCGCCGGGCTGCAGCTGGGCGATCGCCGCGCGCAGCGCGGCCTTGCCAGCGTCGTCGGCGGCGATCAGCGGCACGTCGACGGTGGCGCGCGAGTCGTAGCTGATCAGCGTCGCCTCGTCGTCGGGGCCGAGCCGATCGACCAGCGCCTGCGCGGCGGCCTTGGCCTGGCCCAGCTTGCCGTCGTCGGCCATCGAGCCCGAGCGGTCGATCACGATCGCGATGCTGGCCGGCGCGCGCACCGACGTGGTCGCGTCGGGGGCGGTGATCGAGGCGGCCAGGTAGGTCTCGTTGGGCCCCGCGGCCAGGTGCGTCGAGGGCAGCGCCAGCACCAGGCCCGCGGCGGTGCGCGGCGGCGGGTCGGGCTGGGCGGGCGGCGGCGGCGACGCGGTCGTCGACCGCCCCCGAGGCGCCAGCAGCGCCGCCACGATCGCCGCGCCGGTGGCGCTGGCCAGGACCAGGCCGGTGCGGATGCGAGCGCGACGGGCCGACGCGACGGGGATCGTGGTCATGAGGCGATGGAACGCACGCCTGTCAGCAGGCGATCTACCCGCCCCAAACTCTCTGCTTGACACATCGCGTTAGCGGGATAATGCTACGCGTCATGATGAACGCTCACGATCGCAAGCGGCAGGAACGAGAAGCCCGTCGGCACCGTATCCAGGACGCAGCGCGCCCGGTGTTCTTCGAGCGCGGGTTCGCCCGCGCCTCGATCGAAGACATCGCCAAGCAGGCGCAGCTCTCGGTCGGCGCTATCTACCTGTATTTCAAGTCGAAGGAGGACCTGTACCTGTCGATCCTCGAGCGCAGCCTGCGGGCGCTCGGCGAGTCGCTGGACAAGGCCAACGACCCCCGCACGGCGTGGGATCAGCTGGCGGCCTGGGCCGCGGCCGAGCCCGAGTGCGCCCGGGCGCTGGCCATGGTCGCGCGCCCCGAGCTGCGGGCGACGCTGACTCAGGAGGTCGCCGACGGCCTGGCCGTGGCGATCCACCAGGTCCGCTCGGCGCTCATCGCCAGCGTGACGCGCGCCGTCAACAGCCGGGCCTACCGCTCGTGCGACGCCGGCGCGGTCGGTGAGACGCTGTGGGCCACGTTCCTGGGCGCCACCGCGGTCGCGGCGGCCGCCGGCAACGTCGGCGGCTCGGCGCCGGTCGCGAGCGACCTGTTCGCGGTGATCGACGGCAGCCTGCGCCAGAACTCGGTCCGCGCGGCGGCCTGATCTCGATACTACTCCCCGCCCGGCGCCGGCTGGCTGAGCCCCGCGGCCGGTGGCGGCGGTGGCGGCGGTGGCGGCGCAAAGGTGCCCCCGCCCGGCACGAGGTCGTCCGCGGTGGGCGCCTCGTCGGTGCGTACCAGGCACGTGGTCATCCGCCGCCCATCGCGGCATGGCCCGATCCGGTACAGCATGCCGTCGATGGCGATCAGCACGCGCCCCGGCCGGCGGATGACGTTGCGGACGAGCGCGGTGCGCGTGGTCGTGACCCCGACCGGCTGTGCCGCCGCCACGGCGCGCGGATCGACCAGCACGAGGTTGGCCGAGCCCACCATCGACCCCGCCTGGGGCCGCCAGGTCGAGCCGGTCAGCAGCCGGATCAGGCGGGCGCCCCGCGCGCGCCCGAGCAGCGCCGGCTGCGCGCGGACGTAGACGTCGGCCAGCGGCCCTGGCTCCGGCGGCATCATGTGATCGTACTTGCTGCACGGCCCGCAGCACGGGCACGCCTCCGCGGCCGGCGCCGTCGCGACCGCGGTCACGACGACGATCCCCAGGGCGATCCACCAGGCCAAGCGCTGCGTCATGGGCGGTGTCGACGCGCGAGCGCGCTGGTTCGATCTACAGCGACCGCGACAGGCCGAGGCCGGCGACGATCCACGACGCGCGGTAGTCGCCCCAGTTGACGAACGTGGTCAACGGCATCGCCGAGGTGTCGCGGATCGGGTTGACCTGCGGCGCCTTGCCGACCGTGGGATCGACCGTCCGCTCCCCCATCGTCGCGAACGCGAACACCAGGTCGACGTCCCAGCCCTTCACCGGGTAGCCGAGGCCCGCGCCGATCAGGTGCTTGGCACCGTCGATGGTGAGCACCGACAGGTACTCGGTCGGTGACGCCTCGGTCTCGTACGCGTAGCCGGCGCGCACCGTCAGCGGCGTGCCCTTGGCGGGCTGGCCTTCGACGCCGAGCGACACCGCGTAGGTGTCCTTGAAGTTGCGCGGCAGGTGGATCGGGCCGAACTCGTACGTGCCGACGCCGGGGGCGTTGGTGATGCGCACGTCCTTGGGCACGATCAGGATCTCCTCGTGGGTCGACCAGCGCTCGACGTCGAGCGCCGCCTCGATCCGCCACCGCCCGGGCCGGACCTCGACGCCGGCGCGGATCGACGCCGGCAGGTCGAGCGAGATGTCGGCGCGGTCGCCCTCCACCGCGGCGCCGTTGAAGAAGCCCGACGACGGCAGCCGCGACGACAGCGTGCCCTCGCCGCGCACCGCGACCGGCAGCTGCAGCGCGACGCCGACGGTGACCTTGTCGGTGGCGTCGAGCTGCACGCCGATCGAGCCCGACGGCTGGAAGTAGCTCTGCTGCTCGATGCGGTTGAGCGAGTCGAACTCGGGATCCTCGGGCGCGCAGACGGTCTGGCCGGGGCACCCCGACAGGACGATGTCCGAGGTCAGCGCGACGATGTGATCCTGCACGGTCGCGCCCAGCCGCAGCCGGCCGAGGTCCACGGCGACGCCGAAGCCGATCGTCGCGATGATCGACCTCGACATGTCGACCGACGAGTAGCGCTGCGCGCCGTCGGCGTCGAACTTCGCGAGGCCGGCGTACGGCGCCCACACGCCGCCGCCGATCACCACCTTGGCGCCGACCCGCTTGGCGAAGCCGATCGATGGCACCGGCAGGCCCGGAGCCTGGTTGGAGACGGTGCCCGCGTCGTTACCGCCGGAGTCGATGCGGTGGTAGTCGGCCGACTGGTGGACGAAGCCCGCGTCGCCGACGAAGCCCCACTGCCGCAGGTGGGCCAGGCCGGCCGGGTTGAACCACAGCGCCGAGGCGTCGTCGGCGCCGGCGACGAACGCGCCGGCGCGACCGGTCGGCCGGACGCCGCGGGTCGACAGGTACATGCCGCCCGCGGAGGCGACGGAGGGGACGAGGATCGCCGCGACGGCGGCGGCGAGGGTCAGGCGGGGCATGGGGCTGGGCACTCGGCTCACGGGAGATTGCGCGACTTGATGATGGCGATGAACTTGCGGAGGCCGCGCTTCTCCTCGTCGAGGAAGTCGGCGACGCCGCCCAGGATCGAGGCGTAGTCCTCGGCGGTCAACCGCTCGCCGAGGTCGTCGTACGGCCGGGCCCGCAGCACCTCGGTCAGGCCGTCGATCAGATCGCCGACCGCGGTGCGGCCCGGGCGATCCTCGCTGTACAGGTTGACCATGATCCGCGCCAGCGCGCGGTTGTCGTCGGCGCCGCGCGCGCGCTTGACGAACTCGAGGTGGGCCTCGAGCCAGCCCTTGTCGGCGGCGATCGACTGCCCGAGGATGTTGGCGATCGGCACCAGGTCGGCGTCGTCGAGCGCGAGCTGCGCGACGTCGGCGATCGCGGTCAACGCGGCGACGAACTGCTCGTTGGCCTGGGCCTCGCTGACCAGGTACTGCAGCACCTTGTCGAGCTGGACCCGGGTCTCGGGCGACGCCTGCAGCGACACGATGAAGTCGGCCGCGCCGGCGAACACCGGCGACACCACCAGGTCGTGCATGTCGGTCGGCAGATCGGTCGACAGCCAGCGCGCGCGATCGTTGGCGGCGTCGTGGAACGCGATCCGCTGCTGCGCCAGCTCGAGGCCGGCGTCGAGCACGCCGCGCACCCGCGGGTTCTTCCACCGCCAGCCGACGCTCGGCACGTCGGCGGCGCGCAGGAGCGTGTCGACCAGCTCGCTGACCGACTCGCCCCAGGCCGCGCCCTCGGCGCCGGCCGCGCCCAGCCGCGCCTGCTTGCCGCGGTAGGCGTCGGCCAGCAGGTGCCACGGCGACAGCTGCGCGACCGCGCGGCCGTCGGCGGTCGTGGTGGTGGTGCGGCCCTGGCGATCGGCGAGCCCGGCCTGCGGCGTCAGGATGTACTGCACCGCGCCGCGCAGGATCGTCGGGTAGGTCTTGCCGCGGACGGTGACGCGGTTGAGCGTCGGCGCGGTCGCGACCAGCGTCTGCATGAACGAGCCGTCGGCGAGGATGTCGGCGATCAGCTCCTCGTACTTCATCGCGCCCGAGCCCCAGACGTAGCCGGGCGAGGCCGGCGAGGCCGACTGGTGGTTGGTCGAGTTGCGGGTCGCCCAGTGCTTGTGCAGCACCGACAGCAGGTCGACCAGCAGCTGCTCGGCGTTCTGATCGGCGAACGCCTGCACGACCGGGCGCATCTGCGCGTAGAAGCCGTCCTTCTCCAGCACCGGCAGCGTGCCGGCGTGCTGCGACTGGTAGAGGTCGCCCTCCCGGTCGCGCAGCGGATCGATGATGTTGGTCAGGTACGCCGGCGTCGGGTTCAGGAACAGCACCCGGTTGAGCGCCTCGGGCGTCGGGTGGCTGCGCATGCCGGCGATGCCGACGGTGTCCTCGAGGAAGCCGTCACCCCCGAACAGGTCGATCGAGGTCGAGACCACCCCGCCCCACTGGTAGTTGAAGTTGGCCTTGGGCCGCGGCCGCCGGCCCTGGCTGACGCAGCCCTCGGGGGTCGCGGCGGTGGTGGTCCCGTCGAACTCGCCGGCGTCGGTCTCGCACAGGTACTGGCCGCTGGCGTTCTTCGCGTAGGCCATCGACTGCAGGTAGAACAGCGCGAGGTTGTCGACCCGGAACAGCGCGCACTCGCTGTAGGTGCCGAGCGTGATGCCGATGAACGGGTCGACGACGCGCGCGTTGTTCTTGTTGCAGGCGCGGGCGCCGTTCGAGTCGGCGATCAGGTGCAGGAACCGCTGGAACACCGAGCGGTCGTAGTTGGAGTCGTTGCGGGTGCGATCGACCAGCGTGCTGAAGCTGCCGGTCACCGCCTGGGTGGTCGGGTTGATGTCGAAGCGGTCCTTGTAGACCATCAGGTTGCGGAAGCGCGCGCCGAGCTGCGCGACCTCGGGCTTCTCGAGCGCGGCCATCAGCGCGGTGAACAGCGCCGGGTTGCCGGTGATCTGGCGCAGCACCGGGATCAGGTCGTCCCACAGCGGCGCGTCGGCGGCGACCACCGCCTCGGGGTGGTTGTCGCCCTTGCGGAACGCGACGATCACCGCCTCGGCCAGCCGGGCCAGCTCGGCCTCGTGGTTGCCGACGAGATCGCGGCCGAGCGCGAGCGTGTCGAGGATGTTGGGATCGCGCAGGAGCTGGGTGAAGCCGTAGCCGAGGTCGAGCAGCGGCGACTGCGCGGTGTCGTAGCCGCGGTAGGTCAGCGTCTCGCCGTTGGCGAAGGTCTTGGTCGCGCTCTGGCGCGCGCCGACCAGCGCCGAGGCGCCGCGCAGGAGGTCGAGCGCGGTGCCCTTGCCGGGGTCGAACAGCGCGAGGCCGTCGCGCGCCAGCGCCGCCAGCACCGTCGAGTCCAGGTCGACGTAGCGGTAGACCGGCGCGCCGCCCGAGGACGCCAGCGCGCGGCCGGCCGGATCGCGGTTGGGCCACGGGGTCGCGACGTCGCCGTCGGGCACGTCGAACGGCGTCGGGGCGTCGATCGCCGCGCCGGTGGCGTCGACGAACCGGCCGATCGCGTCGACGTCGGCGGCGCCGTCGTTGTTGAGGTCGACGAACGGCGGCGCGATCGTCGCGACCTGGGCCACGCCGCGGGCGTCGCGCAGGGTCAGCGGCGCCGAGGCCGACGTCCCGAGCAGCGCGCGCTCGCGCAGGAGGAAGTCGAGCGCGATCGCCAGCGTGCGGTTGCGATCGGCGGGGTTGGCGTCGGGGCGCGCCGCGCGCAGCGTCGCGCCCAGCGCGTCGATCAGGTGCTGCCACTCGCCGCGGGCGCTACCGCCCTCGGTGATCGCGGTGGTCAGCGTCAAGAGCAGCTCGTTGAGCTCGGGGTAGCTCATGAAGGCGCGCACCGCGCCCAGCGCCGGGCGCAGCGGCCGGTAGCCGATGCGGTGGCCGAGCCGCTCGAGCGCGGTGACCGTCGCCGGATCGTCCTTCATCAGCCGCAGCATCCCGATCAGCGCGTCGACCGCGCGATCGGTGGTGGCGTCGTCGTACAGCGCCAGGAAGTCGTTCTTGGTCAGGTACGCCTGCAGGTCCCCGAGGAAGCTGTCGGGGAAGATCGCGTCGGTCGCGGTGATCAGCCGATCGCGCTCGACCAGGAGCGCCTTCATGCGCGGCGTCGCGCTGTCGGGCGCGGCCAGGCCTTGCCGGCAGATGTCGCGGTAGGCGTCGCCCCGCACGTCGGTGGTGCCGCCGTCGGCGAGGTCGTCGGCGTACGCGTACCGCTTGCACACCAGCGTCAGCACGGTCGTGCCGAACGTGCCGGTGTCGTCGGACGTCCGGCTGGTGTCGAGCGGGTTGGTGCAGCCCGCCGCCACCAATGCGGCGGTGGTGGCGGCGGCGATGACGCGGGTGGTCAAGCTTCGGCGCGGCATGAGATCTCCTACCGGCCCCGGCGGGGCCACGTCACGGAACGATCGAGGCTATGCGCGCTACTGACCTCGGGTCAATCACACTCGTCGCGCCGGATCGCGCGGCGTGACGTGCTGCGCCGTAACGATGGTGGGCGCCCTCACAAACCGCCACGTCGTTGATTTCTTACAGAATGCCGAAGCCGCGGGCGCCGTCCTACCTGCGTGCCGACCATGACCGACCTCGCCGCGTTGCCCTATCGGCTGGGCGCCTGCGTCGGCAGCGGCGGCGGTGGCGAGGTGTTCGCGGCCTGGGACGGGGACGATCGGCGGGTCGCGCTGAAGGTCGCGTTCGGCGCCGACGATCAGACCGCGGCGCGGTTCGCCCGCGAGATCGCCAACGCCGGACTGCTGCCGCCGCGCTTCTTCCCGCGCGTCCACGATCACGGGCGGCTCGCCGACGGTCGGCCGTGGCTGGCGATGGAGTGGCTGGGCGGCGGCACGCTCGGACAGCGGCTCGACGCGGCGCCGTGGTCGGTGGCGGCGACCGCCGAGATCGGCGCGGCGGTCGCGCGCGCCCTGGCCGCGGCCCACGCGGTCGGCGTCGTGCACCGCGACGTCAAGCCCGACAACGTCATGTTCCGCGCCGACGGCGCGGTCGTGCTGGTCGACCTCGGGCTGGCCCGCGCCGACGACGATCCGGCGTCGAGCGCGACCCGCTGCGCCGGCACCCCGGTGGCGATGGCGCCCGAGCAGGTGCTCGGCGAGGCCATCACGCCGGCGACCGATCTGTACGCGCTGGGCGCGCTCCTCTACCGCCTGCGCGCCGGCCGCGATCCGTTCGCCGGCAGCGCGCTCGAGGTGCAGCTCGCCCACCTCGGCCAGACGCCGGCGCCGCTGCCGGTGTCCGCCGAGCCCGGCGCGGCCGCGCTGGCGGCGCTGATCGGCGAGCTCCTGCGCAAGCGACCGGGCGATCGGCCGGCGAGCGCCGCCGCGGTGGCCGCGCGACTGCGCGCGCTGGCGCCGCGCCGCGGGCTGGCACGGCTGGGTCGCGTGGCGGTGGCGCTGGCCGCGCTCGCCACGCTGTCGCTGGCGCCGGCCCGTGACGCCGCGCTGGCGCCGGCCGCGCCGGTGGCGATCCGCCCGGCGGTGCCGCGCCCGAACCAGCCGTGGGTGATGACCGACGCGGGCGACTACACGCTGCGCGCCAGCTGGAGCGCCGCGGCGCGCGCCGGCGGCACGCTGCGGGTGACCGTCGAGCTGTGGGACGCCGACGGCCGCCCGCTCGGCCTCGGCGCCACCGCTGGCGCGCTGCGCGATCCGACCGGCCAGGTCACCGCCCTCGCCGGCCGCGCGCTGGGCTCGCTCGAGCTGCCGCTGCGCAAGGCCGGCGACTACGTGCTGACGGTGTTCGCGCCCGACGGCGACCTGACGATGGCGGTCACCATCCCGGTCGGCCACCGCCCGAACTCGTGACCGCGGCGGGAACGCCGCCTGGGAATCAGTCGCCGCGATCGGTGGTGATGGTCTCGGCGTCGGGGCAGCCGTCGGCGTCGCGGTAGCCGTCGCGATCCTCGGGCTGCGCCGGGCAGCGGTCGAAGCGATCCTCGATCCCGTCGCCGTCGTCGTCCAGATCGGGGCAGCCGTCCCAGTCGTCGTGGCCGTCGCGATCCTCGCGCTCGGTCCAGCACGCGTCCTGGCCGTCGCGCACGCCGTCGCCGTCGCGATCGTGGATCGGATCCTGGTGGAACGTCAGCTGCGCGATCAGCCGGTAGCCCGGCGAGCCGACCTCGTCGCGGGTGAAGCCGCCGCCGCCGGCCAGCGCCACCGACCAGCAGTGGGCGACGTCGGCGCGCACGCCGACGCGCGCCTCGGCCGGCGACGGTCCGCGCGCGCCCTTGCCGGCGTCGTCGCCGAGCGCCGCCTCGACCTCGACCATCGCCCACGCGCGATCGCCGCCGCCGAACTGCCGGCCCAGCGGCGCCAGCCGCACCGCGGCGCCGAGCGACGCGGTCAGCTCGTTGCCGTGCGGGCGCGCCGGCGACAGCAGCACGACCTCCTCGGTGCGCAGCCGCAGCCCGGCGCCGCCGGTGATCGCGACGTCGGCGGTGCGGTAGCCGGCGCGCAGCCCCCACGCCAGCACCGGGCCGGCCTCGCCGGCGAAGTCGCCGTCGTCGCCGGTGGGCAGGGTCAGCGCGACCGCCACCGCCGCGGCCAGGCCCGGCTCGCCGGGCGCGCCGACGACGCGGGCGCGGCCGTGCAGCCGCAGGTCGCCGAGCACCGCGCGCTGCAGCGCCGTCTCCGACAGGCCGATGCCCGCGAGGCGATCGCCCCACTGCAGCGCCGCCGGCGCCGCCAGGCCCACCAGGTAACGCGCGCCGACGCCGCGCGCGACCGCGACCTCGGTGCCCCAGCGCAGGCGCACCGGCTCGGTCGACTCGGCGCCGGTCGACAGCGCGCGCAGCACGATCGGCCGCGACGCGATCCACGTCGACGAGGTCACGACCCAGCGCCCCGCCGCGGGGACGTCCGCGTCCTCGACGCCGATCCACAGCGCCGAGCCGGGCGCCGGCGTGAACCGCTCGACCGAGAACGCCGGCTTGCTCGCCGGCGCGATCTGCGCGGCGGCCGCGGTGGCGCTGCCGGCCAGCGCCGCGACGACGATCGCCGCCCTCACCGCTCGCCCAGGCCGCGCTCGTACAGCTTGGCCGGCGGCACGTGCCGGTAGCGCAGCACGCGGGCCCGCAGCTGCGCGGTGTGATCGAGCACCGCGCGGCGATCGCCGCCGGCCGCGCCGATCTTGCGGGCCTGATCGACCAGCGCGTCGCGGGTGCCGCGCGGGTGGTACAGGATCGCGCGGCCGAACCACACCCGATCGGCGTAGCCGATCACGCGCAGCTCGGCCACCTCGCCGACCGCGACGCCGTGCAGCTCGCGCGGCTCGGTCACGCGGACGTGGGCGCCGCCCAGCAGGTCGAGCAGCTCGACCCAGCCAGCGCCGATCCGCTCGACCGACCACAGGCTGCGGTGCGAGGTCAGCCACGCGGCGATCGCCAGCGCACCGGCGTCGTCACCTGCGGCGCGGGCGGCGGCCAGCGCGTCGACCGCCACCGGCGCGGCGCGGCCGACGCCGACGTGCTCGAGCACGAACCACTCGACGAACGTCGCGCTCCAGGTCTCCCACAGGTCCTCCTCCTGGAAGACCTTGCCGCGGCGATCCTCGAACCGCTGACGCGCCGCCAGCACCGCGGCCTCGTCGCGGGTCCCGGCCGCCACCAGCCGATCGAACGTGTCGGCCAGGACCGCGGCGGCGCTGCCGTCGTCGACGGTCACCGCGCGGCCCGCATCGCCTCGCGGAAGCGCGCGAACAGGTAGTGCGCGTCGTGCGGCCCCGGGCTCGCCTCGGGGTGGTACTGCACGCTGAACACCGGGCGGCCGTCGACGGCGAGGCCCTCGACGGTGCCGTCGTACAGGTTGGTGTGGCTGACGCGGACGCCGGCGGGCAGCGACGCCGGGTCGACCGCGAAGCCGTGGTTCTGCGCGGTGATCTCGACCTTGCCGGTGGCGAGGTCGGCGACCGGGTGGTTGCCGCCGTGGTGGCCGAACGGCAGCTTGAACGTGCGCGCGCCGAGCGCGAGGCCGAGGATCTGGTGGCCGAGGCAGATGCCGAAGATCGGCTTGTCCGCGGCGAGCAGCTCCTTGACCGCGGCGATCGCGTAGGTGACCGCCGCCGGATCGCCGGGGCCGTTGGACAGGAACACGCCGTCGGGCTGCATCGCCAGCACCGCGGCCGCCGGCGTCGACGCCGGCACCACCGTCACGCGGCAACCCGACGCGACCAGCCGCCGCAGGATGTTGCGCTTGATGCCGAAGTCGTAGGCGACGACGTGATCGACGCGACCGGCGGCGGCCGGCGCGGCGGCGTCGTCGGGCGCGCGCCACACCGACGCGTCCCACGCGTAGGTCGACGCGGTCGTCACCCGCGGCACCAGATCGAGGCCGTCCATCAGCGGCTGCCGGCGCACCTCGGCCAGCAGCGCGGCTTCGGCGGCCGCGTCGGCCGGCGCCGGCGCGATCACGCCGCGCATCGCGCCCTCTTGCCGCAGCACCCGGGTGATCGCGCGGGTGTCGAGGTCGTCGATGCCGGCGACGCCGTGCGCCGCGAGGTGGGCGTCGAGCTCGTCGTCGGCGCGCCACGACGACGCGCCGGTGCGCTCGCGCACCACCAGCCCGGCGCACACCGGCGCCGCGGCTTCGGCGTCGGCGGCGTTGACGCCGACGTTGCCGATCTCGACCGCGGTCATGACCACGATCTGCCCGCAGTACGACGGGTCGGAGACGATCTCCTGGTAGCCGGTCAGCGAGGTGTTGAACACCACCTCGCCGTGGCTGGCCACGCGCGCGCCGAAGCCGCGCCCGCGGAAGGAGCGGCCGTTCTCGAGGAGCAGGATCGCCGGATAGGTCACGCCAGCCTCTCGTCGCGGTCGCAGGTGATCGCACCCGCGAGCAGGGTGAGCACCGCGCGGCCGACCAGGGCCTGGCCGGTGAGCGGGGTGTGCTTCGACTTGCCGACCAGCTCGCTGGCCCCGACCGTCCACGCCCGGCCCGGATCGACGACGCACAGGTCGGCGGCGCCGCCGATCGCCAGCGCGCCGGCGTCGAGGGCGAAGGCCCGGGCCGGCGCGGCGGTCAGCGCGTCGACAGCGCGGGCCAGCGGCAGGTGGCCGGCGGCGACCAGCCCCAGCACCACCGCCAGCGCGGTCTCGAGCCCGACCGCGCCGGGGACGGCCTCCTCGAACAGGCCCTCCTTCTCGGTCAGCGCGCTCGGCGCGTGGTCGCTGACGATCGCGTCGATCGTGCCGTCGACGATGCCGGCCAGGAGCGCCTGGCGATCGGCCTCGCTGCGCAGCGGCGGCGACAGCCGCGCCCGCGGGTCGTAGTCGACGCACGCGGCCTCGGTCAGCGCCAGGTGCAGCGCCGAGACCTCGGCGGTGATCGGCAGGCCGCGGCGCTTGCCGTCGCGGAGCAGCTCGACGGTGCGGGCCGCGCTGACGTGGGCGACGTGGTAGCGACCGCCGGTGCCGGCGACGATCTCGAGGTCGCGCGCCACCATCGCGGCCTCGGCCATCGCGGTGTGGGCGCGCAGGCCGATCCGGGTCGCCAGCGCGCCCTCGTGCATGACGCCGCCCTCGGCCAGCGCCACGTCCTCGGCGTGCTGCACCAGCGGCAGGTCGAAGGTGCGCGCGTACTCGAGCGCGCGCCGCAGCACCGCGGCGTCGGCCACCGCGCGATCGCCGTCGGCGACCGCGACGATGCCGCCGTCCTTCATGTCGGCCATGTCGGCGAAGCGCTCGCCCGCCAGGCCGCGGGTGATCGCGCCGATCGGCCGGATCCGGGCCAGCCCGATCTCGGCGGCGCGGCGCACGATCAGCTCGGTCACCGTGCGCTGGTCGTTGACCGGCGTGGTGTCGGGCATCGCGCAGATCGTCGTGAAGCCGCCGTGGGCCGCGGCCCGCGCGCCCGACGCCAGGTCCTCCTTGTGCTCCGCTCCCGGCTCGCGCAGGTGGCAGTGCAGGTCGACCAGCCCGGGCAGCACCCACAGATCGGTGACCGCGACCTCGCGACCGCCGCGCAGGCCCGCCGCGATCTCGACGATCCGGCCGTCGCGGATCCGGACGTCGGCGGCGACGTCTCGCGCCGGCCCCGCAGGGCCCGCTGCACCGAGGACGCGACCGCCGCGCAAGACGAGGTCCATCGGGGGGGCGTCTTACCCCGGGGGCGTTGCGACTTTCAAGCACCGCGCCCGCGAACCCTCGCCGCCGGCGGATCTCGGCGCCGCCGCCCGGCCGGCCCGGCCCGCGGGTTCCGCGCTACCCTGCCCCCGTGCCGCGCCCCACCGCCGCGATCGTCGTCATCGGCGACGAGATCCTGTCGGGCAAGTTCGCCGAGGAGAACGCCGCGTTCCTGATCGGCGAGCTGCGCGGGCTGGGCGTCGAGCTGCGGCGAATCACCGTCATCCCCGACGACGCCGACGACATCGCCGCGACCGTGGCCGAGGCTGCCTCACGCCACACCTGGGTGTTCACCTCGGGCGGCGTCGGCCCGACCCACGACGACGTCACGATCGCCGCGGTGGCCCGCGCGCTGGGGACCGACGTCGTCCGCGATCCGGATCTCGAGGCCCGGCTGCGCGCCTACTGGGGCGACGGCATCGCGCCGGCCAACCTGCGGCTGGCCGACGTGCCGCGCGGCGCGACGCTGGTCTGGGGCGAGTCGACCACCTGGCCGGTCGTGACGATCGCCAACGTCCACGTCCTGCCCGGCGTGCCCAAGCTGTTCCGCAAGAAGTTCCTCGACATCCGCGAGCGGTTCCGCGCGGCGCCGGTCGCGCTGGCGCGCCTGTGGATCGCCCGCGAGGAGGGCGAGCTGGCCCCCGATCTCGACGTCGTCGTCGCCGCGCACCCCGGCGTGAAGCTCGGCAGCTACCCGCGGTTCGACGAGGCCGACTTCCAGGTGATCATCACGCTCGAGGGCGCCGAGCGCGCCGCGGTGGTGGCCGCGACCGACGCGCTGGCCGCGCGGGTCGGTGCGGCCGTGGTCCGGCGCGCCGATCCGTAGCGCCATCCGACGCCGCGCCGCTCGACCGAGGCACCCGGCCGGGCTGGCCGCGTCCCACGTGGGAGATGCCGATCGTCCGCGCGGTGTCCCACGTGGGAGATGACAACAGCCGTCGCGCGCCCCGTCCCACGTGGGAGATACCGCATGGCGCGCCGCGCGCCCCGTCCCACGTGGGAGATGCCGCATGGCCCGCAGCGCACCGCGTCCCACGTGGAGATGCCGACTCGCCGCGCGCCCCGTCCCACGTGGGAGATACCGCCTGGCCAGCCGCGCGCCCCGTCCCACGTGGGGAGATGCCGCCCGGCCTGCATCGCACCGCGTCCCACGTGGGAGATGCCGCCTGGCCCGCCGCGCGCGGCGTCCCACGTGGGAGATGCCGACCGCCTGGCCCGCCGTGTCCCACGTGGGAGATGGCGACGGTCTGGCCCGCCGCGTCCCACGTGGGAGATGGCGACCGGCCACGCCGCCCCGACGAGGGGCGCGGCGACGCGTCCCAGGAGACATGCTAGCGTGCGCCCGCCATGGCCGACGCGCCCGTCTCTGTCCGCGGAATGAACGACCTCCTGCCCCCCGACTCGGGCAAGTGGCAGCACCTCGAGCGCACCTGTCGCGACGTCTTCGCGCGCTACGGCTACCTCGAGGCGCGGCCGCCAGTGGTCGAGCACACCGAGCTGTTCGTGCGCGGCGTCGGCGAGGGCTCGGACATCGTCGGCAAGGAGATGTACACGTTCGCTGATCGCTCGGAGCGCTCGCTGACGTTGCGGCCCGAGCTGACCGCCGGGCTGGCTCGCGCGTACATCGAGCACAACATGGCCACGAAGGAGGCGGTGACGCGCTGGTGGTCGATCGGCCCGGTGTTCCGCTACGAGGCGGTGAACACCGGTCGCTACCGGCAGTTCTACCAGATCGACTGCGAGGCCTACGGCGTCGGCGAACCGACGCTGGACGCCGAGCTGATCGGCATGCTGCACGCGCTGTACACACAGCTCGGGGTCACGCCGCTGACGATCCTGGTCAACAACGTCGGCAAGGGCGACGATCGCGGCCGCTACCGCGAGGCGCTGGTCGCGTACTTCACGCCCCAGGTCGACGCGCTGTGCGCCGACTGCAAGCGCCGCCTGCAGGTCAACCCGCTGCGCATCCTCGACTGCAAGGTCGACGGCTGCAAGGCGATCGTCGCCCGCGCGCCGAGCATCCTCGACTACCTGGGCGACGACGCGCGCGCCCACTTCGCCACCGTCCAGGCCACGCTCACCGCCTTGGGCGTGCCGTTCGTCGTCGAGCCGCGCCTCGTGCGCGGCCTCGACTACTACACCGGCACGGTGTTCGAGCTGACCACGACCGCCGGCAACCTGGGCAGCCAGTCGACGATCGTCGCCGGCGGCCGCTACGACGACATGATCGGCGAGCTGGGCGGCCCGGCGACCCCGGCCATCGGTTTCGGCATCGGCGTCGAGCGCACCGTCCTGTGCATGCCGGGTGAGCCCGCGAGCTACGCGCCCCGCATCGACCTGTTCATCGCCGCGATGGGCCCGGCCGCGCGGATCAAGGCCACCGCCCTGGCCCACCAGCTGCGCACCGCCGGCGTCACCGTCGAGGTCGAGCACCGCGAGGTCGGCTTCAAGGCGCAGTTCCGCCGCGCCGACAAGCTGGGTGCGCGGCTGTCGCTGGCGCTCGGCGAGAGCGAGCTTGCCACCGGCGCCGCCAAGCTCAAGGACATGGCCGCGCGCACCGAGACTCCGGTCGACCTGGCCGACCTGGTCGCTGCGGTGACCGCCGCGCTCGGGCGCTAGGCTCGGCCGCCGCACCAGGCCCTCGCCGCAGAAGGCGTCGGCCGTGGCGCAATCCCGCGCCGTCGCGTCGTCGGTGTCTCGCCCGCCGGTCTCCGTGGGACACCGGTCGATCTCCCACGTGGGATGCCGCGGGACCTCCGACGTCGGATGCTGCGGGACCACCCACGTGGGACGCCGCGGGACCACCCACGTGGGACGCCGCGGGGTCTGGGACGCAGGTCGATCTCCCACGTGGGACGCCGGTCGATCGCCCACGTGGGACGCCGGTCGCTCTCCCACGTGGGACGCCGCGAACCTCCCACGTGGGACGACCGCGCGCCGTCAGGCGCCGAGGGCGAGCAGCCACGCGAGCGGCGAGCCGGGTGGCGCCCAGGCGACCCGCGGCAGCTCGGGCGAGGCCACCCGCAGCGCGTACCACACGCCGTCGGCGTCGGCGTGGTCGGCGCTGGTCAGGCAGCCCAGCCGGCCGCCGCCCTCCTCGAGGACGATCACGTCGTCGAGGCGGTCGTGCAGCGCGTCGCCCAGCGGCCCGAGGGCGACCACCTCGCGCAGCGCGTGCGCCGGCAGCCCGGCGAACGCGGCCAGGCCGGCGGCGAGATCGGCGTCGGTCCACGCCGGCAGGATCAACACCGCCGGTCCGTCGCCGACCGCCGCGTCGATCATGTCCGCGTCGCTGACGATCGTCAGCGCCAGCGGCAGCGGCGCGACCACCGCCACGCTCACGGTCTGCGCGTAGAGCCGCATCGATCGATGCTCGTGCGACAGGCACGCGGCCACGCCGTCGAGCTGCGCGGCGCGCAGGTCGTCGATCCGCAGGCCCCCCGCGCACGGCGCGCCGTTGATCAGCTCCGGCAGGTGGCCGTGGACGACGCCTAGCCGGACCCGCACCGCGACGCCGTCGTCGGGCGATGCCATCCGCATCACCAGCACCACGTCGGTGCAGCCGGTGTCCGGCACGCGGACCGCGCTCAGCCGATCGATCGTGACGAGCCTGGCGATCGCGAACCCCGGCACCGCCGCCGCCACGTCGTCGAACCCCTCGATCCACGCATCCGGGTGGGCCGCCATGCCGTTATCGTAGCCGCGGCGCCCGCGCGGCGCAGCGGTGCCGTCAGCGCACCATCCGCGCGAGCAGCCCCGGCGTCAGGCGCTGCGCGGCTGGCGCGGCGCGGGGCTCGAACGCCGCGACGACCTCGATCTGGTTCACCCGCTCGATCGCGCGCTCCTCGCCCAGCTCGCCATCGACGAGGGTGGCCGCCACGATGCCCAACGTCGCCGGCGACGCGTCGGTGGGCGGCGGGCGGAACACCAGGTCGCACACCCCGTCGTCGAAGCGGTAGGCGACCACGTCCCAGGTGGTGACGTCGAACGATCGCGGGCCGTCGTCGAGGTGCAGCACCAGCGCGCGAAGATCGGTCACGCGCGGTGGCTTGGCCGGCAAGAACGACCACCCCGGGACCGTCGGTGCACGCGCCACCGCGGCCCGGGTCAAGGCGAGGCGCGCGGCGTCGCCGCTCGGCGACAGCGCCAGGAAGCAGCCCCCGTCGTCGGCCGGCCCGGCCTCCCAGCTGAAGCCCAGCGCGACCACGCGGCGATCGAGCTCGCGGTAGCCGCCGGCGGCCAGGTGCGCGAGGTCGAGGTGCGGGACCTCGGCGGCGAACCAGGCCCAGAAGTCGTCGACGTCGCGGTCGCTCACCACGGCGTGGACGGTCGCGCGGGCGCGGCGATGGCGCAAGCGTCAGCGCGCCGGCGGATCGTCGAGGTCAGGGGCGCCCAGCGGCTCCGCGGGCGGCACCAACCCGAAGTGCTCGTCGATCACGGCGGCCAGCGCGTGGGCGTCCCCCTGCTGTTCGAACCGCGCGATGGTGCGCTCGCCGCGGGTGGTCCGCACGATCACGGCGTGCTCCGTCGGCCGCTGGACTTCCTCGCCCTTGGCGCGATGGAACGTGGTCCTGACCCGCACGGCGGTGATCGCGCCGTGGAGCGCCGGCCTCAGGCTCGGCACCCAGACGGTGGCGGCGCGGTCCTCGACCACGTCGTCGGCGATGCGGATCTGGCGTCTCCCGATGAGGCCCGCCGCGAGCCACCACAGCGCGACCGCGCCCACCACGCCGGCGACCCAGCCCGCGACGAACACCGCCGACGCCACGACGGCGCCGATCGCGATCAGGACCGGCGTTAGGTTCAACCGCCGACGGACGAACACGTGCAGCTCGTCGCGGCGCCCCTCGAGCGGATACGCGGCCGCGCCGCGGTACGGCTCGCCGGCTGGCAACGCCGCCGGCCGCCGGCGGATCCGCTTGATCCGGAAGCTCATCGCGCTACTTGCGCTTGCGGACCAGGACCAGCGCGGCGACCGCGACCAGGCCGCCGACGGCGGCGACCGGGACGATCGGGACGCCGGCGCCGCCACCGGACCGGCGCGGCGTGATGCTGGCGGCGACGTCGCCGGCGGCCACCGTCGCCGGCGCGGGCGCGGCGGCCGCGGGCGCCCCCGCGGCGGCCACCAGCGGCGCGGGCGCGGCGGGCGCGTCGTCGCCCCACGCGATCGTCTCGATCGGCGTGCCGTCGACGCGGACCGCGGTGACCTCGATGCGCGCGCCGATGACGTGGACGCGGAGGTAATGGCTGACGCGCTCGTAGCGCTGGACCGCGGCGCGATCGATCGCGGCGATCCGCTTGCCGCGGGCGTACAGCGGCGCGCCGCCGCCGCCCGACACGAAGTAGCGCACGCCGTTGGCCTCGGCGCGCTCGTAGCAGTGGTCGTGGCCGGAGAACACCGCGGCCACGCCGTACTTCTCGAACAGCGGCGTCCACCGCTCGCGCAGATCGCGCTGGCCGCCGTGGATCGAGATCGAGTACGGCGGGTGGTGCATCACGACGAAGACGTGGTGGATCGCCTTGTCCTGGCGCGCCGCCGCCAGCTCGCGCTCGAGCCACGCGGTCTGATCGGTCAGCGCGAACGACGCCGAGTTGGAGTCGAGCACGAGGAACCGCGCCGGCCCGTAGGTGAACGCGTAGACCCGCTCGGGATCGGTGCCGCCCTCGGGCAGCGCGAACCGCGCGCGGTAGGCCTCGGCCGACCGCGCGCGGCCCTGGCGATCGTGGTTGCCGAGCGCCGGGTAGAAGACGTTGTCGGCGAGCAGCGGCCCCTCGACGTCGAAGAACGTCTGCCACTGGCTCTTGACCGCGCCGTCGTCGACGAGGTCGCCGGTGCCGAGCAGGAAGTCGGGCACCTCGGTGCGGATGCGCTCGACCAGCTGGCGGTGGGCGTCCGACGACGACCGGGTGTCGCCGTAGACCACGAAGGTCAGGGGCACCGGCGCGCCCGGCGGCGGCGCGGTGGTGAGCTCGCCCTTGGCGACGCGATCGCCGAGCTTGACCTCGTAGCGGTAGCGCGCGCCGGCGGCCAGCCCGTCGACCACGACCTCGGCGTGCGCGGTGGCCGCGACCTCGATCACCCGCGGCGCGGCGCCGGCGGCGCCGTGGATCGTGACGGTCGCGGGCGCGACGCTGTCGCTCTCCCACATGAGCGTCACCGACGCCGGCGTCGCGTTCTGCAGGTACGGCCCGTTGACGAACCGATCGGCGCGCGCCGACGGCACGGCCGCCAGCACGCCGGCGAGGATCAGCGCGCCACGCATCGCTCCATGCTAGGGCGCGGCGCGCGTCGGCGGCAAGTTTCCCGTGGCCGCCACCGGGATCACCCGGGAGCGGCGAGCGCCCCCGCTCAGCGGTAGCGGGTGCGGGCCATCAGCGCGACCAGATCGCGGGCGCTGTCGCGCTGGTAGCCGTACTTGGTCTCGAGCGTGGCCAGCGCCGCCTCGGCCCGGGCCCGGGCGTCCTCGGCGAGGCCGGCGCCGTCGGCGGTCAGCAGCTGCACCAGCTCGGTCACGCCGGCGGCGATCGCCTTCTTGTGCTTGACGAAGTAGGCCTCGCGCAGCTTGCGCACGTGGTCGGCGAAGATCTCGGTCAGCACCGGCTTCTCGCCCTTGTGGTCCAGCGACCACGCGCCGATCTTGGCGATCAGGCCGCCGCGGAACTCCTCGGGCTTGCCGGTGACCTCGAGGGTCTTCTCGACCTCGGCCAGGAACGCGGCGTCGGGATCCTCGAGCCGTCCGGTCGACGGGTTGCGCAGCTTCTCCTTGCGCAGCCAGTGGGTCACGTGCGCGACGTAGCGCTCGAAGACGCGCTGGTACTCGGACTCCTCGACCATGCCGAGCGAGGCCCGGACCTCGTCGTCGACGCGCGCCAGCAAGCGGTCGCGGCACAGGTCGACGAACTTCTTGTGGTCGTGGTAGCCGCCGGGCTGGACGTCCT
Source organism: Myxococcales bacterium (assembly GCA_016794525.1). Taxonomy (GTDB): domain Bacteria; phylum Myxococcota_A; class Polyangia; order Haliangiales; family Haliangiaceae; genus UBA2376. The sequence continues at coordinate 26,619 of JAEUJY010000089.1, forward strand.
GGCGCAGGAACTCGAACAGCGAGGTCTGCTTGGCCAGCTCGACCAGCTCCTCGAGCACCGCCAGCGGCGACACGTACGCGTAACGCGGCGACGCCGCGGCGTTGAGCAGGACGCCGTGGATCTCGCGCGGCGACGCGCCGATCTTGCCCTCGTAGTTCGGGTAGGTGTCGCTCTCGGCGTACAGGTCCTTGAGGTGCGCGGTCAGCTCCTTCGCCGCGACGCCGGCCAGCCCCGCCGGCAGCGTGCCGTCGGCGTACAGCTCGGCCTTCTCGAGCGGCCCCAGCTTGCCGATCGTCTCGGCCAGGCTCGACGGGAACCGCTCGACCTGGGGCCGGCGCATCCGGGTCAGCACCGCCCACAGCGCCGCGACGTAGGCGGTGTGCGGCGCGACGTGGCGACCGCCCGCGGCCTCGCGCAGCTGCACCTCGTACAGCGCCGCCTCGTGGCGGTAGTTGAGGATGTACGGCACGCGCACCAGCTCGAGCCGACCGCGGAACGACGCGAAGTCGGGGATCTCCTTGAACGCCGACAGGTGGACCTCGTTGGTCGACCCGACGAACACCAGGTCGAGGAACAACGACGCGTTGGCCAGCGATACGGCGCCGCGCTCGACGGCGGTCAGCAGGTACTTCCACGCCTCGAGCGGCCGCTTGAGCAGGTCGTCGAACTCGAGCAGGCCGCGGTTGGCGCCGACGATCTCGCCGCCGTACTCGAACAGCGACACGCTCTGCAGCGACGGCGGCAGCGCCGCGAGCGAGCGGTCGGCGGTGATCTGCCGCTCGCTTGCGTCGACCGACATCTGCGGCTCGACGGTGACGTAGCCGGTGCGGTAGCGGTGCGAGACGTAGAACCGCTCGATCGCGACGTGGCGCAGCACCTTCGTGTAGTCGCCGTGGTAGCCGGCCAGGAGCGCCTCGAAGATCGCCCGGTTCTTGGGCGACAGCTCGCCGAACCGCAGGTAGTCCGAGACCGGGAAGCCGGGCGCGGCCTCGGCCAGCAGCGCCGCGCGGTGCTCGCGCGGGATCAGCAAGAGCGGGTGATCGCGCAGCTCGTCGATCAGCCGGGCGTCGACCGCCTCGTCGGGCAGGAACGCGTAGGTGTCGACCGCCGCGGCCTCGCCGCCGGCGGCGCCGGCGAAGCCGATGCCGCCCTTGCCGCTCTTGCCCGACGGGAAGACCCACGCGAACCGGTAGCAGGCGCCGTCGTCGAGCGACGAGTAGTGCTCGAGCGCCTGGCCGATGCAGCGCAGCAGCGTCGACTTGGCCGAGCCGTTGGGGCCGTGCAGCAGCACCAGCCGGGACGGCATGCCGTCGCGCACGAACCCGGCCAGCGCGCGGTAGATCTGCGCCTGCGCCGCCTCCTGCCCGATCAGCCGCCCTTGGCCGTTGGCCCACGGCGCGTCGAACAGCTTCCACCGCTGGACCTCGCCCCACGGGTAGCGCACGGCCTCGGTGCCGTAGTGATCGAAGCAGGCGACCAGGTACTGCGCCGCGCTGCGCAGCTGGCGCGCGGGCTGCGCCAGCACCAGCTCGACGTAGTCGGCGAACGACATCATCCGCCGGGTGGCCGCGAACTGCCCACGGATGGCCTCGCCGAGTCCGGCCAGGCGGGTCTTGACCGTCGAACTCATCGCCTGCGGTTGTACCGCGGCGGCGCGGTCACTGGGCCTTGAGCGCCAGGGCGATCGCGTGCTTCTTGGGGTTGCACGTCGACTCGGTGCACACCGCGAACTTCAGCGTGCCGGGGATCGAGTAGTCGCCGGCGCTGGCCGCGGTCAGCTTGACGGCGAACGCCAGCTGGTTGTCGTCGAAGGCCTCGGCGTCGGCCGGCTCGAGGACCGGCTTGACCGACGTGACCCCGGCCGGCAGCTCGAGCGACAGCTTGGTCGGGTAGTCCTTGTTCATGTGGAAGCCCTTGCCGGGCCGCACGACGACGCGCGCCACAGTCTCGGCGCCGGGCGCGCCGGTCACGGCCACCGCCTCGACCTGGTACTGATCGTCGGGGCCGGTCGGCGCGGCCGGGCCCGCGCCCTCGCCGCCGCCCTTGATCGCGCCGCTCGGGCCGCCGGTCGCGCCGCGATCGCCGCCGGCGGCCACCGGCGCGGTGCCGCCCGGCGGCGAGCCGCTGGGCTTGGTCGAGTCGGCCTTCTTGCAGGCGACGACGGCGAGGAGGACGGCGGCAACGGCGAGGCGACGCATGGCGCGGACTATACCAGGCCGTTTCGCCGACGCCCGTAGGTGGGGGCTGGGCGTACACCGCGCGCGGGATCCGTCGATGGCGGCGCCGGATGTTTGTGCGATGGCGACGAACCGCTACCATGGCACCCGGTGCGCAGAGCCCAACAGCTCGGCCGGTACCACCTGCTCGATCGCATCGCGTTCGGCGGGATGGCGGAGATCTATCGCGCCAAGACCTTCGACGCCCACGGCCACGCGCACCTGGTCGCGGTCAAGCGCGTGCTGGCGCACCTCGCCGAGGACGACGACTTCATCCAGATGCTCGTCGACGAGGCCAAGATCGCCTCGGTGCTGCGCCACGCGTCGATCGCGCGGGTCTACGAGTTCGCGCGGGCCCAGGGCGAGTACTTCATCGCGATGGAGCACGTCGACGGCAAGGACGCGCGCACCATCCTCGAGCGCTGCCGGCAGAAGAAGAAGCCGATGCCGCCCGAGCACGCCGCCTACGTCGCGGCCGAGGTGGCCAGCGCGCTGCACGCGGCGCACACCGCCGTCGACGCGCGCCGCCGGCCGCTGCGGATCGTCCACCGCGACGTCTCGCCGTCGAACATCATCGTCTCGTACACCGGCGAGGTGAAGCTGTGCGACTTCGGCATCGCCAAGGCGACGCTGTCGAAGGTCAACACCAAGACCGGCGTCATCAAGGGCAAGGTCAAGTACATGAGCCCCGAGCAGGCGCTCGGCCGCAAGCTCGACCACCGCTCCGACGTGTTCAGCCTCGGCTCGTGCCTGTACGAGATGCTGACCCGGGTGCCGCCGTTCACCGCCGGCAACGAGATGGACCTGCTGATCAAGGTCCGCGACGCCAAGTACCGGCCGGTGTCGGAGCTGGTGCCGTCGACGCCGCCCGAGATCGAGGCGATCGCCGACAAGTGCCTGACCCGCAGCCGCGCCCAGCGCTACCAGACCGCGGCCGAGGTCGAGGCCGATCTGCGCGCGTTCCTGCGCCGCTACGCGCCGACCTACTCGCGCAGCCACCTCGGCCGCTACGTCCGCAAGGCGTTCGCCACCGAGATCGAGCGCGAGCTGCGCATGCTCGAGGAGTACGTCCTGGCCGACGACGTCTCCGACGACGTGGGCGAGAACCTGATCGCCGGCCGGGCCCAGAGCGAGCCCGACTTCGCGCCAGCGCCGGTGCCGTTCCAGCCGCGCCCGACCGGCACCCACGCGGCCGCCCCCGAGGCCGACGATTTCGGCGACGGCGAGAGCCACACCACCCTGCCCCGCTCCGACAGCGAGGGCCTGCGCTCGGAGACCGACGTCCCCGATCTCCACGCCGCGCAGACGATGATCCTCGACCCCGGCCGGCGGGTGCGCCGCACGTCGGCGCCGCCGCCGCTGCCGCCGGGCCGCCCCGCCGGTCGCGCGATGCCGCCGCCGGTGCCGCCGCCGCGCCCGCGGACGCCGTCACGGCCGGCGCCGCCGCCCGACCTCGACTGGGGCGACGAGATCCACCGCGAGGAGACGATGATCCTCGATCGCGCGCGGCTGCGGCGGCGCTAGCACCATCGGCGCGACACGGAGGGCCGCTACTCGAGCGTCAGGTCGACGCCGCCGCGCTCGTCGCCGGGACGCAGCTCCAGCTCGAGCTGCGCGCGCAGCCCGCCCTTGGTCGCGCGCAGCGTGACCGTGCCGGTCGGCACGTCGCGCAGCCGGAACTCGCCGAGGCTGTCGGTGGTGGCGCGGGCCTCGGCGTCGGCGTCGGCGGCCAGCGTCAGCGCGACCCCGGCGACCCGATCGCCGGCGCGATCGCGGACCACGCCAGTGACCGTCGCGCCGCGCTCGAGCTCGAGCCGCAGATCGGGCGCGGTGATCTGCGCCGGCCGATCACCGGGGGGGACGGTGACCGCGAGCGCGCGCGCGACGTAGCCCGGCGTGCGCACCGCGAGGGTCCAGGCGCCGGGCACGATCGGCGTGAGGCGGACGCGCCCGGCGGCGTCGGTGGACAGCTCGCGGCGGGCCTTGCCCGGCCCGGTGGCGAGCACCGGCAGGCCTGGCAGGTTGGCGCCGGTGTGGTGATCGAACACGACGAGCTCGAGGCCGCCGCCCCAGCGCAGCACCACCCGCGCGGCGTCGCCGGTGGTGACCGTCGCGCGCTCGCCCGGGTAGTCGGGGTGCTCGACCCGCAGCTGGATCGGCCCGGCGGCCAGCATCGTCAACCGGAACCGTCCGCCGGGGCCGGCGACGGTCGCGCGGCCCGCGCCGGCGCCGGCGTCGATCGCGATCCGCGCGCCGACGACCGGGAGGCCGGCGGGATCCTCGACGACGCCCTCGAGCTCGGCGTCGGCGACGACCAGCGTCACGTCGTAGGGGACGTCGCTGCCGTCGGCGGGGCGCTTGACGTCGAGGACGCCGGCGAAGTCGCCGTGGCCCCAGGCCCGCGCGCTGACCGCCTGCGCGCCGGCCAGCGGCCCCGCGCGGTAGTTGCCGTCGGCGTCGGTCGCGACCTCGACGACGCCGCGGCTGCCGATCGGCTCGGCCGGGGCGAAGCGCACGATCGCGCCGCCGACCGGCGCGCCGCGCTGATCGCTGACGCGCCCCGCGACCATCGCGCCGCGCGGCAGCACCAGCTCGACGCCGACGACGATCTGGCCCAGCGCCAGCGTCAGCGGCGCGCCGCGACCGACCGCGAAGCCCGGCGCCTCGGCGACCGGCACGTAGCCGCCCGCCGGCAGGCCGGTCAGGCGGAAGCGGCCGTCGGCGCCGGTGGTCCAGATCGGGACGTAGGCCGGATCGACCGGCAGCGGCGCCACCGGCGTGTCGGGATCGAAGGCCGGATCGTCGGCGTCGGTCAGCATCGCGACGGTCGTCCGCGCGGCGCCGGGCGGCGGCGCGAACGGGATCGGGCCGAGCATCACGCCCAGCTCGCCGCGCGGCACGAACTGCGCGTCGGCCCCCAGCGGCGCGGCGGCCAGCGCCGGCCGCACCGCGAGGCCCAGCGCGCGCCGCAGCTGCTCGTCGGCGCCGGCGGCGCTGACCTCGAGGCCGCCGCTGCCGCGCCCGGTCGCGGTCACCACCGCGCCGGCCACCGGCGCGCCGGTGTCGTCGACGACCTTGCCCTCGACCACGCCGCCGGGGATGAGCTCGAGCGTCAGGTCCCCGCGGCCCGGCGTGAAGCTGACCGTGCCGGCGAGCAGCCAGCCCGGCGCCCACGCCGACGCGGTCCACTTGCCCGGCGGCACGCCCTCGGCGCGGAACCGCCCGTCGGCGTCGGTGCGTACGTGGCGCGGCGCCTCGTCGGCGGCGTCGGCCGACAGCGTCACCGCCGCGGCCAGCCCGGCGCCGGTCTGGCGATCGACGACGCGCCCGAGCACGATCGCCGCTGGCTCGAGCGCGAGCGTGACGTCGGCGAACGGGCCGCGCCCCAGCCGCGGCACCCGCAGCGAGCGGGCCGCGCGATCGCCGCGCCACGCCCACACGCGGTAGCTACCCTCGGGCAGCTCGTCGAACGCGAACTTCCCATCGGCGCCGGCCGTGACCTCGCGGGTGCCGTAGAGCGCGTCGCTGTCGAGCGCGACCGTCGCGCCGGCGGCCGGCTGCCCGCCGTCGGTGACCACGCCGGCCAGCGCCACGCGCCGCGCCGCGACCAGCCGCATCACGTCGGCGGGCACCGGCACGTACCGCACCTCCGACGTGAAGATCGCCGCGCCCTCCAGCGTCACCCGGTACCGCCCCGGCACCAGCCCCTCGAGCTCGACGTGCCCATCGGGCCCGGTCACCGCGACCACCGCCACCGCCGGCTCGGTCGCGCCGACCTTCACCGCCGACTCCGGCACCGCCGTCACCGCCACGTCGCCCACCGGCAGCCCCGCGCCATCCACCACCAGCGCCACCAGCGTCTCGTCGCCCGGCCCCTTCACCGGCGTCGGCAAGGTCGGCAGCGCCTGCGGCACCAGCGCCGCCCCACCCGCGTCCTTCGCCGTCGCCATCGACGGCCCCATGCCCACGCCTCTCGGTCGCATCCGCCGCACCCCGATCACGACCACCAGCACCACCACCGCCAGCAGCACCACCAACCCGATCCACCGCCCCCGCCCCCGCCCGATCCCCGTGCCCGTGCCCGTGCCCGTGCCCGTGCCCGTGCCCGTGCTCGTCTCCGTCCCCGTCTCCGTCCCCGACTCCGTCCCCGTCTCCGACTCCGTTCCCGACTCCGACTCCGTCTCCGATTCCGTGCCGGTCTCGGTCTCGGTCGCGGCGACGGTCTCGGTCTCGGTCGCGGTCGCGGCCACGGTCGCGGCCACGGTCGCGGTCTCCGTCGCGGTCGCGGTCGCGGCCACGGTCTCGGTCGCGGTCGCGGTCTCGGCCCCGGTCTCGGCCACGCTCTCAGTCTCCTCGTCGCGCACTCCTGCCATCGCTGCCGCCTATCCTCGCATTGCCCCCGGGTCCGTGCACGCGTCGAGCAGATCGCGCTACCATCGCCGTCCATGGCGGCTGGTCTGTTCGATCACTCCGGTGAGATCCGCGTCACCTCGACCATCACGATGGTCGAGGACGTGCTGGTCACCCTCGGCCACTTCCTGAACGACTGCCGCGACGACGCCGCCGACGCCATGGCCGGCTGGCGGGTGAAGCACGGCTCGGCCACCGTCGAGATCCAGCTGCTCCCCCGCGGCGCCGACACCCACCTGCGGGTCGCCTCCGGCGTGGTCCACGCCGGCGACGGCACCGATCGCGCGGCGCTGTGGCAGGAGCTGCTCAGCCGCAACGCCGACCTGTGCGGCGTGGCGTTCGCCATCCGCGGCGACCAGGTGCTGCTGGTGGCCGAGCGCTCGACGCTCGACCTCGATCGCACCGAGGTCCACGACATGATCCAGCGGACCGCCGCGCTCGCCGACGACGTCGACGACGATCTCGCCACCCGCTACCACGCCCACCTCGGCGTCCGCTGAGTCGGCCTGCGGGCGCGGCCCGCGCGTCCGCCCGCGGCTACCGCACGTCGCGGCCGCGGGGGCCCTCGTCGACGGCGAAGCCGACACAGACGTTCGGGCAGATGGTCAACTCCTTGACCTCGCGCACGAGCTTGCCGCTGGAGCCGAACAGCTTGGCGTCGTGGATGACCACGAACTCGACGGGACCGGACGACGGCTGACACGAGGCCAGCATGCCGACGACCTTGGCGCCGGTGTCGTACTCGATCGCGATGCGATGGCTGATCAGATCGTGGATCTTCGAGTAGTCGGGCATGGCGCGGCGACGTATACCACGACCGCGATGGCGACTGCTCCGACCGAGCTCCTGCTGGTGCGGCACGGCGAGGCCGACTCGAACCGCGACGGCCGCTTCGGCGGCTGGAGCCCGGTGCCGCTGACCGAGCGCGGCCGGGCCCAGGCGGCGCGGGCCGCGGCCGAGCTCGTCGAGCGCCGGCCGGTCGCGGTGATCACCAGCGACATCGTCCGCGCGGTCGAGACCGCGGCGCCGATCTGCGCGGCGCTGGGCGTCACCGCGCGCCACGAGCCGGGGCTGCGCGAGCGCTCGCTGGGGGTGTTCGACGGGCTGGCCTTCGCCGAGGCCGAGGCCCGCTACCCCGACCTGTGGCGCCGGCTGATCGCCCGCGACCCCGACGCCGTCCCCGAGGGCGGCGAGACCGCGGCGGCGGTGTTCGCGCGGGTCAGCGGCGCGATCGCCCGCATCGTCGCCGACCACGCCGGCCAGCGGGTCGTCGTCGTGACCCACGGCCTGGCGCTGTTCCACGTGTTCTCGTACGTGTGCGGGCTGGGCGTGCCGTCGCCCGACGCGCCGGTGTTCGTGCTCGTCGACAACGCCTCGATCACCCACGTCGAGCACCGCGCCGGCGATCGCTGGCGCATCGTCACGATCAACGACACCGCGCACCTGCGCGGCATGTAGCCGCGCGCCGCGCCTAGAGCGTCGTGTCGAGCAGCAGCTTGACGCCGGCCGACGGGATCGTCGCCTCGGCCTTGCCGGTGACGTCGCCCGGCTGCTTGCTCATCGCGTCCGAGTCCTGATCGAAGCGCGCCGACACGACGACCGAGCCGGCGAAGCCGGTCCCGCCGATCATCGCCTGGGCCTCGGTGAGCTTGAACGTCATCGGCCAGGTGCCGGAGGCGACCAGCTTGTCGACGGCGATCGGCGCGCCGACGCCCTGCCCGGTCGCGGCGTCGCGGGTGCGGACCGAGATGAAGATCGCGGCGCCGGCGGGGATCTTGGCGCGCAGCGCCTCGGGCGCGTCGATCGTGCCGGCGAGGTACTTGTTGGGGTCCATCGGCCGCGTCGGATCCGGCGCGGGCAGCCCCATCTGGGCGACGTCGACGCCGCCACCGCCGCCACCGCCGCCGCCGATCGGCGGCGCGCCCGGCACCCCGGCGTGGGGATCGCTGCCGTCGCCGCCACCACCCAGCGGCGGCGCCCCCGGGACGCCGGCGTGAGGGTCGGCCCCCATGCCGCCGCCGATCGGCGGCGCGCCCGGCACGCCGGCGTGTGGATCGGCCGCGGCGGGGCCGCCGCCGCCGGTGCTCGGCATCGGCACCGACGAGCCGGCCGCTGGCGCCTGCCAGTCGGTGGCCGGCGGCAAGCCGTCGGGCTTCTTCTTGTCGCAGCCGCCGAGCAGCGGCACCAGGCACAGGGCGATCGTCGCGGCGCGCATCATCGCCGGCAGTCTAGCATCACAGCGCGACCAGAGCCGTCAGCGCCGCGACCGCGACCGCCGCCACCACCAGCAGGTCGAGCACGCGGCCGTAGCTCTGGAGGCGCGCCGTCCACGGCGCCCGCCGGTCGAGCTCGGCGCACGGCAGCCCGGCGGTCACGACCGCGCGGCGCAGCGCCTCGAAGCGATCCCAGTCGCGGGCGAACAGGAACCACGCCGAGCCCCGGCGCGGCACGAACGCGATCGCGTCGCGGTACACCCGCACCGCGGTGACCCGGCGCGCCTCGAGCCGCACCACCAGCGTGCCCCAGCCCCAGCGCACACCGTCGGGGCCGACCCCGACCCGGGCCCGCCGCACCGCCCACGCCAGCGCCGCGATCGCGACCGCGGTCACCAGCACGATCAGCCGCGCCGCGCCGTAGTCGGCCGGCGGGTGGCGGCGGGTCAGCAGCGCCGCGACCACCGCCAGCGCCACCGTCCCGACCAGGCCGCGCCACGCCAGCCGCCGCGGCCCCGGCCGCGCGACGAACCACCCGACCTGCGCCCCCGCGAGGCCCAGCCCCGGCGGGGTGTCGATCGCGGCCACTACGCGTCCTCGTCGATCGCCGCCGTGACCCGCGCCGCGACCGCGGCCAGCGCCTCGGGCTCGGTGACCTTGGCGCCGCCGGCGGTCACGTAGAACACGTCGGACACCTTCTCGCCCTCGGTGGCGATCTTGGACACCGAGATGTCGAGGCCGGCGTCGGCCAGCGCCGCGACCACCGCGTACAGGAGGCCCGGGCGATCGCGCGCGAACACCTCGACGATCGTCGCGTCGCTCGACTCGTCGAGATCGAAGCGCACCTCGGTCGGCACCGCCGGCGTGACCCGCGGCGGCAGGCCGGAGCGCGGGCGGCGCCGCGCCACGAGCGCGGCCACCGCGGCGGCGGTCGGCGGCCCGCCGGCGCACAGCTCGGCCAGATCGTCCTCGATGCGCTTCCACCGCGGATCGCCGGCGGCGATCGCCGCGCCCGCCGGCCCGCGCACGACGAACAGGTCGAGCGCCAGCGCGCCGTCGGGGGTGACCGCGCGCCCGACCACCGCGCCGAGCACGTCGACCCGGTGCGCCGCCAGCACGCCGGTGATCGCCGCCAGCACGCCGTGGACGTCGGGCGCCACGACGGCGATCTCGCCGACGCCCGGCGTCGGCAGCGCGGTGACCGCCAGCCCGACCGCGGCGCCGTGGCCCTGGACGTGGGCCGCGAGGCGCACGTGGCGCGACGCCTGCTCGGCGGTGAGCTGCGCCGCGAACCGCGGATCGAGGCCGGCGGCGATCGAGCCGGCGATGCCGGGATCCATCTCGCCGGTCGCGCGCGGCGGCAACGCCGACGGCTCGCCGCCGCCGAGCCGCTCGCTCGCGCGCACGTACAGCTCGCGCAACAGCTCGGCCTTCCACGCGGTCAGGCTGTCGGGCGCGGTCATCGCGGTGTCGCACAGGGTCAGCACGTACAGCGCCGCCAGCCGCTGCGGATCGCCGACCCGCTCGACGAAGCGCGCCACGACGTCCGGATCGCTGAGGTCGCGGCGCTGCGACACGTGGGCCATCGTCAGGTGCTGGCGGATCAGGAACTCGACGGTGTCGGCGTCGCGCTCGTCGAGCCCGAGCCGCCGCGCGACGACGCCGCCGATCACCGCGCCCTTCTCGGCGTGGCCCTTGCCGTGGGGCTTGCCGACGTCGTGCAGGAGCGTCGCCAGGTACAGCGGCGCGACCCGCGCGACCTGCGCGTAGGCGGTGGTCGCGATCGGGTGGACGTCGGCCAGCTCGCCGCGCGCCAGCTGCTTGAGCATCGCCACCGCGTAGAGCTGGTGCTGGTCGACGGTGTAGACGTGGTAGAGGTCGTGCTGGACGCGGCCGGTGCACGGCGCCCACTCGGGGACGATCGCGTCGGCGACGCCGAGCCGGTGCAACCACTCCAGCGCCGACGGCTGCGCGCGATCGCGCGGGTCGCACAGCGCGTCGAGGAACTGCCAGCCGGCGGCGCGGTCGACGAACAGCGCCGCGCCGGCGGTGACCGCCGCGTCGGCGATCGCGTCCTTGGTCGCGGCGGCGACCGCGAGGCCGTGATCGACCGCGACCCGGAACACCCGCACCTGCTCGGCCGGCGCCTCGACCAGCCGCGCCGGCGCGATCGCCGCCAGCTCGCCGTCGATGACCGCGACGACCTCGTCGAGCTTGCGCACCCGCGGCGCGCGCCGCCGCGGCAGCCGGGCGCGGGCCAGCAGCCGCTCGGCGAGGTCGCCGATCGCCCGGGCGTGCAGGTAGAAGTCGCGCATCAGCGCCTGGACCGCCGGCGCCACCGCGGCCCGCGACTCGGCGGCCGGCGCCAGCGCCGGGTACCACGCCGGCGCGATCGCCTCCTGCAGCTCGAAGGTCAGGTGGTCGTTGGCGCGCCCGACCCGCAGCTGCACCCGCGCCCGCAGCGCCAGCAAGAAGTCGCGCGCGGCCAGCAGCGCCGCGGCCTCGCGCGGCCGGACGTGGCCCAGCGCGGCCAGCCGCTCGATGCTCTCGGCCGGCGACGGCCACGGCGACTCGGCGAGGAGCCAGCGCGCCCGCGCCGCCCACACCGCGATCGCCAGATCGCGCAGCCCGCCGATGCCCTGCTTGAGGTTGGGCTCGAGGCGGTACAGCGAGTCGCCGAACCGCGCGTGGCGCCGCGCCTGATCGTCGGCCAGCGCGGCGATCAGCCGATCGGCGTCGCCGGCCGGCGCGATCGCGGCCCGGGCCGCGGCGAGCAGCGTCTCGGTCAGCCCGAGGTCGCCGACGATCGGCCGCAGGTCGCACAGCGCGGTGGCGGTCGCCAGATCGTCCTTCGCCAGCTTCGCGCACTCGCGCGGCTCGCGCACCGCGTGGCCGACCGCGACCCGCGCGTCCCACAGCGGGTACAGCAGCCGATCGGCGACCCGCCGCGCCGCGGCCTCGGCGCCGGCGTGGACGACGATGAAGTCGATGTCCGAGTACGGCGCCAGCTCGCGGCGGGCCCAGCCGCCGGTCGCGACCAGCGCCAGCGGCGCGGTCTCGCCGGCCATCGCCGCCCGCCAGCGCGCGACGATCGCGCGATCGTAGACGTCGGCCAGCGCCGCCGCGGCCACCGCGCCGGCCGGCGTGGCCTCGAGGCCGGCGGCCAGCTGCCCGCGCACCCGGCCCAGCTCGGCGCGCAGCGCGGCGCCCGCCTCGGCCCGCGCGGCGTCGATGGGCGGCGCGGTCACGGCCGCGGCGTCCGGTACTGCACGACGACGGCGCCGCGGGCCACGCCGTCGGGCGCGACCGTCACCACGCGGCGCCAGCGATCGTGCTTGAGCACGCCGCCGCCCTCGGCCGCCTCGGGCCGCTCGAACCGCACCACCGCCGCGCCCGGGTAGCGCAGCTCCTCCTCGATCGTCACCTCGACCGGCGCGTCGCCGTGGTTGGCGACCGAGTACAGGATCTCGTCGACGACGTGGCGGTCGTCGCGGGCCAGCTCGCGCTTGTGGCGGTAGCCGATCAGCGTGGCCGAGCTGGCCAGCGGCACCCGGACCGCGACCGGCGGCTCGAGCGCCGGCGCCGGCAAGATCGCGCGCACCCGGCGGGCCGCGTCGCCGTCGAGCACGACCTCGAGCGGCCCGGCGACGTCGGTCGGCGCCGGCGCCAGCGCCAGCTCGCGCCAGACCAGGCCATGGGACGCGGCGTGCCAGTACTCGCCGGCGGGTGGCTCGTCGGCGCTGCCCAGCGCGCCGCGGTAGACCCAGCCCGCCCGCGCCGGCCGCGCGGCGGTGGCGCCGGTGACGACCACCGGCCCGCCGCCGAGCGTGAGCTCGCCGCGCCACGCCTCGGCCGGCGCGAACGGCCCGTCGGGCAGCCCGGCCACCAGCCGCACCGTCGCGGCGCGCGGCGTGGTCAGGCCCGGCGCGACGATCGTGTAGCGCGGCGTCAGCGGCGCCTCGGTGATCGCCGCCTCGCCGCGCAGCTCGACGCGGTAGCTGGCCGTCCAGCCGAAGCCGGGGCTGGCGTAGCCCAGCCGCACCAGCTGCCGGCCCGGCGCGCCGCTGGTCACGTGGCAGCGCAGCCCGGGGCGATCGTCGTCGAGGCGGATCGCGGCCACCGCGTCGAGCGGCACCGCGCGGGCCTGGCCGTCGGCCAGCCCGACGGTCACCGACCGCGGGCGCACGCTCACCACCGGGCCGAGGACGCGGTCGCCGCCCGGCGTCTCGCCGCGCACGACCTGCCCCACCGCCGGCGCGGCCGCGAGCGCCTCGCCGCCGCCGTCGACCAGCGCGCCGGCCTCGACCTGGCCGAGCGCGTCGTCGGCGACGATCGTCACCGGCGCGCCCACCGCGAGCAGCGTCCCGGCCACCACCTCGCCGCCGGCGATCGTCACCTGGACGGCGCGGCCGAGCGCCGCCGGCAGCTCGCCGGTGCCGCGGGTCACGCCGGCCGGGCGACACGCCGACGCGGTGAGCGCGCCGCGCCCGTCGACCGCGGCCAGCACCACCGAGTCCAGCTCGACGTCGGCCGCGACGTCGGGCAGCTCGAGCCAGCCGTCGGCCGGCACGACGACCCAGCGGCGATCGTCGACGAAGGCCCGCCCGGCGCCGGTGGCGCGATCGACGTGGATCGCGATCGCCAGCCCCGGCGTGACCGCCGGCCGCGCGCCGCCGCCGTGGACACAGCCGACCAGCGCGAGCGCGCCGACCGCGAGCCCGCGCGCGCCGCGCGCCATCACTCCTCCGCCGCCACCGTGTCGGCGGCCAGCCGCGCGGCGTCGGCCACCGACGCCTTGCCGGCCACCACCGCGGCCAGCCCGGCGAGGAGCGGCATCCGCACGCGCTTGCGCTCGGCGAGCCGCAGCGCGGTCACCGCCGCGCGCGCGCCCTCGGTGGGCCGGGTCGTCGCGGCCTCGCCGCGGGCCAGCGCCTGGCCGAAGGCGTAGTCGGGATCGTCGGCGCTGGCGCCGCGCACCAGCAGGTTGCCCAGGCCGGCCAGCCCGGCGAACGTGCGCGCCTGGCCGCCGGCCGCCTCGAGCAGCCGCGCCGCCTCGGCCACCGCGCGGGTCACCAGCACCGCCCGCGGGCCGACGCCGACCTTGACGCCGTCGGCGAGCCCGAGCGCCGCGGTGTAGGCGCCGGCCAGCGCCGACGCCAGCTCGACGCCGATCACGTCGCGCGAGCCGTACAGCCGCAGCGCCGGCGGCAGGTTGAGCAGCCGGCGGGTCTCGGCGGTCACCTCGTCGAACGCCGACGCCACCACCATCGACGCGAACCGGCCGGCGGCCAGATCGCCGGGCAGCGCCGGCCCGGCCAGCACGCCCGCGCGCAAGACCGGCGTCGCGCGCTCGATCAGCTCGCTGACCCGGACGTCGTCGGGCGCGGCCAGCGCGCCGACCGCGTGGACGATCAGGTGGCTGCCGTCGAGCACCGCGCCCAGCTCGACGAGGCGCGGCCCGACGTCGGTCGAGGTCACCGCGATCACCAGGAACCGCGCCGCCGCCGCCAGCTCGCGCGGCGACTCGACGACGCGCACCGCCTCGGGCACCGCCACGTCGGGCAGCCGCGGGCAGCGCCGCGTCGTCGCGATGGCCTGCGCCACCGCCGGCGTGCGGGTGTAGAGCACGACCGCGCGCCCGGCCCGGGCCAGCGCCACGGCCAGCGCGGTGCCGAAGCTGCCCGCGCCGACGATGCCGACGGTGTCGCCCTTGGTCGCGGTCACGGCCGCACCTCCACCGGCAGGTGCGCGAGCCGGTTCTGGTAGTAGTAGAGGAGCGGCACGTCGCCGATCCGGACGACGTCGCCCTTGCGCTCGAGCACCGGGTGCCGGTGGTAGCTGCCCAGCGCGCGCAGCGCGTCGTCGAGGGTCGCGGCGTCGCCGGCGCTGGCCACCCGGTGGTGCAGCCGCCCGGCCTCGGGCCGCGCCGCCAGCTGCGCGCGCAGCGCGCCCAGCCCGGCGATCACGTCGGCCACCGGCACCTCGCGGCCCGGCGGCAGGCGGGTCAGCCGGTAGATGTCGCGGGTGCCGGCCGTGACGCACAGCCGGTCGAACACCGCGCGCGCCACCACCGTCGTCGCGTGGAAGACGCTCTCGCGCGGGAACGCCTGCACCAGCCGCCGGCCCAGCAGCCGCGTGTACTCGGCGTCGCGCTGCTCGTCGGCGCGGAACCGGCCGTCGGCGCCGACGAAGTAGCTGCGCAGATCGACCACCCGGCCGCTGCGATCGCGCGACTGGCCGTCGTCGTCGACGTCGTGGCCCAGCGGATCGAGCGGCCGGCCGAAGCGGATCACCACCGCGCCCTCGTGGACCAGGATCTTGCGCAGGAACTCGACGATCCGGCCCAGCCGCGAGAACTCGTCGTCGGTGATGATGTAGCGGCTCTTGCCGGTCTCGGCGAGGTAGTCCTGGATCAGCGTCTCGGCCTCGAGCACCAGCCGGTAGTTGATCGTCGCCGGCACGACGTAGATGCGCTTGTGCGCGCCGCCGGCCGCGGCCAGGTTGCCGTAGGCGGTCACCGCGGTGCCGAGCAGCCCGAGCTTCAGGCTCGGCTCGATGATGTTCGAGCGGCAGCGGGTGCCGCCGGGGAAGAACAGCGAGTGGTAGCCGCTCTCGAGGAGGACCGTCGAGTACTCCTTGAGGATGTCCTTGTACAGCTCGAACCGCAGCCGCCGATCGACGCGGTACGCGCCGAGGTTGTGCATGAAGAACGAGATGAACGGGTTGGTGAACAGGTTCTTGCC
Organism: Myxococcales bacterium; assembly: GCA_016794525.1. Lineage (GTDB taxonomy): Bacteria > Myxococcota_A > Polyangia > Haliangiales > Haliangiaceae > UBA2376. Next base: position 42,201 of record JAEUJY010000089.1, read on the forward strand.
GGCGCCGTAGGTCACCGGCGGCAGGCCGGCGCGCTCGAGCGCCAGCCCGATCACCACCGAGTCCATGTTCGACGAGTGGGTCGGCGTGACGACCAGCGTGCCGCGCTCGGCCAGCGCGCGCAGCTCCTCGAGCGGGCCCTCGACCTGGATCCGGCTGTCGAGCTCGGCGAGCAGGCCGCCGACGCCGCCGGTCACGCTCTGCATCGGCGCGAACAGGAAGCCCAGCCCCGGGGTCAGCACCTTGGTCGCGAACCGGTACACCCGCGGGTCGAAGTTGCCGACGATGTCCTTGCCGTAGTGCGCGACCAGCTGGCGGAGCTCGCCGGCCAGCGCCGCCGGCGACAGCCCGCCCAGCCGCCCGGCCAGCTCGCGCCAGCGCCCGGCGTCCTTGCCCGCCGCCTCGAGCCGCTTGATCTCGCAGACGCAGACGTCGTTGAGCACGTACTCCAGCGAGGCGTCGCCGCCGCCGGCCGCACGCGCGGTGATGCGCTCGACGACGCGGCGCTCGACCTCGCGCAGCACGCGCTCGCGGTCGGCGTTGAAGCCGTCGAGGCGACTGCGGGCCTCGAGCACCGGCCGATCGCTCGCCATGGTGTACTCATACACCGGGCTCGCCGCCTCTGCCGATCGCCGCCCACGCAATTTCGGGGTCAGTCGCCCAGCCCCCGCGCCCGGCGATGCCCTGAGCGCGCCTCCACCCGGGACGATTTCGTCCATCCCCCCTAGCCGGCCGCCGCGGCCGTGTTAAGGTCGCTCCACGCGCGGCGCTCGTGCTGGGTACGAGCGACGCGACGGATCGCCCGCCGGGCTCCCGGCAGTGCATCCAACCACTCGACGGACCATGGGATTGCCATGGCGGCAGTGGGCGCGGCTCGAGCATCTGTGGCTTGAGCCGACCCAGGCGAAGGCCAGGATCGATGGCAACGAGCAAGCGGACCAAGACCGGCGCGGCCGGTCCCACCAAGGCAGCCAAGGCGGCGCCCACCAAGGCGACCAAGCCGGCGGCCCCACGCTCGCGCAAACGCGCCGAGCCGGAACCGGAGCCCGCGCCCGCGCCCGTCGCCGCTGCCCCCGCACCCGCGCGATCATCGCGCAGCAAGAAGGCCGCCGAGCCGCCCGCGTCGCCGCCGGCCCCCGCCGCGCCGCCGCCGCCGCGCCTCGCCGAGGTCAACCCCGACACGCTGCTCGCGCTCGGTCGCGAGGTCCTCGGGATCACCGACTACCGCCCCGGCCAGCGCCAGGCCATCGAGCACATCCTCGCCGGCAAGGACGTGATCGCGGTGATGCCCACCGGCTCGGGCAAGTCGCTCCTGTACCAGCTGCCGTCGCTGGTCTTGCCGGGCCTGACCGTCGTCGTGTCGCCGCTGATCGCGCTGATCAAGGATCAGGTCGACAAGATGGTGGCGAAGGGCGTCGCGGTGGTGCGCATCGACTCGACGCTGACCACCCGGCAGCGGCGCGAGATGGACGAGCTGGCGCGGGCGCCGGGCGGCAAGCTCTTGCTGACCACGCCCGAGCGCATGGCCGATCCCGAGTTCCGCACGTTCTTGCGCGAGTGCGCGGGCGCCACCGGCGTGTCGCGGTTCGTCGTCGACGAGGCCCACTGCGTCTCGCAGTGGGGCCACGACTTCCGGCCGGCGTACCTGTCGCTGCGCAAGGCGCTCGAGGACGTGGGCCGCCCGCCGGTGCTGGCCACCACCGCCACCGCGCCGCCGCACGTCCGGCTCGACATCGTCGAGCAGCTCGGCATCGACACCGCCGAGATCGTCACGACGACCTTCGATCGCCCCAACCTCCACTACGAGGTGATCACGTTCCCGGGCGAGGACGACAAGGTCAAGACGCTGGTCACGCTGCTCAAGAAGCTGCCGCGCCCCGGCATCGTCTACTGCGCGACGGTGAAGAAGGTCGAGGAGCTGCACGAGGCCCTCGCCCGCCACGGCATCCCGGTGGCGAAGTACCACGGCCGCCTCACCAAGACCGAGCGCGACGCCGAGCAAGAGCGGTTCATGGCCAGCAAGGATCTGGTCATGCTGGCGACCAACGCGTTCGGCCTTGGCGTCGACAAGAAGGACGTCCGCAACGTCCTGCACTACCACGTGCCCGGCTCCCTCGAGGCCTACGCACAGGAGGCCGGCCGCGGCGGGCGCGACGGCAAGCCCACCCGCTGCGTGCTCCTGTTCTCGCCCGACGACGTGGCGATCCAGGAGTACTTCCTGTCGGGCACCTACCCGACCCGGCGCCAGGTCAAGTCGGTCTACGACTCGCTGTGCGCCTACGCCAACCACACCGACGACACGCCGGCCAACGTCGCCAACATCGCGCTCGGCGCCGGCGTCGGCGCGCAGCGCACCCGGACGGTGCTGTCGCTGCTCAAGGACGAGGGCTTCATCGTCGAGAAGGGCGACGGCATCTACGAGCTGGCCGATCCGCCGCTGCCCGACGAGCTGCTGATGGAGAAGGCCCGGCAGTACGAGGGCCGCCGCATCGCCGACCGCCGCCGCCTCGACGCGCTGCTCCTGTACGTGAAGGTGCCGGGGTGCCGCAACCAGGCGATCCTCGACTACCTCGGCGAGGCCGGCGCGCCCAGCTGCGGCCGCTGCGACAACTGCCTGCGCTCGCGCGACGCGGCGCTGGCCGCCGCCACCGAGGCCAGCGTGCTCGGCGCCCGGGTCACCCGGCAGCTCGACGAGGAGGGCGCCGGCAACGACAAGCCCAAGCGCATCGTCAAGCACCGCGTGGTGCGCATCGATCAGCCACCGGCCGAGGCGGTCGCGGCGCCCGCCCCGGCGCCGCTGCCCCCGCCGGCCCCGGCCCCCGCGGTGCGCCGCCGCGCCGCCGAGGTCGCCCC